>CAYMWL010000105.1:0-21027 GCA_964394305.1 uncultured Pirellulaceae bacterium
CCCCTTTTGCGAACCACTCTCTAGCAGACCCGATTTCCCACCTACTTTCGAGAACTCTGCCCTTTGGCAGCCGTGTGCTCCAAAAGTTCTTGACCCTGGCCGAAGTCGAAGACCGCTTTTATTCGATCATCTTGAAAAACAGTGCGGCTCAAAATGCCGTCCGCAGGTGGCTCGGCTTCTCTCGCCAGATCGATGATGTTGTAGGTGGTCATGGTAGCTCTGCTGGTTGACCGAGTCTCAAAAGTCGTTGTGTGGAGAAGATTCAGATCACCGGCTCGCGCAGCAGTGAAGAATGGTGGTAGCTGACATCCCTTTGAAAGCGATCTGCCAGATCGTTGCGCGCAGCCTTTCCGCCGCTAATGATGTAGTGCAGTTCGCTAGACCACAGCAGCTTCGCAGTGATGATTCGCACCGAACCGCCGGGTGTGGAGAATTCTTGTTCCAGATCGGGCGGCGAGATTCCCAGCAGCACACCGGCGCGGCCGTGCTCGTTGAGCATGCCAGGCAACTCATCAGCCATGGGCAGTTCCAGCGAAATAATGCCGAGTCGCTCGATCATCTCTCGAATGCCGCCATGATCGGCGCATTGCTGGGAAACGCCGTGCACCAAATCAAACAGCCAACTCCGCTGCAACGCCAGCGGCAGGACATCGCTGCTTTCGACGAGCACTTCCAGGCCGAAGCCCACATTCGGTTCGGCGACTTCAGGAAATGGATCTGATAAGCCATCGCTTAGGATGATGGTTGAACCAGGCCGTCGAATCGTACGCCAGGCTTGACGATGTGCGGGCCAGATCGGGCCATTCAGGAATCGTTCTGGGTTCAGCAAGGGTGCCAGCACATCGGAATCCACTGCACCAAGCGCGCGGGCAAATTGATCGCGGGCTGCGCAAGCTTCCTTAAAACGTTGTTCGTGATCGGCGGGGATTTCATCTGGCATGAGTATTCCTCAGTCATCGTTACGAACATCATTGTTGCATTGCGGCGCATTGCAGTCGATGCAGCGGGAAGTGATGATAGCCGAGGCTCTATTCGACCTCTCCTGCAAAGACCTGCTCATGCTGCGAATTTCGATTGTCACGCTGTCGATCTTGCTGGTTCTCTTGTTGCTTACGACCAATGCTCACGCGCAGTCATACAACGATTGGCGTCACGCTGGCGAGATGTGGCTGCTGACCACGCCGGAGGGAGCCAATCTGCCGGCGGGCGCGGTGCTCGAAGATTTTCCCGTGCTCATTCGTTTGCTGCGCGACTGGTTTGATTTCAGCCAAGCAGAAAAGCAGGGTGAGGACATTCGCTTTACTGCAAGCGACGGCAAGCCGCTCGCCTATCAGATTGAAACCTGGGACTCTGCAAAAGGGGAAGCTCAACTCTGGGTGCGCATTCCCAAAGTCAGCGGTAATGCGCGGCAGATGATTCGTGTGCACTGGGGGAACGTAGCGGCCAAGAGCGAATCAAGCGGACAGGCAGTGTTCAGCGCTGCGAACGGCTATCTCAGTATCTGGCACATGACCGAACCGGTGAGGGACGAAACCGGTTTGCTCACGATGAATGACACGGGGACCACTGCAACGGTCGGCATGATTGGCACCGCGCGTCACTTGCCAGGCGGCAAAGGCCTCTTTGGCGGCGACAAGATCGAAGGGCTTCCGGTTGGTTCCGATAGCCATAGCACGGAAGCCTGGTTTCGCGCGGAGAAGCCGAATGTCACCATCATTGGCTGGGGGAACGAGCAAGCGCAGGGAAAAGTCGTGATGCAATATCGCAGCCCGCCGCATGTGCGGATGGACTGCTATTTCTCGGGCGGCAATGTTGAGAGTGAGGCCAAGAGTCCGCTCGGCGAATGGACTCAGGCGGTGCACACGTACGAAAAGGGAGAAGCCAAGCTCTATATCAATGGCAAACTCGCGGGCACCAATCGCAGCCAGGGGGCGCCACTCAACATTCGCAATCCCGCACGTCTGTTCCTCGGTGGTTGGTATCACAACTACGACTTTGTGGGCGATATCGATGAAGTGCGAGTGTCGAAGGTCACTCGCACGGCGGACTGGATCAAACTGCAATACGAAAATCAAAAGCCAAACCAAATGCTCGTTGGTCCGCTGGTGCAGCCTGGCAGTGATTTTTCTGTCTCCGCTGCCAAGCTCGAAATTGCCGAAGGAAAGTCTGCCGCAGTCACCGTTAAAGCCGGTGGCGCACAAAAGCTGATTTGGATTCTGAAACGGGGTGAGCAGGAAACCGTGGTCGCCACCGATCGCTTCACCTATTCGCTCGCCGCAGGGCGCGTCGTTGGCGACGCCAAGGCGACCTTGATCTGCAAAGCGGTTTTTCCGGACAAAGTGCAAACCAAGACGATCGAAGTTGCAATTCGCGAAGCAGTTGCAGAGCCGGAGTTCACGCTCGACTTGCCGCTGCAAATCACCAGGCAGAAATCGCAAAGCTGGGATGGCAAGCAACCGCTCGAAATCATTCCGGAAATCACCAACCTGGAACAATTGAAATCGCAAAGCGGTGCGCCGTTGAATTATGTCTGGACGACCGACAATGTTGCTGTCGGCAAGCAAGTTGTTCCGGGCAAGCTGATTCTCACGCGAGCTCTCGGCAACGGCCGGTTGAGGATCAGCGTGGAGATTGACAACGGTGGCCCGCCGGTGACAAAGACGCTCGAAGTCGTGGTGAATCAGCACTCCAGTTGGGGCATCGTTGCTCGTCCAGTTGCCGCGAGTGAGCAACCCGAAGACAACCAGTTCATCGCACGCGAAGGTGGTCCGCTCGGCAAGGAAGGTACGATTCACTACACCGGTGTTCTTGACGAACCGGCTGAATCCGTGTTTCTACGCGTCTTCGCCGATGACAAGTTGATTATTACGGAGAAAGCATCGGCCGCCGAGAAGAAATATGCAATCGCCACCAAGATCAAGGCGGGGCTGATCAAGTATCGCACCGAGTTCGGCGTGAAAAATGGCGAGCGCGAAAGGATCCTGCACACGGCCGCCAACATCGTTTGCGGCGATGTGTATCTGATCATCGGCCAATCGAACGCAGTCGCGACGGATTTTGGCAAAGAGAATCCACTCAAATCGAACGAATGGGTCCGCACGTTTGGGGCAACGGATGGCGGCCCGCAAGGTGCGCGACTGAAGTTGTGGGCACCGGCTGAAGCCCGCAGTCCTGGCGGCAAGGCAGAGATCGGTTACTGGGGGATGGAGTTGGGACGTCGCCTGGTCGAAAGCGCCAAGCTGCCAATCTGTTTCATCAACGGCGCCGTCGGCGGCACGCGGATCGATCAACATCAGCGGAACAACGATGATCCCACCGATGTGAAGACCATTTACGGCCGCATGTTGTGGCGAGCGCAACAAGCCAGGCTGACGCATGGTGTCCGCGGTATTATTTGGCATCAAGGCGAAAACGACCAAGGCGCCGATGGTCCGACAGGTGGATATGGATACGAAACCTATCAACAGTACTTCGTCGATCTGGCCGCGAGTTGGAAAGAGGACTATCCGAATGCCAACTCGCTTTACATGTTTCAGGTCTGGCCCAAGTCGTGCTCGATGGGCATCAATGGTTCGGACAATCGTCTGCGCGAAGTGCAGCGGAATCTGCCGAAGTTGTTTTCTAACCTCAGCATCATGTCGACCTGCGGCGTGAAACCTCCCGGCGGTTGTCACTTTCCTGCTGCGGGATATGCGGAGTTCGCCCGGTTGCTTGCGCCCCTCATCCAAAGTGAGCAGTACGGCGAAAAGTTTTATCGAGACATTCGGCCGCCGAATCTGCAAAAGGCGACGTTTTCGGCCGATCGCCGCGAACTGATTCTGCGTTTCGACCAGCACATGGCCTGGCAAAACGCGCTCGTCAGCCAGTTCCACTTGGAGGGAGAGCCGAACCAAGTGGAATCAGGCGCCGTGTATGAAGGAGACATCGTCCTCCGCTTGAAATCACCATCCAAGGCGACGCGCGTGACCTATCTCGATAGCAAAGCCTGGAGCCCCGACAATTTGCTCTATGGCAAAGACGGCATCGCGGCACTGACGTTTTGTGAAGTACCGATCGCCAATGCCGTGAAAAAAGATTGACGCAGCTACCTGGGCAATCCCAACTGATAAAGAGCTTTGTCGGTCCGCACGAAAAGTGCGCGACCGACAGCTGCCGGCGAAGCCATGATTTGACCATCGAGCTTGCCGCTGCCGATGAGTTGAAACTTCTTGCCGGGCAATAGCACCGTCGTTTCACCTTCACGGTTCGAGCAGTAGATGTGCCCCGCCGCAAAGAGTGGTGACGACGAATAGTTGCCGGGGATTCGTTCCGTCCAGTTCACTTCGCCGGTCAATGCATCCAGGCAGGTTGCGATTCCCTTGTCACTGACCAAATAAATTTCCGATCCAATGAGCAGCGGCGAAGGAACCTGCGGCACTTGTCGCCCATACCGCCAGGCGACTTGCGGCTTCCCTTTACTCAGGTCTACCGCGAGCAATTCAGACTGCATGAAGCTCGTGCAGAGATAGGCCATGCCATGACCGACCACTGGCCGCGGCGCGAGCGAGAAACCGAGCTTTTCGTAGGGCAACTTCCATAATTCCTTACCAGCAGCATCGTAGGCATAGAGCCAATCCGACGCTGGCGAGAGCAACTGTTCCTGGCCGGCAACTTCCACCACGAGCGGCGTGCCGTAGCTCTTCTTTAATTGCGGATTCGCGTTCATCGTGCCGCTGCGATCAGTCTTCCAAGCGAGCTTGCCGGTCTGCTTGTCGAGCGCCGCGATAAACTGTTGATCGCTGCCGTCGCAGTGAAAGATCAGCAGGTCGCCCCAGATCACAGGAGAACTACCCGGACCGTTTTCATGTTGCACGACAAGATCGCGATTCGTCCAAACTAACTTGCGCGTAGCCGTGTCTAGACAAGCGGTGCCATACGCGCCGAAGTGGCAATACAACTTGCCCGCTTCAATCACCGGCGTTGGGCTGGCGAAAGAATTCGTCGCGTGCGTGCCTTGTGGCCGCGGTTCCACAAGCAATTCGACATCGTGCAGCAACTTGCCCGTCGCGCGATCGACGCATTGTGCCCGTAAGCTAAGTTTGCCGGAGACAATCAGCGGTTGCGAGTTGGTGGTCCCTTTTAATCGCTCGGCTTTTTCTGCTTCACTGATGGGCGAGTCGACAGCGGTCGTGAGCCAGATTTCATTGCCGGCGATCACTGGACTCGACCATCCTTTGCCGGGGAGTTCGCACTTCCAAACGACGTTCTCGGTCTCGCTCCAGCTTGTCGGCAGTTTTTCCGCGGTGGCGTGACCTTGGCCCGCGGGGCCGCGGAATTGTGGCCATTCGGAGATTTCGGCCGCGGGCAACAAAGTAGAAAAACCGACGAGCACAATTGCCGAGATCGTTGGCGAGCGCATGGTTTCATCCTGGCAGAATCAGTGGAAAAGCATCTTTATAGTGTAGGACGGAGCAACGCTCCGTCCTACGTTCCAAAACCTGCGTGAATGATTACCACTTTGCGCCAACGGGTTTCGCGCCGGCGTTGACCATCTTCACGCTGTAGAGAGAAGTGCGGGCGGTGATGAAGAGGGTTTTCATATCTTCGCCGCCGAAGGTGCAGTTGGCGGGACCTTCGGGCACTTCAATCGATTCAATCAACTTCCCTTCCGGGTTATGTATCTGAATCTTGCCGTGTGTCGTGTAGAGGTTCCCCTTCACGTCGAGACACATCCCGTCGCTGCCGTGCTCGATCGCAAATAGAATTTTGCCAAGTTCGCCGCTCTTGCTCACTTCGTAGCAACGAATCACGGCCGGCTTTTTGTGAAAAGCGGGATCGGGATGCTTGGCGTTGCCGCCGGTGTCGGCGACATACAGGCGAGTTTCATCGGGCGAAAAGTTAATGCCGTTCGGCATCGGCAGATCTTTGATCACCGGTTCGACCTTACCGGTCGCTGGGTCAAGTTTGAAGACCCAATGCCCCGGATAATCATGAGGACCAGTCAGTCCCCAGGAGGGATCCGTGAACCAGAGCGTTCCATCCGAGCGAACCGCGACATCGTTAGGCGAGTTGAACTTCTTGCCATCGCATTTGTCGGCCAGCACGGTGATCTTGCCGTCTGTTTCCGTGCGCACCAGATTGCGGCCCGCGTGCTGGCAGGTAATCAGCCGCCCTTCGAGATCAAGAATATTACCATTCGAGGCTTCGCTTTCGCGAAAGACCGACAACCCATCTTTTTCATTCCATTGCATCAGCTTGCTGTTGGGAATGTCGGAGAAAACAAGCGTTTTCTTCGCAGGAAACCAGGCCGGCCCTTCGGTGAATTTCAGATCGCCGGCGAGTTTTGTCACTTTTGCGCCGGGCGCGACCAAAGACGTTTCTTCTGCTCCAGCAATCGTCGCAGAACAACAAACTACCAACGAACTGAGCGTCGCAATGAATTGCTTGATCATGGAGTTTCTCGCAGAAAGTTTTCAATGCCCGCCGCACGCAGCTGAGTGAACTGCGGCGGCACGGGCGACTTTACTACGAGAATTCAGGCTTCGCAATCGGCTCCCCTCCCCGCGGGCCTACTCCACTTCTTCCAGCTGCGCCTCGAAGTTGATGGCCAACGCGATTTCACTGAGCTTTACGTCTGCGACTTTTTCTTCATCCAGGGTTTTGTTCAACAGCTTCACAGCGTTTGGCATCTCCAGCAATTCAGCAAACGTGGCGAGCGAGCCATACGCGGCAATCTCATAATGCTCGCACTTTTGCGCAGCAACGATCAACGCGGCGTCGGTTACCGGTTCCGGCATTTCTTCTTCGAGCACTTCCTTCCCTTCTTCGATCAAGCCTTGCATGGCCACGCACTTTTTGCCACGGGCGGGCTTCTTCAGCATTGCGAAGATCTTTTCCAAACGACTCACTTGCTCTTCTGTCTCGGCGAGATGGCTTTCAAAAACATCGCTCAAAGCGGGGTCGCTCGCTGCCTTCGCCAATTTAGGCAAAGCCTTGGTGAGCTGCTTTTCAGCGTCATAGGTGTCTTTCAGGATATCCAAAAACAATTCTTCGAGATTACTCGCACTCATGACCGTTTCTCACTTGTTAACAGTCCATTCATTCTTGCCAACGCTCACCGTGAGCAAGGGCTACTCGTTGCAGCTTGCAAACGCCACGCCAGCAGTCGCGATGCGAGGCGCATTTATGGCTTGAGTACAAAACTGACGCAGCCATCTTTCTTATCGCGAAAAGTTTTGTACGCATCAGCTGCGTCTTTGAGCTCCACATGATGCGTATAACGCTGCATGTGCGTTTGGCCGCTCTTCATCGTTAGCCCTTTGTTCATAAACACGCCAAATGGCAGTTTGTCGGCCTGTCCCCATCGGTTCATGCCCGAGCACATCGCCCGATTTCATGGTGGGAATGAAGCCGTCCAGCAGATGCAAGTCGGAACCGCAAACGCCGCTGGCCGTGATCTTCACAATGATGTCGCGCGAATACTTAATCTCGGGATCAGCCACAAATCTTCCTGAGTGTTGAATTTCCGTCGCTGATTTGTGGAGAAGATGATTGATGTGGAAACAGCTTGGCCAACAAACTGCCAAATTCCGTACCTGCGTTCCTGTGCGACATTGGCGGGTGCGAAAGTCACGTTTGCAACTTGCGTGCGCGAACTAGAGTGGCGTGAGTGCAAATGCGCGTACGACAATTTCGCGCTGTTGAAAGCGCTCCGCCAAGAGTTGCCGATAGGCCGTCCACCAGGTGCGATCGAGCGAATCGACCATGACCTCGAAAAGGATCATTTCGTCATGCACTTCGTGCTGCGCGCCGTCCGCCTGCTGCCAGATTCCCTCGGCTGGCGCTCGCGAGTAGCAGGTAACCCCGCCGAACTTCTTCGTCAATTCCTGACGAACGTGAAGAAGATGCGCTTGCGCAACGGGATTGCCGTCGTTGTAAAACACCGGCAGCAGCACTTGGACCAGATGCATGTTCGCTCGTTAGTGCGTGGAATGAGCATGCGAGTCGGCATCCGCTTCTTTATCTGCGGGTTTGCCAGTTTCCAGCGACACCTTTTCCAGCGGCGATTCCGCGGGCCCGCCGAGGACTTCGCCACTTGCCAGAAAGCGCGATCCATGGCACGGGCAATCCCAAGTCTTCTCGGCGTTGTTCCAGTGGACGAGACAACCCATGTGCGTGCAAACGGCAGAAACCGCCGACAACTCGCCGTCGTCATTCTTGGAACAGGCCACGCGCTGGCCATCGATCGCAAGGATCTTCCCTTCACTCGGTTGCAACGTTTCGGGCTCGGCTTTTTCCGGGAGAGTGAGCCGATCCTTTACGTAGTAATACGGATAATCGACGTTTTCGGTGACGTAGTTCCAAGTCCCGCCGATGACCTTTTGGCGATCGACCGAAAAGAGTTGCTGCCAGGGATTTTCTCGGTCGAGCAGGCGATCGCGAGCCATTGCCGCCGCAATCGTGCCGAAAGCCATACCGTTGCCACTGAAGCCGGTGGCTACAAATTGTTGCGGCGCCGTTTCGCCGATGTACGGCAGACCGTCGTTGGTTTCAATCACTTGCCCCGACCATTGCCGGTCGGGTTTCGCTTGCGGAATGATGTTGAGCAGGGTTTCGCGTAACTTGTCAAAATTCAGCTGCGCACTTTCTTCTTGCCCTGTCTTGTGATCGTTCCCGCCGAAGATGGCGTAATCGTTGCGACTGCCTGGATCGACGCGCAAATAGTAATAGGGATCGCTGGTATCCCAAAACGAAGCAGCTGGCAGCAGTTTTTTCGGCAACTTGGCGCCGATCACATACGACGAGTAGGGATAGATCTTTGACTGTAACAGCGTGGCATTCACAAAGCCTGTTTTGCCTTGCAATGGTACATGCGTTGCAATGATGACGTATTCGGCGCGCAGTTCATGGCCATCGACAAGCACGCGCTGTGGATCGTCCTGTACTTCTTCCACTTCGGCATGTTCGTAGACGCGACAGCCGTTGCCATCGATCGCAGCCGCGACGGCCATCAGGTACTTTAGCGGATGAAACTTCGCCTGGTTCGGAAACATCACGCCCGGCCGGTTGAAATATGGCACATTGGCCATGTAGGCCGCAGCAAAACCCAACTTCTTCGCGAGCTCCGCGTCTTTTTCCAAATCGCTACTTTCGTCTTTCTGCCCCAAAATCGATTCATGCAAATAGCCCGGCACGCGGTGAAACTGGCAATCGATCTCAAGCTCGTTGATATTCGCTTCGATCAGGTCGATTGCGTGCGCGCCGGCTTGCCAAACGAGCGCGGCGCCTACTTCGCCAAACTTGGCGACGAGTTCCTCTAAGCGGGAATCGGTCACCATGGTGAGATGAGCCGTTGTCAGACCCGTGTCGACAAAGCCGATCCGATGCCGCTCAAGTAGACAAACCTTCTTGCCGGCTTGCTTTAACAAATAGGCTGTTGTCACACCCGTGATGCCGCCGCCGATGACGATTGCGTCGAACCCTCCACTGTTGGCAACCTTCGAGAAGCGAGGCCGTTTGACACGTTGCCAAACGGGAATGGGTTTGATCTCGGTCGCGGGCATAGCACTTGCTCCTGAATGAACAACGACAACAAGACTGGCTGAGCAAGTTCTGGTCCGAACAGCGAAATTGGCCATTCGTAAGCGATATTCGCTGAGAAAGCGCGCCCGCAGTGGTGCGGCGGCGTGCGAAGTGACTGGCAGTTGAACAAATGCCAACAGTGCGAATTAAGGTTTCGGTAATGGAAATGGCAACGAGATTTCCGGAGCATCCGCGAGCTTGCGGCCCGACTTGGCCATGGCGTAGCCGATGATTTGCTCTTTATTCAAGTTTGCGTCGGGCTTAAAGGCTCCACTGATATCGCGAAAGTGTGACTTGTCGCCGAACCACTCATCGGGCCAAAATAAGAGATCGCTCATGTTGCTGCCCGGAAACTGGGCATTGAGCCAGTCCAAATAATAAGCCTGCGCCGACTCCGATACACTGTTGAAGGCTGCGAGCACTGCGAGCGCTTCAGCGAACGTGACTTGCGGGTCAAAAACCGGCTTCGGATTGAGTGCTTCTCGCACCAACGTCTTTTGCGATACCGCCCGCCAGTAATTACGAAACTCAGGCGGCTCGCATTTGCGGCGAGCACGGCTGTGCCAGCGCTCAAGCAGTGTCGCGGCATTGCCACCCCGCTCCAACTCGGCTGCGATCGCAGAGCTCACACATTTCGTTGAGCAACGTTTTGCTGATCGGCTGCAGTTGAAGGCGGGCGGGGATCATCAGAGCAACTAGGTCACCAAGCCCTTCGTCACCATCATAAATACATCCTCCAGCGACGGGTCCTTCTCCGCGAAGCTGCGAACTTCCACCTTGTTGTGAATCAGTTGCTGCAAGAGTTCCGCGACGCCGCGGTCGTCGGTTTCGAGTTCGACTACGCAGCTGTTCACATCGATGGCGACACGGCGGCAATAGGGACTCGAGCGAATGACGGACAGGCCGACGTCGGTGTTGTTCACGAAGCGCACTTCGACGGTCCGGTTGCCGCGTATCCGTTTGTAGACATCCTCGATGGGCCCGTGCATCAGTAGTTGGCCGCGTTCGATGATGCCGATGCTCGAACAGCAGTCGGCCAGTTCCGACAGAATGTGGCTGCTGATCAGAATCGTTTTGCCCATCTTCCGCAGTTCTTTGAAGAGGGCTTTCACTTCGACTCGGGCCCGCGGATCGAGTCCGCTGGTCGGTTCGTCGAGAATCAGCACCGGCGGATCGTGCACCAGCGTCTTGGCCATGCAGAGGCGTTGCTTCATACCCTTCGACAAGCCGTTGACGTAATCGTCGCGCTTGTGCCCCAGGTCGAGCAGTTCCAGCACATCGCCGATGACTTGTTTGCGTTTGCTCTTCGGCAGGCGATAAGCGACAGCGTAGAAGTCGAGAAACTCCCACACCTTCATGCCGTCGTACACGCCGAAGTTATCGGGCATGTAACCCACGCTCTGCCGCACGGACATTGGGTCCTGCGTCACGCTGTGGCCGTTGACGATCCCTTCACCGCGGCTCGCTTTGAGCAGTGTTGCGAGAAAGCGGATCGAAGTGCTTTTGCCAGCGCCGTTCGGGCCGATAAAGCCGAACATCTCGCCCGCATCGATCTTCAAATTAAGGCATTCGACCGCGCGAAAGTCGCCATAGTCTTTGCCGAAGTCGATCAGTTCGATCATGGGAGGAGCAAGTTTTGAGTTTTAGGTTCTGAGTTTGGAGCAGAGAGATCGCGAGGACTATTCGATTGCGGCTTCGTCTTTGACTTCATCTTGCAGCACATCGACGCGAAGTCGTACATCAGGCTCCGGAACAGGGAGCGGCGGCATTTGCAAATGAACGAGCACCAGCGTGTAAGTCGTGCTTTGCGACGAAGCGGGGAGAATCTTCAACCCGGGCATGGTTTCGGTCGTCCAGGCAATCAGCCGCATTTCGCCAGGGAGGAGTTGCAATTGCCGAGCGGCATGTTGCGTGAGCCGGTGCAGGCTGACGCGGTTCTCGTCTTCGATGGGGGCAAGCGGCGACATCATCGGCGATGAATCCCACTGCGGCACCCAGGTAACGTTGTCGGGTACAGGCAAGAATTTCAGACGCACTGTCGCGCCCGGTTCGATATCCGGAAAGTAGGCTGCTTCCACGCGATCATCTTCGCGCCGCCGCAACACACCGGCCTGGCGCAGGGTGAACTCGCTGCCGTTTTCGAGTTGCCAGCCTTTTGTTTCATCGCCCGTCAACAAGAACGGCGCCGGAAGGTTGAGCATTTGCTCGGTGTGCAGCTTGCCCGTGGAATTCGACTGCACCTGCACGTCGCTGAGCTCGATCGTTTGATCTTGGGTCAGGCCGATATCGGTTGAAGGCCGCAAACCCGTCCGGGCATATCCCTCGCTGAGTGCAAACGGCAATGCAAGTGCATCGGGATCTTCGAATCTCAGGTCGTAACTCGTCGACAGCGAGGTATAAAGCGCGGTGAACCGCGTAACGTGCGCTCGTGGGTAACCGGCGTGAGATTCGAGCACAGCAATCTCGGAGCGGCTGCGAGCAAAACCGATATCCAGTTGCGCGAGACGAACCACCGCGAGCGCGCCAACGACAGCAATCGCTGGCGCGGCAACCCAGGCATACTCCACACGGCCGATGAGCCAAAACACCAACCAATTGAGCGGCACGAGGACCGCGAGATAAACCAGCAGCACCTTGAGCACGAAGTCTGCACGAGGAATCTTGATGCCCGAAGCGTCATTGAGCGCCGCGAGTGCCGCATCGGCAGCTCCGCTGAAATCATTCCAGCCGGCCATGCCGGACAAATCATCGCTCGAATACCCGGCGAAACGTTCGCTGACAATCCCATCTTTATGTCGAGGTTCCAAAAAGCCAGGGATTTTCGGCAGAGGCTTTTCTTCGCTGGCCTCTGCTGTCGATTCAGTTTCCGGATTGATATTTGTGAGCGCTGATTTCGCTGGTGTGCGGGCGCTTGGATTGCCCATCTTGCCGACATCTCGCGTGAAATAACGGAGTCGCGTGGCAATTCGGGGATCATCGTCGCGTGCTCGCGCCAGCGAACCGATCCAGCTCATTCTCAATTTCCCATCGGCTGGCAATTCAAAGGTTCGCCCTGGCTTCCGCAGCAAGCACGCATTGAAGAAGTTGTCGCGGCTCGCCCAAAAGCGATACGGCATCGCGGAAAGAGAAAACGCCGTGACCACGATGCGGCCGGAACCGAGCCGCCGTTCGATCGCTAGTTCGCCCGTATCGGGGAGCCATTCGGCGTCGGGATGTTTTTGCAGTTCCACGCCCACCAGCGGTTTATCCTTCAGCACCACAATCGTCGCGGGTTTCTTCAACGGCTTGGCGGCAGGGACCGACCATTTGTCATTCAGCGTTTGCAGCCGCTGGGCATCGATGGTGATCGCCTGGCCGCTGGCCGCTGGCAGATACGGCTCCAGAAAGGTTTGTTTTAAGCGATCGAGCGAGTTCGGTCCGCTGATGATCAACTGACCGCCCCAATGCAACCAATCGAGCAAGGCCGTTTGCTGTTCCTTGGTGAGAACGGTCGGATCAAGATCGTCCCACAGGATGTACGCGATCATCGTCCAAGCGAGCGGATGCGACGGCAGCGGCACACTCTTGTCGACGCGCGGAAAGACCGCGTGGTAGAAGCGCGTCGCGGGCTGCTGTTGACCGGGGGCTGCAAACGAACCGAGGTCGCTCCCCTGCAACTGCAACGAATCGAGCTTGGCCAGATCAACGTATGCCGCCTGGTTTTTGGCGAGCACGACAAAATAGTACTCATGCTCCCGCAGCGAGTTGCCTGCGACGTTGATGAGTTCCGGCAGCCGCGAGCTGCGGCTGGCTCGCAACTCGGTGCGTAAGGAATAGGACTTGCTCAAGTTGACGTCGCGCTTCGGCAGAAAGAACAATGTTTCGAATCGCTTGACTTGCCCTTTGGGAAGCGAAGCCGGGCGAGACATGCTCAGCCGAAAATCGGTGTACTGCACATCGAGCGGCAACTCGTTCGCATCCATCGGATAGGTGCGCAGCTCGCCCTGAAAATCAAAGTTATTCGCTTTCGCCAATTGCAATCCCGCGACCCAATGCCCGGGCTTGGTGTAAAAGACGACCTTGGGGGCGGCGGGTTCCTTCTTGTCGGGATCTTCTTCGACATCCTGCCCCACTTCGTTCGGCAGGATGATGGTCGGGGCCAGCTCGAAATCGGGCTTCGGTTTTTCGGCGAGCTTCTTTTTCTTCTTTTCTCGTTCTTCCAATTCCTCTTCGGCCGTCAGCTTTTTGTTCGCGGGTGTCGACGACCAGCAGCCTGAACAGCCCACCAGAGGCACGAGCCAAAGAGTGACGAGCAGCCACGCAAGCAGGGCGTGCTGGGAGGCAGTCAACGAGTGCGATACGGAGGGCGAAGCAAGGCCTGCAGCAGAAACGACGGTCCGCAGAGGACCAGGCCGGGAAGGATTCCGCAACGACAACGGCATACGCAAGCTTCCGCGCAGCAAAGATTGGGAAGAGCAAGAGGAGCCCCCACAGTTTACGGCTTGCCGTAGGTGGGGAAAAGCATGGCTGAAAAGAGCCAAACTGCGAATACTAGCAACGATCACGGGTAACCAGCACGGAATATGGCTGGTGGTGACGGGTTAGATGCCGCTGGACCACTGATGGAGGGGCTCTAGCCCTGCAAGAGAACGCGCAAAGCTTGCGCAGATCGCAATCCTTACCACTTGCACAGCAGAAACAACCGTTGGCACGTGAATCGCTTTCGAGGCGAGTGTCAGTAAGAGATTCATCGGTTGTTGGATAAGGAATGAAACGTGAGAGTTAAGTCCCTGCGAATTCGGTCGAGTCACGAAGGCTTCACCCTCGTCGAACTCCTCGTGGTCATTGCCATCATCGGCGTTTTGGTCGCGTTGCTGCTTCCTGCCGTGCAAGCCGCGCGGGAAGCTGCCCGCCGCATGCAGTGCGCGAACAATCTCAAGCAGATTGGCCTGGCTGCGCAGAATTTTCACGACACCTATCTGTTTCTGCCGCCAGCTTTCATCGGCGACAACAGCGACACTGCGAGCGGCAACGGTGGCTGGGCCACTTGGGGCGCATTGATCTTGCCGTTTGCCGAAGGGACCAATCAGTTCAGTAAGTGGGATCTGCGGTATCGCGTCGTCGATCAACCCGCCGAGGCCTATCAAGCCAAAGTAAAGATGTACTTCTGCCCGAGTCGCTTGCCGCACGTGCTGAGCATCAACGATTTCAAAAATCCAGGCGGCTCGCTCAGCGATTATGCTGCGAGCTTCGGCTCCGATGCTCAGTATGTCAATTCGAATGGCGCGATGATTCCCAATCGGCCGAATATTCAAAACATCGGCGGCGTCGACACGCTGGTGAGTTGGTCAGGTCAACTCAACCTGGCCGCCATCACCGACGGCACGAGCAGCACCACGCTCGTCGGCGAAAAGCATATCCGTCCCAACTCGATGCGTGGCAAACAAGAAGATCGCAGCATCTTCAGCGGCGTCCGCAACACGCACCGCCGCATGATGGGCATCAGCCCGGACGGTTTGGAGCAACGGCCGCTGATGCCCGCCAAGGCTCAGACTACCGCCTATGCCAATCAATCGTTCGGCAGTGCTCACCCGGGCGTTGTGCAGTTCGTTTTCTGCGATGGGAGCGTCCGCGGCCTGCGATTGGATACCGACCTCACGTCCCTCACGCGCTACGTCGTTCGCAATGACGGCGAAGTGATCGCAAACTTGCAGTAAAACGTCGTCGTCCTGATTAATTCCTTCGCCCGGTATCGCGGGGAGTGGGAACAAATACATTCCAAAATCAATAAACAACATGAAACGCATCATTTTCCTCGCCGCACTCCTCGCCTTTGCTGGCTGCTCCGAAAGTGGTCCGCCGGTGCACAAGGTCAAAGGCCAGGTGCAACTCAATGGCGGCGATATCAGCTCGCTTGCTGGCCATATCGTCGAAATCGCCAAGGCCGACGATCCGCAGGTTCGAGCCTCCGGCGAGATCAAAACCGACGGGAACTTCGAACTGGAATCGTTGCTCGCAGGCAAGATTCGCAAGGGTGCGCTCGAGGGTAAGTACGTCGCTCGCATCGTGCTGTCGGACGACGATCCTCAGCAGCGGCGCACGGCCGCTGCGACGATCAATCCGAAGTTCCTGAAGTTCGATTCATCAGGCCTAATGTTCGAAGTCCCCGTCAAAGAGCCCGTGCAACTGCAGGTGATGCGGCGGTAAACCATAGTCCGGATCAAGAGTCTCGCACCGATGCGGCCTGGCTGCCGAGCGGCCTTTGATGGCAATTCCTGCCGGATCGGTGCTGAGTACCGCTTGATCCGGTCTACAAACCCAATAATCCCACACCTCAAATCATCTAACTTAGTTATTCTCGCCGCGATTGATTGCACGCACAAATCACGCAAGGAGTTGGCGATGCCTGCTTTTCAGGGACTTTCCGCTTGGCGAACGCTGGCATTTTTGGCCCTGGTTGGCCTATTTGCGCCACGAACTGGCCTGGCCGACCCCAAAGCCATCGCTCGGGCCGCAGCCGACGACCCGGCCAAGGTCGAATTCTTTGAAAAGCGAGTCAGGCCGATCTTGGCCGACAACTGCTTCAGCTGCCATTCGGCCACCACGAACAGCAAAGGGGGCTTGCGGACCGACGACATCAACGGCCTGCTCACCGGCGGAACCAGTGGCGCCGCGATCATCCCGGGCAATGTCGAAGATTCGTTGCTGCTACAAGCGGTGAAGTACGAAGGCTTCAAGATGCCGCCGAAGAAGCGGATCACGGATGAACAAATCGCCGACCTGACCAAGTGGATCGCCGACGGCGCTGCCTGGCCGAAAGCGGTCTTCGACGAAAAGCTGACGCAGCCCAATGAAAAATACGAAGCCCTGAAAAAGAATCACTGGGCCTGGCAGCCGCTGACCAAGACTTCGCCGCCCGCGGTGGTGGATGAAGCCTGGCCGAAAAGTGATCTCGACCGCTTCATCCTCGCGAAGCTCGAAGCTCACAAGCTGGCTCCGGTGGGCGATGCAGAGAAACGCGATCTCCTCCGCCGCGTGACGTTCGATCTCACGGGCCTGCCGCCGACGGTGGAAGAGATCAACGCATTCCTTGAAGATGAATCGCCGAAGGCGTTTGAAAAGCTTGTCGATCGCTTGCTGGCTTCGCCAGCCTTTGGCGAATGCTGGGGCCGTCACTGGCTCGATGTGGCTCGCTACGGCGAATCGACCGGTAGCGCTCGTAACTTGCCGATGCCGCATGCCTGGCGTTATCGCGACTTCGTGATCGATTCGATCAACGCCGACAAACCTTACGACGAGTTCATCCGCGAGCAAATCGCAGGCGATTTGCTGCCAGCTACTTCGCCAGCGGAAAAAGCGGAGCAGCTGGTCGCGACCGGCTTTCTCGCGTTGGGGGTGAAAGATGTGAATCAGCGGTTCAAAGTCCGCTACATCATGGACAACGTCGACGAGCAGATCGACACCGTCACGCGGAGCATTCTCGCCCTGACGGCCAGCTGCGCTCGTTGCCATGATCACAAATTCGATCCGATTCCGACCAAGGACTATTACGCACTGGCCGGCATTTTTCAAAGCAGCGATCTGTGCGCTGGCTTGAAGAACAAGATGGGTGGCGGTGGGCTCGATTACTACGATACTTCGCTCCTGCTGACGATCGGCAATGACGGCGAAGCAAAATCCGTCGCTGCGGAAAAAGTGGCCGAATTGAAGGAGCAAATCGAACAAGCCAAAGCCGAGTTCGAGCGTTTGAAGACAGCTCCCGAAGGGGCCGAGAAAGCCGACAATGGTCAGCCGAAGCGCCAAGTTGCTCGCCAGAAAATGACGAAGTTGCAACAGCAACTGCAAGGACTCAACGATCCCGCCGTCTTGGGCGCCGTGGCCTACGGCGTGCGCGACGGCAAGGTGATTGCTGATACCGAAATCCGCATCCGCGGCGAAGCCGAAAAGCTCGGCCCTGTCGTGCCGCGTGGTTATCTTTCGGTCTTGCCGGTCGAAAATGCGCAGCCTGTGAATGTCGAACAAAGTGGCCGCCTCGAATTGGCTCAGTGGCTCAGCAGCGCCGACAATCCACTTACTTCACGCGTGTTCGTCAATCGCGTTTGGTCGAAATTGTTCGGCGAAGGGATTGTCAAAAGCGTTGACAATTTCGGCGTCACCGGTGATTTGCCGTCGCATCCCGAATTGCTCGATCATCTGGCCACGCAGTTCATCCGTGATGGCTGGTCGCTGAAGAAATTGGTTCGCTCGGTGATTCTGTCGCGCAGTTATCAACTGGCTTCGACCGAAACGCCCACTCATCGCGAAATCGATCCGGCCAATCGCCTGGTTTGGCGTCACAGCCCGCGGCGGCTGTCGGCCGAGGAAATTCGCGATGCGTCGCTGGTCGCCACAGCGCAGTTGAAGAGCGAACGACCGGCGAAGGGAACTTCGCAGACGTTGAAGGTCATCGAAATCCGCAACAACGGTCCGGAAGCAGCCAAGATCGCCGACGAAGCGTTGACGAGTCGGCACCGCAGCGTTTACCTGCCGCTCGTTCGCGGACAAACGCCGACGTCGCTGGCCGTGTTTGATCCAGCAGAGCAAGGGATGGTCGCTGGCCAGCGGGAATCGACCACCGTCGCGCCACAGGCTTTGTATCTGCTCAACGATCCATTCGTCCGTCGCCAGTCGCAGGCCTTGGCCGAGCGCGTGCGAAAGGAAAAAGAATCACCCTCTGACCGGATCTCGTTGACCTACGAAACCGTGCTCGGCCGGCCGGCAACGCCCACAGAAATCGCCCGTGCCGAGGAATATGTCGCTGAGTTCGAGCAGATTGCGAAGGAAGTGCTGACCCAGCAACCAATCAAAGTCGCTACGAAGCGCGCAGCCAAGCCGCAGGACGAGGACAGGCTGGTCACGCCCGTCGCCGATGCCGACAACGTCGATCAAACCGACCTGACCATCCGCAAAGACGACCAGGGCCTGACCGACCCGGAACTCGCCGCCTGGGCCAGCTTTTGCCAGGCCTTGTTCGGCTCAGCGGAGTTTCGGTACTTGAAATAAGGATTAGCTCAAACCTGGGAAGGCGAGGCTCCCGCCGAGCCGCCGCGGCGATCGATGGCGAATCTGCCAGCGATGGTTCCGCGGGCGTTTGGTCCAATTCCCGCGGAATCGTTCCTTGAAGGTTGGAGACTTCTCGCCGTAGCGGCTCGGCGGGAGCCTCGCCCGCCCATAGGGGCAAGGTTAACGGTTGTTAGGCGAAAAGGAAAAATATTGCAGTACTTATCCAAAGAGAATTTACCCAAAAGACCTAAGTAGTCAGCAATTTACTTAAAATTCGAAGGGCTCGAAGCTCTCGATAAACCGAAGCTACCGGACTACTCAAAGCCACACGAAATACTGTTATCAAAAATTCCCCCGACCCCTTTAGATCTCGAGAAAAACGCTGATTGACCACCCGGAAGAGTCGTTATCAAATCAGCTCAGCCGTTATCACCTGTTATCAGACCCCAAGCACGGATAATCCTATGTCCCGCGAACTATCTAGCGTGCCTGCTGCTCGCATTTCCCGTCGTCAGTCGTTGCAGGCAGCGGGGGCCGGTTTTGGCTATCTCGCGCTGCAAGGTCTGCTTGTTGCTGCTGCCCCACGTGTGCGGACTGCCGAACAACCTGCCGCGGAGAAGCCACTCGCGCCGAAGCAGCCCCATTTTCCGACCAAGGCCAAGCGGATCATCTTTTGCTTCATGCAGGGGTGCATCTCGCCGATCGACACCTTTGAATACAAAGCAGCCGTCCAGAACAACGACGGCAAGGTCGGCCCCGGCGGCGACACGCTCACCGCGTCGAAGTTCAAATTCGCCCAGCACGGCGAGACCGGCACTTGGATGTCGGAGCTCTTTCCGCACCTGGCCAAGCAGGTCGACAAGCTTTGCTGGCTCCGTGGGCTGCACACGGACACACCGGCGCATCCGCAGGCTGTCATTCAACTGCACACCGGCACCGCGCTGGCGTCACTCACGCGGCCTTCGATGGGGGCCTGGCTCACGTATGGCCTCGGAACCGAGAATCAGGATCTGCCGGGGTACATCACGATCAATCCGCCGCCGAACTTCGGTGGCGCGGTGAACTTCGGCAGTGCCTTTTTGCCAGCGCACTTTCAAGGGACCAAGATCAACGATCAAGGTTATGTGCCGAACCTGAAAGCCGCGACGCCGACCGTGCTGCAGCGGAAGCAGCTCGATCTCATTCAAGCGATGAACCGCGATTTGCAAAGCAACCCGAGCAAACCGGACGAGCTCGACGGCGTGATTCAGTCGTATGAACTCGCTTACAAGATGCAAGGGAAAGTGCCGGAGCTGCTCGATATTTCGCAAGAGCCGCAGCACGTGCTCGATCTCTACGGCGTGAAGCCGGGCCCGGCGGGGAGCTTTGCTCGCCAGTGCTTGATGGCTCGCCGTCTGAGTGAAGCGGGCGTGCGATTTGTCGAGATCTGTCAGCCCGGTTGGGATCATCACAACAACCTGCACAAAGGCTTGATCAGCAACAGCGCTGCGGTCGATCAACCGACGGCGGCTCTCTTGATCGATTTGCAACAGCGCGGCTTGCTCGACGACACGCTGGTCCTGTTCGGCAGCGAATTCGGCCGCCAACCGACCGCGCAAGGCCCTGACGGCCGCGATCACAACATCACGGGCTATCCCATGTGGCTCGCCGGCGCAGGTTTGAAGCAGGGCTTCTCGTATGGTGCGACCGACGAATATGGCATCCACGCGGTCGAAGGTCGGATGCACATGACCGACCTGCACGCGACTTTGCTCGCGCTGATGGGGCTCGATCACGAAGCCCTCACTTATCGTTACGCCGGCCGGGATTTCCGCTTGACCGACGTCGCGGGGAATGTGGTGAAGGAGATTTTTTCGTAGTTGCTGAGTTCGAATGCTCCCTCTCAGGAGAATCGAGGAGAGGGAACAAGATGCGAAACTTCAATTTATTTTCAAAGCCTGACCCAAGTCCCCCGCCCCGCAGCATCGAATCATTGCAGCGCTTCGTTCTTTTCCAATCTGGTTGTTTTGTTCCTTACGACCGGTTTCGGTTTTCGTGGCTTTGCCGCTCTGTAGCGGGGACTTGCTCGCCCGCCTGAAAAAACTTCTTCCGGGCGTTGACGGCTTGACGAAGGGGCGCTGTAAAGTTTAGGAAACGTTGGACCCACCGTCCTCTCAGGGGAGCGGGTGGGCGTTGCGTGGATTGTTTTTCGAGTCAGATTCCTGGACAAAGGCGGCTCCGCGGGTGCTTGCAGCGGCGGCTGGCTCGTTCTTGGGGCGAATGGATTGAATATGGCCAAACGTGCGGCAGGAACGGGAAAATCGCTGGTTATCGTCGAATCGCCAGCCAAGGCGCGGACCATTTCCAAGTACCTGGGCAAGGACTTTACCGTCGAAGCCAGCATCGGCCATATCCGCGATCTGCCACAGGGCAGAAAGAAGATGCCCGAGGAGTTCAAACGGAAGA
>CAYMWL010000106.1:0-20673 GCA_964394305.1 uncultured Pirellulaceae bacterium
AGCGGAAGACAAGAGAGGTTCGCAGAATTCCGAATTTCAAACTGACCCACTACCACGGTTTCTGTCACCAGTGCGCACCGCACCCATTATCGGGCGATTAGGTCTTTCGCCTTCGGTTGCGTCTTGGTCTGCTAGGTCTGCTGAGCGGTCTTTGGTCTACCGGACTCGCTTATCGTGCTTCGGTGGTGTTCCAGCTGTCGCTGGGTCCGGTTCGGTCACATAACCGCGCTCGATTCGGCTGTAAGTAACTGGATCAAGATTGTTCTCGATGCAAAACTCTCGCAGCGTCTTGCCAGATTCAATTCGAGATGCCTTCAACTGCTGACCAAGTTCTCGATAGTCCATGTCGTTGCCTCCGATTTTATGGTCGATCAAAGCCAGCGGAGGGACTTGAACCCACAACCTACGGTTTACAAAACCGTTGCTCTAACCGTTGAGCTACGTTGGCAGGCGGCTTGAACCTGGGCACGGACTGTTCCACCGCAGTCTCTCAAGCTCGCGCCATAAGTCAAGATACACTATCCGGCGTTTGGTTCACCTTCAGTTTCACCACCCTCACCCTAGTCCCCGCTGGCACACTCGCCAACCCGCCCCTCTTTCCCGGTGCGATCACCATTACCTCGCCGCTTGGAAATGTGTAGTGATACTCTTTACCGTTGTGGTTGAACGGTCGCTTCACGCGCGGTTCCGTCCTCTCCCCTTCGCTCGCGACCATTCGTGACTCCTTCACTTACGGGATGATTTCTATTTATTCTAGCGATCCGCGCTTCAGTGCCCGAATGTTGTTTTCTTCAGCATACGGAGTGAATCTCCGCTCAGTCGTTTTCGTGTATTGTTCAATCGGTATCAGCACGCCATCGCGATCAACTAGCAACTTTGCATCTAATGCGCAGCAATGTCGCCAGTCTTTCGCGAGAATATAAACGCCCCATCCGTCGCGGTTTCCAGTCTTATAGTATCGCTCGCCATCGACTTCAATAGAGTCAGGCAGTCCGTCGAAATTGTTTAGTGGACTCATCGGCTCACTCGCTTTCGTTCGCTGGGGTTAATGGCTTGGCGACAAGATCAATTTTATATCCAAGAGCAAATGCGAAGTCTGATAGCTCACCAATCGTAATGTCGCCATCGGGTTTGCTTTCAATCTTCGACACCTTGCTTTGGGAGCACCCCATTCGCTTGCCAACTTCTTTTTGCGACAGGCCCTTTCGCAATCGTTGATCAAAAAGCCAAATGTTGATGATGTTTTTTTCGACCATTACTCACCCATCTCGCAGCCCTCGGTTCAGCAGCACAATTCCGCCTGCGCCTTTTTCAAGGCGAATCTCTATGTCCCATTCGGGCGGCAGATCGCGGCAGGCAATGAACGAAGCCTCGCACAGATCCACATCCGCTGGGGAAGCAACTACATCGCGACAGTCCAATATCGCTTCATATACTTCTTGCAGGTTTGCAGCTGTTGTGAATTGCGGAACTTTCGTGTTTAAGAACATATCATCAACCTTTTCAATCACTTTCTCAACCATAGTTGCCATCTAAATACTCCTTGTAGTTAATCCGTCATTCCGCCAATAAAAAGCTCACCCCTCTCGCATTGTACCGCGGGCCGGAAAAACTAGACTTCGCGTTCCATTGTGTACTTGAATCGCGTCACATCGACTTTCGGCCACATTTTCTTATCGCAATATGGCCCGCCTTGCTTCACTCGCCACCCTTCCGAAATCAGCACGCCGATTACCTTGTCGTACTCATCCATCGGGCCAACGACTTCGATGCGCTCGATTGTTTGCCGCTTGCGAATGTACTTTTTGGGAATCACGTTCGCTTCTCCACAATCGGCTCGTCTGCTGCTGCGGTGGATGCAGCGCTCGCGACCATGCGTGACTCCTTCACTTTGAGGGACGTGTTCATTCACGTTGGCTACTGACAGCCGCTCGCTTCATTACAGGGCCAAGTTGATAAAATCGCAGCTTAACCACTTCGCCGCCGATATTGCGAATTCTATCAAACGACTCGGCTGTTCTTTCGATGAACGGCTGAAAGAATGGCTTGGCAAACGACCACGCTGCATCACACAAGATTCCCATCGGCTCACTCGCTTTCGTTCGCTGGGGTTAGTTCGCACTTCACAAGCCGCAAAAACTCTCCTGCCGCTTCTGGTCGCTCAGCCTCAAACTTCTTGAACCGCTCCAAAAGTTGTTCGGCCATCCATTTCGGATTGCTCTTTGGGCATCCGATCATGCCTATTAGCAGGCTTGTGAATCGATAGATACCTTCCGATTTTGCATAAAGATCAACAATCGAATTTGCAGAGGCAATGGCAGCAACAATGAGCAGCATCCCAGCAACAATCGCTGAGCCAATTAACCCGATCCACGCAAAAATGTAAATCGCTGTTTCCATCCCCTCACACCATCTCCGCAAGTCTTTCGCTCATGCTCAGGTTCCTTTCGATTCGCTTAAAAATCCTTCTTGTCGCGTAAGCCGAATATCGCCTTGCCGCTTTGCAGCATCGCGCCATTCGATTCCGTGGGGGCCAGGTTCTCTGCGGGGGCGAGGGCGGCTTGTAATTCTCGCTCGCACCGCATCAATGTTCCGCGAACGTCTTTGTCGGTAAGTTGCCCACTCTCGATTGCGCCACGAGCGTTGCGGACTAGCTTTTTCGCCACCTTTGCCGCTTCTCGCAGGGCGGTTAGCTCGGTGCGGAGAGCGGCTAGTTCAGGAACAACCTCATCAGGTCGATGCTTAATGGACTCCTGCAAGTCGTACAGCGAGCGGTTTAGTACAACTGCGTAATCGGCAACCTTGCGAAGTTCGACGTTTTCCTCCCTCAGCCTGTCACGCTCCGCTTCGACTGCGGCGATGTCATTGCAGGCAGCGTCCCAACAGCTCTTAAAGTTTTTGGTTTCTGATTCTGCGTAGTTCAGCTTCGTCTTCAGCCCGCCCCGCTCCGCTTCGACTGCGGCGAGTTTGGTTTCGAGCGTAACCACCTTGTCGCACAACTTGCTAATCAGGGCAGTGATTATGTGGATGCCGTCTCGCAATGCCGCCTCCAACTCCTCTATCCGACGATCCCTTTCATCACATTGATTGGCGAGCGTGGCGCTGTTTTCGGTTAGGGCGGATATGAGACGATCCTTCGCCGCGTTGTCGGCGGTGAGAGTGGAGATGAGTTCGGTAAGCGTCGGTGCTTTCTTTTTCGCCATCCCTACTCCCCTTGAATTACCTTGCCGGTTGTTTCGTCTATCACCTCGCAATTGATCCCGCACAGCAGTCTCCCGCTTGCCAAACGGAAGTTGTCACCATCGCGCCTCACGTAATGGTCTTCGCGGCCTTTGTAGCGGACCTTCACCAACTCCGGCTTCGCCGGTGCCTGAAACGTCGCGCGTGGTGGGAGCACTTCATTTGCAAAATCTCGCAGCAGTTCAGCGTCACGATAAAGCTGCAGCAGCACATCCCACACGTTCAAGCCGCCGTCAGTAATCGTGATTCCACCGCTCGCAGTATCGGAACAGCCGAATCGCAACGGATAGATTCCATCGCGGCATTTATCAAGCCGCTTTTGCCAGTAGGTGACTTGCTCGGAGTTAATAACCACCTGCCCTTGCCCCTCGATCACTTCGGGCGGGGCGACAATGTTCACTAGTGATTGAAGCGCCATGCTTCGCTCTTGCCGCGTGGAAGCATCGTCGCCGATGATTTCGCACATTTCGCGAACGTCCTCCATGTGGAACGGCAAGTCGCTAGGGCTGTTGTCAATCGCTGCGAAGTCGAACGTCCCGCTTTCCAGGTCAACCGCCGTTGCGTTGCTGTAGGATTCTGGGGCGATCACTTCGGGCTGGGAGGGCTGGGCGATTGACGCGGAACTCATAATCTCCGCTGCGAACTTCAGATCGTAATTCTCACGTTCAAGCATCCCGCATTGCTGCTCCAGCGCACGAATCGCCGTGTCACCGCCGCGAACATTCGCCTGCAATTGGTAGACGGTCTGCCGTAGTCGGTAGATATTTTCCATCTCCGAAACCATGAACGTTTTTTCTTTCAGCTTGCCCTTGTTCTGGTCAAGCCACTTTTGCATCTGGCGAAACAGGTCAATCTGCTCCGCATTGGTAAGTGGGCTGAAGTCGCAATCGGGGCATCGCTCTTGCTCGCGATTGCCATGCTCCCAAAGCGAATGTGTTGGCTCTACTTCAGACGTTTCACTGCCTCCGCACTTGTCGCAGCAAACCGGCCCCTCCTCACTCGCTACAGTGGCAGACTCGGCGGTGAGTTTGCGCCAGTTGCCGGTGGATGTGGCTTGTGCTTCCTGTCTCATTTCGAAAACTCCCTTGCCTGGTCAATCAGCTTCTCCGCAGCCAGCAAACTACCTGCCGTCTGGCAGGCGGCGATCTTTCGGAGCAACACTCGCATATCCAGGGCCACGACGGACGCTGCAATTCGATCACTATCTTGACTGCGCCTCAGCATTTCTCGGTCAAGCCCTGGATACACGACCGCGGCCATTTCGCCGCTGCGGATACGTTCCAGTCGGTCTAGCGCTGCTGTTTGTAGCTCATTCATCGCTTCTCATCTCTCCCTTCGATGTTTACTTCAGAAACCTATTTTCAACCGTTCGTCAATCGCACTGGATAGCCTTTGGAGAGCCAATGCGGCGCTAACAATGCACTCAGAATCTTCGCCTTTCCACCGGCACCCCACCTTTAATTGATCGTGGCACTCGCGAACCAACGGCGTAGCGGTTGCATCGGCAGTTCCGAAGTGGCAACCGCCGCAGTTTGGGCAGGAGAAGGCTGTGGCAGTCTCGGCGGTAAGCTTGTGCCAGTTGCCGGTGGGAAGGTTTTTCACCATCGACCAATTGTCGAGACAGCCATCGGGCATAATCTCGTCAGACACAAGATCATCGCGATCGTTCCACACACGATAGAACTTGCCATCTCGCGTCCATAATCCCGGTTCGTTCGGCTTATCCACTCCGCTTTCAGTGCTCATGCCTAGCCTTGTGCTTTCGATAGACGAATTATGGTGCATCGATTGTCGCTGTCCTCGTAAACTTCAATGGCAGGAGCGCACGGCCCGCCAACCGCATGAAACGCAACGTCTGAAATGCTGATTTGGCGGCCACATGCCCATGCAATCGCAGAAAGCAATTGGCGCAGATCTGTATTTTCATTGCAGCGCTCAACTATCGCCGCGGCTGTTTCAGAGGAGCAGCACTCCGCAATTATCTTGTCGGTGTCATCAATGACATCTCGCGGGTTTGCGGTGCCAATTCTCAGTGGTGTGTTCAGCATCTCACTCCCTCTCCCTGCGCTTGCGTGCGGCGGTTAGCAGCTTGCGAGCTTCTTTGAGTAGCACCGGCAATGCCCATTGAATGAACGGGACGCCGGTTTCTTCGGTAACACTTCGAAGCACGTTCCACGAATCGTCATCGACTCGCCCCAATTGTCGCTGCGGCGTCTTGTACTTCTCTCGCTTCGGTTTTGTCGGTCGTCCCACTGGTCGCTTCTTCATTTCTGTGCTCGCTGTGATGGGTTGCAAAACAGCGATTGTACTTAGTACGGCGATCCACTTCCGCAGTTACCGCAAGGCATCGCAATCGGGTGTCCATCTTCACGAACACCGCCTGAATCAACCGCACCGCTGCCATTGCATTCCGGGCAGACATGAGCGGAGTTGATCGTCTCAACAATCTCTTTCGCGGTAACATCCGCAATGAAGTCGTATTCGCCTGGATGGCCAACGTTCATCGGCATTTCGCACACCGTGCAATTGTTCGCGTCCTTGATTCGCGGACGACTTTTTTCGTGCCACTCTGGACAGCGGCGGTAGTATTCAACACGCCACGGGGTCGGATGATACTTAGGCATTGCTCGCCTCGTGTTCGCCAAGGCTCTCTTCGTGATTACAGAACGCCTTGGCTTCCACAAACGAATCGAACGTTTCGCGGCGGCCCGTAAGTTCTGGACTCGTTGACAGCAAACGTGCCGTCATCACAAACGCCAATTCTCCAGAACAACGAAACCCCAATGGCAGATTCCGCAAACCATTCACAAGAACCGTCAAAAGTCCATCGCAACATAACTCACCCTCCACAAATCGCGTCGTCTTGCAATCGCTCAGCCAGCGACAGGCGTTTTTCTAAGCTCGCAATCTCCTTGCGCAGCCGGATCATTTTCGGTACGTCGTGATACATGCCCTGCGACGTTTCGCGGCGATGAAGTTCATCCTGCGCCGTGGCGAGCATTCGCATCAACCGATTGACGGCTGCATTCAGTGCGGGAAGTGACTTGGCGTCCATCGTTAGCCTTTCACCAGTTGAGCCCGCAGAATGCGATCATTCACAACGAACTGCGTGGCGACATAGCCACAAGCAGCGGCGATCCGCTGCAGCCGCTTCGTGAACGTCCGCAGGTCGCGAGCGACTTCCTTCGGATCAAGCACCGTGCGGGCTTCGACTTCGATTGCTTCGGCACCCATCGTCGCGATGGCCTCGCCAACTACCTCCGGCGTCCCGTGGCAAAGAGGGGCGGCACAATTAGCACCCATGAACCAACCTTCGCAACGCTTGTTCAGGTTCAGGAAGTTGATTTGAGTGAGCATTGTTTTAGTCCGTTTGGCGTTTCGTTCTCGTCTGCCATGATTCTATCGTCATTCTATTTCGTGTCAATGCACAAAATACCCGATTCGCCAAGATTTATTTCCCCACCACCGCGTCACTGCCTAGCGACTCGATGCGGGGGAGGAGGCTCATGCACTTTCCTTTTCGAACAGCGACAACTGGCTACGATGTACTGGCCGACGCTTCGCCTTCTTGGATTTTGGGGCAACCAGCGGTGTGGCAATGCGCACTTCAGCCAGGGCGACGTAGTCGGGGTTTAGTTCGCACAGCAGGTAATCGCGGCCGTGATGGCGGGCGACTTGTGCCGTAGTCCCTGTGCCGCCGAACGGATCGAACACGATACCGCCGATGGGACAGCCGGCGAGAACGCAAGGTTCGATTAGCTTGGGCGGAAACACCGCGAAGTGAGCGCCTTTGTATCCTTTGGTGCCGACAGTCCACACGTCCCGCTTGTTTCGTCCGAACGCTTGCTGCTCCGCTTTGGGCATCGCGTCCCAACGGCCATTGAAACCATCGTGCCGGCGAGAGTGGCCGCGTTGCTTGTCCGTTTTTGGCCCGCCGACAGCCTTCATCGTGCGTCCACTCAAGGCCGGCTCACTCGTCGGCTTATCCACTGCTTTCTCCTTGGGTTAATCCAGATTGCTGAACAGGGCCGTCATTCCGCCAATAAAAAGCTCTCGATCGGTAGCTTCGCATCGAAGCCAGAACTCTCGTTGCTCGGGGATTAGCTCAGCAATGGAATCGAAATAAACTTCGCGCGGCACGATTATGTTCTGGCATTTTTGCAGCAAGTCTCGCATTGAAGTAAGTCTGCAAACAATGCTGTGTGGCGGCTCAGTTCGCAAGCTTGGCAGAAACTTTTCGCACTTTCTGATAAATTCATCTCGCGTCATCCCCTCATCCCTCCCTATTACGTTTGCGGCGCGCGGCGGTTAGCAGCTTGCGAGCTTCTTTGAGTAGCAAGCCAACCGCCCACTGTGTAAAGTTCTTCCCGGTTTGCTTCTCTGCCTCAGCACCGCCGTCTTTGATCGTCTGCCACGGTTCGTCATGCACGCGACCTAGCCAGCGTTTCGGTGCTTGTCCTGTTGCTGGTCGGCCGGGCTTGCGTTTCTTCTTTGCCATGATGGGGCTCGCTGTGATGGGGTGCAAAACAGCGATGATGATACCTAATTTCTGCTTTCGATCTTTGCCAGCAAACCTTCTAGCGTGTCACTGCTCGCGTGAACAATGCTGCAAAAGCTGTCATGTTCAATAGTGTCCCATCTCTGTGCAAGTGTGCTTCCGTGCAACTCCCGCTTCTTTGAGTCAGCGGCCCTACGCGACTCCTTCAGGTCGACCAACTTGCGAGCATCAGCAACCGCAGCACGAAACTGCGAACCGCTTGGCTCGTCGCCGTTGACAGACAGAAAGAACTCGGCCGAATCCAGCAGCCGCGCCCACTGTTCACCAAGGGATTTGATTTGCTCATCAATGACGGCGATTTGCTCCTTGAGATGCTTAACCGTTTCCAGTCGTGACGCTCGCTCAGTAGCCGTTATTGCTCGCTTATTTTCGCGAATGCACACGTTCTTTCCCCACTTCTTTTGAGCCGCCGCCAAGCAACTTGCCTGCGAAGCCCGTTTCATAGCAATCGCCATCGCATCACCTCAGTCTTGAGAACCAACTTACCACGTTCTGATTCTATCGGCTCCGCAATACTTGTCTACCACAAAAACTATCGCCGTTTTCGGATTGTGCCACTACCCCTTTTCCGAAAAGACTTTACGTTGCAAAGATTTATTTCCCCGCCCCCGCGTCACTGCCTAGCGACTCGATGCCCTCCCCGCGTGCGTGGTCATGCGCGTGCCACGCTTCCGGGGGATTTCAAAGCCATAACAGAAACCATTAGTATTCAGTCCTCTTCCAGTTTCCGCCAAGTTTCTTTGCCTGCTTCTGCTCAATCACAAACTTGAACTGAAAGAACTTCTCAGCCGCACACTTGATCTTCACTAGGCTCTTGGGGTCAATTGGTCCGCCGCCCTTTGCGTCGATGCACTCGATAGAGCCATCCTCCAAGAGCACAACGAAATCCGGCGTGTAGCGGCAGTCGTCGGCCAATTTGAGCGTCATCGCCTCAAACCACCAGCCGATAACGTCACCAGCAACAGTGCGAGCCTGCAGTAGTTCTGCGTAGGCTTCTTCGGTCTTGTTCATCACGCCCGGCTTGTGACGCTTCCCGTACTTTGACGAGTCGCGTTTCCCATGAAATCGCTTCGCCAGCGGTGCCTGCTTCTTATGCTTGCCACGGGCTGCGTTGAATTGCTCGGTGGTCATGTCGATGGTCACTGAACAACCTCCTTGCGAATGATGAGGTGGCTGCTGCCGTGGCTCATTCGCCATGTTTCCATTTTCGGGCCAGCCCATTCGAGCGGCTCCCGTCCATAATCGGTGGCTTTCAGTTCGGCAGCCGCCTTCGCCTTTTCAAGCGTTCCAAAGACAGCAATCGGGCTTTCACCTTCGCAGTCGAACTCCTCAGTGAGAACGTAAACGCTGTGCTCAACCATTGGGCTGCTCCGTGCGATTGAATTGCTGCTTCGCCGTTTCGAGTCGTTCTTTGAGCCAGTGCGGCACGTGAAACCGACCGCTTTGGCCAGGAACCCAAGCGCCTTCAAGTTCCGACTTGCCTTCGAGGTAGTCGATTACTTGGCTCACTGCGGCATCAAATCGCTGGCGGTTTACTTCATCGTTTTGCCGGTTGCGATGGGTACGCGCTAGGTCGCGCCACATCGAATAGTTCGTGCGGTTAAATCGCCGATTGGCAAGAGCACAGGCAATCCACATTCGCTGTGCGTCCGATACCGGCGTCATCGGCGCTCGCTGGGCAATGGCAACATGCCCGCCGCCGTCGTGGTGCAAAACCACCCACCAGACCTTCGGCCATTCTGCCTTGGGAACCATCCGCGATGGCATGAACAGAATGCGAATGTCGGCTGGCGATTCCTTGTCCCACTTTTCATCTTTGCGGAAGTCGGCGATTGACGTTTTGACTTCGCAGGCAATCGTGATATGCGAAGGCAGGTCAAGGTACGTTTGATCCCATGCCTTGTATTGAGTCGGTGTACGCCCTCGCCAACTCGGCTGCGGAGGAATAATCTTTTGCTTCTGCGCTTCAGTGCGCGTCGGTGACCAGATTGCAGCAAGATCGGCGAGCCAGCCGGGCGACACCATCACTTCGGTTTCGCAGCCCTTGCAGCCGATGCCGACCAGCCACAGCGCGGCGGCTTCGGTTACTCGCAAGGTCAGTTCGGTTTTGTTTAGATCAGCCATCCGCGCGCTACTCCGTTTCCTTCAGGGGGACGCCAAGTCGGTTTGCCAGTGATCTCAATTCGCCGAGGGTGCGGGGGTAAATCTGCCACGGCATTAATCGATCTGGCTTTTGGCGAATGAACCATTCCGATGCGTCGGACGCTGCCAGCATCAAGCCGCATTCGAGATAACCGAACTCGATCTCTTTGAACCCCAGCCGCTTCAAAAGGTCTGGCGTGATCGGAGTAGGATCGGTCAGGCGCAGGTATTCACGCGACGTATCCGCCAAATCGCGAACCAGCGACTCCTTCTCGCCCAGATACTCTGGAATGTCGCGGCCACGCTTTGTTTGCATTGCCGCTTCGTGCGCCCTCAGCCTCTCCACTGCTGCTTGTATTGTCATGCTAGTTCCTTTCCGGTTACTCGCGGTTGTATTTATCAAACTCGGCTCGGTAGTTGTCGCTGTGCTCTACTTCAGCCCGCGGATCCGCAAAGCGCGATTGCTCTTTCACGAACTTTAGCTTTGCCATACCCGGGGATCCGAAACGGTTCTTTTCGATAATGAGCTCGACTTCCGACGCCTTGCGCTGTTCCGAGTGCAGCAGCGCGACAATATCGGCGTCCTCTTCAATTGCGCCGGATCCCTTCAAGTGCTTCAGGCTCGGCCGCTCGCCTTCAGCACCGCGACTCAATTGGGCAATCAGCATGACCGGCACCTGTAGTTGTTGGGCAACGTCTCGCAGGCCCTTAGTGATCTTGCTGTACGCATGATGCTCCTCGTCTCGATGGTCGTCCCATTTCACGCACTGCAGCAGATCAACAATCAGGAGCTCGACATTGCTTGTCGCCTTGCGCATCGCCGCCATGGCGTGAATCCTGCCAACGGTCACGCGGCCGGGGGACCACAGACGGAAAGGGAGCTCCATGGATCCGTCAGCGGCGCCCTGCATTTGGTTGACGCAAATTTCGTCGATCTTGCCGACGCGTAGGGTTTGGTAGTTGTTCCCCGATGCCGCGGCCAGTAACCGGCCAGCAACTTCCGTTTTGCGCATTTCTAGCGAAGCCATAAGAACGCAACGGCCTTTGGCGGCGTGGTGCATCCCGACTTGCGTGGCCAGCGTCGTTTTCCCCATGCCGGTTCGTGCGGCAAGGACTGTGAGCTCGCCAGGGGCAAACACGAATCCCTGATCGTCAGCCGATGGAAACCCTGACAGCAAGCAGGGCTTGTTGCCAGAGACAAGTTTTTCGCGAAACTCTGCAACCACGCGTTGCATCACTTCGCCAATGAGCTCGTCTCCGCCTTGGTCGCCATGGCGTGACGCTGCCACCTGTCCGTCCAGCCAGCTTTCGATGTTGGCAGGATCCGCGTTTTTCGATTGTGCCAAATCCTGCAGCCGCTTACCAATGGAGGCAAACTTCCGCAGCCGGGACGCATCACGAACCTGCTCAGCAAAGTAAACCGCGTGGCCATAGTGCGGCTGCTGGGTTGCAATTCGGATCAGGTCAGCCGGCGAGATGCCGACGCCGTGCTTTGGAAGCTCACCAATTAGCCAGGCCGTGTTGTGAACCGGCTTGCCAGCGCCGGCCATGTAAGCGCAAACGGTGAATAGCCGCCCGAGCTCGCTGTCGAAGAACTGATCTCCCGAGACGATCGCCTGCACCTGCGGCAAAACCTCATGCGGGGAAAGCACCAAACAGCCGATCACGCCCTCTTCAGCCTCTTGGCTTCGGGGGAGCTCATTTCCGTTCGTCGCTGCTGGATTTGGTTTTGTAGCCACTGGTTGATCTCGTCATCGGTGAGGTTTTCGTGAACTTCTGGATCCTGCCGCATTCGCTCGCGTATTTCGCAGAGCTCAGCCAGGATTGTTTCTTTGGTAACTATATACTTCACTCATCAGGAAACACCGTGATTACTTCTTGGGATTCTTTGCTGATTTCTTACGCGGCGGCTTTTTCTTCGCTAGTTGCTTGTCAAGTTCCTGCTTCGGAACCTTCACCAGCTTGCCGAGTAGTTCCGTCATTTCGTCGTGACCGTCAGGCTTCCGAAACATCGTTAAGTCCTTTCGTTAAATCGCATCGTCTGGAAAATGTTCATGCTCTTGCCGAGCAAGTTGCAAATAGATTTCTTCCTCTTCCTCGGCAGTCAAATCCTTCGGCGCGTCGGCATCCACAAAATCCCAGTCGATATCGTGAGCGTTGGTGCCTGGCTCCCAGCCGTGGTCGCGAAATTTCACGTCGAATTCTTGGCCGCGAATCGTTACTGAAGTCCGCATCAGCGAATCCCCATAAATCCGGCGTCACCCTGAGCGGTGAGCAACCGATAAGTGAGCCTCTTGCCAACTACCGCCCGCAGCACGCGCAGAAAGCGGCCAGCGTCGTTCAAATCGCGCTGGTTGAATCGAAACGCTTGCTCGTCCAGGTAGCGTTCCAAGTGGAACTTTGCCACCGCTACGTAAGTTCCGCGCAGCATCCGCTTGAGCAAGCTCCAAAAGTTCTCAATCCCGTTCGTGTGAACCCGCCCCGAAACGTATTTCGAGAGGTGGTCGACCCAGCGATGGAAATAGCCGTCGCTCAACTCGCCGTAGGCAGGAGCGGCATCGGTGTAGAAAAAGCTTTCGTGTTCCACGTTGCGAACGACGTTGGGGAGCATTTCGTCGGCGCTGGTGTCGCGAACCACGAACCCGCGGAATTCGCTGACAGACTCGCCGTCGCCACGTTCCAGCAGCCCTTGCACGATGGCCTTGTTCACAGCACCACGGCCCCGGATGAGCTTCTTGCGGCGTCCCTTGTGCATGTTCTTCGCTTTGCCGCCGATGAAGGTTTCGTCGCCCTCGACCGTGCCCTGCAGCTTACGGAAGGACTTCGTTTTCATCGCCTCGCGAATCCGGTGCAGCATGAACCAAGCCGTTTTCTGAGTGACGCCCAGCGCCCGGCCCAGCTCCAAGCTGCTGATGCCGTTCTTTGCATTGGCGATGCACCAAACAGCCACGAACCACTTGTCCAAGCCCAGCGGCGAATCCTCAAAGATCGTGTCCACCTTGACACTGAATTGCTTCCGGCAGAGCTTGTCTTTGCATTGCAGCAGCGAGCGCGAGCCGATCACGCCGATCTTGTCGCAGCCGCACTTGGGGCAGGTGATTTTGCCGTCTGGCCACTTGACAGCGATCATCGTTTGGAACGTGACTTTCGGATCGGTGTAGTACCGCACGGCGTCAAGCAAGGTTTTCGGGGCTTCTGGTGTCATGGTGTTTTACTCAAAGGGCGCACTGATATCTCCATGCTCAGACCTTGCGGCAATTTTTGGAGAAACTTCGATAGAGCCACTGCCATTGCAGGTTTCGCATGGGGAATCAAGGGCATGAACTTGCAACTCCAGTTCCTCAATTCGATTCCGCAGCCCAGCGATAAGAAGTTCGTCGGACTGGCTGCGTGTTCCCATGCGTCCGCGATGAAATGCAATCGCCGCTTCGTAGGCTTGCGCACCGTTAGCGCTCATCAGGCCGATAACGCTTTCCCAAATGAAAGACGGTATTTGCTCCTCGCACTCGATCGTTCCGTCTGGCCATTTAAAGGTGACGCGAACATCGCCATGCCCATCTCGGTTTTCAATCCGCTCGAAATAGACATTGCCACAGGCATGATACGGTTGGCCATGCATGGAGCATGGCGGAAGAACGGTCGTAGCATGTTCAATTGCCGTTGGCGATTCGCAGCGATCGCACCAAATCGAACCGCCTTGATTGTTAGCCATTCGCCCGTCAGCACAGTGCGGGCATTTCGGATATTCTTCGCGTCTCATTTTGATTCCCCGAGGGCTGCCTAATGATGAGTCAACTACCTAATTGTAGTGAGTCAATTTGATGAGTCAAGTATATAGTTCCCGTTTCTTTGCTAGGGGGCTGCTGCATTTGACCAATCCACCTTCTTCACTTTGGTTGGAACGGGCTGGTTGGGGACGTGATGGCTTGCGGCTGACTTGCTTTGCTTGTCGTCGTCGTGGTCCCAGCCTTTCCATCCGCTAGCCATGGCCTTCATAATTTTTTGCTTCACTGCCGATGGCCCGATTTCTTCGAACCGGTCGCGCAGGTGCGTGATTGCCGCGCGAAGACCCTGCGGTTTGTAAGCCTCTCGTCGTTCGGATTTGTAAGAAATCCACTGGCCCCAAATTTGGGAAACCGCCTCTGGAACTTCAGGCATCGGATCCGCTGGTTTTTCGGAAACTGAGTCGCCGCCGCTTTCCTGTTCCAGTTCCTGCTCCAGCTCCAGTTCCTGATATGGCATACGTTTGGCTATACGTATCGCAAAGGTATCCAATAGGTTTGGCGATAGGTATGAAGTGTTGGCGGCAAATTCGTCAGCCAGTTTTGTTGCCGGAAGATCGTCAAGGTCCTCCAGGCAGCCGATAAGATGCTTAGGGTTTTCTGGATGGTTATATTTCCACCAAGTCGGTATGTAGACAACCTTTGCGTTCGCGTCCCATTTCCAGCGAAACGTATCGCATACCTTTGCAAACCGGTCAGATATACATTTGGCAGACGTATTCAGGTCCTCAGCGGCGAGTGCTGTTGAAAACCGGAATATGCCCACCCTGTTGCACTGCTGGCACGTCATCACGTACAGCAAGAGAAGCTTTTCGCTGTCGGTGAGCGTGGAAAACTTCTCGTCAGTCCAAGTTCTTGGGTCAACCTTGCGATATTTACGCGCCATTGTGCGGCCTCGATCCCTCTTTCCTTGCCTTTGCCATGCTGAATCACCAGCGGAAATCAAACCCCCGCGGAATCAAACTTCAAACCGTTAGTGCTTTCTGGCCTTGATTTTCTGCATGGCCTTCACCTTCCGCCTTGCGAGATCAGCAACTCCTAGCAACCCGAATCTTGACGCACTTTTTCGCCTCGTCTAAAAAATCCGTGTTTGCCGGAACGCCCTGTGCTTTACAAAGCTCTGCATATTCGGTCGAAATGCGAATTGCCTCTCTCGCGTCAAATATGCTCGAAAACAACGCCACGTCGCCGCCGCTTGCGCAGACCGCACCTTCGCAGCCGTCGTCGAAACCATACGGCACGCAAAGTCCTTGCTCGTCATCCCAGACCACGATGTAAAACTTCACCTTGTCGGCTCCTCAATCGCTTCGCTCGGGTAATCGCTCAGCTTGCCAAACTCGACAAATTCAAGCTCCCGAGTGCAGCCGTGAGCGACTTGCACAAGAACTGACTGGTGAGGCGTTGACATCACAGATCCTATCTCAGTCACGTACTCTCCATTAACTCCTCTCACCAGCACGCCGGTTAAATCCGCTTCGCCGTCTTTCCACTGAACTGCTTTGCCGTATGTGCATTTCATGTTTTCACCTTGTTGATAATGAGGGCTTCGGACTTTTCGTTGTTCCCTTGCGTGCGGCTGGTCATCATGTGCCACGTCCAGGCTGATTCTGGATACAGTTCGCGAATCAACGGATGGTCCCCGTAGCGAACCACAATTCGCATTTGATCGAACTTGCCAAGGGCCGCGGCCAAGTCGCGCTGATCTTGCTCGGTGAATTTGTGCCGGTAGTTGCCGCCGTCTTTCGGCCAAGGAGCATCGACGTACATGCCATGTTTCGGCCGGTCCTGGCATTTTGTGAGGAACACTCGCCAGTCCAGGCAGGAAAACTCGCACCGCTTCAGCGTGTGACCCCAGGCTTCAAGCGATTCGACTGCGGATCGGTAACGCGTATTCGAGCCACCGCCACTGGCCGTGAATCGCATGGCAAGTCCGCCGTCGAACTCGCTGTCAGTTCCGGCCTGGCCGCTGCGACCCATCCAGACGGCCGTGAAGTATTGCGGTGAATAAAGTCGCAGACAGCCTTGGCCGATTCGAGCGCCCGACGGTCTGGCGCGTGCATTTCGATAACTGGGACGCCCTTTTTAAGACTCGATTTCATGTTGTCCTCGAATGTAAATTGCGTGATTAAAAAAACCGGATTGGCCCCACGTTGCCGGCGCGTGGAGTTGACGTACAAGCGGTTGGGTAATCGCTCGTAAGGTGGCCAGTGGCTACAAGCCACATTTCATTGATTCCTCAATTGATAGATGCCGGACTATCGGGCCAGCGCCGGCAGACTGGTGACCGCGCCTGCTCGTGTTAGGAGTCACGCGCGAACGACGCGCCCCTAAACCTTTGGAACCTTGACGCGCAAGCAAGGGACAGTCTTTCCTGCAAAGTCGGTCTCGCTCGGGTAGATCGTAATTTGCTTGCCGACCCAGGCGTCAGTCTCTCCGCCAAGCAGATCGATCAGCCGCTTGACGTTCGTTCGGTTGATAACCATCGCGCGGGAAAATTCCTTAAACTTCACAGCGCCCTTGTCTTCGCGCTTCTCTCCCACCTTTGTCATAAAGGCAGACTCGATTGTTACCAGCGTGTCGCCGGTCAAGTCTTCTGCTGCCAGATGCGCAGGCGGGGCCAATTCAATCGCTTTCATCGCTCGTTCTCCTAAATAGTTACTGTTTGCCCACCGATTGTCAGTTCGACAGGCTCATCATCCCCCACGTAAAAACTTGGCAAGCACCACGATGAGGGATCGTCGTAGCACGGCCATTTGTTTGATTTGTATGCGCCTGCGATATCCCGCAGGGCCCTTCGAACTTCTTCCTCGCCCATATCCAAAGCATCTTCATTTAAAGGAGCGGCACGAACTCCATAGGGCCTGGTTTTTTCGACAGCAATCAATCGAAACGGAAGAATCTCGCCGCCGTTCAGAATCGACCATCCGGCCCGGTAGAAAGCCCCTTGCCGGTGATATCCGTACTCTGCAATCGAGCGCGGGAACTTCATGGCGTCGGCGCACGTTTTCAGGTCGTTAATTCCGCTGTTCAGTAAATCGATGCGGGCCTTGCAGCGGAGTTGCGTTTCTGGGTCGATCCAAACAAGCGACACTTCCGCTTCACCGCGCTCGGTAAGGTACTGGCTTGCCCGCTCAGATTTCATGAGCGAGCGAGTGACACCTACGAGCATGTCAAACGTGGCTTGATCGACGATCTCTTTCCCCTCATTTGCTTCGCGGAACGCCCTTTCCTTGGCTTCGTAATACTTCGTTGTTTTGGCCGTGCTAGGTTTACCTTGCGCCGTGCAGTTACCAGCGTCCAGTTCGTAGGGAGGCATAACCGCATACCGCATCGACACCCATAGCGGCTCAAGAACTCCGCAGTGAGTGAATCGGCCGAGAAATAGATTCGGCGTGTCTTTGATAACCTGCTCTTTAAAGTGCAGAAGCGAGCGCCGCGCCATCGTGATTCGGCTGTTGCTGACCGCTGGCCAGGCCAAGTAATCTTCGAATGGGATGTTGCGATAAACGCCGGGTGCCGGGCAGTCGATTTGTGCTTGTGTTGCGATCACGATTGCATCTCCCGCTGTTGAATTTCGCGATTCAGATACCATGCGGCTTTTTTCAGATCTTCTAGCGGCTTGCCTTTGCGGTCGGCTCTGGCCACGTACTTGACGACGTTTCCAAGGCAAAAGCCAAGGTTTTGATCGACGATGAAATCACACACTTCAATATTTCCGCTGGTGTAATGTGGAGGCCGATTTACCATGTCAATTGGTTCTTCAGCCACCCGCGTAGTTTCTATTGCGCTCATTTCACACCTCGCGAATAAACCACCACTTCGCGCCCCAACACCCTCACCACCTCGCCACGCTGAAACACGACCGGCGATTCGCATTCAATCGACTTGCCATCGCCGATCCCGATTCGCCCCTCAAATTCCGCGTGCGGCAATTCCTCGCCAGCTGGCAGCACATCGATTTCGATCTCGTCGATGCACTTGCCGCGTAGGGTCTGGCGCACCCAGTAATCCTTGACCAGCGTTTCTTCGATTGAATCGCCTGGTATGTGCTGAATCGCGCTGCTGAGCCGCAGTCGATCGGCCTCGAAACGCAATCGGTAGCTGGCTAGCTGACGTTCGATCTCAGCGGATTCGACGTCGATAGTCGCCCGCAGCGATTGCCAGTGCAGGCGGAAGGCCAGTTCTTTGCTCAGCATCAACATGGGCGGAACTCCCGGTCGGTATCGTTTGCGTCACTGTGTACAGTCTAACAATCTTAGACAGCGTGTCAATCTAATTTAATTAGACAGCCGAAAGATTTCTTACTTTTCTGGGAACAGCTCAGGGACGGTTACGCCCCAGCATTTCGCGATCACCGGAAGCGCGTTCATGGGCGGCTCAGAGAAGCCAGATTCCCAGTGGTAATACGCAGATTTGCCGATCTTGATACCGGCCTTTTTCAGTGCTGCGACGACCGTAGCCACGTCACGACCGGCGCGCACAGCGTATAGCTGCGCTGCGAATCGCCCTCGATAGGTTGACGTGTCGATCTCTTTTTTTGCCACTGCGGATGCCCTTGGGGAATCCAGCATGTTACTTCGCTTCGTTTTCATTCGCCACCTTCCATTCCCAATACCTTGCCGAACAACTTTCTCAGGCCAGGATGCTTCTCGTCGAACTCCCGATTGGCCTCCTCTCGCTGCCGCTGCATTTCCTGATCACACCGCGCAATGTGGGAAGCCTTCAGCGCCTCGAACTCGCCAGGCGTGCAAATGTTGTTGCGGATTAGCACCTGAATAATCGTGCCAAGTGTTGCGGCAACTTCGATCTGCGACCGCTCGATTGCGTCCGCTTGCTCTCGCGTCATTCCAGTGCTGAACACATTCCACCTCGTTTCAAAAATGCCGACCCGGTATCGACTCCGGGCCGGCACCGCTAAATACCACCGCGGCACTCTTAAAACCGCAGGGGTGCGCTCGTGATCTACTTCACCAGCTCGCTAGCAGCCACCCGATTGCCACCAGCAACCAGCTTCGCATCGCCAACAACACGTCGCCGACGCAGCTGCCCTTTTTTGGTCACGTAAGTAACGAAAATGTGCTCTGGCTTGTGTATTGCGCCATCCCTCATCGTTAGCTGGCACGATGCCTTGCTGGCCGTTTCTGTCTGCAGAGTCCTTTTGCGGCCTGCGACAACTTCACGCGGAACCGTCATAAGGCTTTCAAGTTCAGCCGACAGCCGCTTGGCCGCGCGACGTTAAAACATCGCAACACGGTGCTCATCGCGTCCGAACACGCAGTCAGAACTTAATACCATATGCACCTTGCCGATCCCGTCCTCTCGAATCCCCGCTCGGCCGTCAGTGGTGATCATCAGCCGAACGCCCTCGACTCGCTTATATGGATCAGGCGTCGACGGTTGAAATGAGTCCCACAGTTTCTGAACGTCGGCGACTTTCATTTCTTACTCCTATTCTTTGAATACGGAACAATGAATCCCATGAACTTGCGACAGCCGGGGCAGTACGTTGGAATCTTGCCTTCGCGGTTTGGCTGGCCTTCGATCCATTTCTTTGGGTCAAGATGAACGCAGTTCATTCGGCATACCTAAAATCCACACCTTCCACGCCCATCGAAATGCGACCAAAGCTTGCTCGCCAATCTTCAAAAGCCTTGTTTGCTCTCTCAACGAAACCATCTGCTGCAGACTCGGCCGCTTTCTTCGTGGCGATGTTGCCGAACCACACATTGCCTTGGTATGTCAGGTTCCATTTGCTGCCGGATTTCACCGCCGCAAACTTCTCCCGCCACAGCACTGACGGGCAGCGTGGAATCTTTGGCAACTGCTTGAACTCTGCGGCCTTGGCCAATGCTTCCTCGATTGTGTCGCCACTGATCACTTCGCCGTCGATCTTCACGCACCATGCTTTCAGTGCCGTGCGCCACAAATCCCATCGCGAGTATTTGGCATCTAGCGTTTCGATGTGGGCTTGAGTGCTCATTTCTTCACCCGATAAACCGCCGTGCGCGAATGCGTCTTCTTGTCCTTCGTAACTCGCCACTCGCCGGTACGCTCGATCACCTTGGACCGCAGCAAATCGGTTGTGAACCCTCCCCAATCCTTCGGACTGTCGGCGTGAATGTTTCGCTTGGCCAGTGCATGCCTGACGTTTTCGATTTGGAACTCGCCGCGCATGCTGCGAACTTCGGATAGGGCCTCGGCTTTCCAGTCGGGCGGGAGTGCGATCATCGCTGCACCTCATACGGCCAATTGGGATCGTTCGTGCCAACAGGACAACCGTACTCCAGCTCATCTTCGAGCTGTTCCGGCAGTTCGCAGTCGTCTTCCGAATCGTCGATTTCGTAGTGCCATCGATGGTGGTTCGTGTCTGTCATTTGCCGACACACGCCTCCATGTTGCGAATACTGCTGCTCATCTCGGCCGCATCCAGCCAGGTCAGCGACAATTGCGGATCGCTTGCCCAGCGGCCAATAGTTCTCAGTGCGTCCGCTCGGTGTGCCTCGTCAAAAAGAACGATGTACCGATCGTTACCTTTGGGCATCGCAACAACTTGAATTTCGTCGTTCACTTGCAGATCCTTCCGACAATGAAGAACACCAAATCCGGTAACGCGATGGCGCCGAACATTCCGGCCGCAGTCAATGCGATCCACAGGAGATACATGGCAGCCCCCTAGGCGTAGCGAAACTTACGAACCTTCCGAAACCCGACCGACTCCAAAACCTCCGCAACAGGCACAAACCCGCTGCGGAGTTTGATGCGCACCGTTGCCATCGTGGCCAGGAACTTTTCGTTCTGCTCCGGCGTGCTAAACGTCTGCTGCTTGACCAGGGCCGGGTTCTTTGCTCCCCAGATGGCCATGTAGTTGGTTGCGTTGAACATGCGTTTCCTTCGAATAAAAAGTTGCCAGCGGCCTCAGCGGCGGACTTGCAATCACACCGCCGAGGCGCT
>CAYMWL010000107.1:0-20606 GCA_964394305.1 uncultured Pirellulaceae bacterium
AGCGAACAAGAGAGTTGTGTTGATTGTGTGTTAGTGATTGGTGTTGAACTCGCTGCTGTTGAGCAGCACCCACAGCACATCGGCGAGCCCCGCCCGTTCCGGCCGATCCTCGCCGCCGCTGGCGACGTACTTCAGCAGGACTTGCGACTCATCCGTGGTTGGCTTGCGATTCAAAGCACCAAAAAACAGCATTTCGATCTTTTCGTTGGTGCTCAGAAAAGGCGAGTCGGCAGCAGCAGCGAGCAGCGGACTTTTGTCCGGCGTGGTGAGTTCTTGAATCAAAGTGCCGTTCATCAACGTGAGGGCCTGTACAATCGATCGCTCGGCATCGACCGCGCGTTCGATATGCAACTGCGTCGCAAACTGCTCGCGGCGGTTCTCTTCGTTGTGCGAGAGGAGATCTTTGCGAACGGTCGGCAGTCCTGCCGCCACCACCAGGCTGTCGTAGAGTTGCTCGCCTGTCAGGCCGCGGACCGGCATCCGTTCGAATATTCGCATTCCTTCCGGTGGAGCAGTTCCGCTGCTCAGCGTGCCCAGTTGATACGCACGTGTTTGCACCATCGCTCGGGTTAAGAACTTCAGGTCGTAGTTGCTCGCGACGAACGCCGCGGCCAAGTCCTGATGCAGCTGCGGATGGCTCGAGGGATTGTCATCGCTCAAGTCATCGAGCGGTTCGACCAGACCGCGGCCGAAAAATTGAGCCCACAGCCGATTGACGGCATTGCGAGCAAAGTACGGGTTTTCGCGATCGATGATCCATTTCGAAATCGCTTTGCGACCAGTATCAGCAGCGAGTGGGGTCGAAAACTTGGGCACTTCGTCGTTGAGCAACTTGGGCCGCAGTGTTTTTTCCGTCTCGGGGATTTTCACCTCGAGATAGGCCATCTCGCCCGCAGTTGCAGCTTGCGGAGCGACGAAGAAGGCCGCTGTTTCCCAGAATTGATCGCGCGTCCAACGCGAGAAAGGATGATCGTGGCATTGAGCACAATCGAGATTGAGACCTAGAAACGCCCGCGTGGTGTTGGCTGCGAGATTCTCGGCGCGGAACAAACTCGCGGCTTGAAAGCCGATCGCGCTCACCGCGTGCTGCGGGTCTTGAGCAGCGTTGGTCGGCCGGGCGCGAGTGGCAAGCAGCAGTTCCTCGACCAGCTTGTCGTAGGGAACATTATCGCGAAGGCGAACTGCGGCCCAGGCTTCGAAATCGTTTGTCAGCCGGGCAAATTCCTGCGTATCGGTCTGCGGCACCCAGATTCGCCGCCAAACGGTTGCAAAGTGCCGGGCATGGCCGCCTGAGTTGATCAATTCCTCGGTCAATTGCAGCCGTTTGTCCGGCCGCGCGTCCTCCAAAAAACGTTGCGTTTCGGCAACGGTGGGAATGCGGCCAACCAAGTCCAGATAAATGCGGCGCAGGAAGATGGCGTCGTCAACGACCGCTGCAGGTTGCACGCCCGCCCGTCGCCAACCTTCGGCCAGTTGGGCATCGATCTTGGCCGCCAGTTGCGCGGGATCAGGAGACTGGGCCGCCAGTGAAGCGAGCCAGCCTTGCGCGGCGCACCACAAGCTTGCGGTCACAAGCAACCATCGTGGCATTTTCTTCACAGCAGGTACCTTCACAATTAGAACGCATCTTCCGAGAGCAGTTGACCGTCGTCGCGCATCGTCAATCGGCCAAACGTCAAGCCATCGAGCCTGGTGCTGACAAATCGCACGGCGCCATCGCAAAGCAGAATGTTGGCGCCCTTCTCGTGAAAGCCGTAAATGCCGAACGTGTTGTTGCAGTTCACCGAGCAATCGGTGCTGTCGCCGCGAGCGCTACGGAGAAGTTCGGCCGATTCGGGATTCATCGGCGCAAATGCGATCGAGCCATAGCCCGCCCAAGTGCCACGGGAGATGTTCTGGCCGGCAAACAAACTGTCGTCGCCGATCTTCTTGCCCATTCGCCAGTTTGCAGGAGCCCCGGCCTTTTCCACAATCAAAATCGTGCAGAACAAGCCGTCGGTGATTTCGGTCAGCGGACGATTGTCAGTGTCTGTCATCGGCTGCCGAGAAGCACCGAGACCAGCCGGCCAGCCCGCACCGTATCCAGTGCGCGGCATAAAAAAACCATTCGAACTGATGTAATCATTTGGGCTGCAAATGGTCTCGAACAGCGCGTCCTTGTTGGGATTGACCGATGCGCCGGAAGCGTTCGAGCGAATCAAAACTTGGCGATCTGCCGGTGCAGCAGGGCAGATGAATTCGGCGATCTTGGTCTCGACAACCTTTTTGTTGATCGGGTCGAAGTAGTCGTAGTCGTGGTGATACTCGCTGTTCAGCTTTTCATTCAAATGCGGCAGGATCTGCACGCCCCAACCACCATAGGGTGTGTTGCCAAAACCGCCGCCCGTCCGCCGCGGCGGCAAACCGCCTTGCGCACGTTCATAGGCTTGAAACGCTTTACTGAGCGTTTGCAAATTTTGCGTGCAGACATTCACCTCGGCTGCTTGCCGCGATTCGCGCAGCGCGGGCAACAACAAACCGGCGGCAATTCCGCACATGGCTGTCGCCGCCAAGGCATCGATCAGCGATAGTCCGCGGCGGCAAATCGGGGAATGATGAATCATCATGAACCACTCCTGAAAAACCAATCGTTAGCGAAGGTCGAACTGCGGCACCGTGTTTTCACCCGCTTGCACGATGACTTTGAACTGCGATTTTTCTACGCTCACATAGGCCCCGCGGAACCTGTCGATCTCCGGCGTGGGATCTCCATTCGACGGATCGTTGATATGGTCAGGCCATTCAAAGGTCACGGCGTATTCACCGACTGGAGCGCCATCGCCCGGTTGCAGCGAAGTGATTTGATATGCACCGGTGATGTCGGTGATCGCCACCGGCGAGTACTTGATGCCAATGTCCGTGACTGGATTAAAAATCACGCGAATGCCCGCGGTCGGTCGACCGCGCAGAGCCACCGTCCCATTGACCGGATGCAAAGGAGGCATATTCAACTGGTGCCCTTGGCTGCAACCACACATCAGCAGGCCGAAAGCAAGCAGGAGCGTCAAACGAAACACGTTGCACATGCGGGGCATTCTCTAATTGGCTTGGGCCATGCCGTCATCAATCACACAAATCTGCGCAAACAACAGCGCTGGCATGTTGGCCGCCGCAAAGCGGACCGAGCCATCGCAATACAGCACGTTCGCGCCGGCCGGATGGAAGCCGTAGATCTGATTCTGGTTCGCGCAGTTCACGGCGCAGGGCGTGGTGTCGCCGGAAGTACTATTGCCCGCGGTCAGGCCATCGGGCGAATACGTCGCATACACAAACGACTGCCAGCCAGCCCAGTGGCCTCGGTTCTGATCTGGCGATTGCAACCCATCGATCCGCTTGCCGGCCCGCCATTTGTGAGGCCAACCCGCGTTCTCATTTACGAGCAACGTGTTGGACGTGCCGTCTTTGATTTCGCTGATTTTGCGAGGCGTCCAGGTGGGAACGTACGGCGTGAACAACGGCGAACTGTCCCACAGTGCATTCGCAAAATTGTTTGCAACTCCGGAGTAGGAAAAACCAGCGCCCCAGCCGTTCGTCGGCACGGTCAGTCCGTTCGGCACCATGTAATCCATGTAGGTGCTGACGTAGAACTTCGTCCCGGTGTCCGGATTTTGCGAACCGGAAGTTACCTTGCCCCCCGAGACCATCTTTTCGCCAGATTGCGGCGTGCTCGGGCACCGATAGATCGGCAACACCAAATTAGTGACCGGTGCATTCACCGGGTCATAGTAGTCGTAGCGCAGATCGTACTTTTCCCAGATCGCATTCTGTTCCATGTACGGCAGAATGATCGCGCCCCAGCCGACGTACCCATGCTTCTCGGCGTTCGAGGAATAGCGCCGCGGCGGCAAGCCACCGCGGGCACTCTCGTAGTTGTGGAAGCCCAGGCCCTGCTGCTTCAAGTTATTTTGGCAGCTCATCCGCCGCGACGCTTCGCGCGCGGCTTGCACGGCCGGCAGCAGCAACGCCACGAGCACGCCGATGATCGCGATCACCACCAGTAATTCGACGAGCGTAAACCCCAGCTTCGAATCGCGACGCCTATTTGCTGTTATCACTCACGCTCTCCCCAAATGCCCAGCACAGCGGCGCTCAGGCGCGCCGCTAGGTTTTTAAGATCACGTCTCATTAGCAAATGGCGAGCCAGTTGTTGAAACCGCGATTTTGTGGGATTTAGGGAAAGTGGTAGTGATCGATCGGCTGTTCGCCGTCACTGAAAGCGACAAGCAAGTCGCTCAGCGCGGCGCGAAGGGAGTGCATAAGGCGGCTGATGTTAACCAAGTTGTAAGGCCGATTTGACCTGATAATGGCGCGTGATCAGGTCATTCTGCACCCATAGCACTTTGTTGAAGGCGCGCAGCGTGCGCACTTCCGTGGCGCGATCGAGGCCCAGGCTCAGCACGGTCGCAATCACCGCATCGGCGACAAAACCCATCAATGCGTTCATCTGCACCAACGGCACATCGAGTTCCTTCGAGCCAGCGGCCGGCGTGTGCATCTTGCCGACCATGTCGAGATAGCCAATCATCTTCGCGTCGTAGGGCCGAGTGACGAGGGAGGCCAGGTAGCGACCCAAGTGCGCCTTGCGGAATTGGATCATTTCGTGATCCATGTGCAGCCCTTCGATGTCCGCGGGGATCGGTCCGTTATATCCCGATTGTTGTGGGACAAAGTGTCGCTTCGTGCAGTCGTAGGTAAACAGCTTGTCATACACGGCATCGACCAGCGCCGGGACGATTGGCGCAAGCACCGCCGCCGAAGCATGCAACGCCGCGACATCCTCCTCGCCAAAGCCCATAAACTCCGTGACGTAGCCGACGCGATAAGCCAGGTCGGTTTCCAGTCGGGTTTCGTCAATGTGTTTCATCGCCCATACTCCTGAACACACAAATTTGGTCTGCCAGAACTTTAATTGGACAAAGTTATCCAGTTAGTGTAGGATATCGGCAGTTAAGTGGATGTCAATGTCCATTTTTGCGGTTTGCGGGAGGTTTTTGGGCGTGATTTCACAAACGGTCGAATATGCGTTGCGGGCGGTCGTCCACCTGGCGAGCGTTGCCCCTGCAGCCCGCACCACCGAACAAATCGCCACGGCCACGCTCGTGCCCCGCGCTTATCTGTCGAAGGTACTGCAAAGCCTGGCGAAGGGGGGCGTTGTCGTATCGACCCGCGGTATCGGCGGCGGCATGTCGCTAGCCAAGGTGCCGGCAGAGTTGACGATTCTCGAAGTCGTCAACGCGGTGGAACCGATTCAGCGAATCCGCACCTGCCCGCTGGGTCTCGCCGCGCATGGCACGCATCTATGCCCGTTGCACAAACGCGTCGACAACGCGCTGGCCATGATGGAACAAGCCTTCGAAAAAACCACGCTCGCCGAAGTCCTCGCCGAACCAACCCGCAGCATCCCGCTCTGTCCGTTCCCCAACGAAAAAGTGAAGATCAAAAAAGCCTAGGCAGCGATTGCAGAAAAACACGGACGCGCTGCAAGTTATAATCGTCGGCAGCTAACGTAGCCTGAAGCCACGCTTCGGGCGAGTCATCGCGGGGGAGCGTTGTTCCATGTCGATTTCATTCGCAACCCCGACGACGCCTAGCTGGAATGTACGCCAAGGCATATCGGCCGCGGTCGTCTGGGGAATCTTCGGTTGCGTCGCAGCCGCGCTGGCAGTGCTCATTTTGAAATGCGCAGCACACTGGAACGATCCTACATTCGTACGCGATCTGCGCTCCGGTCTTGTATGGCGTTGGGAGATTGCCATCTTTCCCATGATCGGCTGCAGCGCTGTTTTCGCCGCTTCAGGTTGGATTGCAGCAATTCAGCCTCCCCTGCGAATGTTTTCTGCCATTGCAACTGTCGCCGGTGGCTCGCTGGCAACTTATCTATTTCTGGCTCTCACGGGGCTCGTCTGGCAAAGACCCAAAATGTTGCCGCCCGCCTTGATCCATCCTCCGGAGTTCGTCGCGCTGGTAGTTCCGCCGCTGATCGTGGCCGCCTTTGCTACGTATTGGCGACAACATCGCGGCAAAGAATTTTCTTAGCCACCAGGCTCAGCCGGTGGCCTGGGGACAAAAAACTCGCCAGGCTTCAGCCATTCATCCATCCACTTCATCCACTTAATCGCCCCCCAAAACCCCCCAAAACCTATGTGGTTTACAAAAGATCACTACCTGGATATAATCGAGGACCCCACGTACGACCTGTCTACTGACCGATGTCGGACGGAAAATCTCCCGCCCCATCGACGATCTTTTTCACTGCCTCAAACCAACCTCGCAAAAGTTTTTTCGCCCTGGCGTATGCGCCAACGGGTTCATAAAACTGCTGCGCTTGATCCATTTCGAGAAAGGAGACTGCCATGCTATCCAGCCGTTATCAGCCCGTAATCGAACTCGGCTCCAAGCGCTATCAGGCGTAATCGGGAGTCGATTTGGCTGTCCGGTCGTTATCAGTCTGTTATCAAAATCACTTTTTCGGAGGCAAAATCGTTATCAAGATTTGCGGCAAAACATCTGCAAGGCATTGCCACATAAGCATTTGCGATCTTCAGGGCCGCGCGAAAAGTGTTATCAAAGTTGACATTATGGCTGGCAATTTCCGCCTGATGTTTGGTAGGCCGAGCGTCGCGTTGCGGGGCTCGGCGGTCCCTCTCCCTAATTTTGCGACGGTCTCTACAATCGGGCGTAGTTCCGACAAACCGGCGGATCAGCCGATTTGTCTCGTCTAGAACCGCATCAGCGAAATCACCAACGGACCCGGAGGTCTGTTGTCACACAGAAAACTAGGATGGCCATGGCGAAAACTGCGATCTCTCCGACACGTGCTGAAGATTATCCCGAGTGGTATCAGCAGGTCATCAAGGCGGCTGATCTGGCGGAGAACAGCGACGTCCGCGGCTGCATGGTCATCAAGCCCTGGGGCTGGGGCATTTGGGAAAACATTCAGCGCGTCCTCGACGGCATGTTCAAAGACACCGGCCATGAGAACGCGTACTTCCCCCTCTTCATCCCGCTCAGTTTTTTGCAAAAAGAAGCCGACCACGTCGAGGGCTTTGCTAAGGAATGTGCGGTGGTCACGCATCACCGATTGCAGCCCGATGCGAACGGCAAGTTGCAACCCGCGAGCCCGCTCGAAGAGCCGCTGATCGTGCGGCCAACAAGCGAGACGATTATCGGCGCCATGTATGCCAAGTGGGTGCAGTCGTATCGCGACCTGCCGATTCTGATCAACCAATGGGCGAATGTTGTCCGCTGGGAAATGCGCACGCGGTTATTCCTGCGCACGGCGGAGTTCCTCTGGCAGGAAGGGCACACCGCGCACGCGACCGAAGCCGAAGCTCGCGAAGAGACGATGAAGATGCTCGATGTCTACGCCGACTTCGCCGAGAACCACATGGCGATGCCGGTGATCAAAGGTGAGAAGACCGCCGGTGAACGCTTTCCGGGCGCTGTGGCCACGTACTCGATCGAAGCGATGATGCAAGATCGCAAAGCGCTGCAGGCTGGTACGAGCCACTTCCTCGGTCAGAATTTTTCGCGCGCTCAAGGCATTAAGTTTCAGGATCAAAAAAGCACCGAGCAATTTGCCTGGACCACTTCGTGGGGTGTGTCGACGCGGCTGATCGGCGGCTTGATTATGACGCACAGCGATGATGATGGTTTGATTTGCCCGCCGAAGTTGGCGCCGAAGCACATCGTGCTGCTGCCGATCTATCGAAATGATGAAGAACGCGCGTCGGTCATTCCGTATGTGCAAAGCTTGAAGAAGGAACTCGAAGCTCAGCAGTATGCAGGAACGAGAGTTCGCGTCCACATCGACGATCGCGACATCCGCGGCGGCGAGAAGGCCTGGTATCACATCAAACGCGGCGTGCCACTTCGCGCCGAGATCGGGCCGAAGGATATCGCCAAGAACGGCGTCTTTCTGGCGCGTCGTGATACGGGCGAAAAAGTCGGCGTCGATCGGGCGGAACTCGTCGCCACGATTTCGTCACGGCTGCAAGCGATTCAAGACAACTTGTTTCAAAAGGCTTTGAAATTGCGCGAAGATAACACGCGCAGCATCGACAATCTTCAAGAGTTGCTGGCTTGGTTCACTCCGAAGGATCAAAAAGATCCGGAAATTCACGGCGGTTTTGCGCTCTGCCACTTCACCGAAAACAAAGAAGTGGAGGAACTCTTGAAGACGCACAAGCTGACGATTCGCAACATGCCGCTCGGTCTGGAAGAGATCCCCGGCAAATGCATCTTCACGGGGCAAGCGACGACGAAGCGAGCGTACATCGCCAAGTCGTATTAGAGTACTCAGCTCGCTCCGCCGAGATGTTCGCTGCTGGCGCTCAGCAAGCAGCGCAACCGACGCAGCAGCACTATTGCAATGGAACGATGGTACCAGCGTCCCCGCCGCGGCGTTCCGCTTGCGGCATATCATCTCGCGGAGCAAGATGACTACCATCTTGGCGACTCTTGGCCGAAATTACTTTCGGCAGCGGCCGCGCTTCGAGCGTGAAGTTGGCTTGCGGCCCCAGTTGCTGTTGCGCGGTTCGCAGCACTTCGGCAGCGGTCGCGCTGCAGCCATTCGCCACGCAATGCTTCAGCCAGACTTCGTAGACGGCACGTTGCCCGCCAGCAAAGAGCGGCGCTTCGGGCCGTCGTGCGCGGCCGGCTTCCAGAACCTGAAGAGCACGCGAGAACTCCGCTTCACGACAAAGTTGCGCGACCCATTGCTGATGCACATGCAGATCATTGCTACGCAGCGGCGCGTAATCCTTGTTAAACGATAAGCCGGTGATGATTCGCTCCGCAGCCGCCGCATAGTTCTGCTGCTCGCACAAAGCGAGCGCCCAGTTATTCAGCCCGGCAAGCAGGTTCTCCTGCGCGTCGCGATCTTGTGGATCGCAAGTCAGGCTGTGCTGCAGCAACTGAATCGCCGCGGCGAACTCGTGTTTCTCTAACGCTGCGAGTGCGCGGTTGTAGTAGATGCGGCCGAGCAATTCGCTGGGCTTGATGCCGCGGAAAGCAACTTTGTCATTGCGCCGCGCTTCAAAGTCGCGCAGCATTTCAGTTCGTAAGTGCGTATCATTCCGCGTTGTTTCGATCACGCCGTCGGAGTTCACCAGTCGGCTGCAAACGTGGCCACTCTTCGCGATGATCTCGACACTTACATTCGCGCGGCTGCACATGTCATGAAACAAGATGGTCGCCGTCACACAGTTGAAGTCGCCGGTCGTCAGCGTTTCTTGCACGAGCGTGGCTGTCGGCCGAAATTTGCCGGGCAGCATCCTCGAGTGGAGTGCCGACAGAACGGCCGTCGGTCGTTCTGGATAAGGCAACCTGCGGATCGCAACGAAGTCAATCGCCCCGTACATCTCATCGCGGCGGCGAAGCATCTCGGCGCGATTGCGCGGATCGGTCAGTCCACCTGCGATCAAAGCGGCATCGACAAATTCAAATCGCTGCAGTTGACCGTCGTCGACATCCTCCAGCAGTTCCACTTCCGCCGCGGCAGATGGCACTGCCTGCGCGAGCGCGAACTGCGGCGCGATGGCCAACGTGCCGAGCGCCATCAGCAGCCAAGCCGAGATGCGAAGTGCAGGGGAAATCACAGGGAGGAATTCATGTGGGAGACGTGTGCGCGTAGCGGTGCAAAGAAACTTACTTCGCGACTGATGGTGAGGCGGCTGGCTGCGGTGAATTCGCGGCGGTTTTCTGCTAGACAGCGATGTTTATGCGGGCTGTAGCGATTGTCGCTGCTGAAATCTTGTCTGGCGGAAAACATCGACGCGTGCAGCTGACGTAAAACCGATATGATGAAGGTGCGATGCGCTCTCGCTGTGCGCACGCCCTTTTCCCTGATCGCAGCGATGCCAGGACGCCTGTAGAACCGATGGCCTTTTTGAATTTTTCGTTGCTCGCGGGCAGTCTGCTGATGGTGCTGCCAATCCTGCTGCATCTCGTGATGCGGCAGCGGCCGAAGCAACTCGTGTTTCCCGCGCTGCGATTCATTCAGCAACGGCGCGAAGCCAACCGCCGGCAGATGCAACTGCGGCATTGGATTCTGCTCACGCTTCGCTGCGGCGCCATCCTGCTGGCTGCCCTCGCGCTCGCCCGTCCAAGTGTCGCCTCAGGATTAGTCGGTTCCTGGATCGCGATTTCGCTGCTGGGAATTGCAATGCTCGTTGCACTCGTTGTGACTATCGTCGCGCTCGTGACTAAACGTTCGCTCTCCGTGTTAATCGGCAGCAGCGCGCTTGCGTTGATATTGCTCGGCATTGTGTTGTGGATGCTGGCCAAAGTTTGGAGTGGTGGCGGCACAGGGATTGGCGATCAAGAAGCGCCGCTGGCAGCGGTGGTTGTCGTCGATACTTCGCCGAGAATGCAATATCGCCACGGCAATCGCAGCCGCTTGGAACAAGCGCAAGAGATCGGCGCTTGGCTGCTCGAGCAATTCCCGGCCGGCAGCGAAGTGGCCATTTGCGACTCGAAGCCCAGCAGCGGCGTCTTTGCCGTCGATCGCGCTGCCGCCGCGAAATCGCTCGAACGCCTGCGAGTCACCGGTTCGCCGCGGCCTTTGATCGATGTGATTGCCGCGAGTATTGAGCTTGCAAAGCAGCATCCGCGGCCGCGAAAAGAAGTGTACGTTTTCAGCGATCTGACGCGGGCTGCCTGGGAATCCGGCGAAGCGGCTCACCTGAAAAAACTGCTGGCCGAAAACGAACAGATCTTGCTCTATATCATCGACGTCGGCGTCGAGAAGCCACGGAATGCGGCGCTCGGCAAAGTGCAAATGTCGAGTGAAGTGGTGCCCGCGAAAGCCCAGGTCACACTCGAGACGACGGTGGCTGCGACCGGTTTGACTGAGGCCCGGCAAGTCGATTTGTTCATCGAAAAATTCGATCCAACGCTGCCCGTGATTCGTGACGGCAAACCAATCCTGCCGGAGAAAATCCCCCGCGGCAGACAAACACTGCAGCTTAGCAAAGAAAATCAGCAGATCCGCTTCACCGTGCAACTCGACGACGCGGCCACGTATCAAGGGCAAATCCGCCTCGTGGGCGAGGATGGCCTGGCGCTCGACGACGTGCGGTATTTCACCATCGAGGTGCAGCCCTCACTGAAGATCCTCGTCGTGACCGGCGATGGCGTTTCGGCAGATCTGTTTGTACGCATGCTCAAAGACAATCCGCAAACGCGATTCGATTGTGATGTCATCACGCAGGCAGAATTACCCAAGGCGGATTTCTCCGAGTATCGCGCGGTCTGCTTGCTCGACCCGCTACCGAACACAGCCGATGTTTGGGAAAAGCTCGTCAGCTATGTCGAACGCGGCGGCGGCGTGGCGCTGTTCCTCGGCCATCATTCGCAGCCAGCCGAAGCCTTTCAGGAAGGGGCCGCGGCGAAGTTGCTCGGCGGGAAGCTGACCGTGCAGACGCGTTCGACAGGCGGATTGTATCTCGATCCGCGGTCATTCGATCATCCGATCACAGCGGCGTATCGCGCGCTCGATACGAGTGTCCCCTGGGACCGATTTCCGATTTTCTTTCACTGGAATCTGACTGAGCTCGCGGAAGATACTCGCGTCATCATCCCCTACGGAAACGGCATGCCCGCGCTCGCGGAATCGCGTTTGGGGCGAGGCCGATCGCTGGTGCTGACGACGCCGGTCACTGATCCGCTGCGGCCCATCGGTCGCAAGCCGTGGAACGAACTACTCACTGGCGATGATGCCTGGCCGGGTTTTGTGCTCGTCAACGAAATGATGCTCTACTTAACCGGCAGTTCCGAAGCGCGGCTGAATTATCTCACCGGTGAAACCGCAGCATTGCGAAACGATTCCGCCACGCAGCCCGAACGTTATCAGCTCTTCACGCCGCTGGACGAACCGCAAGATGTGCTGGCCCGCGACGGCCGCGTAACAGTGCGATTCACCGACAACCCCGGCGCTTATCGTTTGCGGGGGCAACTCGGCAACAAGAGTGGTCCGATTGTACGCGGCTTTGCCGTGAACCTGGCCGCCGATGTCGGGGACCTCACTCGGCTGCCCGACGACAAGCTGAGTAGCCTGCTTGGCAAAGAACGCTTTCATCTTGCAAAGGACAAGGAGGAAATCAATCGCGCCGTCGGAGCGGATCGAATTGGTTCCGAATTTTACCCATTGCTGATGTTGCTCCTTGTTGTTGCTCTGGCTGGAGAGCAGGTGCTCGCCAATCGCTTCTACCGTAAAGACGAGTAACCCAGTTTAGTTCGATGCCGCCGACCCAAACCATTCCCGACGAGCTTTCCTATGATCCCGTGCTCGGGAGTTACTGGGCAGTTGCGCTCATTGCGGTGGGATTGGTCGCGCTGCTGGCGATGGGGCCGCAATACGGCAAACTGAATTGGAAACGCAAGAGTGTGCTGACTGTTTTGCGTTTGCTGGTCATTTTGCTCGTTGTCATTGCATTGTTGCGACCGACGAAAATGACAACGGTGAAGACGCCGCGGACCAGCGTCGTGGTTGTGATGGTCGATATCAGCCGCAGCATGCTCTTGCCCAATGGGAGCGGCAGTGGCGACATGACTCGCTGGCAGGCGCTGCAGCAGGTCATGCAAAAGGTTGAATCTCAGCTGACAAACCTTGGCCCCGACTTGGAACTGCGGACCTATCAGTACGATTCGCGGCTTCATCCTTGGCAGATTGTGGACGGTAAATTGCAGTTGCCAGAGCAACCCACGGGCGAGCAAACCGATGTGGGAACTTCGCTGTACGAAGCGCTGCTGCCGGAACAAGGAAAACGCCTGGCCGCGGTGATTTTGATGGGCGACGGCGCGCAAACGGCCTTTGATCCGCAGGTCGAAGTGCAGGAAGCAGGACGGAAAATCCGCGATGATTTCGCAGCGCCGTTGTATACCGTTACTTTCGGTCCTGCTGACGATGCAGCCCAATCGCGCGATGTCACCGTCGAACGCCTCGATGAGCAATTCACGGTGTTCGTCAAAAACGAACTGGTGGTAAAAGGCCAGATTCGCGTCCGCGGCTATGTGCAAAAAGAAATTCCGATCGAACTTACGCTCGAGGATTCGGCGGGGAACAAGCTGAATCGCGGGACGAAGAATGTGAAGGCCACCAAAGACGGCGAGCCTCTCGAAGTGCAGTTTCCGATCACACCTGAAAAAATCGGACACTTCCGCCTGACGATGCGGGCCGAACTGCAGGAAGGCGAACTGGTTGCGAAGAACAACTCGCTCAGTGCATATTTAACGGTGCTCGAAGGTGGCTTGAGGATTCTCTATCTCGACGGCGAAAAACGGTTTGAGCAGAAGTTTCTCCGTCGCGCGATCAATGCTTCGCCAGATATCGATCTTGATGACCGCATCATCGACATTCGCAGCAAACAAAGGCCGGGCTGGCCCATCAACCTGGCCAACGACCTGCAATTCAGCAAGTACGACGCTTATATTCTGGGCGAAGTTGATGCGGCAGCGCTCGGTCCGCAGCAACTGCAAACGCTCGCGACGAATGTCGCAGCTGGCAAAGGGCTGCTGATGATCGGTGGCCGCGGTGGGTTTGGCTGGGGCCATTATCGCAACACGCCGATCGAAACGTTGTTGCCGATTCGCTTCAATCCGATCGAAGGAAGCGAAGGCTTGAACGAAGCACAACTTTCGCGGTTCTTTCTGGAAGGGCCGCTGCCAATGGTGCCGCAGCAGCACCCGGTCACGCGGCTCGCGAGCGATGCTCAGAATCCAACACTCTGGAAAAAAATTCCGCCGCTGGCTTGGGCACACAAGTTCGACGCAGTGAAAACGGGACCCGGCATTCGCGTGTTGCTCGAATCGCCTGCAGGAGATCCGCTGCTGGTCAGCGGTGAATATGGCCGCGGCCGCGTGTTGGCATTCGCGGGTGAATCGACTTATCGCTGGCCCATGCATGGCTTTGAGCAAGAACACAAACGTTTTTGGCGGCAGATCGTTCTCTGGCTCGTCAGCCGCGACGATCTCAATCGGGACGATGTTTGGATCAAACTCGATCAACGCCGCTTTAATCCAGGCAGCCGCGTGCAGATCACTGCCGGAGCACGCAGCAGCACTGGCGATCCCATCACGACAGCGACGCTCGACACGCAATTGATTTTTCCCGGAGGCTCGAAGCAGCCGGTGCGATTGTCGCTTGACGGCGAGCAGTACGTCGGCAGTGTCGAAGTGAAAACGCCCGGCGATTATGCCGTGGAGTTAACGGCGACGCAGGACAATCGCAAGCTGGGGAGTGCTCGCGCGGAATTCTTGGTTTTTGATCGCGATATTGAATTGAGTAATCCAGCTGCCGATCCCGATCAGATGGCCGCGCTTGCGGCGTGGACGAAGGCGGAAGGTGGCCGCGCGCTGCCGCCGGAACAACTGTCGGAGCAGATTGAAGAGATTCGCAATCGGCCGAAAGAATACGAAGTGCGGCAGACGAAGTGGCAACTCGCGAGCACTCCCGGCGACGCCTGGCTCTTTTTTGGCTTGCTCATCGGGCTGTTGGGGACCGATTGGTTCCTGCGGAAACGCTGGGGGCTGGTGTGATGCAGCGCTTCATTGTCTATCTGCGGCCCTATTATCGTTTCAGCGGATTGGCTCTGCTGTTGTTGTTCACGCTCATCGTTCGCGGCGGGCTGCTGATCGCGCAGTTCGATCAATTAAGGGCCGATCCGGACTCTTATCATCTCATCGCGCACAACATGGTCCGCTTTGCGTGCTTTAGCGTCGATGATGCCACTCTGATGGGCAGCCGCAGCGGCGAGCCAGCTCCCTCGGCTTTTCGTCCACCGCTCTATCCGGTGCTGCTAAGCAACCTGGCAGTTGGCAAGGACAAGATCATCCACTGGGAAGCAATCGCGGCGCTGCATCTGACGATGGGAATAGCGACCGTGTGGATCACTTGGCTCATTGCGCGGGCTTTGCAACTCGGCTGGACCAGTTATCTCGCTGGCGTGCTCGTCGCTTGCGATCCGATTTTGCTGAATCAACAATCGCTGATCATGACAGAAACGCTCGGAGCGCTCTGCACTGTCCTCGCGTGGGGACTGCTCGTGCGATTTCATTTTGATCGCAACTGGTGGAATGCGGCGCTCGCGGGTGGCGCGATCGGAATCGCAGCGCTCGGCCGGCCAACCTATTTGCCTTGGTTAGCCGTGGCAACGGTTGTCGCACTTTTTCTGCTGCCGGGATTGTTCGTTGCCTCCCAGGCGGATGTCAAAACGAAGAAACAGCGCCAGTGGGGAATGCGAATCTTCAATGCGACTGCTTTGCTCGTCACGGGACTGGGCATCATGTTTCCCTGGGCCTGGCGGAATTATCAAGTATTCCAGGAGCCACTGTTCACCACGACGCATGGAGGCTACACGCTCTATCTCGCCAACAATCGGCACTTCTATCGGTATTTGCGGAATGATCACTCGGGGTTGCCGTGGCAGCCAGACGAAGAAACGGTCTGGGGCGAGGGGCTGCAATACAGCCTTAGCTTTGCAGGTGAACAACGATCGCTGCTACGACAACTGAATCCCCCATCCAGGACGCTCGACTACTCGCGCGAGCTTACGGACAACAAGATCCAAGCCCAAGCTGCTGGGGACGCGATTCAAGAAGATCCACTGGGATTCATCTTGGCGGCTGGCTATCGCGTTCGGCAATTGTGGTCACCGTTGCCCTATCGGCTGACCGCCGAGGAGTCGCAAGGCCGGCTCGCTTTGCGTTATCTCACTGCGGCTTGGTACCTCGCAGTGTATGCCCTGGCGATCACGGGAATCGTTCGGCTGCGTTGGAACTTGTTTCGCTCGCCGTGGCTCTGGGGCGCGCTATTGTGTGCGATCTTCACCGGCGTGCACTTGTTCTACTGGTGCAACCTGCGAATGCGAGCGCCGCTGATGCCGATTGTGGCTGTGGTTGCTGCAGCAGGTGCGTTGCATCTACAGCAGCGGAGAACTCAGGCTCGCGGATGATATTGCTGATGCACTTTCTTCAGCCGCGTTTGATCGACGTGAGTGTAGATCTGCGTGGTCGCAATGCTGGCGTGGCCGAGCAGTTCTTGCACTTGTCTTAAATCCGCTCCGCCTGACAAAAGGTGCGTGGCGAATGAATGACGCATCGTGTGCGGACTTGCGGAACCGGGGCCGCCGACGCGGGTAACGTAGCGCTTGACGAGTTCCCAAATGGCTTCGCGGCGCAAGCGTTTGCCGCGGCGTGAAAGCAGTACCCAGGACGGCGGCGTTTTGGCAGCTAAGGCAAGTTGCGGTCTTTCATGCTCCAGGTATTCGCGAATGGCGAAGATTGCAGCTTCTCCTAATGGAACAAGCCGCTGTTTGCTCCCTTTGCCTTGCACCAGGCAGTGACGTTCGTCCAATCGCAAGTCACGCATCGGGAGCGCAGAGACTTCCGAAACGCGGCAGCCGGTGGCATATAAAAGCTCCAGCAGCGCGCGATCGCGACGATAGTACGGATCGTAAGGCTGCGGCGAGCCGACGAGTTGCTTCACCACGGCGGCGGAGAGCACATCCGGAATGTGCTGCCATTGTTTTTGCGTTGCGAGCAACTCTGCGGGGTTTTCTTTCAGCACTCCTTCGACTTGAAGAAAGCGAAAAAAGACCTTCAACGCAGCCAGATGCCGGCCAACGCTCGCCGGTGCGAGTTTCTGTTGCTGCAGCCAACCGATGTAGTTGCTCAGATCTCGCACAGAGAGATTAGGAATCGCGCGTTCGCCCAACCACGTTTGCAGACGCCGCAGATCACGCGTGTAGGCCGCGATGCTGTTGGGGGCGAGATGACATTCGGTGCGGAGATAATCCAGACAAAGCGACACCCAGCGCGATGTTTGCCCCCCTGCCGCGGGCGCGGCTTGCACAACCTTGAGTGGCTTGCGAGGAGGCATGGAACGCCGGTTTTAACGAGTTTGCCGCTTTCGCGGAAAAGGAGCAGATGCACGCACAACCCAGTTGGCTGTTGCGGTGTATTCTTGTTGTCGGCGATGAATGGCAGATCGGGTGAGTTGGCAGCGGCGCGGCGGCAGAAGTGGCACATGGCGAAGAAGCGAGCAATTCGAAGGAAGACAATCCAGCAAGTCGTCGCAGGCGATTACGACGATGTCTTGTCGGATCTCGTGCGATTGCTGGAAGGATCGCGTCAGGCAGCGACTCGCACGGTGAATGCGTTGATGACGGCCACATATTGGGAAATCGGCCGGAGGATTGTGGAGTGGGAGCAGGGGGGAGCGGAGTACGGAGCTGAATTATTGGATCGCTTAGCGGATGATTTGACGAAACGCTTTGGCCGAGGTTTTTCGAAGCGAAATTTGGAGCAAATGAGGCGGTTTTATTTGGCATTTCGAATTGCGCAGACAGTGTCTGCGCAATTCGCAAGTCCAGCCGGGGTAACGAGCAACGAATTTCCCCAACCGCCGTCTGGGGAATTCGGCGGCGAGCCATCGATTGCGCAGACACCATCTGCGCAATCGCACTTAGGCTCGGCTGCAAGCAATCGATTTCCCCTGCCATGGTCGCACTATGTTCGCCTCCTAGCTGTCCAAAAAGCAGACGCGCGCCGCTTCTACGAAACCGAAGCCATCCGCGGCGGCTGGTCGGTTCGTCAACTCGAACGCCAGATTGATTCGCAGTTCTACGAGAGAGCGCTACTTTCGCGTAACAAAACTGCCGTTCTAGAGAAAGCTCAACGACCAAATCGGGAAGACAAATTCACGGTCGAAGATGCCATTAAAGACTCGAAGGACTCCCCAATAAGATTGTGGCTGCGGAATATCGGACTGCCCTGCCTGACGAAGTTGCGCTCATCGCAAAACTCGAAGAAACTCAACGTCGAATCGAATTCCAACGAGGTAAGAAGTGAATATTCTGGTCACTGGTGGCGCTGGTTATGTCGGTTCGCATGCCGCGCGGTTGCTCACGCGCGAAGGTCATCGCGTGTGGATTTACGACAATCTCTCGCGCGGTCATGCGGCAGCAACGCAAGGGCTGCCATTGGTCCGCGGTGAGCTGAGCGATCGTGAACTTCTGGCCCGGACGATGCGTGAGCATCAGATTGAAGCGGTCATGCATTTTGCGGCGTTCGCGCTCGTGGGCGAATCGGTGACCGATCCGAATCTGTATTACGAAAACAACGTCGTCGGCAGTTTGCGATTGTTGCAGGCAATGCGCGATGTTGGTGTGAGCAAGATTGTTTTCTCGAGCACTACGGCCACGTATGGTGAGCCCGAAAAGTCGCCGATTTCCGAAACGACGTTGCAGCAGCCCATCAATCCGTATGGTTTCAGCAAGCTGGCCGTCGAGCACCTGCTCGATGACTTCGCCGCTGCATATGGAATTGGTTTCGCCGCGCTCCGCTATTTCAATGCCTCCGGCGCAGCAGCTGATGGCGCGATTGGCGAAGATCATCGGCCCGAATCACATCTGATTCCCATTGTGTTGCAAGTCGCACTTGGTCAGCGTGAAAGGATCACGATCTTCGGCGATGACTATCCCACGCCTGATGGCACGTGCATTCGCGATTACATCCATGTTGATGATCTGGCCGCAGCGCACTTGAAAGCGCTGACGCGGTTGCAGCCGGGCAAAGGGCTGAAGCTGAATCTGGGCAGCGGTGTGGGATATAGCGTTCAGCAGGTAATTGAAATGTGTCGCGAAGTGACTAGCCACGCAATTCCCGCCGTGATCGGTTCGCGGCGGCCGGGCGATCCGCCGGCACTGGTTGCCGATTCTTCGCTCGCCCAGCGTACACTCGACTGGCAATGTTGTTATTCTGATCTGCGCACCATTGTGACTTCCGCCTGGAATTGGCATCGGTCGCATCCGCAGGGATACGGCGGCTGATTTCGGCAGCATTTAGCAAGTTCCGCAAAATCGGCCATGCAGAAGATTATCGTCGAGAAGCCGTATCGATTTACGCCGGCATTTCACCATCCGATTTTCCCCACGCTGCTGCAAGCGATTCGCTTTCCGCAACTCTTGTTGAAATGGACCGAAGGGGTCGATGAGTATGAAGTGCGCGGCCTTGAGTTTCTCAAGGAATCGCTGGCCGCTGGACACGCGGTGCTGATCACACCAAATCATCCGCGCACGGCCGACCCGGTGGCGATGGGAATTGTTTCCCGCGCGGCGAACTGCCATTTGTATGCGATGGCCAGCTGGCATTTATTTCAGCACGGCTGGCTGCGGACGCAGGTCATTCGCTTGATGGGCGCCTTCAGCGTGAACCGCGAGGGAGTCGATCGGCAGGCGATTAACGTAGCCATCGATCTGCTGGCCGAAGGCAAACGACCACTTGTCATCTTTCCGGAAGGGGCAACCAGTCGCACGGCCGATTATCTGCATGCGTTGCTCGACGGCGTGGCCTTCATCGCGCGGGCGGCGGCTAAGAAACGCAGCAAACAAACACCGCCCGGCAAAGTTGTCGTCCATCCAATCGCAGTGAAGTACTTGTATCGCGGCAATCTGGCCAAAGCGGCCGATGAAGTGCTGACTAGCATCGAGCATCGGCTGTCGTGGCAGCCGCAGCGACAACTCGATTTGCTGGCGCGAGTTGCCAAGGTCGGCCTCGGGTTGCTGAGCTTGAAAGAGATCGAATACTTTGGTCAGACGCAAACCGGCAACCTCGCAGAGCGTTTGCAAAAACTGATTGATCGTCTGCTCAAGCCGCTCGAAGAACGCTGGCTCGGCGCGGCGCAAGAAGGAACCACCGTGCCACGCGTGCGAACGCTGCGGACCAAGATTCTGCCCGATATGGTGGCAGGCAAGATCGATGCGAACGAACGGCAACGCCGTTGGCGGGATTTGGCGGATCTCTATCTCGCGCAGCAGTTGTCGAGTTATCCGCCTGAGTATTTAACGACGAGGCCAAGCGTGGATCGCATCCTCGAAACGATCGAAAAGTTCGAAGAAGACTTGACCGATCGCTGCCGCCTGCATGGCAAGATGAAAGTCATTTTGCAGGTCGCGCCAGCCATCGAAGTGACAGCCGAGCGTGATCGCAAGGCAACAATCGATCCGCTCATGTTGCAGATTCAGCAGAGCCTGCAGGGAATGATGGATAAACTCGCGCTCGAATCACCAGTGCTGGACGATCAAACAGCCGCAGCCATTTTTCCAAATTCCGAACCAGCGAAAATCTGACGTGTTGTGTAACAAGTTTGCTTCCCAAATTGAGTTGCTCAGCGTCGCGGCAGTAGGCTGACCGCATGGAAAAACAGACGCCATCTCGCGCACCTCTCTTCATTGCCGTCGTGCTGCTGATCTTGCCATTGCTGTATTTGGGAAGCTATCTACTGCTCGTTTGGCCCGACGGCGAGCGTTTCAACTTTGCGGACAGCAGCAGTGATTTTCCGACTTATCGGTACGGAAGCGAATCATGGGCTGCAGTTCTTTATTGGCCGCTGGAGAAGATCGACCGGAAATTGAGGCCGGATTCGTGGCAACCTGCAGAGCCATTGAGAACGCCGCACAAATCAACGATCGGCGATGACGGTCTGGAGCGGATTGGCATCGACTTCGGCCCCTGACAGGGCAACTCACTGTTTCACGATGCGGAGGAATTTGAGCAGGTCTTGGGGG
>CAYMWL010000108.1:0-20494 GCA_964394305.1 uncultured Pirellulaceae bacterium
TTAGCTTGGCCGCTAGCAGAAAAAGATCAAAGACGCGGTTGGCGGAACGGACACGCCCGACGCGTGAGCGAGGGATTGAGCGACGTGGGGACGAAGTACGAGCAATTTCATTGACGCCGCTTGAGCAGTGTCATCGTCGCGCGCTCAATCCTTCGCTCACGCGTCGGGTTACGAATGCTGGCGTGAACCGCCGCCTCGAGCGTAAGACCTAAGTCGTCAGCGCTGACAACACAATGACTGCAGCTCTTTTTCAAGTTGGTCGATGTCGTAAGTCAGCGATGCCACTGACAGGGGGTGTTCAAAAAGTGGGCGGCTTTTTGAACGTTTACGACGAAGCCGGCTCCCCCGTTCGGCGTCGTAAGTCGCTGTGAGCCGCAAAGGTGGGGTGTCCAACAAATAGGGTAATTGTTGGACACTGCCTTGCGTATTTCTCGGCAAATATCCACGACTGCTGTCCAACAATCGACGGAATTAGTGGACAAGTCGGATGAATCAGGCCGCGCGGCGTTGCGGACTTACGTTGCGAGTCGCTTCGTCGCCGGTCCAGGCTGCGCCAAGCACAGCCACGCTGACGCTGCACTTGCCTGGGCTCGCCCGAAGCATGGCTTCAGGCTACGAACTTTGCGGGACAACGGGCCTACCCTGGAATGATTTCGCCGCGGGTGATGTCTTCGAAGGTTTGCCGGGCGCGGATCAGGTGCGGGGCGCCGTTTTGGATCAGCACTTCGGCGGCCAGTGGCTTGCTGTTGTAGTTCGAAGCCATGACGAATCCGTACGCGCCTGCCCGTTCGAGGATCAGGTAATCGCCGATGTTGGCTTGCGGCAGTTTGCGGGTGCAGACGAAGCCACCTTCTTCCTGCGTGAAGATGTCGCCCGATTCGCACAGCGGGCCGCCGACCACGACGTCGATTTCCGGCCGGCTGGTCGAGCCGTTGGCCGGGGCGATCGACATCGGATGGTACGAGCCGTAAAGGATGGGGCGGGCCAGATTATTGAAGCCGGCGTCGAGCAGGTAGAAGGTGTTTTTGCCCATCTGCTTGATCGCGCGGATTTCGCTGAGCAGGTAACCGCTCTCGGCGACGAGGTAGCGGCCCGGTTCGATCTCGAGCGTGAGCTTGTGGCCCAGTTTGGCTTCGAGCCGTTTGCGCGAAGCGTCCCAGAGTTGGAAGTATTGGTCGAGATCGACGTACGACTGCTTGGTGTTGTAGGGAATCGGCAAGCCGCCGCCGGCGCTGATGGTGTTGACCGTGCGGCCGACTTGTTCGACGACCTTTTCCATGGCGCCGCAAACTTGCGACAGGTGGTGCAGATCGGTGCCGCTGCCGATGTGCATGTGAATGCCGGTGACCGCGATGTTGGCTCGGTCAGCCCGTTGCAGGCAGTCGTCGAGCTGTTCGTGCCAGATGCCGTGCTTCGACTGTTCGCCGCCGGTGTTGGTCTTTTGGCTGTGACCGTGGCCGAAGCCTGGATTGATGCGGAGCGTGATGTTGCTGCCCGGGGCTTTTTCGCCCAGCTGATCGATCATGTCGGGCGAGCCGCAGTTGACCGGAATTTTATGTTTAACGACCAGGTCGAGCGCTTCGCGATCAAAAATGTCCGCGGTGTAGACGATTTCGGGATGTTCGGTATTGCCGGGCTTGAAACCGGCCTTCATGGCGCGATGGATTTCGCCGCCGCTGACGGCATCGACGACCACGCCTTTCGTGCGACAGAGGTTCAAAATGGCAATGTTCGAACAGGCCTTCTGGGCGAAGCGGATGAGGTCGAACTGGCGGAGGTCTTCGATCCGTTCGACGATCGAGGCTGCGTCGTAAATGTAGGTGGGCGTGCCAAACTGTTTGGCGAGATCGACGACCTTAACACCAGCGATTTCGGAGCGAAGGGTGGGGAATGTGCCAACAACAGGCATGGCGGAACTCTTGGGAAGGCAGAAGGAAGAAGTGAGAATGCAGAAGGGATTGATTATCCCTGGGGAGGGTTCACTGCGGGAGAGGGGTGCGACGGGAAAGATGACGTCTGCGCACGAAAAAGGGGAGGCTCGTGGCCTCCCCCGGAAAATGCATCGACTTATCTTGAACCGCCCCGTTACCGGCGGCTGGTTTCGAACTTCTTCGCCAACGACAGCGGCGTGGCCAAGCCAGTGTGCTGTTGTTCCAGCGATTCAAGCTGGGCGGTGATTGCGGCGTCGAACGTGACCCAGGCGGGGTTCGTCGTGTCGTATTCGACTTCCGTCACTTGGACGGCGATGGCGGCACGGGCCGAAGCGGCCTGAGGAGCCTTGTTGGTATTCGCGGTTGGCTTGATCATGGCTGATGCTCCTTCGAGCAGGAGAGGCATTTTTCGCTGCTGCCAGTTGGCAGCGTGGCGAATCTGCTCTCCCGAAATGCAAGTGCGATGCCGAATCCGTCCGGATTTCCGCAAAAATGCCTTAAGCTGATTGCCAGCAAGGCTTTTAAGGTCCCTGCCAGCCGCCTCGACCAACCTGACGACTGCTCGCAGTGTTCCCAACTTGCGACAACTGCCGTCTCTTTTTAGAACGGCAAAGTAGAGCAGCCGGTTAACAACATTTTGTCAACAATTTGACAAATTCCTGGGGTGAGTTAGCGACGCCCTGGTTGCGGCCGTGCCAAGCCGCGAAGTTTGCCAAAGGGTTGCGCGCTTTTCTCGCGAGCGTTGGTCAGCTTTTCAGCAAGCGGTTTTCAGCGCTAGTTTTTCCACCGCTTGCGAATGGCCGACGAATTGCCGGGATCTGGTGTGCGGTCGGTGATCGGTTTGTCGGTCACTTTGTCGTCGGCTTCGCTCGAGATATCTTCCGTCTCGGCCAGCGTTCGTGGCGGCGGTTTCACATCCAGGGCCGCACCCGAGAGATTTGCCGGTTCCGGTTGGTCAGCGGGATCGAGGCCCGATACGTACTTCCGCCAGCTATCGAGTTGTTCCTGCGTGAGCGTGTTTTCGCGGCTCAGTTCATGTTTCAGCTTATTGTCAGTCCCCTCCACTTTCACAAGCACGGTCAAGCGGCCGTTCTCTTCGTAGCGGAAGCGGACTTCGATGGGTGTTTGAGCCGGCAAAGTCGGCGGCAGGTCGCGGACGGCGAATTTGCCGAGGGCCGAGCAATCGTCGGGCGAAGTGCTTTCTCCTTCGACAATCTGCACCAGGATCGACTTCTGCCCCTGCTTCTGCGTTTTGAAAACGCGGCGGGCCACGACGGGCAACGGAGTGTTCCGCGGCACCAAGATGGCATTACGCGGCCGCTTCGTTTTCACGTCCATGGCCACCACACCCAGGCTGTGCGAGTTCACATTGCGGATGTGAAACGATGGCGATTTGCCTTCGTGATACGCCAGCAAAATACCTGCATGCAGCGCAGCGCCGTGCGAGATCGCTTCGTCGGGCGAAACGCTGCAATCGGGTTCCTTCCCGCTCAGTTCCTTGAGCTTTTGCACAACGGCCGGCATCCGACTGCTACCACCGACTAGGAGCACGCGGTCGATGTCCGACCATTCCAGCCCGGCAGCTTGCAAAGTTTGCCGCGTCGTAAACGCAGTCCGGTCGAGCAGATCCTGCGTCATTTCGTGGAACTGCTGACGACTCACTTCGATCCGCATCGCCTGGCCTTGATAGTCGCAAGCGATGCTGGCCTTTTGGCGCGCCGACAAAGTTCGCTTCGCATCTTCGCATTCGCGGCCCAGTCGGCCCAGCGAGTTGGGATCTTCGCGCGGGTCGAGGCCATGCTTGCGGATGAACTCCTCGGCGATGAAATCAACCAACCGCTGATCCCAATCCTTGCCGCCGAGTTGCACGTCGCCGTCGGTGGCGAGCGCGGTGAACTCCCGGCCGCCGATTTCCATCACGGTCACGTCGAACGTACCGCCGCCCAGATCGTATACCAGGATTTTCTTTCGCTCTTGATCGGGCTGATTGGGGTTCATGAACCCTTGCTGAAACCCAAACGCCACCGCGGCCGCCGTGGGCTCGTTGATGATGTCCATCACTTCGAGGCCCGCGATGTAACCCGCGTCCTGCGTCGCTTTGCGGCGGACTTCATCAAAATAAGCGGGCACCGTGACGACCGCTTTGCTGAACGGACCCACCTGCCGCTCGGCGTCATGCCGCAGCTTGTTCAGCACCCAGGCAAGGATGGCTTCAGGCGGATAATGCCGGCCGCCGAGCAGCTTGTGATAAAAGCGATTGCCTAGGTCGCGCTTGGCACAATCGGCCACCTGATCGGCATCGGTCGCGAGGGCCTTAGCGGCTTCTTTGCCGACGACCATGTTTTCGCCTTCGAAGAACACCACGCTGGGCGTGATCTTGTCCCCTTCGCTGTTGCTGAGCGTTTGCGGGCGCCCCAGATCGTCGAGCATCGAGATGACAGAAAACGTGGTTCCCAGATCGATGCCGACGGCAGGGTGTTTTTTCTTCGAGCGAGCCATAAATCCTCAGGTACCAGGAGCGCACTGCCGCCGCGTGCCGCTGCTAAGAACAAACTGAAAAGAGAGAAAAGGCCTGGCAGGTTCTACTTTATCATCCAAGGGAAAATCGAACAACGACTGCGTGAAAGTGACGGCAGTCCGGAAATCCTTTAGAATTCAGGTTGAGGGAGTAATCGCCGATGCCATTACGAGATCATTTTCATCTGCCTCTCAGTCGGCAGCACTCGTGGGAGGTACTACATGGTCAGTGGCCGGGCGTGATCGTGCAACAACTACATTCGCCGTTGCCGTGAGGCTCACCTGCTAAAGCCGCTGTATCAGATTTGGCTACTCCGCGCGGCGCTCGTAGCGCTAGCGATCCTCTGCTTTACGTTTGGAGCGCTGACACTGCGCAAGGGGTTGCGAGTTGTTTGGACTCGCAACATCGACAATGTTGTGCACGGCGGCGCGGCCGAGGAATTTGGCGCGTACTCCGTATTCCTCGGCGGATTTGTATTCCTCTTTGGATTTGCGCTGCTTTACTTTTTGTCGATGTTCTGAGCCAGCCAGGATTACTTCGCTGTCAGCGGCGCACCCCCCACGCGCGGTTCCATTACTCCCAGCGACCAGAGGACGCCGTTTTGCAGCAGTTTGCGGAACACCGGACTTTCGAAATCCTGCTCATGGCCGAGCGAGGTGTAGAACACGCGGGCTTTCTTTTCGCCAGAAAGATTCGTCCACGCGACTGGTTCGGCGCTTTGCTTGGGAATGCTCCCCATGAGCAGCGGCGTGGCGCTGGTCGCGAGTGGCGAGACCTTATACAGCGAACCATTACCGACAAGATCGGCGAGCTTTACGCCGCGCAGGATCGAATGTTCTTCGCTCTCGCTTGCCAGCGAAATCACAGTCTTCGCCCCCGCGCCATGATGCCCCGTGTAGTTGCCACCGAGCACATCGGCATCGAACTGATCCCACGTCGAAAGTCCCAGCTTCTCAATCGCGGCAACATCAGTTCCCTTCCGCAGCGACCACGCATGGCTGGCCGTCCGAATGCCGACGATCGGCTTGCCAGCTGCGACGTGCGCTTTCAACGCATCAAGCTGTTCCTTCGGCGGCGTGCGGCGGCGGACACTCACCAGCACCAGATCAGCGGTCTTCACCGCTTCGGCCATGCCGGGGAATTGGTTTTTGTCTTTCCCATCGGCATGAATGATTTTTACTTCAATGCCCAGCGGCTTCAGATCATTCTCGGCAAACGCGGGCAAGGTCGCTTCGGTTTTATATTCATCGTCGCCGATAAGCATCACAACGGTCTTCTGCTGATCGGAATACTTGAAGGGCTCGCCACCGACGAAATCGACGCTGGTGATCGTCGGGCAGACGAACTTTTCGATGTGTTCGATGATCAAGGCAGTGCCGCCATGATGGTGCACGAACGGCGACTTCTGCGGGTTGTACATCGTGTCGGTCATGTCGCGCATCAGCACCACGTTCTTGCCATTCTTGGCCATCTGCCGCAAACCAAAAGGCCGGCCCAGCACGCACATGTTCGTATGCACGCCCATCAAGATCACGTTCTTCACGCCGCGGGCTTCGAGCAAATTCCAAATCTCCACGCCGCTGTCGCTGATCACATCTTTGTCGGCATCGATGGTCAAAAGTTCGATCTGCTTCTTCCAGGGCGCTTTGGGATTCAGCCCCTTCGCCGTCAGAATCTCGTGCCAGCGCTTGTGTTCATCCAGGTCGTCATCTTCGCCGCCGTCGGTTTGATCGATGGGGTACGACTTTTCTTCGGGAATGTGCTTGCACCACTGCGCGATGTCACTGGGTAGATTTTTCGCCGTTGCCAAACCCATTGCTCGTTTGCGGGCGGGATGATCCTTGTAGGGATCCATGCAGCTGCTCGGAGCATGGATGATCAGCACGCCTTTGCTGCGGGCGTCTTGCAGCACCTTTTCCATCCGCGGCGCGAGTTCCATTTCTCGCCGCACCGCATTCAAGCAGTGATGGGCATCCCACATATCGCAAACGATGATCGCGGTCTCGGCCGATTGCCACTTCTCTTCGGCCTGCTTGAGCGCCCACGGGCCATTGTCGATCTGCGTGCGGGATTGCTTGTGCACGACAATCTCCGCTGCAGTTGCCAAGCCACCGAACGCACACAGCAATCCCAGCAACAATCGACTAACAAACGTGGCCATCGCTCAAACCCTCGCCAGAACATTCGGAAACAAATCAGCTGTCGCCGATGATAAACGATGGACCGAGACGATGCACGCAGCAACAAGCCCGCAAGGTGACACTGCGGGTTTGCTTAACGGGAATTGTGCGCACGGGGGTCCAGCGATCGCCACGAAATTGCGTAAACTGAAACGTCAATCTCATTACCCGAGTTCAGCTGCCATGGCCCGTCCCAAGAACTACGACAACCATCACGTTCAGCCGGCCCAAAGTGGCAAGGCGCTCGCGACGGTACTGCGCGAATTTCTGCCCGACAAGTCGTGGAACCAGGTCAAGAAACTAATCTCCGCGCGACAGATTCAGGTGAACGGCAATCTGTGTCTGGAGGAAGGCCGAAAAGTCAAGGCCGGCGATGTGGTGCAGGTCTGGCAACATCCACTCGCTCCACCGGTCGATGAGCGGAGTGTGAAGGTTCGCTACGCCGATCAGCATCTGGTGGTGATCGAAAAACCAGCGGGCATCACGACGTTGCGGCATGCCGAGGAAAAGAATTGGTCGGCCGATCGTAAACGGCGGCAACCAACGCTCGATGAACTCGTACCGCGAGCGCTGGCGAAGCATCTGGGCTGGAACCTCGACGAGCAGAAACCGCCGAAAGGACCACCGCCGAAACGCGGCCGCAAAGAACATCGGCGGCCTGGCTTTCGTGAGCAAGTCAGGTTGCCGCCGGTCCTTGCGGTGCATCGACTCGATAGGGATACGAGCGGGCTGATGGTTTTTGCCCGCACGCAACAGGCCGAAGTGGCTCTAATCCGACTGTTCAGCAAGCATCGCATTGACCGCGCTTATCTCGCCGTGGTGCATGGCCATCCGGCCGCGGGGAAGATTGAGTCGATGCTGGTGAGGGATCGTGGGGATGGGTTGCGCGGGAGTGTATTAGCGAAGGAGATGAAGGAAGGTGATGAGGCAGTTCAGTCCCTCACCCCGGCCCTCTACCCTGAGTACGGAGGAAAAGGAGGAAGTACGGAGGAGCAAGAATCGCAGCAAGCGATTACGCACGTGCAACCCATCGAAGCAATTGGTGATTACTCACTGATTGCATGCCGCCTGGAGACAGGCCGCACGCATCAGATTCGCATTCATCTGTCCGAGCGCGGCCATATGCTCTGTGGCGAGAAGACCTATACGCATCCGCTGGGCGGCCGGCCCCAAGCGGATGCGAGTGGCGCTCCGCGGCAAGCGCTGCACGCGGCGGAGTTAGGTTTTGTGCATCCGGTCAGCGGCGAAACGATTAAACTGAAATCGCAGTTGCCAGCGGATTTGCAACAGTGGTTGCAGCGATTGAAAAGTAGCGCAGGTTCGAAATGAAAACGCATTGGAGTCGCCGAGAATTCCACGCAGCGTCGCTCGCTGTCGGTTTATTTGCATCGAACGCGTCATTCGCCCAGAAATCCAATAAAAACTTCCGATGCCACGCTTGGGAACGCGACGCCCGCAATCCCATCCTCCCGCCCGGCGGATTCGAGTGGGATGTCATCTGCTGCATGAATCCGTTTGTGCTCCGTCGTGGCGACGAGTACTGGCTCTATTACGCGGGTGGCGACAAAGGAGGCAAGCGGCGGATTTGTTTGGCGATTGCCAACGTCAACGATCTTTCGAAGTGGGAACGGAAGGGACCGCTGTTTGACGTCGGCGGCAAAGGTTCGTTCGACGAAACCTGGTGCGTGCTCCCTTGCGTGCACAAAGTCGGCGATCGCTGGCATCTGTATTACACCGGCCGCAGCGCAAAGGCGGGCGTCGGTTTGCAAGGCTTCTATGGCATGGGCCTGGCCACGAGCGATGACCTGCTGACCTGGAAAAAGCATTCCGCCGATCCGATCATGACTGGCGATGGCTTGGCGGAGTTTCCGAAGAATGTGGGCATTGCCGGTGGCGGGCGGATCATCGAAATCCCGCAAGCCTCAGGTCCGCCGCTGTTGCGGATGTACTACACGCTGCCCACCGGCACGCCGAGCAAAGATCTGAAAATCGATCAAGCCAAACATTCGGTCATCGCGCATTCGACTGATGGCATCATATGGGCCGACAAGCGAGTGGTGCTGGGACCGCGCTTGGACGCTCCGTATGAGAACGCCGCGACCATCGCCCTGAACGTATGGAAAACAAGAACGCGGTGGCGCGCGATCTACGCCGGCATCGGTACCAAGTTCGGCGCTTACAGCATTTGCGAAGCGGTGAGCGACGATGGCCTGAGCTGGCAGCGCGGTGAACCGGGCGAGAATCTCGCGCTGCCGCCACAGGGCAAAGGTTGGGAAAGCAAGATGACGGAGTATCCCAACGTGATTCAGGAAGGTGACAAGCTGCGGTTATTTTACTGCGGCAATGGTTACGGCACGACGGGCATTGGAACTGCCGTCGCACCGATGTTGGACTAATGCCAATGTTTGCAGCCACACCCCGGCCGCCGTATTACGCAGTAATCTTCAGTTCCCAGTTGTCGGAGCAGGCAACGGGCTATCGCGAACTCGCCAACCGCATGGTCGAACTCGCCGCAGCGCAGCCTGGCTTCTTAGGCATGGAGAGCGTGCGTGATGTAAGCGGCAACGGCATAACGGTTTCCTACTGGCGATCGCTGGCTGACATCGCCGCTTGGAAGCGACACAGCGAACATGCAGTTGCTCAGCAACTGGGCAAGTCACAGTTCTATGCCGATTTTCGCCTGCGCATCGCGGTTGTTGAGAGCGAATCCGGTCTGGGTTTGTCGCCGTAACGACATTCGTTCTCAGCACGCATTTTCGCCATTCTTTTTGCAATAAATCGAAGTGCAATTTCATCGCAACTGCGGACGGCGATGTTTAGAATGCCGCCGTCCGCTCGGAGCAGAAACCGGAACAGAGAATTGCCATGAATCGTCGCAAGTTCTTACTCGGCGCGGCCGCTGGTGGTGCGCTGTTGGGGTCGGGCTATTTGGCCCGGCAGCACTTTTCGCAATCGAACGTCACGCGTAAGTCGTGGGCGCTCGGCGCGAATGTTTCGCTGACAGTTGCAGGTCTGCGCGAACAGCACGCCAATCGCGCACTCGATGCCGCGTTTGCGGAAATCGAAATTGTCGAACAAACAATGAGTTTGTATCGACCTGATAGTCAACTGAGTCAACTCAATCGCGACCGATTGTTGCAGCGGCCTCACGCTCACCTGCGAACCGTGCTGCAGTTCGCTGAGCAGACAGCGCGACAAACGAATGGCGCCTTTGATATCACCGTGCAACCGCTATGGAACTTGCATGCCACGGCGAAACGCAACGGCACGCAGCCGACTGCTGGGGAACTCGCTGTCGTTCAAAGCAGGATCGATTGGCGAAAAGTCGAAGTCAGCGAGCACGAAATTCGCCTGCGCGATCCGGTTGAATCGATCACACTCAACGGCGTCGCTCAGGGTTTTGCTCTCGATCGAGCGCTCGCCGCCTTGGTGGCTCACGGCGCCACCAGCGCCTTGATCGATACCGGCGAGATCAGCAGTTTGGGCGTGAAGTCGCCCGGCGATCCCTGGACCATGGGCATTCAACACCCGCGTGAACGAGATGCCTTCGTCGCCGTTGCCGATCTCGACGGCCGAGCACTTGCGACTTCGGGCGATTATGAAACGACTTTCTCGGCCGATTTTTCCAAGAACCACATCTTTGATCCTCGAACCGGTGAATCGCCCAGCGAACTAGCGAGCGTTTCCATCGTTGCGCCGACAGGCTTGCAAGCCGACGCGCTCAGCACTGCGGCAATGGTCCTCGGCCGCGACAAAACGCTACGGCTCATCGCGCGATTGCCAAACGTCGACGCGCTGCTCGTCGACAAGAACGGTCACGTGTTTCGAACCGCCGGTTTTCCCCAAGCCAATCTCAGCTAACGAAAGGTCATCCGATGCAGCGTTTTCTGATGTTGGTTGGCTGCCTGATTTTCGGCGGCCTGATATGCATCTCGCAAGTCACGGCCGCCGACGTCGTCGAACTTCTCAGCGGGGCGCGTGTGACGGGCGAAATTACGTCGCAAAACGACAAGGCCTTGCAGATGAAGGTCACGGTCAGCGGCGTGACGCTCAACCGCAGCTATCCGCTGTCGACCGTGCATGCCGTCACCACCGCCGATGGCAAACGAACCGTGCTCAATGAAAAGGGAAGTTCACCGGCGAAAGGCTCCGGCACTTCGCCATCCGGCAGTTCTTCCAATCGACCCGCAGCTGGCGGTTCGCGAGCGCAGCTCGATGCGCTCATCGCCGAGGTCGGTCGCACGCCGCCCGAGTGGTTCGAAGAGACGAAGCTCAACTATCCGCCAACGCTCGATTTGAAGTGGGATCATCCGCCGCCGGCCGGTTGGAACAATCAGAAGAACGTCGGCCAATTTATCTGGGATGTGATCAACCCCAACCCTGGCCGCTGGAGGGAAGGGGTCAAGTTGATGCATCATCTGCTCACCATGCACAAGGACGACAAGGAAAAGACCGAGCGGATCATGCTCACGCTGGCGGGCATGTATCACAACTTGCACGAAGACTACGCCCGCTCGGCATTCTGGTATCGCACCGCCGGTGTGGAAAAAGACCCCGTCGAATTTTCGCGGGCCGCGGTCAACCTCGCCGACTGCTACTATCGCCTCGGCTACAAAGCCGAAGCCGTGAAGTTGATGACGGCGACACCGGTGTCGTATGGCCAGATCAAGTTTTGGGCCGATCTGGGCGAAACCGACAAAGCACTCAAGCTGCTGCAAGGCTCGCTGACGGCCAATCCGGAAATCGCGCTCCTCTATGCGGGAGATGCCTGCCATGTGGCCGGCCGTTATCCACAAGCGCTCGCCTATTATCAAAAGCTGATCGATATTCCCGTTCCGGCGAAACCCTCCGGAGCGCTGGTGCGCAATCGGCAGCGGGCAACAGCGAATGTCGCCGCCATCAAAGCGTTTGAATTGTTCGACCTGAGTAAGGCGGCCGACGGCGACTATCGCGCAGCGAGCCAAGGTTACGAAGGGCCCGTCGAAGTCAGCGTGTCGGTCAACAGCGGAAAAATCAGCAATGTGAAAGTGGTCAACCACCGCGAGAAGCAATTTTATTCCGCGATTGCCGACACGCCGCGGAAGATCATTGCCAAACAATCGGTCCGCGGCATCGATACCACCAGCCACGCCACCATCACTTCCGAAGCAATCGTGAACGCGACGGCGAAAGCGCTGGCAGGAAAGAATTAAGCGGCATGCGCATCGATTTCTTTCTGCCGTTTCTCAAGAGGGCCAAGAAGGGCGTCATCCAAACGCCCACCAACTGGCTCACGCAATTCGCACGGCGGATTCTGCCAGCCGCGCTATTTGCGGATTTGCAAACGGGCAAGCCGGGCTTGATCCGGCGGTTCCTGAAGTGGGTCGGTCCGACTTGGCTCTCTGCGCCAATGCGGCGCGTGGCTCAAGGATTTTGTTTAGCGATTTTTCTCGTGCTGTTTTTTTACGTTTGCTGGCCGTATACGGCGCAGCCAACGCGCACCTGGCAGAATTGGGTGGCGGCCGAAGCGATTCCCGAAACGCCTCTGGTGAAATTCCTGCGGGCGGAAGCGGAAAGCAATCTGCCGCGGGTGGGGCAGCTGCTATTCCTCGTCGATACGTCACTCCCCACATCCGAAGGCGCCGCCAACAGTCACAAATTTGAAGTTGTCGCGGCCGGTAAAACGGAACTCACACTCCGAGCCACGACAGACATGCCGCCCGATGGTTTGTCCCCCGGCCCGTGGACCTTGCACGAAAATCCGCCCGGCGCCTGGCCCGCGCATTACACGCAAGAACTTGCCCGCAAAGAAAAGATCTCGGCAGAAATCTTTCTCACCATCGATCCGCTCGTCAGTTTGTCGACGGGCATCGCCTCGCGCTCGTGGATCTGGTCGCTCACCTCGGCAGCGGTCATTCTGCTCGTCTGCGTTTTCATTCCCCGTGGTTTCTGCGGCTACCTTTGTCCACTCGGCACGGTGATCGATCTGTTCGATTGGAGCCTCGCGGCCCGCGTGAAGCGGTTCAACGTTCCCGCCGAGGGTTGGTGGGTGCACATCAAGTACTATCTACTGTTCGGCATTCTGGTCGCGGCCTGCTGTGGCGTGCTGGTGTCGGGTTTCTTTGCGGCAATTCCGGTGATCACGCGCGGGTTGCTGTTCATTGTCTCGCCGGTGCAAACGGGAACGCTGCGTGGTTGGCATTTGGTGCCGCCGCTCAACATGGGGCACTGGATTTCGATTTCCCTGTTTTTCACGGTACTGGGACTTGGCTTTTTAAAGCCGCGGTTCTGGTGCAAGTATGTCTGCCCCAGCGGCGCGGTGTTTTCGCTTGGCAATCTGTTTCGATTGACCGAGCGAAAAGTGGAGGACACCTGCATCCACTGCAACAAGTGTGTCGAGATCTGCCCCTTCGATGCGATCAAGCCGGACTTCACCACGCGAGTGACCGATTGCACGCTCTGTCAAACCTGCGGCGGAGTCTGCCCCGTGCATGCGATCAAATTTGTCGATCGCTTCAACCTCGTACAACTCAAAACGTATGGCGATCCGCCGACGAAGGAGACGCCGCTCGGCCGCCGCGGTTTTCTCGCGGCGGGAGTGGGACTCGCTGCCGGTGCAGCCGGCGGACTGGCTGCGGCTGGAACTGCGACCGCGTGGGGCGCGGATGCTGACAACACAAACAAGTGGCAGCCCATCCGCCCGCCTGGCAGTTTACCCGAGCAGTCTTTTTTGCAGGCTTGCATCCGCTGCGGCGAATGTTTCAAGGCGTGTCCGAACGACGTGCTGCACGCGATGGGTTTTCAGCAAGGCTTCGAAGGACTCTGGACGCCGCACGTTGTCGCCGATTGGGCGGGCTGCGAATCGAGCTGCAACGCCTGCGGCCAGGTTTGTCCGACCGGCGCCATCCGCGCGATTCCGCTCGCAGAAAAGAAAGTCTGCCGCATCGGCCTGGCCGAAGTGAATCTGCAGACCTGTCTGCCGCACGCCGGCAAAGAAGCTTGCCAGCTGTGTGTCGACGAATGTATTCACGCGGGATACCACGCGATTGAGTTCACGCGCGTGCGCACCGAAGTCGACGCCGCGGGCAATCCGATCGAAGACACTGGTTTTGTCGCCCCCGTGGTGCTGGCCGACAAGTGCGTCGGCTGCGGCCTGTGCCAAACACGTTGCTACGGCATCAACGTGCTCGACAAACATCTGCTCAGCGAATCGGCCATCATCATCCGCGCAGGAGCTGGCAAGGAAGATCGCTTGCATACCGGTTCGTATGTCGCCCTGCGCGCGGCCGCAGACCAAGAGCGGGCCGCCAAGCAAAAGCTCAACTCGCCTGGCGGCGAAAGTTACCTGCCAGACTTTTTGAAGTGATCAGCCTCGTCCGACAAACGGCATCTGCGTCGCCATGATCGTCATGAACAGTACGTTGGCATCGAGCGGCAGATTGGCCATGTTCAGCACTGCTTGCCCGACGTGATTCACATCCATGGTCGGTTCCACCGCCATTGTTCCATTGGCTTGTGGGACACCGTTCGCCATCCGCGCGGTGAGATCAGTGCCCGCATTGCCGATGTCGATCTGCCCCACGGCGATATCGAACGGTCTGCCGTCAAGCGCACACGATTTGGTCAGCCCCGTGATGGCATGCTTCGTTGCCGTGTACGGCGCCGAGTTCGGTCGTGGTGTCGTGGCTGAGATCGAACCATTGTTGATGATCCGCCCACCCCGCGGCGATTGCGCTTTCATGACGCGAAAAGCTTCGCGCGTGCAGAGGAATACGCCGGTCAGGTTCACGTTGACCACTTGCTGCCATTTGTCGAGGCGGAGCTCATCGAGCGGAATCGCCGGCGCTCCTTGCCCCGCGTTATTGAAGAGCAGATCGAGTCGGCCATGCTTGGCGATGACTTGATCGAACAGCGCGCGAACCGCCGTTTCATCAGTCACATCGGTGACGACAGGCAAGGCGTTTGCTTGAAACTCACCGGCCAATTGGGCTGTTTCCGCAAGTTTGGTTTCACGACGTCCCGCGAGGGCGACGTGATAGCCGTTTGTTAACAAAGCGAGTGCCACTGCCCGGCCGATGCCGGAACCAGCGCCGGTGACGATCGCGATTTTGTTGGTCATATTCTTCCTTTCAAGTTTGCTGGATTCTAACCGCCGCCTTTAGCTCGCGTAGCGCCGCGAATAGAATGGCGAGCTTTCCCCAACCAATTTTTGGCGAGATTTTTTCATGGCACGACTCTCTGGCAAAACGGCACTCATCACAGGCGGCGGCACGGGTATTGGTTGGGGCATCGCCAAAGCGTTTGCCGAAGAAGGCGTGAAGGTTGCCATCGCCGGTCGGCGGTTGGCCGTGGTGCAAGAAGCGGCAGCGTCGTGGAACGGCCAACCAGAGTCCGCGCAGCTACAAAACCCGATGCTCGCGCACGACTGCGACGTCGGCAATCGCGCGAGCGTGAACAAACTGTTTGCCTGGGCGCATGCGCAACTCGGTCGGATCGATATCGTGGTGAATGCCGCGGGCGTGAACATCAAAACGCGAATGATGTCGAACATGCTTCCCGAGCAATGGGACGAAGTGATGAATATCAACGCGACTGGCGTTTACAACTGCCTGTACGCCGCGTTGCCGGCGATGATCGAGCGGAAGGACGGGCTGATCATCAACATTTCGTCGATCAGCGGCAAACGAGCCGCGCCGCTGGGCGGAGTCGCCTACAACGCGTCGAAGTTCGCCGTGGCGGGCCTCGGCACGAGCGTTGGCAATGAAGTTTCGCCGCACGGCGTGCGGATCACGACGATCTATCCCGGCGAAGTCGACACGCCAATTCTGGAACATCGGCCGACGCCCGTTTCAGCGGAACGCAAAGCGAAAATGGTGCAGCCCGAGGACTTCGGGCCGGTGGTAGTCGCGCTGGCTCTGCTGCCTCCCCGGACGCATGTGCCGGAACTCATCATCAAACCGACCAGTGCGGAATACGTCTAATCCCGGCGGCTTGTTATTAGTGGTCTTTTGTATACAATGTTCAGTAAGCTGTAGCTCGCAGGCTGATCCTTGTTTTCACCCGAAAACGCCTGGCGGAAAATCTGTCAGGCGGCGACTGTCCGTTTCTTGGCGGAGAAACGACGGCGGCGATACTCGGTGTTATCGGCCGGTGATCAAACCGCCTGTTATCGCGCACGCAGTTGGGCATGAAGAGGCTCTAGATAGCGTGAACAAGTCGCACATAACGGTGGTGTAAACGGCGGATAACTGTTATCAAGGTTTTCAGTTGAGTTTACACAAAATGTTACCTATCAACCGGTTACCGAGCCCTGCCTCATCCGATAACCTGTTATCACACACCCGCCCAAAAGATGGGGTTCACAGCGATCTGACGGGGCGACTTTTCGTTGACCCTGGCGGCGTTTTCCGCTTAGACTAGAGCTGCGCAAATCCTTCCCTCCGCCCCTCCCCTCGCCAGCCGATTTTCCCAGCTGCTAACACGGAGACGATTGTCGTGACGCGACCTCTCTATCTATTCCTTGCGGCGCTATTGCTAGCCTGGCAAGTTCCGAGCCTGCTGATCGCTGCCGAAGGGATCGCCATCGATCCTGCCAAGCTGCCTGGCAAGGTGCTGGATGACGACGCGGCCAAATTCGAAGGGACTTGGACTCGTTCGGTGCACACCAAACCCTTTGTGGGCGAAGGTTATATGTACAGCGCCGGTGGCGCTGGCAACCGCGCGACGTTTACTTGGGACATGGATGAAGCCGTAACGCGGCATGTGTTGCTCTCGTACGCGCCGGGCACGAATCGGACCACGGCCGCTCAAGTGGCCATCCGCAGCGGCGATACCGACAAGGATTACGTCGTCAATCAACAACGAGTGCCCGAGGGCGCTTGGAGCTTTCATTACCTGGGTGAGTTCGCGTTCGAAGCGGGTCCAGCTGAGTTGGTCGTGTCTGCTGAGGACAACAAGAAGGGCGTGGTGATCGTCGATGCGGTTGCCATTCTCACCACCGAGGAATGGGCCAAGCTCAAAGCGGAAGGGGAAAAGAACCAGCCGCCGAAGTTGCTTGCCGCGCTGCCGACCGAGCCTAAGAAGGTCGATCCCAACGCTCCGAATAAGAAACCAGCCAAGCCCGTGCCAGAAAAGAAAACGACGCCCAAAGACATTGCCGAAAAGGCCGTTCCGTTCGAACGGCAAAAGCCCGCGAAGGTGGCGAGCAAGTTAAGTTCCGACGCGCTCGATGCCGCGATGGAGAAATACGTCGGCGGCATTATGAATGCGCCGCAAACCACCGACGAAGCGTTCCTCCGCCGCTTGTCGCTCGACCTGATCGGTCGTCAGCCGACAACCGAAGAAATGGCCACGTTCGTTGCCGATGCGGCGATGGACAAGCGGGCCCGCGTGATCGACAAGTTGCTGGCGTCGCCCGAGTTTGGGGTGAACTGGGCCGATTACTTCAGCGATGTGATCAGCTATCGCACGCCGCAGCCGGAGTTGACGTTCCTCAACTATCGTCCCTTCAAGGCCTGGCTGGCCGAAGAATTCAACAAGAACACCGGCTGGGACGAAGTGACTTATAAGATCATCACGGCGAGCGGCACGGTCGGCGAAAATCCTGCGGCAACTTATGTCGGTTTTCATCAAGGAGACAAATCGCGGCTGGCGTCGGAAACGACTCGCGTATTCCTCAGCACGCAAATTCAGTGTGCCGAATGCCACGATCACAAGTTCATCGACATGCCGCAGGAAACGTTTCATCACGTGGCGGCGTTTTTCGTCCGCGTGCAAACCAAGCTGCCGTGGAATGACAGCAACCTGATTGTTGTTTCGAGCAAGACCGCCGGCGAACATAAGATGCCGGAGAGCAACAAGGAAATGCAACCCGCAGCGTTCTCTTCGAAGATGCTCGATGCGGGCGTGAGCGACATTGTTCGCCGTACCGAGCTGGCTCGCTGGGTGGTCGGCGCCGAAAACCCTTGGTTTGCCAAAGCATTGACTAACCGTGTGTGGGCCCGCTTGATGGGCCGCGGCTTCTGTGAACCGGTCGATGAAATCGGTGATCTAGCCGACAGCGTGCTGCCCGAAGTGCATGTCGCACTCGCCGAACATTTTGTGGCGACCGAGTTCGACATCAAAGATGTCTTCCGCGTTGTCGCGAACAGCAAAGCTTATCAGCGGCCAGTGCGCGATGCTTCCCCCGACGAGAAGAAGCCGTTCGCCGTGATTCCTGCCGGGCGTCTCCGCGGTGATGAGATCTTTGCGTCGCTGAAAGCCGGCATCGAGTTGCCGAACTTCACGCCGCCACCAGCGCCGGTGCCCGAAGGCGTTCGTTTCCCGCCGCCGCCGAAGAGCACGCAGGATCTGGTGAACGAAGCCTTTGGTTTCGATCCTTCGAGCGAAGCTCACAATGTCGCCCGCACGATGCAGCAGGCGATGTTCCTGATGAACAACGACCAGATTCAAAAGCAAATCGATGCCTCACCAGGCAGCAACACGGTGCTCGCGCGGATCGTTTCAGAAGAAACCGACGATGCCAAAGCAATTGGCCGGTTGTATCAAGCAGTCCTGGCCCGCAAGGCCACGGACAAAGAAATCGAAATCGGCCGCAAACACCTGGCCAAAGTCGGCGAACGAAAAACGGCGTACGAAGATCTGCTCTGGAGCATGATTAACTCGGCAGAGTTTTTGAGCCGCCGATAGTCATTTGCTCCGCGAATGACTAGCCCGACGCGTAAGCGAGGGTGCGGCGGAGTTGATCCTCCATTGGCAAATCCGCCCCTCACCCTACCCCTTGCCCCTGAGTACAGAGGAGAGGGGACCAGAAAATCGAAATCCCTCCCACGGAAGACCAGCCATGCTACGTTCCTTCGTCAACGTTCAAACCAACCAGCACGGCATCACCAGTCGCCGTGGCTTTCTTGGCCAGATGATGGCCGGCGTCGGCGCCAGCGCGTTGACTCTTTCCTGGCGCGACATGCTGCTCGCCAAGGCCAAAGAAGTGCAGAAAAACGGCAAGAGCATGATCTTGCTCTGGATGGACGGCGGGCCGAGCCAGTTCGAAACGTTTAATCCCAAGATCGGCTCGAAGTTTCAAGGGCCGGCCACGGCGATCAAGACCAAGCTGCCCGGCGTGGAGATTGCCGAGTATTGGCCCAAGACCGCCGAGGTGATGGACAAGATCGCGCTGATCCGCAGCATGCAGAGCACCGAGCGCGATCACTTCCGCGCTATCAAGCTCGTTCGCACGGGTTATCCGATCAAACCGACGATCAACTATCCAACCTGGGGCTCCGTTGTCGCCCGCGATCGATACAACCCCGATTTTGATTTGCCTGCGTTCGTGCGCATCGGCAAGCCGCGGATCAAGACCCGCGATGTCAACAGCGGCGTCCTAGGCCCCCGGTTTGAATCGTTCAAGATCGACACCGCTGGCACACTGCCGGAAGACGTGCTGCCGCGGGTATCACCCGAAGTACTTGCTCGGCGATTGGCTTTAGCATCGGAACTCGATCAGCAGTTCGCGGCGGCGGGTTCTGCGAAAGCTGCGTCGGAACAGCAGGAAATCTACAAGCGCACAAGTCGCTTCGTGCTCAGTCCGTTGCTCAAGGCATTCAAGCTGGACGACGAGCCTGAAAAACTACGAGATGCATACGGCCGTAATTATTTCGGTCAGGGCTGCTTGCTCGCTCGTCGCCTGGTCGAGACCGGCGTGAGCTTTATCGAAGTCATCAACGGCGGCAGCTTCGGCGATCAAGGTTGGGACACGCACAAGCGGGGCTTCAAGGAGAACCCGATGTTGGCCGGCGAAACGGATGCTGGTTACGCGACGCTGCTCACCGATCTCGCCGATCGCGGTTTGCTCGACAAGACCGTAGTCGTGTGGATGGGCGAATTCTGCCGCACGCCGAAGTTCGACGCTGACGGCGGCCGCGATCACTACAGCGACGGTTGGCTCTGCGGCTTCAGCGGCGGCGGCGTGAAGATGGGACAGGTGATCGGCGCGACCGACGCGGAAGGCGTAAAAGTCAGCGACCGTCCCGTCGGCGTGCAGGATTTATTCGTCACGTTCTGCCATCTCCTCGGCATGGACCCGCACGACGAATACATCACCGATCAGCAGCAGCCGCTCAAGCTCGTCGAAGGGGGCAAGCTGATTACGGAGTTGTTCTAGTTCTCAATCGAGCAATGCGGAAACCGGGAGGAAATCTCAGTTAGTATTTCCGGGCTAACTCCTGTATTTTGCAACGCGATTGACTTGATGCTGGGAGAGATGTACTGAATCTTTCCGAAGTCGCCACCCACATTTCGGCAACCCATCAAGTCAACTCTTTCCAGATAGGGGGAACTCAACAGTACCTGCACCGCTTCGATGCTCAACGAGTCTGAATGGATCGCAATTTCTCGCAGCGCTGGAAAACCTGCCAATCTTACCGCCTGTTGCTTCGTCACCCCAAACGAGAGATTGATCCGGCCGAAAGTTCCAATGCATGCCACATCGTCAAGGCTGCGGTCTAAGGGATAATCGGTCGGCTCGTCCCAGATAACCAGCCGATGCGGATGGTCAGTCAGATTCCTGAACGCTCCATATATCTCCCGGTTCCGCCGCGCCCGTTCAAGGTCTTGGCCATGCAAACTTCCTCCGACAAGTTCCCCTTTAAACGTGACTTGGGCTCCTCGGCTCTCCAGTGATCGTACTTTGCCTTCGATGTACTCCGCCCGCCGCACCAAGAGTGCAATCGCACAAATTAGCAACGTGATGGCGATCAGAAATCCGCGCAGCGTTACTTGAATCCGGCGCGGATTGATTCCAACTTCTGTCATTTTAGAACTCGGTCTGGCTTGATTGTAACCGTTCACGGCCTGGCGTGAATTGCTCTTCGCGCCGAGGCGAAAATTGG
>CAYMWL010000109.1:0-20440 GCA_964394305.1 uncultured Pirellulaceae bacterium
CAGCACGAGCACTTCCGACAGGCTGTGATGCGTCATCGCATAAAAACCACAGAGCAGGCTGACACTCCCTGCCAGGCTGCGCATCCACAGGATCTTCGGTTTGAAGACAACGAATTGTGCCCCTGCGCGATACGCGAGCGCCGCGGCAAAGAGCATCGCCAGACCCGTGCGAAAAATCGCGATGACTTTCCAATCGCAGATCGGTTCGAGGGCCCGCGTGCAGATGGCCATTACCGAAAATGCCGTCGCGCTGGCGAGCATCCAGGTGTAAGGCAACAGCGGTGAAGGCGTCATGAGGTGCGTTTCAGCTTTGAAATTTCGAATTTGAAATTTCAAATTCGGCCTAATCAGGATACTCGATTCTCGCCAACTACTGCATCGCAAGAAACAAAAGAGGAGCGCGATTGCCCGCGCTCCTCGACAGTTCTTGCTGCGGAAAGCCGCTTACAGAACGCGCCGATCGAGGCCGTTGCCAGCCAAGCGGTAATCGGCCAGGCGATCATTCACATCGGCGTAGAAATCATCGACACCCGTGCCCCCGGTGAGGACATCCTTCAGCGTGTCGTTAGCGCCCAGGAACGGCGTGAACAATCCCAGCGGTTGTGTAGCGACCCATTGTGCGAGCAGCGCGGTAAGCGCCACGTCGTTCGCATCGCCGACGGTCGTGCTAACTTCATTCGTCAGGCTGCGGCCGATGAGGGCGTCTTGATCTTCCTGGCCGCTGACTTCGTCTAAGCCAGTGCCGCCGACGACCACATCGCGGCCGGTGCGACCCATCAAGCGATCGTTACCCGTGTTGCCGAGCAGCAAGTCATCGCCAGCATCGCCGCTGATCACGTCGTTGCCGGCGCCACCATAGAGGCGATCGTTGCCCGCTTCGCCGCCAATCGTGTCGTTGCCGAAGCCGCCGAAGGCATAATCGTCGCCGGCGCCGAGGTTGAGTTCGTCATTGCCACCGCCGCCATAGACGACGTCGGCGCCACCCATGGTGCTGATCTTGTCGTTGCTGCCGATGTCGAGGGCTTGCTGATTTTGCACGTCGCCCCAAACGGTGTTGTTCCCTTCCGAGGCGTTGATTTGATCTTCGCCCAGGCCGCCTTGAATGGTGTCGTTGCCAAAGGAAGTGGCGATGTAATCTTCGCCGTTGCCACCATCGACAATGGCGTTCACCGTGGTGTGAGCAATTTCCACAATGTCCTCGCCGTCACCAGCGGTCACCACGATGTTGCCGACGGCGGGAATGAGGAACGCGCCCCATTGCACGCCATTAACGGTGACGTTGAGCACGCGATCGCCGTTAGCTGGGGTCAGGATGATCCGATCGCTGAGCGCGGTGCCGTTCACAACCAGGTCGTTGCCGACAAGGGCAGCGGTTCCCGGGGCGACGGGCGAACCCGCGGCCAGGGCAGCGCTGCCGGGGAAAATCTCCAAGGCATCAGTCCCCATCAGGGGCAGATTGAAATCGGCCCGCACGTCGAGTTGATCGGCGTAAAAATCATCGTTGCCCGTAAAGCCATAGAGCGTGTCGATGGCGTTGTCGTTCGCGGCCAGCACGGGGATGAACAAGCCGAGCGTTTGCGTATTGAACCAAGCGCTGAACAGGTTGAAGTTGGTGATGTCGTTGGCATCGCCAAAGGTGGTGCTGTTTTCCGTCGTCAAGCCGCGGCCAATGACAACGTCGTTGTCTTCGCCGCCGTTGACGATGTCGATGCCAGCGCCGCCAATGACCACGTCCAGACCGGTGCGGCCGATCAACGTATCGTTGCCATCCTGCCCGACGAGCAAGTCATTGCCCGTGTCACCCGACATCACGTCGTTGCCGGCGCCGCCATACAGTTCGTCGGTGCCGTCTTCGCCGCCGATGGTGTCGTTGCCCGCACCACCGTAGCCGTGGTCGTCGCCGGCGCCGAGGTTGATTTCGTCGTTGCCGCCGCCGCCGTACACCACGTCGGCGCCACCGAGCGTGCTGATCTTATCGTTGCCGCCGGCGGGCAGGGCTTGTTCGTTGAGGTTGTCGCCCCAGACAGTGTTGTTTCCGCTGCCGGCGTTGATTTGGTCATCGCCCAAACCGCCAGTGATGGTGTCGTCGCCGCCGCTGGTCGAGATGTAATCGTTGCCCCCTTCGCCGTTGACGGTGACCGCGAGCAACGTTTCGCGCGTATCGACAAAGTCATCGCCATCGCCCGCGTTAATGAGGACAATGCCCGGCACATTGAAGGGGCCAAAGGGCACGCCGTTCACGCTCACATCGAAGTAGGCCGTGCCGAGCGGATTAACAATGATGCGATCGGCCAGCGGTGTGCCTTGAATGACCAGGTCATTACCGACGAGTGCCGCGGTGCCGGGCGGCACCGGCGAACCCGGCGGCAAGGCCGCGCTGCCAGCGAACACTTCCAGCGTGTCGGTGCCCATGAACGGGAGATTAAAATCGGCCAGGTTATCGAGCTGATCGGCATAGAAGCGATCGCCGCCCGTGTAACCATAGATGGTATCGCCGCCGCCATCGGTGGCAGCCAACACCGGCGTGAGCAACCCGGCGGGCGTGCTCGCCACCCAAGTTGCCAGCGAGGCAGTCAAAGCCACGTCGTTGGCATCGCCAACTGTTGTGCTGACTTCATTCGTCGTGCCGCGGCCCAGAACCAGATCGGCATCTTCCTCGCCGTTGATCGAGTCCGCACCACTGCCGCCAATGATCACATCGCGGCCAATGCGGCCATGCAGTTCGTCGTTGCCGTCGTTGCCCACGAGCAAGTCATCGCCGGCGTCGCCCGAAACGACGTCGTTCCCCGTGCCGCCATAAATTCGGTCGTTGCCACCTTCGCCGCCGATCAGATCATTCCCCGTACCACCAAACGCATAGTCGCTGCCGGCGCCAAGGTTGAGTTGGTCATCGCCGCCGCCGCCATACACCACGTCGTCGCCACCCAGCGTGCTGATGATGTCGTTGCCGCCGGCCGCCGCTGCTTGTTGATTTTGCTGATCGCCCCAAACGGTGTTGTTGCCGTCCGCAGCGTTGATCAAATCGCTGCCAAGTCCGCCGACAAGCGTGTCGTTGCCGAAGCTGCCGTAGATGAAGTCGTTGTCGGCTCCGCCGTCGACGATGGCTTGCAGCGAGGTGTTAACGATGACAATCACATCGTTGCCGGCATCGCCGAGGACTTGCAAATTGCCGGGCACGTCGAAGGGACCAAACAGCTCGTCGTTGACACGAGCCAAATATAGACCATCCGTCGTTTGGCTGATGATGATGATATCGTCGCCCGGAGTTCCTTCGGCCAGCAGGTTGTTGCCGACGAGCGCGGCATCGCCGGGCGCAAGTTGGCGGCGATCTTCCAAAAACTCTAACCGCAGCAACGTTTGCCGCCGCTTGCCATCGAGGCGCGCAGCCTGCCGGAGCCGGGCGCGCGCCGTTTTCGAATGGGTCAGACCAGTGAGAAGTGACGAAACCCAATTCTTCATAGCAAATCCCCTGAGAGGCAAATCGTGTGGTGCTTAAGGCAGGAAGTGGAACCAGTCGGACGATACAACCGCCCCAAATAGGGCAGAAATGTTAAATAGGATAAACGGAATGTTTCGCTAAGTTTACATGCACGTTTAGCCGCCGCAACATTCAACGTTGAAAATTCATAGAAAAAGTAGACATTAGCGACAAGGCGACTTCTCTTGACCGCGGGAAGCTGTTTCCGCTATTTCTCCCTGCTTCGAATTCGTTCGCATGTCGGCCGGAGCAGGATGCTCATGAATAATCGCAAGTCCTTAATTTCCATTGCTTTAGCAATTGTTGTCTGCCCCGCTGCCGCGCTGGCGCAGCTGCAGTTGTTGCCGTTGCCGGGGCAACCGCAGCCCGTTCAGCAGCCGGCGCAGCCACAGTCGCCAGCCCCGCAGCTTCAGCTGCAGCCGGTTCAACAGATTGCCGTGCCTGTTGTCCAACAGCCAGCCCCAATCCAGCCGGTTGCGAATGAAACTCCCTTCGTTTCTCCGCACCCAACTGGCGACGAACAAGCCGAACGCACCGCTGCCCTCCGCGAAAAGTTTCTCGGCCAGGTCGGCGATGCCTTTAATCACGTCGCTTCGGTTTGGAACTTTGTTCTCATCCGCGGCGCCGATGGCAAAACGATTGTCATGACCGTCGGTACGCTGGTGGGCGGCTTGTTTCTGATGGGCTTTGGCTATGTCGCGGCGGGCATGATCAGCCGTTGGATTGGCAAGCGGTTGCTCAGTCGCTTGGGATTGAATCAGACGGCTAGCGCGCCGTTGCAAAAGATCAGCTATTACGTGCTGCTCGCCACGTTCGGCATGCTCACGCTGAACATTCTCAACGTGCCGATCACCGCGTTCAGTTTCGCCGGTGGTGCCTTGGCGGTCGGCGTCGGTTTCGGCAGCCAGAATATTGTCAACAACTTCATCAGCGGTTTGATTCTGATTGCCGAGCGGCCGATCCGCGTGGGCGACGTCATCGAAATCGATGGACGCACGGGCAAAGTGACCGAGATCGGTGCGCGGAGCACCCGCATTGCGACCGGCGCTAATTTGGAAGTGATTGTGCCGAACAGCAAGTTCCTCGAGAGCCAGGTAGTCAACTGGACGCTCAGCGACGATCGGATCTCGACCAGCGTCAAGGTCGGCGTTTCGTACGGCTCGCCCACCCGCGAAGTCGAGCGACTGCTGAAGCAAGCGGCCACCGAACACGAACATGTCGCGCAGGATCCAGCCCCCAGCGTGGCCTTCGAAGACTTCGCCGACGACGCTTTGGTCTTTAGCATCAACTTTTGGATCGACCTGCAAACGGCGTCGAAGGGAAAAGTAGAGAGCGACATCCGCTTTCGCATCGACGAGCTATTCAACGAGGCCGGAATCGTGATAGCCTATCCGCAGCGTGACGTACATTTGAATATGATGCGGCCGCTGGAAGTGCGGCTCGCGCCCGAAGCCTCGCGCGAGATGCGCCGCATTGCTGCTTGATGCTAACCGAGTATTTCGCTTGAAATATCGCCGCAAACACAAACCGCAGCGTTCCGAACTCAAAATCAAACGCCGGACCAAACCCGGTAGTTCTCCGGGGCAAATCGCGCCCGATCCGGCGCAGCCCAAGCCACGGATTCACGTCCTCGCCTACGGGCCTGCAGGGGTGACCGAAAAAAATGTGCAGGATGTGAACGAAGTTCCTGCGCTCCTCTACAAGCACGAAGTCACCTGGATCAACGTCGACGGCTTGGGCGATGCCAAAGCAATCGAGCGCCTGGGCGAGTTCTTCAATCTGCACCGGCTGGCCCTCGAAGATGTGGTCAGCCAGCATCAGCGGGCGAAGATCGACGACTACAACGATCACTTGTTCATCGTTATGCGCATGGCCAGTTGCGACGAGCGGGCGCACACGGAGCAGTTGAGCATGTTCCTCGGCAAGAACTTTGTGCTCACCTTTCAAGGCGGCCGGCCGGGCGATTCGTTCGATCGCGTGCGCCAGCGCATTCGCGATCAGGCTGGCAAGATTGGCACCCGCGGTCCCGACTATCTAGCCTATGCGCTGATCGATGCGGCCATCGACGCGTACTACCCGGTGCTGGAAGTCTATTCCGAACGCCTCGATCTGCTCGAAGAACAAGTGCTCGATCGGCCCGATACGACGCTCATGGATGCGTTGCATATCGTCAAAGCCGATCTGCTGATGCTCCGCCGCGCGATTTGGCCGATGCGCGAAGCAGTGGCGGCTGTCACCCGCGATGCCTCCGAGTTGATTCAAGACGACACGCGTGTTTACCTGCGCGACTGCTACGATCACATCGTGCAGATTGTCGATCTGGTGGAAACGTATCGCGAACTCACGGCAGACTTGCGCGATCTCTATATGTCTGCGCTCAGCAATCGCATCAACGAAACGATGCGCGTGCTCACGATCATCAGCACCATGTTCATTCCGCTGACGTTCATCGCCGGCATTTATGGGATGAATTTTGACTACGCCGATGGAAAAATGCCTCTGAACATGCCGGAGTTGCACACGCCGTATGGATACGTCATGTGCCTCGCGGTGATGGGAGTGCTCGCCATTGGCATGCTCTTTTACTTCTATCGTCAGGGCTGGATTTTTCCCAGCCTGCACAAGAAACTGCCGTTCCCCGACGGTAGTTCTGTTCCTCATCATCACGAGTAACACCGATGAGCGAATCGTTTCGCATCCGTCTCGACAAAGAACATCACGTCTTTGCCGCGGCACATTTCATTACGTTTGCCGGCGACATCTGCGAACGGTTGCACGGCCATAACTATCGCGTCGCCGTCGAACTCGCGGGGCCGCTCGATGAAAACAGCTACGTCGTCGATTTTATTGCCGCCCGCGACGAGCTGCGGGCGATCACCGATCAGCTCGACCACCGCATGCTGCTGCCTGACAGCCATCCGCTGATCAAAGTCGTTGCCGATGAGAAAGAAGTCACGGTGGTATTCACACCGGACAAACGCCGTTGGATATTTCCGCTCGGCGATTGCATCATCCTGCCCGTGCCGAACACAACGGCGGAACTTCTCGCCCGCTGGATCGGCGAACAATTGCTCCTGCGGATGAAGAACCGCTTGAACTGGCAGCCGAATTCGATCGAAATCGCTGTGGACGAAAACAACGGCCAGTGGGGTATCTGGAAACAAGGCTAATTTTCTGCCACACCCCTCGACTCCGCCCCCTCCGCGCAATCAAACTAATCAACACCGAACTCGACCTCGCCGGCCAGAGCGACGCGTTTGTTCGCCCATCCCGATTTCGCCCATCCCGATTTCGCGTTTCCGCCGGAGGCCGCTGTCATGCGCTCGTTCGTTGGCTTGGTTGTTGTCGCTGCACTGTTATCATCCACAGCTACAGCGCAGGATGAAAACCCAAAAGCAGTTGCCCTGAAAGAAGTGCGGGCGGCGATGGGCGCACGCGATTTACCGGCGATCAAAGCGAAACTCGCCGCAGCGGCCAAGTTGCGCGGCGATGTAGCCTACGACACCGAGCTCAATCGGCTCGAACTCCTCGGCGGTTATGTGACGCAGTTCTGGGAAGCCGTCGATCGCGCCGGCCGGACGATGCAAGCGGGCGAGCCGCGCGAGCTGCAGATCGGCGAAACGATCGGCATCTTTGTCGAGTACGAAAACAAGACGCTGATCATGCGCGTCGCCGGTCAGCAGCGAACTTATCCGCTGCAAACGATGCCGGCCAAAGTGGCGCTCATGGTCGCGCAGCAGGACCTCGATCCCAAAAGTGCCAACAATAAGATTTTCTTCGGCGCTTTCCTGCTGATGGATGCCAAAGGAGATAAAAAGCTCGCGCGCCAGATGTGGAGCGAAGCTGCGGCAGGCAAGGCCGATGTCAAGTTCCTGCTGCCGGAATTGGAAGTCGAACAGCCGCCGCCAGCCGTCGTGCTTCCCTCGCTTTCTCCGCTCGTAAAAGCACAGCTCGCGCCGAAGAACTGGTCGCTCCGCACCCGTGGTCCGAAGGGCTGGGTGAAGAAGCCGCTGGGCGATGCTGGCACGCAGAACGACGAAGGCCGGCTTATCGTGCAAACGCCCGGTGACAGCGGCGAAATGCAATTAGTCTTTGGCCGGCAGTTAACTCCCAACTTTGTCTGCCGAGTTTTTCTGGATGGCGTCAAGAAAGGTCAGTCGATAGGCCTGGTCTCGGTCGACGGCGATGCTGATGCGATGACGGTCGAACTCCCCAGCGGCACCGTTGTCGTTGAACTCGGTCGCCAAGCCGGTCAGCTCAAAGCTCGCATTCATGGCGAGGATGTTGAACTCACCGCGCAAACCAAAGGGAACGCCAAGATGCCGGCGCTCTTTGGCATCACGGTTCCCGCGGGAACTGAAATCACGGTCGCGTCGTTTGAAGTGGGTGTGCCTTAGAATCGACAACTCTGTCCCCCTTTTCGCCGCTCGACTCCGCAACCACAATGCGGACATGAAAATCGTCGAACTCAATCACGTGGCGCTGCACGTTGCCGATCTGGCCAAGAGCTGCGCATTTTATCGGGATGTATTACAGCTAGCGGAAATGCAGCGGCCGAAATTTGATTTTCCCGGCGCTTGGTTTCGGCTGGGCGAGCATCAGGAATTGCACCTGATTGCCGGCCGCGAAGCGCAGCCGCAATCGCACCGCCGCGGCAATCACTGGGCGATCATGGTCGACGATTTATCGGCCTGGGAAGCCCATTTGACGAAAGTGGGTTATCCATTCATCCCGCGCTGGCGGCGGCCGGATGGCGCCGGGCAGGTCTTTTTGATCGATCCCGACGGCCACTACATCGAGTTATGTACCCCTCCTGGCGTCCTGGCCTAATTGTTGGAGAATGAAATGGGAGTGGAGGGGCGACGGCAAGGTTTATGTGTCCGCCTTAACCCGCTCGAATTTGGTTTTTTTCGAGATTCCGGGCGGAATTAGCCGCCGCAAAATTTGGGTTTTTGAAAGCGCCGGTTAGAATTAAGTAGTAGAGCGTTTTTTCAGATTGAGCCTGCCAGCAACGTGCCTTGTCCGAAGCGTGCCTGAGTAAGTTCACACGTCCAGCGTGGCTGAGAAGATTCGCCATGTCCGATCCCAATCGAATCCGCCGCCAGCAAATCCTTCGGGAAGCCGAAGGCTACTTGGATCTCATCACCGTCTTTGGCGGACGCTGGCCCTGTCGAGCCGACGTGCGCGACCAGGTTGCCAATCGCGTGCTCGCCACGCTCGACCGTATCGACAATCCCGGCGGCTTGCGGGGACACATCCAGTTCCTTCGCGGCCAGGCCCTGCGAACCATGGAACGCTACGCCGACGCAGTCAAACCGCTCCGCGAAGCCGCTGACCTTGAGCCGGGCAACTTCCACATTCGTCTCGCCCTCGGCTGGTGCTACAAACGAGTCCGTCGCTTGGACCTCGCCATTCAAGTCCTGGAAGAAGCCCTCGAAGCCGACGCCGAGCAGCCGATTTTGCATTACAACCTGGCTTGCTACTGGAGCCTGGCTGGCAACGTGAAGATTGCCTGCTCCTATCTTGCCCAAGCCTTCGAACTGCAGCCCGACTATCGCGATCTGGTCGGCAGCGAACGAGATTTCGATCCCATTCGCAAGCATCCGTATTTTCAATCACTGACGAGCGTGATTGTTTAACAAGCGAACGGGATTCTTCAGAACTGATCGCTGCCCCGTCCGCTTTTGTTTCTTCTCGGCGATCAGGAGCCTACGAAGAGAGCCCCGCGATTGCCACGAAATCTTTTTTCAGCGATTGATACAACTGCTGATAAACCGGAAAGCCGCGGTCGTAGGTGGGAAGCGCTTTCTTGTCGGCCGGTGTGCGACTGACGACGCGAATGTTCGCGGCGCACGCTTCCTGAATATTCTTGTAGGCACCCGCTCCGACTGCGGCGAGAAGTGCAACGCCATACGCCGGGCCTTGCTCGGCATTGATCGTCACCACTTCCTGGCCGAAAACGTCGGCTTGGATTTGTCGCCACAGCGGGCTCTTCGCACCGCCGCCTGATGCGCGGATTTGTTTCACGGGAACTTTCATCTCCGCGAGAATCGCCAGGCTGTCGCGCAGCGAGTAGGCGACACCTTCCATGATCGAGCGAGCCATGTGCCCGCGCGTATGCGACAGCGTGAGACCGACGAAACAACCGCGCGCGTTCGAATCGGCATGCGGTGTCCGTTCGCCGGAGAGATACGGTAGGAAGAACAAACCTTCGCTGCCGCGGGGCGCCTTTGCGGCTTCTTCATTGATGGTGTCGTAGGCGTTTTTCTTGGCGTTCACTTCTTTGCAAATCTGCTCGACGAACCATTGCAAGGAACCAGCCGCTGAAAGGGTCACGCCCATCATGTGCCATTTGCCGCGAACGGCGTGGCAGAACGTGTGCAACCGGCCTAGCGGATCGACTTGCATCTGGTCGCTGTGCACAAACATCACGCCGCTCGTGCCGAGCGAGTTCGAAAGAATGCCACCTTCGACGACGCCGGTGCCTACCGCATTCGCTGCACAATCGCCCGCGCCGCCGACCACGACGCAATCGGTCGTGAGGCCCAGTTCCTTCGCCGCGGCGGCCGTCAGTTTGCCCGTGACTTCTTCCGATTCATACACTTGGGCAAAGAGTGAAGGATCGAGTTCGAGCTTTTCGAGTAGCTTGGTGCTCCAGTTCCGCTTGGCCACATCGAGTAGCAGCATGCCACTGGCATCGCTCACTTCGGTTGCATATTCACCGGTGAGCCGCCGCCGCACATCATCCTTAGGCAGCAGCACTTTCACCGTCTTGGCAAAGTTCTTCGGCTCATGATTACGGAGCCAGAGAATCTTCGGCGCGGTGAAGCCGGTCAGCGCGGGATTGGCGACCATTTGGATCAGCTTCTTCCGCCCGCCGGCCCGCTGCTCGATTTCGTCGCACTCGGCCTTGGTCCGCTGATCGTTCCAGAGCAGCGCGGGCCGCACAACCTGGTGATTCTTGTCGAGAAACACGCTGCCGTGCATCTGCCCCGACAGACCAATCGCTTTGATATCGGCTGGCTTGAGCTTGGCCTTTTTCACGGCCGCGCGAATGGTGGCAACAGTCGCCTGCCACCAATCTTCCGGATTCTGCTCGGTCCACAACGGCTTGGGCATGGCCAGCGGATAACCCTGGGCCGCTTCGGCGAGGATCTTGCCATCCTCACTGACGACGAGTGTCTTGGTGCCGGAAGTGCCGATATCGACGCCGAGAAAATGAGCCATTGCTGCTACGTCCGCATTGAAACCCGAGAGAGAAATGAAGGCGGGATTGTAGCGAAAAACAGCATGTCGAGCGATAACGCGTGAAAAGAGCCCCGCACGGAGTAAGGGGAAACGACGTTGCCACGACAGTTGAGATGGAACTCCCCTTACTCCGTGCGGGGCTCTTTTGTGCGAGGCACCTACGGCTCACCATTTCCATCATCACGCCCGGCGGCCCATTTGACGATGCTCTTGTCGCCGTGCTCGAAGAAGAAGCGGACGCTGCCATCGCTGTAGGCGAAATGCGCGCCGCCCGGATGCCGACTGCTGAAGGCCTGCGGCGCGGGGCCGTTCACATGGGCGCTCACATCGTCGACCGACCACATCACGTCGCTGACCCAAATCGAGGGGCCTGGATCGCCAGGATAAACACGCATGCCGGTCATGCCGGCCCAGAGTGCGGCCCGCTTGCTGGTCTTTTCGTCGAAGATGCATTCGCCGATGAGCAGCGTGTTGGAAGTGCCGTCGGTGATCTTCGCCATCCGCGTCCGGCTGTTTTGATAGAGGACGCCGCCGTAGTCGTAGTCGACCCAAAACGTGTTCATCGACATCGGCCCCGCGACCGCGCGATAGTTCGAGGTGGCGTGATACAAACGAATTGGATTTTTATCCGGCGCGGGATCGGACGGGCAGCGGAAGAGCGCTAACTTCGCCTCCGAATGGACCGTCGGCAGCGCCGGATTGGCGCCCGCTCCAAACGCGGTGGTGTTTACCTGCGCGGCTTCGTACATATCCTTCTGTTCGCAAAACGGCAGGATCGCCGAACCCCAGCCCCAGCCGGGATTCGTGCTCGGGCCTTCGTAGGCGGAGGGAAAGAAGCCGTAGGTCGATTCGAAGTTGTGTGCGCCGAGCACGATTTGCTTCAGATTGTTTTCGCACTTCGAGCGGCGTGCCGATTCACGGGCAAACTGCACCGCGGGCAGCAGCAGGGTCACAAGAACGCCGATAATGGCGATCACCACCAGCAGTTCCACGAGTGTGAAAGCCGATTGCGGCCGGATAGGTCCGGTGCGGGCAGAACGAGTTGGTGGTTGAGTAACCACGCGAGATTCCGGGCGGGATAGCGGGGCAGGCATGGACAACTCCCCAGGTGAGATGAAACTTTGCCACAATCTCCTTTGTTCCGAAAGGATCGCCCGCCAAGAAATTAGCAGCACCCGTTGGAGTGGTCAATTTAATTCCGCGAATCTTACAGACCGATTTGCGTCACGCAGCGAGTAAAATTGGCGCTCAGCCCGCAAATGAAAGAAAGTCAGCAAACTTTGACGGAGCGAAATGTGAATTCATTCGAGCCCTCTGCAACCGAACCGGCGACACTTGTCGTCCGGGGCACGTTGCATTGCGTGGTCGCCGTCGACTGGGGTGAAGAGGTCGACCTGGAGCGGGCCGCCGGCCTGGTGAAGGGAGAAACCGGCTTGCTGCCGCGGCGGCCGCGCACGCCACAAGCGTTTGCCTATCGGCCGGCCCCGCTCTGCTTCAATCTCGGTCCGTTGCGGTTGCCAATTTCTCAGATCGCCGCTGCGGCCGAAGTGGAAGCCATCGTGTTTGACTTTGGTGCTGCGAATATCGCATTTCGTTTGCCGTTCGAACTTACGCAGGCCGAGTTAGCCGACGTCGCTGCCGGCCTGGCCGATCAGCAATGGTTGTTGCCCCTGGCGAGACAAGCCGCGGCGCCGCTGTTCGAACAATTGCTCCCCGCGATCGACGAACCGGCCTGGAGCGACAGCTATGAAGATTATTTCACGTTTCAATTGGAACCGCAGGCGGCCTTGGTTCGCGACGGCCAATGGAATGCGCAAGATCGAATCTGGCTCGCGAGTTTGTTGCGGCTGGAGAAGACCGTGTTCTCGGATCAGGAATTGAATGAAGCGCTCCGCTGCCAGATTTCGTACGGCCGCGACGACGTGGCGTTCATCGATTGGTCGGCCGCGGTGGTGATCGATCGCGATTGCGAGGAAACGCTGCACACCATTGAGTTCGCTAATTTGCAATTGCTTGAGTTTCGCTATCTCGATCACCGTGTCGATACGGCGCTGCTCGCTGCCCGCAGCCAAATTCAAAATGCCGCGCGCTCTTGGCTGCCGTTTTGGCGAACGCACGCGCGGCCGCTGCGGCTGCTCGCCGAGATTCGGATGGATGCGGTCGGCACGTTCGAGCGCGCCAGCGGCACGTTGCAGTTGGTCGGCGATCAATACTTGTCGCGACTGTATCGCCTGCTCGCCGATCGCTTTCATCTGACCGAATGGGCCGGCAACGTGCGGCAAGCCATCGACGTCGCCGCCGACGTGCACGAAACGCTATCGAGCCAATCGGCGATGTTCCGCCTGGAGTTGTTGGAACTCAGCGTCGTAGCGCTCATCGTGCTGGAAATTGTTTTGGCGCTGCTTGGACATTGACTAATTCCACCACTCACTTCGCCGCCGCGCTAATCACGGTCGCAATCTCTCCCGCGAGCGGATTCACCAACCCTTTGCCGTCGGGATGAACCCGGTTGCTCAGAAAGATCAAGAACCAATCCTGCTCGGGATCGATCCAAATCACCGTGCCGGTGAAGCCGCCGTGGCCGAAAGCTTTGGCCGAACGGCCGCTGCCGCCGTTCGTCGAGAAGCCGGTTCTCATATCCCAACCCAGGCCGCGGAGCCCTTCATAACTTTCGCCGTTATTCCGCTTGGCGGGAACGGTGTTCGCCGTCGTCATCAACTTCCAAGTCTCTTCTTTGAGAATGCGCACGCCCTGATATTCACCACGATTCAACATGGCTGAAGCATATCTAGAAAGATCGCTGGCCGTGCCAAACAAACCAGCATGCCCGGCGATGCCATCGAGTTTGTAGGCCCGCGGGTCGTGGACTTCGCCTTGCATCCAGGCGTTGTTGCGCCGCTGCGTGGGCGCGCATCGTTTCTTCAGGTCTTCACTGGGAATGTATGTTGTCTCTTTCATCCCCAGCGGCCGAAAAATATGAGCCTGCGAAAACTCGTGCACGTTCTGGCCACTTACCTTTTCAATCAGCAACCCGAGCGTGATGAAGTTGACATCGCTATAGACAAAATTCGTGCCCGGCGGCGTCTTCAGCTTCAAGGCCAACAGCCGGCGCTTGGCTTCGTCGACACCGTGCTCGTAATCGCCGATCGGATTGTCCGCGATCAGGCCGCTCGTGTGCTCCAGCAGGTGCTGCACCTTGACCTCGCACTTCAACTTGTCCGCCTCTCGGTCACCCGTCCGGCCAAAGTCGTTCAAGTACTGAGCAACGAGTTCGTCAACCCTAACCTTCTTCTGCTCGACGAGCAGCATCACGCTCGTCCCCGTCGCGATTGGCTTTGTGAGCGACGCGAGATCAAACACCGTGTCGATGGTCATCGCCGCGGCCGGTTCGCTTTCCCATTCGACCCGCTTGTTGCCATACGCCCGGAGCCAGGCGAGTTTCCCTTGCCGGCCGAAAGCGACCACGCAGCCCGGCATTTTTTTCGCTGCGAGGCCTTGGGCAATGATCTCGTCGATGGCTTTCAACTTTTCGGCATCGAAGCCAAGTTCCGCCGGCGCGACAACGGGGACAGCGGGCGGCGAAGTTTGCCCAACCGCCGTAAGCGGTACCAATAAGGTCAGAATCAGGCAGCTACACGTTCGAATCAGCATTTCTCTCGCCTCCCGTCCCTCTCCTCCCGTCCCTCGACTCTCGTCCCTCGACTCTCGTCCGCCTCCCGATTTTTCCGCAGATTCTGCTTTCCTGCGGTCGATCCTTTTCATTAGACTAACATCAAGCATCGCTCATGCGACCCCCGCCGCAAATCCTACCGCTTTCTAATTCCGCTGCGCTGCCTTGCCGAGGTCCCTCCCATGCCGTCGCAGGTTTGTTGCCGTTCGCTCGTTCTGAGCATTCTCTTTTGCGGTTTCGCACTGGTTGCTGTTGCTCAAGAGCAGCCGTTGCATCAACGCATCGATGCCCTGATCGAAGCCGCCGCTGGTGGCGAGTTGGCTGCGGCCGCTGACGATGCCGAGTTCGTTCGCCGGGTCTATCTTGATCTGGCAGGACGCATTCCGAGTCGCGACGAAGCAGTCGCCTTTCTGGACGATAAAGATGCCGACAAGCGAACGAAGCTGATCGACAAACTGCTCGCCAGCGACGACCACGTCCGCCGCTTGGAGCAGGCGCTCAACGTGATGCTCATGGAACGCCTCGGCGATCACGAGGAATGGCGCAAATACCTGCACGAATCGGTGAAAGCAAACAAGCATTGGGATGTGTTCGTCCGCGAGTTGCTCAATCCCGACGCCGACAACGAAGCGACGCGCGGCAGTGCTCTCTTCTTTTCCAAGCGACTGGAAAACTATGGGCAGAATCCTGTCGATGTGCCGGCGCTCGTGCGCGACGTCGGTCGTTTGTTGCTGGGCGTCGATGTGCAATGTGCCCAATGCCACGATCACCTCTTTGTCGACGAATACAAGCAAGAGCATTATCACGGCATGTTTGCGTACATCAGCCAGGTGGGGCTGCGGACCGATGTGAAATATCCCGCCGTCATCGAAAAGCCGCTGCTGAAAAAAGTCGAGTTCATGTCGGTCTTTGTGAAAGAGCCGAAGACCATGGGCCCGAAGTTGCCGGGGCTGGAAGAAGTCTCGCTGCCGACGTTCGAGAAGGGGCAAGAATGGGAAGTGCCGCCTGATCCCAAAACGAAGAAGCCCGGCAAGGTAAAGTTCAGCGCGCTGAAAGTTCTCTCCGAACAATTGCCAACCGCGAACAACCCGCTCTTCAAACGCAACATCGCCAACCGCCTGTGGTGGCTGATGATGGGCCGCGGCCAGGTGCATCCGCTCGATCTGCTCCATAACGAGAATCCGGCGTCGCATCCGGAGGTGCTGGAACTGATCAGCAACGAACTGGCCGCGCATGAATTTGATATTCGCTGGTTGCTGCGCGAGTTGGCACTTTCGAAAACCTATCAACGCAGCACGGCCGCTTCGTTCGCCGCTGATGAAGTGCCGCTGCATTCGTACCGCGTGGCTCTGGAAAAGCCGCTCTCGTCGGAACAACTGCTGCAGAGCATGCTCACGGCGACCGGCATGGCCAGCACGGTCACCGACGAGAAGCAACTTAAAGACCTGCAAACCAAATTCGACAAAGCCTTCGCCCTTCCCGCGCGTGAGCCCGAAGTTGAGCACGCGCCGTCGGTGAAGGCAGCGTTATTCTTGCTCAACGATCCGAGCGTGATCGGCTGGCTCAAACCGCAGCCCGGCAACCTGGCCGAACGTCTAGAAAAACAGGCCGACGCTGGCGCTTTTGCGGATGAGATGTACCTGAGCATCCTCAGCCGCAGGCCCAATGAGGATGAAAAGAAAGCCGTCGCCGAATTTTTAACGAAGCACGCCGCCAACCGCCCCGAAGCGATTCGCACGCTGAGTTGGAGTTTGCTGGCGTCGAATGAGTTTGGGATTAATCATTAACCTTTCCTCGTAGGACGGAACATTGCTCCGTCCCGACCCCGCGCGAAACGCTGGACGGAGCAGTGCTCCATCCTCCGAAAGGACCTCATGCAAAATCCTCTCTGCAAACCCTGGGAACACACGCTCTCCCGCAGACAGTTGCTGGGCAGCGCTGCCTTCGGTGCCGGCGCGTTGGCCGCCGGCGCGCTTGGTCCCGATTCGCTGCTTTCTCCCGCCATCGCCGCAGAAGTGAAGAAGAAGCACAAACAGGTCCTCTTCGTCTGGATCGACGGCGGCATGAGTCAGCTGGAAAGCTGGGATCCGAAACCGAACACGCTTTTCGGCGGGCCGTTCCGCGCCATTCCCACTTCCGTCCCCGGCATTCACATCAGTGAATTGATGCCGAAGACGGCGAAGCAGATGCATCATCTCGCGGTGATTCGCAGCGTCTGCACCAAGGACAATTCGCACTCGGCAGGCGTCGCTCGCATTCAGCGGGGCGATCCCAAGAACCGCGGCGTGACGTATCCGTTCTTTGGCTCCGCGGTGGCGAAGTTGCTCGGCGCCGGTGACAGCGGCCTGCCTCCTTATGTCTGGATCAAACCAGGCAGCAGTGGCTTCATTCATGCGGATGCTGGCTTCCTTGGTCCCAAGTATGGCTGCATTGCGTTCGGCGACGGCAAGCCGCCGGAGAACCTGCCGCTCAATAGCGAAATCACACCCGAGGTCGATGAAGAGCGCAACGAACTCCGCAAGCTCGCGAACAGCAAATACGCTCAAGGCCGCCGCAAGCAAGTCGGCGATGCCCAGGGTTATGTGTACGACGTTGCCCGCACACTGATGAAGCGGCAGGATTTGTTCGATACTTCGAAATTCGATCCCAAAGACATCGAACGCTACGGCACGCACGAGTTCGGTCGTCACATGCTGCAAGGCCGCAAGATGCTCGAAGCGGGCGTGACCTTCGTGAAAGTGAACAGCTACGGCTGGGACACGCACGGCGACAACTTCAATGGCCACCTAAGCCTGATGCCGCGATACGACCAGGCCTTTGCCGCGATGATCGAAGACCTCGCCGAGCGGGGCATGCTCGAGCACACGCTCGTCATCACCATGAGCGAGTTCGGCCGCACGCCGCGGATCAACGGCCACATCGGCCGCGATCACTGGCCGGAAGCGTGGTCCGTCGCGATGAGTGGCTGCGGCATCAACCGCGGCATCTGCGTCGGCAAGACCAACGCGGAAGGAACTTGGGTCGATGGCGACGAGCACGACATCGGCCACCTGTTCCACACCTGGTTCGCCGCCCTCGGCATCGACACGAAGAAAACCGAATACAACAACATGGGCCAGCCGCTGCCGCTGGCTCATGACGATATGCACGCGGTGAAGGAGCTCCTCTCGTAGGAAGAAATGCGATGATCGAAACTCCCGAACTCCTGAAAAAATACCAGCCTAAGCAATTCAAGGTCATCGACGCTGACCCGCAAGTTTCTGCCGCGAGGTTCAGTCCCTGTGGCAAGCTGCTCGTCGCCGGCGGATACGATGCCCGCGTCCGCCGTTGGAATTTTGAAACCGAAGAGTTCGCAGAACTCCCCGCGCTCGAAGGTCATCATGGCTGGGTCGAAGGGATCGCCTTTCAGCGCGATACCAATCAACTTTTCACGGCCGATTCTTGGGGCAAGCTGATTTGCTGGACCGACATGCTCGCCGAGAAACCGACGGCCAAGTGGCAACACGAACAGGCTCACGACGGCTGGGTGCGGCAACTCGCCATCAGCGCCGATGGCAAACTGATTGCGAGCACAGCCACCGATCGCAAGTTGAAAGTCTGGTCCACGGAAGACGGCAAGCTGCAGCACGAGATCGCTGTCAAAGAAGATCCCCTCGCCGTTCGCTTTCATCCCGATGGCACGCTCTTGCTCGGCGATGCGAAAGGGATTGTCCATTGGCTGAAACTCGACGGCAGCGAAATCAAAAAGTTCGACGCCGGTATTCTCTTCACCTTGTCGCGCTTGCAAGACTGCGGCGGCGTGCAATGTCTTGCGCTCGACAAGGATGCCAAGCTCCTCGCCGTCGGTGGCTGTGTGCCCAAGAACGGCGGCACGGTGGTCGGCATTCCGACGCTGCTGATTTTTGATCTCGCAACCGGCGAACAGAAAGCCAAATTCGATCTCGGCACCCAGAACGATGCGTTCGTCGGCGATTTGCATTTTCACGAGGAAGGTTTCGTGTCGCTGATCACCTACGGCACGCCCGGCCAAGGGCAACTGCTGTACGTGCGCGTCGACGAGCAGGCGCCGTTCTTTACCGAGAAAAAACTCGCCAATCCGCACAGCATCAGTTGGCATCCCGACGGCAAACGCTTCGCCGTCGCCGCAACCAACGCCGGCAGCAACGGCAACGGCCGCCCCGTGAAAGACGGCAAATACCTGTCGAATAAATCGCCGATTCACCTATTTGCGATTCCGACATAGTCGCCGTTCGCTCTGCGAACGGTGAATGGACGCAGCCAGCCATTGACCGCCCAGACCTTCGCTCTCGATTGCTTGACTCGTAACAACCCAACCGTTCTCCTACTAGGAAAATCCATTCGTCGATCGCGGAGCGAGCGACGACTAACGGAGCGACGCCATGCAGCCTGCCCAACATCCACTCACTCGCCGCACCGCCATCCAGGCCGGCAGCATCGGCCTCCTCGGTCTCGGCATGAACCACCTCGCTCCGCTCATCGCGGCGGGCGATGAATTCGCTCCCGCCGGCAGCAAGACCAAGCGCGCGAAAGCCGTCATCTACATTTTCCTTTCCGGCGGCCTCGCCCAGCAGGATAGCTTCGACCCCAAGCCGAACGCTCCCGAGAATGTTCGCGGCGAATTCAAACCCATCGCCACCAAAACACCCGGCGTGCAGATCTGCGAACACCTGCCGCTGCTCGCCGCGCGGAGTGACAAGTGGGCTCTCGTTCGCTCGCTCACACATCCGTATAACGAGCACTCGCAGGGGCATCATGTGATGCTCACCGGCCGCACGATGATGCCCATCGGCTTCAATCCGTCGAAGCCGCTCCCCACCGATTGGCCGTCGATCGCCGCCATCGCCAACGACGCGATGCGCCCGGCCAACAATCTTCCCCCGGCCGTCGTGCTGCCGGAAAAGCTGATCCATCGCACGGGCCGCGTCATCCCCGGGCAGTTCGCCGGCTTGATGGGACCCAAGCGCGATCCGTGGTTCATCAGCGCTTCGCCCTTCAATGCGAAAACCTACGGCGCTTATCCCACGTATGAATTTCATCACGAAACGGGCAAAGCCGATTCCAAACTCGATTTCCAAGCGCCCAACCTGGCGCTCCCTCAAGGACTCAGCCAGGAATCATTCGCCAATCGCCAGCACCTGCGCAAGCTGCTCGATACGCAGCGGGGCGAACTCGAAGCCGCGGCCGGCGTGCAGCAGTTCGATCGCTTTCGCCAGTCCGCGATTTCGTTGCTCAGCGAACCCAAAACACAGGCCGCCTTCGACGTCACCCAGGCCAGCGAGAAACTGCAAGACGCGTACGGCCGCAACAGCTTCGGCCGCTCACTGCTGATGGCCCGGCAGCTGGTCGAAGCGGGTGTCTCGCTGGTGCAGGTGAACCTCGGCAACAACGAAGCCTGGGACAATCACCAGTCGATATTCCCGAACTTGAAGAACTTCCTCTTCCCGCCGACCGATCAGGCCGTCGCCGCATTACTCGACGATCTGGAAACCCGCGGCCTGCTTGATGACACGCTGATCGTGATGGCGGGCGAATTTGGCCGCACACCGCGCGTTTTTGGCCTGAGCGCGACCAGATTGCCCGGCCGCGACCACTGGGGCGCGGTCCAAACCGTCTGGTTCGCCGGCGGCGGCATCAAAGGGGGCGCGGTCATCGGCAGCAGCGACCGCATCGGCGGCTACCCTCACACCGACCCGCAAACGCCGGAACAAATGGCCGCGACCATCTACTCCGCCCTCGGCATCCCCGCCGTCGCCGCCTGGCGGGACGAAAGCAACCGGCCGCATCACATTTATCACGCAGATCCGATCGTGGGGTTGCGGGCGTAACCCAAGGGTGGCATGGGTTCTGCCCATGTCTTCCCTTGATGTTCTGAGGTAAGGCTTTTCTCCAAATCAGCCGGAACTCAGCTCCCTTTAGCCTTCCGGCGCAGGTAGCCGTTCACGCTCTGGTGAGTGATGGGGCAGTTTGGTGGTCGAGGTGGGCGTTGATGGCGGTGGTGATGAAGGCGAAGACGTTGACGGATC
>CAYMWL010000110.1:0-18856 GCA_964394305.1 uncultured Pirellulaceae bacterium
ACTTCCGGAGGTTCAATGCAAGACTAACGCCAAATTAGATGCGATTGCCCTGGGGAACTCTTCCGCCCATTTTCCTTTGAGGCTTCCGCGCAGGTTCAATTTGCTTCCATTGGATAGCGGCGAATGTGCCTCAGGATCCTTTACCCGCAGGTAAGTCGTCGCCAACGACGTTTTTGCTTTGTGGTAGAGATAGGCAAAGCGATTTGACTGTGTAGTGGCGAATCCACAATTAGATGTTTCAATCCGAATCACATCGGGCGAACGAACTTGAAGCTCTGCAAATAATGCATCACAGAATTCTCGTGACTCACCAGAACAGTTTTTGTGACTCATAAGTAAGAGAATCCTAGGCGAGTAATTTCACGCAATCACATTAGACCAACTTAAATACCAACGCAAACAGCCCGCGAGTTCTTTACTCGCGGGCTGTTTGGTTGTTAGCACATTTGGCATCTCGCGAAACGAGATGTTTGCATTGGTTTAGTACATGTCGTGGTCACCACCGTGGCCACCCTTCTTGCCGTGGTCGTGCTTCGGCTTTTCGGCGATCAGCGCGTCGCTGGTGAGCAGCAGCGTCGAAACGCTGGCCGCATTTGCGAGAGCGGTGCGGGTCACCTTCGTCGGGTCGATGACGCCGGCCTTGACCAGGTCTTCGTAGGTGTTGGTCAAGGCGTTGTAACCGTTGTTGCCCTTGCTCTCGACCACGCGTTCGCACACGATGCCGCCGTCCTGGCCGGCGTTGGTGGCGATCATCATCAGCGGAGCGCGGCAAGCACGCAGCACGATGTTGTAGCCAACCAGTTCATCCGAGGCGAGTTCATCGCTCGGCTTCACTTGCGAGGCAGCGCGGAGCAGAGCCACACCGCCGCCAGGCAGAATGCCTTCTTGCACCGCGGCGCGGGTCGCGTGCAGAGCGTCTTCAACGCGAGCCTTCTTCTCTTTGACTTCGCTTTCGGTGGCGCCGCCAACATTGACCTTGGCCACACCGCCCGAGAGCTTGGCCAGTCGTTCTTCCAGCTTTTCGCGATCGTAATCGCTGGTGCTGTTGCTGATTTCGCGGCGGATCTGATCGATCCGAGCCTTGATGTCTTCGCTCTTGCCCGAACCTTCGATGATCGTCGTGTTGTCCTTGTCGATGATCACCTTCTTCGCGCGACCGAGGTCGGTCAGCGGGAGGTTCTCGAGCTTCACGCCGAGAGCTTCGAACACGGCCACACCGCCGGTCAGAATGGCGACGTCTTCCAGCATCGCCTTGCGACGATCGCCGTAGCCGGGGGCCTTCACGGCAGCGACTTGGAACGTGCCACGCAGACGGTTGATCACGAGCGTCGCGAGGGCTTCGCCTTCGACGTCTTCCGCAATGATGAGCAGCGGCCGGCCTTGCTGCACGACTTGTTCGAGAACCGGAATCAGTTCCTTGATGTTCGTGAGCTTCTTCTCGTACACGAGGATGTAGGGGTTCTCGAGAACCGCCGTCATCGTGTTCGGATCGGTCACGAAGTAGGGCGAGAGATAACCGCGGTCGAACTGCATACCTTCGACCCATTCGGTCTCGGTTTGCAGGCTCTTGCCTTCGTCGACGGTGATTACGCCGTCCTTACCAACCTTTTCCATCGCATCGGCGAGGAGCTTGCCGATTTCGCGATCGTTGTTGGCAGCGATCGAGGCCACGTTGGCCATCTCGCTCTTTTCCTTGATCTTGATCGAAGCCTTTTGCAGCTTCTCGGTGATGTCGGCCACGGCCTTTTCGATGCCGACCTTCAGCTGCACTGGATTCACACCAGCGACGACGGCTTTGAGACCTTCGTTGAAGATGGCTTCAGCCAGCACGGTGGCGGTGGTGGTGCCGTCGCCGGCGACGTCGCTGGTCTTGCTCGCGACTTCGCGAACCATGCGAGCGCCCATGTTTTCATAAACGTCTTCGAGGTCGATTTCCTTCGCGACCGTCACGCCGTCCTTGGTCACCGTCGGGCTGCCAAAGCTCTTCTGCAGAATGACGTTCCGGCCCTTGGGACCGAGGGTCGTCTTCACGGCTTTGGCCAGCTTGGAAACACCGCGGCGGATAGCTTCGCGGGCTTCCTGATCAAAAGCGATAATCTTGGGCATTGAGGGGAACTCCAGTATTCAAACAAATGTGGGATATGTTCGGGGATCGATTTCGTGCTACGCGACTTAATCACTAGTCTTCCAGAACGGCCAGAATGTCTTCTTCACGCATCAGCAGCAGTTCGTCGTCACCAACCTTGAAATTCTCGCCGGCCCAAGCGGTGAAGATCACGCGATCACCAACCTTCACTTGCAGCTGGCCACGCGTGCCGTTATCGAGCAGCTTGCCGTTGCCGACGCTCACAACCACACCACGCTGGGGCTTTTCCTTGGCAGCGTCCGGCAGCAAGATGCCGCCAGAGGTCTTCGATTCGCCAGCGTCGCGTTCCACCACCACGCGGTCGCCCAGCGGTTGCAGCTTCAGTTGGGCGGGAGCCTTCTTCTTGTCTTTGGTCGCAGTGTCTTTGGTCGCGGCAGCCATCTCTCAAATCTCCAGGTCAGACGTATGGTGAGAATGACAGGTGCCCGCGGGAAAGGATGCGGGCAGACTGTCAGAATTTCGCCGAAAGCGGATAGAACGCGTATGATAAGCAAAGAGCGCGCCAGAGCTTTTTGTTTTCCCGTAAGGTTCTTACCGACAGCAGTTTGCGTCAAATACAACACATTCGCCTAGTAACCAACGCCGCGATTTTGGCAGACGGGCCAAAACCGCTAGTCGGCTAACTGTCAGTTTGACATCGCTCATGCTTGCCGCACTTTCGGGCAGGTATTTGATAACACTCCAAGGGGTGTGAAGCTGGGTCGCAATCGTTTTTCAGGAAACGCTTTACGTCAAATTGAACCAAGAAACTGATAACGATTGTGTGCCGCTGACTTCGAGTCCAAGAAACTGACCGCCACCATCTGGCGGCGACCGCCAGCGGCGAAGGTCCCGACTCGCCCGGAGCATGGCTCCAGGCTATGTCGCTTGCCGCCGATCGATAACTACGCAAAGTCGCGTACGGCTGCGATCAGTGCCTGAATGTCTTCGGCCGTCGTGAACGGACCAAAACTGGCTCGCACGGTACCTGACGGCGAAGTGCCGAGGGCGGTGTGCATCAACGGCGCACATTGCAATCCTGAGCGGAGTTCCAGGCCGGCCGCGGCATCGAGGGCGGCGGCGACTTCTTGGGGATCGAAGTCGTGAAGGTTGAAGCTGACGACGCCGACGGCCGGTTGTTTGTCGCGGGGTCCGTAGACGGTGACATGAGGTAATGTGCTCAGTTCATGGACCAGCAGTTCGCGCAGTTCCATTTCGTGGCGATGCACCGATCCCAGGTCGCGATCTTGCAACCAGGCGAGACCAGCGCTGAGACCTGCGATGCCTGGCACGTTGAGATTGCCGGACTCGTAGCGATCGGGGAGCGTCGTGGGTTGCTGCGGTTCGTCGCTGCGCGTGCCGGTGCCTCCTTGGCGAATCGGTTGGAGGTGCGATTCAATTCCCGCAGCGAGGTAGAGCATGCCGGTCCCCAGTGGACCGAGCAAACCTTTGTGGCCCGGTGCGGCGAGCAAATGGCAACCAAGTTCGTTCACGTCGACAGGAAAATGTCCCAGCGATTGCGCGGCATCGACGAGGAATAGCAGGTTCTTTTCAGCGGCTATCTTGCCGATTTCAGCGAGGGGCTGCACAGCGCCGGTGACGTTTGAAGCGTGCGTCAGTGCGATGAGACGCGTTTGCGCAGTGATGGCGTGACGAACTTCAGCGAGATCAATCACACCTTCACTATTGCAGCCTACTAAGGTGCTCGTGACTTGCTGCGATTGATTGAGCGCGTGCAAAGGCCTGAGAACGCTATTGTGCTCGCACACGCTGGTGACGACGTGATCACCGGGGCGCAAGACACCATGCAGCGCGAGATTGAGCGAATCGGTGCCGTTGAGCGTGAAAACAATTTGCTGCGGCGACTTTGCGCCGATGAAATCGGCGAGACGCTTGCGACATTGTGAAACGATGCGTTCCGCGGCCTGGGCTGAGCGATAGCCACCTCGGCCGGCGGCCGCGCCATTGTAGCGCTGAAATTCGTTGACGGCTTGAAATACGGCGTCGGGTTTGGGCCAACTGGTGGCGGCGTTGTCGAGATAGGTGCGGGGGGAAGTCATGATGGGATGTCAACTCGCGGTTCTCCCTCGCTTACGCGTGGGGCTAGTTCGTGCTAACCGCCGATTTGATACATGGCCCGTTGCGGGCGGATGAACTCGTTTGAGTCGATGCCATGGCCAGGCTTCTTCGCAAGCACGCAATCACGGATTAGTTGCGCGAGGTCTGCATCACTCGCGTTGCCACGCAGCAGCGCGCGAGCATCCCATTCAACCGTTGAGAACAAACAATTGCGCAACTGCCCTTCGGCTGTCACGCGCAAGCGGTTGCAGTCGTGACAAAAAGGTTGCGAAACCGGATTGATAAAGCCCACACTGCCGCTGCCATCGGCATAGTTGAAATCAACGGCCGGCTGGCTGGGATCGGGTCGATGAGCCGGCTCGAGGGGACCGATGGCGTCTTCGATCGAGCGACGGATTTCTTCGCCAGTGAGGACTTGGGAATGTTCCCAATGTTCTTCCGCATCGAGGGGCATGAACTCGATGAACCGAAGTTCCATACCTTCTTTTTTCGCAAACTTCGCCAGCGCAGGAATCTCTGGTTCGGTGATCCCTTTGATAGCAACCGTGTTCAAGCGAATCGGCGCAAAGCCAACTTTTTTCGCCGCGTGGATTCCAGCCAGCACTCGATCGAGACCATCCCGCCGGCTGATGCGGCGGAAGGTTTCTTCGGTCAGCGCATCGAGGCTGATGTTCACTCGCGTTAGTCCGGCGTCCTTTAACGCGCGGGCCTGTTCGGCGAGCAGGATGCCGTTGGTCGTCAGCGCGATTTCGTCGATGCCGGGGATCGCGGTCAGTTGTTCGACGAGCTTCGGCAATTCAGCCCGCACCAGCGGTTCGCCGCCGGTTAGCCGCAGCTTGTTCACGCCGAGATCGGCCATCACGCGGGCGAGGCGGGTGATTTCTTCGAACGACAGCAGCTCGTGCCGCGGGCGGAAGCGGACGTTTTCTTCGGGCATGCAGTAGAAGCAGCGGATGTTGCAGCGATCGGTGACGCTGATCCGCAGGCTGGTGTGCACCCGGCCAAGGTTATCGATAAGTGGTCCGCCCGCATTCATATCGTTGATTCTAATCTACAAGCCGGGATGAACCCACTCACTGCTGCCGTCCCGCCAATTCTCCTGTTTCCAGATTGGCACAACCTCTTTGATGATGTCAATGAGCCACTCGCCGGCCTCGAAGGCCACTTTGCGATGCGGCGAGCTGACGGCGATCGCGATGCTCGCTTCCGTGATTTCTAAATGACCCAGACGATGCACGATGATGCACTGCAGCAGCGGCCATCTTGCTCGCGCCTCGGCTTCGAGGTCCATGAGCTTCTTTTCGGCCATCTCGGGATAACATTCGTAATCGAGCGAAGCGGTTTCGCGGCCGGCGGTAAGTTGCCGCGTTACGCCCAGGAATAGCACTACAGCGCCCGCGTGCGGGTGGGCAGCCGCAGTGAGGATGGCTGCGGTGTCGATGGGTTCGTGAGTAAGTTGAATCATGGCCTACTCTAACCACCGCTCACTGGTGGAATCACTCCAATTTCACTCGTTTCCCTCAGCACCACATCATCCGCCGCGAAATCACAATCGACCGCAATCCGACAATGTGGCAGAAAATCCGCAAGCAAGGGAAACTCCGCGGCGAGTGCGGCACGCAAGTCACGCACGGTCGCTCCGTCCGCTAACAGGAAGTTCGTTACTTGCACACCGGCCCGTTGCTTGGCCGCGGCGAATAGTTTGACCCAGACCATCATGTGACCAGCAACTCCTCGCCGCGGGCAGTCAGCAGCGTTTCGATTTCCGGAATCAAGCCATACGCCAGCGCGAGCATCTTCAGCGGATGAATCGTTGGCTTCGTGGTCCCTTGTTCCATTTGTATTTTGCAAGCACTGCATTCGGTCGTCCCGAGATCGATCACCGGATCGCGCAGTGCGCTGATCAAGCCCCAGCCCGCCCGCAGACTGGCGCGGTAGTTGTCGCGGCGCAGGCCGAAGGTGCCAGCCATGCCGCTGCAGCCGCGCTCGATGCGGCGGACACTCAGACCGGGAATGAGCCGCAACAAGCTTTCACCGGGTGCGCCAACGTCAAGTGCGCGCAGATGACAAGGATGATGATAGCCCAGCGTCAAGTTGATCGGCCGCAGGTCGAGTTCCAGCCGGCCGACCTGATGCATCTTCCACAAATACGAACAAGCTTCAGTCGTATGCTCGGCGACGAGTCGCGCGTCGTCATCATCGAGCAGCGACGGATACTCTTGCGTCAAACACAAGGCAGCGGAGGGTTCGGTGCAGACGATTTCGTAGCCTTGTCGCACTGCATCGGCGAGCAGCGCGACATTGCGCGCCGCGAGTTTGCGAGCGCGCTCAACATCGCCGAGCGTGATCCGCGCCATGCCTGATTGTAGTTGCCCGGCCGGTACATACACCGCGATCCCGTGATGCTGCATGATCGCGACCAGCGACTCAGCCAGCTGCAGGTCGTACCAATTGGCGTAGACATCGACGAAATACAAAATCTTGCCGCCGGTGCGGCGTGCAGGGCGCGTGAGTCGGCTGCGATCAGCACGCCGCAAGAAGGTTGACGATGCCAATCGCGGAAGCTTACGGCCTTGCGCAAGGCCGGTCAATTTCTCCAGTACCCAGCGCGTCCAACGCGTATGCAACAGCCAATTGGTAATCGGCCCGAACCTCGCCCCCCAGCGCGAAACCGAATCCAACCGCGCGAGAAACCAATCGGTTGTATCGAGGCCGTTCGCGACAACATACTGACTCTTGGCTTCGATCATCAACTTGGGAATATCGACTTCAGCGGGACACTCTAGCCGGCATTGATGGCAGTTCACACAAAGATCGGCGATCGATTTTAGTTGTTCACTGGCAAGGGAATTCGCCGGCAATTCACCATGCATCACCGCCCGCATCAAGTTCGCTTTGGCCCGCGGCGACGATTCTTCCGCCGGAGCGTAACGAAAGATCGGGCACATCCGCATTTCAGGCGAGAGCGTGCGACAGCGGCCACAGCCGTTGCAACTTTCCGATTCAATCTGCGGTAGCTGCCGCCAGACGAGGTGCAAGTCGAGCTTTTTTTGAGGGGCGGTCGCGCCGTCGACAACTTGAGTTTCGGTCAACGGACGATCGGAATCTTCTTGGCCTGGCGCGAGACGTAGATTTTTTGTCAACGGCTGCGGCACATCGGCGACGACCTTGCCGGGGTTCAGCAGATTCTGCGGATCAAAAATCCGCTTCACTTCGCGGAGCACATCGTAGAGCGGTCCCGTCTGGCGGCGAACATACCAAGTGCGACTCAAGCCGCAGCCGTGTTCGCCGCTGATAGTCCCGCCAACCGCGAGCACTTCTTCGTAAAGTTGCGTGGCGAGTTCCGGCATCTTGTTGACGTCGGCCGTGCTGGTGAGATCAAGGAACGGCCGCACGTGAATTTGGCCGTGACCCGCGTGCGCAAAGAACGAAGCCGTGATCTGCCACGCTTTGAAAACGTTCTGCATCTTGACGAGAAAATCGGGTAGCACGTCGGGCGGCACCGCCACGTCTTCGATGAACGGCACGGGCCGTTCGCTCCCTTGCACGCGAAACAGCGTGGGCGAAACGCGACGCGTGAGGCGGCGGAATAAGTCGTACTCATCGGGCGACAGCGCCAGGTGAAAGCCAAACGCCAACCGTCGCCGACGTTGCCAACGGACGGCCACTTGCTGCAACGTTTCGAGCACCGGGCCTGATTCATCGGCCTGTTGTTCGACCATCAACATTGCTTCGGCTTCGCGCGGAATCGCTTGGGCATAGCGCGGATCGAGATCGCGGGCCAACGACAAGATGCGACGATCGAGCAAGTCGCAAGCACTGATGCCCAGCGACTTCGCCTCGCTGGCCGCCGTGGCAGCTGCTTCGAGGCGATCAAAAAACATCAGACACAGGCCGCGATGTTTTGGAATCGGTTCGATGGCCAGCGACAGTTGCGTGATGAGCGCCAGTGTCCCTTCGGAACCCGTGATGAGCTTTGCTAAATCGAGTTGGCCGTCGCTGAGCACATCGTGCAAATGATAGCCGCAGCGATTGACCCAGGCCCTGGGCTGATTGTCGCGAATGACGGTTTCTTCTCGCTGGATGAGTTCCGCTAAGCGGCGGACAAGTTCACGCCGCCGCGGAATGGGATCGATTTTGGGATCATCTGTAATTGGATGTCGTGATGCTTCAAACGATTCGCCATCAGCGAGCACCACTTGCAAACTGCGCACATGCCGCCGCGCCGAACCATAGCGCAACCAATTGCTGCCTGAAGCGTCGAGTGAAACCACGCTGCCGATGGTGGTCACGCTGCCGGTCGCAGGGTCTGGCGCGAATTGCTTTCCGAAGCTCGCTAGATAGCGATTTAATTGGCCGAGCACCACGCCAGGCTGCACCACCACATGATCGTGATTCACATTCACAATCCGACGCATGCCCTGCGAAAAATCCATCACCAGGCCGGGCCCCAGCGATTCACCAGCGAGACCCGTTCCCGCGCCGCGGGCATGAATAGGAATGACATTGTCAGCCGCGTATTTCACCGCGGCCTGCACGTCGTATTGATTACGCGGCCGCACGACTCCCTGCGGCGTCACTTGATAGATACTGCCGTCGGTGCTGTACATCTGCACGAACGCGTCGTCGCAACGAACCTGCCCGGAGATCAATCCCCGCAGGTCGGCTTGGATGCGTTCGCGCTGTGGGTCCATCGGGAGGGGAAGATTTCGTGGAGCAAGTGATGAAAGGCTGCGTCGAGGGCCAAGCCTTCATCATACCTGCTTCGATGTCGGCGGCGTACCACTTTGCGGACTGATTCCAGCCCGGGACAAGCGGATTTGCTGCTGCCGGTGCTTCTCGTGAATTTCGAGGTCAAAGCCTTCGTGATCTTCAAGAGCCTTCAAACCGCGGTACTGCGTTTGGCACTGATAACACTGCAGCACGTTGCCGACCGTGATGTAAAGGACCACATCGATGGCCGCAAAGAAAAACAGCGTGCCATAGGTCCAGACCGGCATTCGATAGAACCAAAAGATACTGCTGATGATCATGCCGATGACCACGATCGTCACGCCGAGAGTCTGCGAAAAATCCTTCCGCACATACAACTCGCGGCAAGGACAAATCAGGCACTGCAGCACGTTGCCATCGCGATAATTGGCGGCGGAGAACTTCGCCATGCACGATGCGCAGGCAAAACCTGCGGCGGAATCGGCAACTTCGGCGCGAGACAATTGCTCGCAATGTGGACAGCGAAACGTAACATTCATAGAGCCATCATAACGGAAAGGCTGCTGCCACGCTGAGCATCTGCGCGCACAGTTCGCCGATGAAAACGAGAATCACACCGGCGTACAAAATACCAGTGGCGCTCTGCGTGTTGGGAATCTTCAGGGTTTGCCAGGTGAGATAAGTGAGCAGCAGCGGCAGCAGCAGACCGGCAGTCCACCGGAGCGCGATGAACAACAGCCACGAAAGTGTGATGCCGCCGGCCGTCGCACTCAGGCGGTTTGCTTCCATTCCCGCGCCGATGCCGCTGATGACCATGCGAACCGCAATCGCGACCAGCAACATGACGAGCAAACGTTTGAGCGGATCGAGGCGCATGGTCGGTGTATTCAAGTACCAATGGCCGAGCAACATCGCCGTCGTCACCAGCCCCGAGACAGCGCCGCTGCTCACGACCTGCAGCACTCGGCTGGCCGAACTCATGCTGGAAGTTGTGCTGAGAAATGATGGCGCCAGACAAGTGGTGAGTGCCGCTGCTGCCACAATGGCGAGGGCGACTTTGCCTGCCGTGCTCGCTTCATACATCCAAATGACTGCGCCGACATAGCTCACCACCGCAGCCACCACGGCGCCGGCAATTTGCCAGGTAGCGACGTTACTCAAGCCTTCGCTACCGCTACCAAGCGACCACAGCGCGAGCGCAGCAAACGTCTGCACGCCCATCAGCACCCACAGGTGCACGCGAAAAAATCCGCTCGTCACCCATTGCGCAGGAAGCAAAGCCATCGACGCGGCGACGCCGAAGGTCAAATGACAAAGAAACTCAACCAGCGTCTGCCAGATCACGCGTCATTCCCAAGTAGCACTACCGCCGGCCGCCATAAATCAACTGCATCACTTCAGCCCGCGTTGACAAATTCGAGCGGAACAAGCCCTTCATCGCCGAAGTCACGCACGAGCTGCCCGGCTTCCGCACGCCGCGAATCGTCATGCAGCTGTGCGAAGCTTCGACCACAACGGCGACGCCCTTCGCGCCGAGTTCTTCCACCAGCAGATTGGCGACTTCTTCCGTCAATCGTTCCTGCACTTGTGGGCGACGGGCAACCACTTCGACCACGCGGGCCAGTTTGCTCAGGCCTAGCACTTTGCCGTTCGGTACATAAGCGAGGTGAGCGTGGCCGGTGAACGGCAGTAAGTGGTGCTCGCACATGCTGCAAAAGCTGATGTCCTTCACCAGCACGACTTCGTCGTATTGCTCGGTGAAGACCTTCTGCAAATGCTGCCGCGGGTCCTGATGGAGCCCGGCAAACATCTCGGCATACATCCGCGAAACGCGGGCCGGCGTTTCGAGCAGCCCTTCGCGATCGGGATCTTCGCCGACGGCGGCTAGGATCTCGCGCACGGCCCGTTCGATCCGCGGCAAATCCATGGGATGCGGCGTCGCAGTGATCGTGGCCCCTTTGAGCTGGGCCAGGTCCGTGTTCTTGATGCACGGATCATCGCTGGGTTCAAAATCAGGCACTGACATCAGGATTGTCCCCGAGTAAAAGGCAATCCTGCATCGTAGTTTCGCCGGGGAACTTAAGGGAGGGGCTGCTGCCGGTTTCAACGTAAACGTTCAAAAAGTACCCGACTTTCTGAACGCGCAGACCTCGGAAACCCGAGAGTTACGCAGGTCCGTGTTCAAAAAGTCGGCGACTTATTGAACACAACCCGAAAGGACTAGTTCAGCAGTGAGGCCGCGCAGCTGGAGATCGACTCGTGGCAGCGCGGCGCTTTAGATCCCGGCTGCATCCCACGTTTATGTATGTTGCTTTCAATCAAATTACAATCTGCTCAGAGCCAGTACACAACAATCCGGTCGCCCAGGGCGATGCTGATGTACTATCTAAATGACGCTTGCGATCGCCTTTCCGCCTTGCTCGAGCAGATGGGCGCCGACGGCTCGATCGATGAAGAAGACTTCCGCATTCAGCTCGGGCACATTTACAGTCATTTAAATTGTGCGTGGAACGGGTGGAAAAACCCGACGGAAACGGATACCGAGTTGCTCGAGCGGCAAATGCATTTCCCGGCTGATTTGGAGCCCATCTGACGCCGCAGGAATACTCCCCATGATTCAAATCGCCGAACGACATTTATTTTCAGCACAGGCCAACGTGTGAAGATGGAGCCCAGCTGCATTTCGTAAGGGACATTTCACTCGTTGACGCCCAGCCCGCTCTCTGTTAGAAATCTGGATTCGCCAAAAGCCGAAATTGCTACCCATATTTGACTGTTTTTCAGAAGGTTGACGCGCATGGGCGGGATTATTCATCGCATGAAGGAATTGCGGCAACGCCGCAAGCGGAAGAAGAAGATGGCCGTGCTGAAACGCAAGGTCGTCAAGGCCAGCGCTTCGGAAAAGGCCGTGGTGGCGACCAAACTTCGCCGCATGACGCCTGGCGCCGAAGTGATCATCGCGGCCTGGGGTCTGGAAGAAAAGCGCTAGTTTTTCGGCGGTTACGCCGACGCCAAAAGACGAGGACTGAATTCCCATGGCCGCCCATTCGACCCATTCTCACGACGAGCATGCCGCCGATAAGCATTTCGACGAGCACGAAAGCCAGCAGCACCTCTCGGATGACAGCGAAGCCTGGAACGGCGTCACTGGCCTGCTGATCTTCATTGTGTCGATCGGCTTGGTCCTGGCCACGCTGACGCTGTATCTGTCGCGCAACCCCTAAGTATAGCGAAATCGGTAAGTTAGGGCGAATGCGACGTTTGCCCGCTGCCCCTCGTGGCAGCCTTGCATTTTTCGAAACGCCCCTTGTGAACAGGGGGACCACATCTCTATACTGTCCTGCTTCCGCTGTTTCTTGGGAGCGGGACAGGTTCGTTTGGATATGAAGGACGGTATATGAAAGTTCGGGCAAGCGTCAAAAAGATTTGCGAAAATTGCAAAGTGGTGCGCCGCAAAGGACGCGTTTACGTTGTTTGCACCAATGCCCGGCACAAGCAACGCCAGGGCTAATTTCCACACACTTACACACTAGTTTGCGGCAGGATCAGGTATATGCCACGTTTGCTTGGTGTCGACATCCCCAACGACAAGCCCACGTTCATTTCGCTCCGTTATTTGTACGGCGTGGGCGATCAGGTCGCGCGGGAATTGTGCCACAAGGCTGGCATCAACCAGCAGAAGCATGCCCGCGACTTGACCGAAGAAGAAGTCGCCCGGCTCGCGACCCTGCTTGAGCGTGACTACACGGTCGAAGGTCCGCTGCGTCGCCAAATCACACAGAACATCGGTCGTCTCCGTCATGTCCGCTGCTATCGCGGCATCCGCCACGGCCTGGGCCTGCCAGTTCGCGGTCAACGGACGAAGACGAACGCCCGCACCCGGAAGGGTCCGAAGAAGACGGTTGCCGGTAAGAAGGGCGTGAAGGACTTACGTTAAGTTTCTATTGGATGTGCCCGGGTTGGTTACCGGGGTCCGAAACTTAGCGAGTTGAATATTTTGGGAGTTTAGCGGTGTCGAAGGTTAAGAAGAAAAAAGTTCGTCGCAACGTGACCGTGGCCATTGCCCACGTGCGGGCCACGTTCAACAACACCACGGTGACCATCACGGACACCAAGGGTGACACGCTGTGCTGGGCCTCGGCTGGCACCAGTGGCTTCAAGGGAAGCCGCAAGAGTACGCCGTTCGCCGGTCAGTGCGCTGGTCAGCAAGCCGCTGAAAAGGCTTCCAAGTACGGCGTGAAGGAGCTTGAGGTCCGCGTGAAGGGCCCCGGTTCAGGTCGCGAAAGCGCGATCACCGCCCTGCAGACCGCCGGCATGACGGTGAAGACGATCGAAGACGTCACACCCATTCCGCACAACGGCTGCCGCCCGCCGAAGCGCCGCCGTGTGTAGTGCGTAGTCTGATACAAATTAAAGAGTGGCCGGTTTTGCCTCCGGGTGAACACCGGCCCCTGCTGTAGATGAAGGATGTGGTTCGAAGGATTCTGTTGCGATCGAAAGCAACGGCAATCAGCACGCAGGAGGCGTGGTCGGTACCCAAATTAGATTCGCGGGTATTCCCGCCCAAGAGCCGGTTCAGGGGGATTGAGAATGCAAGGTAAAGCAGCGATGCACGTTCGGTGGCGCGGTCTGGAGTTGCCAAGCCTGGTGAATTGCGATGCCGCAACCCTCACGGGCACCTATGGCAAGTTCGTTGCCGAGCCCTTCGAGCGTGGCTTCGGCGTCACTGTCGGCAATAGCTTGCGTCGCGTGTTGCTGTCCAGCCTCGAAGGTTCGGCTGTAACGCAGATCAAGATTCGCGGTGCTCAGCACGAATTCACCACGATTCCAGGCGTCCTCGAGGACGTAACCGATATCGTGCTGAACGTGAAGGCCCTCGTGGTCAAGAATCACAGCGATTCGACCCGCGTCATCACCGTCGAAAAGAACACCGCCGGTGTGATCACCGGCGCCGATGTGCAGACCGACTCCGACGTTGAAATCATCAACAAAGATCATGTCCTCTGCACGCTGACCGACAACGTGCCGTTCATGATGGAAATGGTCGTCGAGAACGGCCGTGGCTACATTCCTTCGACGGAACATAGCACCGGCGATCACGAAATCGGCATCATTCCCGTCGATGCGATCTACAGCCCCATTGTTCGCGTTCGCTACGAAATCGAAGAAACCCGCGTCGGTCAAAAGACCAACTTCGACCGGATGAATCTCGAAATCTGGACTAACGGCGCTATTCACCCCGAAATGGCTCTGGTCGAAGCGGCCAAGATCCTCCGCAAGCACTTGAATCCGTTCGTGCAATACGCCGAACTGGGTCCCAAGGTGCACGCTGCTCCGCGTGGCGGTTCGGTCGGTGGCGACGGCGCTTTGGAAACGAAGCTCGGCATGAGCCTGGCCGAAATGAAGCTGTCGGTCCGGGCCATGAATTGCCTCGAATCGGAAAACATCCACACAGTGCGCGACCTGGTTCAAAAGACCGAAGACGCACTGTTGGAAGTTCGCAACTTCGGCGAGACCACGCTCAACGAAGTGAAAGAGAAATTGCACGACATGGGAATGTATCTCGGCATGCGAGTGCCGAGTGCAACTCGCTAGTCGCGACCGTTGGATGGAGCACTGCTCCGTCCATGCAGCGGACAAGTTCACTACCAGTCAGAATTGAAGATCGATCAGGACGGAGCACTGCTCCGTCCTGCGAATGAAGCCAAATAGTTTTTGCATAACGGTTATCAGCCATGCGTCATCGTCGTCGTAGCCGCGTCCTCGGCCGCAGTCCTAGCCATCGCAAAGCCATGCTCAAGAACCTGGCCAGCGCGATCTTTTTGACCGAGCGCGATGCCGAGCTCGATGCCAACAAGCCCAAGATCAAGGGCCGGATCGTCACCACCCTGCACAAGGCCAAGGAAGTCCGCTCGCTGGTCGAGAAGTCGATCACGGTCGCCAAGAAGGCTTTGATCGCTCAAGAAGCCGCTGGCGAATTTGCCACCACGGCTGAACGTCAGAGCGAAGCCTGGAAGACTTGGCGCAAGAGTGACAAGTGGCAAAAGTGGGCCGCCGCGATGGCTCCCGTCGTTAACGCTCGCCGCCGCTGCATTCAAATGCTGGGTGACAAGCAAGCCGTCAAGATCCTTTTCGCCGAGGTCGCCCCGCGGTTCAAGGACCGCAATGGCGGTTACACCCGCGTCCTCCGCTTGGCTAAGCCCCGCTTGGGCGACGCCGGCATCCGCGGCATCCTCGAATTCACCGGCATCCGCGACCGCAAGGTCCAAAAGAGCGAAAAGCCCGCCTTCGACGATGCAACTGCCTAGTTGTAGTTCCGGCTTCAGCCGGCTTTCAGCTTAGCAATTCAAAAGCAACTCAGAGCCATGCGATTCAATCCGCGTGGCTCTGGTTGTTTCTTGCCGGTATAATTTGCCTATTCCACTATCCCTTTCAGGAAGTCGCGATGGGCAAGGATGTTCGGCGAAGCAGCGTAGCCGGCAGGCTCTTTACGCAATTGCGGTTCGACGCCGGTACCGAACCACGAACCGCGCCGCTGCCGCCTTTCGATTTCTGCGTGGCGATGCGGATCTTGGGACAAGACATCGTGGCCCGCACGCCGTCACTCGGCCATGTGAAGTTCGAACAAATCGCCGTCGTGTTTGCGCAAGCGCGCAAACGGGTGAATTACGGCTTGTATGCGTCACTGACGCCGCTCCGCTTTAAGGATGGCAACCTGACGACCAAACGCCGCGGCCGGCCGTACACGATTCAGCGCATGTTCGAGCCGGGCGGTAGCGAACTGCTTTACATCCTGACGTTCTATCTGCCGCGATTCCAGGATCTCGATTTGCGCGAAAAGCTGATCACAATCTTTCACGAGCTATGGCACATCAGTCCGCGGTTCGATGGCGACATCCGCCGTCATGAGGGACGCTGCTACGCTCACACCGGTTCACAAGCCCAGTACGATGCGCACATGGGTGTGCTCGTCGATGCCTGGCTCGCGCAGCAGCCACCCGAAGCGCTCTGGAGTTTTCTCAAGCTCGACTTCACGCAACTGCACCAACGCTGGGGAAGGGTTGTGGGACAACGCGTGCCGCGGCCGCGGTTAATTCCACAGTAGGCCTTTGATTATCTTGCTCCCCCTACCATGAGTACAGAGGAGACGGGGTGAATACAAAAACTACTCAGCACGCGGTCGCTTCGCCGTATCCAAAACAACCGCGCTGAGAATCACTAACCCCAGCACAATCTGTTGCCGTTTGCTTTCGAGGCCAAGCAAGTTCATGCCGTTCGCGATCACTGCAAGGATGAGCGCGCCAACAAAAGTTCCCCACATGGTGCCACGACCGCCGGCGAGCGACGTGCCGCCGACAACCACTGCGGCGATCACCAATAATTCGTGTTTGCTGCCGTAATTCGGACTGCCGGCGCCCAACTGCGATGCCATCAGCATGCCACCTAATCCCGCAAGAGCACCGCAGATCGCAAAGGCCGCGATGGTCACTCCTTTCACCGGCACGCCACAAAGCCAGGCCGCTTTCAGATTGCCGCCGACGGCGTAGAGATGCCGGCCGAACACGGTGCGCGTCATGACGAAGTGGGCAATGACATACAGCAGCGCCATTAACACAGCGGAGTTGGGAATGCGGCCCAGCGCCGTTCCTTTGCCCAGCCACATGAACGACGTCGGCAGTTCGTTGATCGTCGCGCCGGCGGACAAGTTGTACGCGAGACCATCGGCCAGCAGCATCACGGCGAGCGTGACAATGAATGAAGGAACCCGCAGCAGCGTGACGAACGAACCGGAGATCAAACCAAGCACCGCACAGGCAGCAATTGCGGCGAAACCTGCACCCAACACAACGAGCAGCGATGCACTCTCCGCGCCGAACCGCCGCAGCAGCAGCGTGCAGATAACCGCAGCCAAGGCGATCTGGCTGCCGACGGAAAGATCGACGCCGCCGGTGACGATGACCATCGTCATGCCGATGGCAATGATCGCGATCACAGCGATCTGGTTGCTGATATTCAGCAAGTTCGCCGACTTGAGAAAGTTCGGCCAGTAGTAAGGCTGCGGCGTGAGGATGGGTACTGGCGCGGGTTTGTTGCGAGCGGACCATTTCGTGACCGCTGGCCAGGTTCCGGCAATCTCGGTCGCGACAATCAAGTCGATAGGCTTCGCCGCGGCCCGCAACGCATCGAGCGCGTCAGCAGGTTCGCCTTGCGACTTCGCAGCAATCGTCAACTTCGCGGCTTCGATTTCCCGCACGACCGCGTCGACGAACGCATTATCTGCAGCCGTTGGACGCGCGACGATTGCGACGTTGCCGCCCCGTTTCACTCTTGCAACGGCCTGTTTGCCGAGACGTTGCCCGGCACTCGCGCCACTGACCGATTGGCGATCGTAAGTCAGCAGGCTCAGCGCGATGACGAGCATCGCGAGAGCCAGCAACATCGCCTGATCCTGCCAGAGCCAGCGCAAAAAGGCTCGCATTTAGTTGGCTGCCTTTTTCAGCGTTGGATCCTTCTTGCCGTCGGCCTTTCGATAAAGTTCCGTCGGAATGAGTTGCTCGGCTGGCAAGCGTTCGCCGTCGAAGTGTTTGATGATCGACTGCGCGGTGAGCACTCCCATGCGATCGGGATACTGAATCGGGTCAGCGTAGATCTTGCCGTCGCGGATCGCTTCCTTGCCGATATCCTGACCGTCGAAACCGATGAGTTTCACCTGCGCGGTCTTCTCGGCTTTTTCCATTGCTTCATACGCACCGAGTGCCGACGGATCGTTGATGGCAAAAATGCCGGCGAGGTCATCGTGAGCCTGCAGTGCATCCTGTGCTGCTTTGAATCCCTTTTCGATCAAGCCATCGCCGGGCAATTCGGCGACGATGTCGATCTTTTTGTCTGGATTCTTTTCGTTGTGCGCCTCGATCACTTCCTTAAAGCCCTTCACGCGTAACAGGCAGGACTCGGCCTGTTTGAAATCGAGGATGACAACTTTGCCTCCTTGGCCGCCGAGGGCTTCGATCATCGCATCGCCCGCTTGCTTGCCGCCGCCGTAGTTGTCGGTGGCGATATGCGACACGACCTTGGCCTGGGGAGCGAGACAGGCGATGTCGACGGTGAAAACTGGAATGCCAGCGGTGTTGGCCTTTTGAATAGGCGGGCCGATCGCTTTTGAATCGCACGGACAAAGCACGATCGCCGCACAACCCTTGGCGATGAAGTCTTCGACCTGGCCTTGTTGCTTGGCAACGTCGAGTTCGCCAGCGACGAGGATCGTTTCGTAACCTTCCTTCTGCACCTCGGCCGTGATGTTGTCGGCAATGATTTTGAAGAAGGGATTGTTGAGCGTGAGAACCGAGATGCCGATGGGCCGCTTGGCGCTGGTCGGCGGCGCGACACCTTGCAATCCGCCGGTTTGTGGCGTCTCAAATTTTGGCGGCGGGGAATCGGAACCGCAGCCGCCAAGCAACAAGGCGAAGAGCAGCGTGGCCAACGAACGAACGCACACGGACATGAGAGGACTCCGCGAGACATCACTGGGAGAGCGTAACGTGCCCGCTATCGTAAGGGTGCGAGAAGCGGGATGCGAGAGGCGTGCTCGGGGTACAGGAGTCGGGGATCAGCTTGTTTCGTGTCCCCCGCACCCGCCCGTTTATCGGTGTCGTGTCGATTGCGACGGCGAAAGGTCATTTGGCGGGAAGCGGGTATACTTGGGGAATAGGAACTTCACCAATGACGGCCGCGGTTACTCGACGATTGCTAATGTTCTGCTGCGTTGCCGGTGGCACGTTCTTTCTGATGCGCACTGGCGTTGCAGAAGATTGGCTGCAGTTCCGTGGCCCGCTGGGCAACGGGGTGGCGACCGCTGCGAAGGATCTGCCCATCCACTGGGGCGGCGGCTTTGATGCTCCGGCTTGGCAGACCGACATTCCCGGCAAAGGCTGGTCGTCG
>CAYMWL010000111.1:0-18830 GCA_964394305.1 uncultured Pirellulaceae bacterium
GCTTCTGTTCACCGGGCTTCTGTTCACCGGGCTTCTGTTCACCGGGCTTCTGTTCACCGGGCTTCTGTTCGCCGGGCTTCTGTTCGCCGGGCTTCTGTTCGCCGGGCTTCTGTTCGCCAGGCATTGGTTTGCCCGACTCCTGATTTCCTGACTCTTGATCTCCGGCCTCTGGCTTCTTCGGCTCGCCACCTTCTTCTTGTTGCTGGATCTTCTTGGCGAGTTCGTCGGTGCGATCGGTGAGGCTGCCCTGCTCTTTAGCCACGCGTTCGAGATCGGCGCCACCTTCGGTTTGTCCCTCAAGAGACTTCTGCAGCCGAATCAGGCGTTCTACCTCTTTGATGTATTCCTTGATCCGTTGCTGTTCGCTCTTCAGGCGGTCGCTGCGATCTTCGCTCATCAACAGATCGAGCAGCGCTTTCAAATCGGTTTGTACTACCGTTTGGCCGTCGAGTGCCCGCTTGAGTTGCTTTTGGCCGAGCAGCTTGACGACCGACTCGAGTTGCGTCTTGGTGAGTTTTTCTTTTGACTGTTCGACAGCCCGCAGCAACAGCGCAGCGCGGCGAGGATTGGTAGCCCCTTCGATCGATGACATCTTGAGCAGCAACTCTTCCAGCCGGGCATACTTGCTGGCGACGCGTTCCTGCTCCAAAGCCAGATCGTCGGAGACCGCGGGTGCTCCACCGGGCGACACTGCGTCCGTCTTGGCAGGCTCCTGAGCGATGAGCGACGGGGTAACGAAGCAAGCGGCTCCGCAGCCGATCAGAAAGGCAGAGAACCAGTGGCGAGAAGCGACCGTTGCTACCATAAAACACCATCCTCAATTTGGCGAAGCGCCGACCGAATCATGCCTTCGTTTTAGCGGCTTTTTTGCATCGCCGCCAATTGATTATTGCAAATTCAAATAGTCTGGGTCATTAGCATTTCAAAAACATTATTTCAGGTCTTCCAAAGCTTGCCGTTTGCGTTCCGCCTTGGTTTTGTCGATCAGCTTTTCCTGATCTCCTAGCAAATCGCGGACGATATCGAGCAGTTCGTTGAACGTTTCCAAATCGAGCATTCGCTGCAGGACGGCGTCGAGTTCGGCGATGGTGTCACTCGCTTGCGTCAGAGCGGCATCGGCCAAATCCTCGGGGGGATTGGCCGAGCCCAGCTTTTCGAGTGCTTCGTCGAGCGACCTCAGTTGGCCGTCGAGAGCAGGGAACGAAGTGGCGCAGATGGTCTTGAGCGGGTCGGCAATCTGCTCCTTCAGCCGCTTTTTGCGGTCTTCCGTATCGACGCGGTTGTTGATCAGTTCTTCGCGAATGGTTTCAAAGCCGAGGGCGATGCCGAGCGACTCCTGACCGGATTTTTCGCCTTGATTAATGGCTTGTGTGACGCGGCTGCGGCGGAGAGCGATCTTGGCTCGCAGGATTTCTTCGGGTGACTTGGGTTGCTCGCCGTCTTCGCCAGTCACATCCTTGGCTTCGACTGCCATCGGCGACACACTCGATTTCAGCCGCAGCAACGAATCGCGGAGTTGATTCATTTCCTCGACGACTTGCTCCATGCGTCGCCGCAGACCGATTTCGCGGACTTCGAGTTGGGCCAGCAGTTCTTCCGGCGTGACGACGTCCAGCGTGTAGATCTGCCCTGCCCCTTCGTGCGGTTCGGCCCCGTTCAGATTGAAGCGGTCGCGGGCGCGGACGTTCAGAATCAGTTTACCTTTCGGTTGCAGTTCGAGGGCTTTGTCTTGCGAACGAAGTGCGCGAAAGTCGAAGTCCTCTTCGACGTTGCCACCTTTTTTCAAGTTAAACGTGAGCGCTTTGGGATCAACGCGATCGGCGGTTTGCACTTGCAGGCGCGCGACGGAGACGACTTGATCCTTTTCGCCTTGCGTTTCAAGGCCGTAGTCATCGCCGACTTTGCCGCGGAGCGGAATGAGAACATTGGGTGTTACGGAACTGCCGATACCCTTGAGCGTGACATCGATCTGCGGCGGCTGATCTTCGATGATCGAGAGAAAAACGCGATGCGGCTGTTCGGTGGTCACGCCATCGGTATCGACGAGCGAGATCTCGAGCGCCAGGTTGCTTTCTAAGCTCGGCACTTCATACGTGAAGTGCGTCCGATCCTGGGCATTGCTGGCGACTTCGATTTCTTGTCGCTGCATCGTTTCCGGGTTGTAGATTTCGGCGTGCTTCAGTTCTTTGCTTGCGCGGAACTTAAGCGTGACCTGCGTGCCGGCCGGCTGGAATTCTCCCGACGGCAGATATTCCTTATCGAGCTTCGGCAAATAGCTGCTCGTCGCATCGTCGCGAATGTAAGCGGGATATACCAGGTCGAGTTTGGTTTCGACGACGGCCGGGCTTTCCACAACTTCAATCTTGTAGTCGCGCACGCGGTGGTCGTAGCCCACAACGTCAAACGTCAGTGTGCCGAGAATTCCTTTGAAAGGTTTCTCTTCCAACCAGAAGTTACGCGTCTCCCCCTGATCACGGAACAGCGTCATCGCCACGCGGCCGCGTTCGCTGCGAACGCCTTCACGGCCCGTGCTGTGGTAATAGACGGTGCAGTTCTGCGGCGCGATTTTGGCTTTCGGCGGCAAATCGGCTTGCACGCGGAGCGTGATGTTGGCCCCTTTGGCGACCTTCACTTTGCGGTTGCTGTCGAATTTCAACACGAGCGGCCGCGGGGCGGGATCTTCGGGCGTGGGAGTCCGCTGCACTTCGATGCCGACGACCGCGATCGCCGCTTGCCGCGGCCAGGCTTGATCCTGCAGCAGCACCAACCGATCGATGCCGGTGCGTAGCGTCTGCGGATTCGTCGCACCAAAGGCAACTAGTGATCCGACGAGGGCGATAGCCAGGAAAGCGATAAACGCCAGCCGGTTGAGATTGAAGATCCGGCCGAAGCGAACCTGCGGCAGCAGACCTCTCGCCAGCAATGACGTACGGGCGAACATCTCGGGATTGAATTCCGCTTCTTCCGGCTTCCGTTGACTTAGTTCAACGGACGTCATCAAAGTGTCGTTGAACTCGGTAAAGCGGCGTTCGAGCAGCATGGCCATGCTGCGATCGGAGAGCGGCACCGCAATTCGCTCGAACACCCAGCGATACAAGATGTAACCAAAACCGCCGGCGATCACGAGCAACAGCAGCGCCCGCGTCCATTGCGGCATTTCACTCGCGCCGACGAGCACCGGCAGATAGTCGAGCGCCAGTGCGACCCAAAAGGTCGCGGCGAGCCAGATCACTGCCAGCGAAATACCTTCCAGCCAAACGTAGGCCTGAATCCGCCAGCGCAGACCGGCCAATACCGATTGCACATCGGCGGCGAGCGGCATCGTGGTGGGTGTGGTGGAAGCCATATGCGTTGGTCCCCAAATTGGGGCCGTTAGTTCATCATTGTTTGGGGTCAGGCCAACTTACTCAACCGGCGGAGTAACCATTCGAGGCAAAGCACGCCGCAGATCAGGCCCATCAACCAGGCCATCAACTGGCGATCGAAATTGCGGTCCGGCGTGCCGGGGAGCACATTCCGTTGATCTTGCGGTTTCATCAATTCGACGAGCGTCTGCGGCGGATCGCTCTTGTCGCCCGTTTTCATTCCGACCCATTTGCCATTGGCGGCTGCCTCGAGCCCCACGAAATACTTTCCGCCGGCCTTGTCCGTCAGATCGATCAGCAATTTGTCGTTTCGTTCCGGTTTCTCGGTTTCGAGCGCCGGCATCCGCACGCGGACGCTGCGGAGCAGCATCTGATCGGCAGCGGCGGGATGCTGCAACTCGATTTGATAATCGCCTTCTTGCAATGCGATGAACTGTTCGCTGAATGTTCCTTGACGTTCCGCATCCTTCGTTTTCTTCATGATGAGCGGAATGCGGGTGCTGTCGGGCTGAATGATCGTCGCCGCGACTTGCTCGGCTTGCAGCGGTTTGAACTGTGCGTCCTGCAGCACCGCACGGACGGCGATGGCATCGCCGAGCAGCGCGCGATCTTTGTCGGTGAGCAACACGCCGCGGCTGGAATCACGCAGGCGGCGCCCCTCGGAGACCCAGCGAATCAGGCGCGTGTAAAACGATTCAAAGTACGTGTCATCCACCGATCGCACCCGCCACATTTCGCCGCTGGCCATGAAGAAGACGCGGCCGGCGCCATAGAAATGACTGGCGAAGTAAATCGGCAGTTCGTTATCGAGCGCCGTATCGGGATCGCTGAAGCGAGCGTAGATCGTTGCACCCGGCTTCGGGTCTTTCACCGCGTAATAGCCAAACACACCGTCGAACTGCGACCAGGCTCGCTGGCTAGCTTCGGCGGAATCATCGATCCAGAGGAACTCGGCCCCTTCGCCTTCGCGCGTGAAGTTCAGCGGCCAAGGTTTGTCGGAACCAAACCGGCCGAGACTGAGCGTCGCCGATCCTTGAAAGTAAAACGCGACCGGATACAAGTTGCGCAGCGTGTCGATGCGCGGATCACCCTTGCGGCGGCTGGACCACTGCGGCGTGAAAACCGGGCCGGCGACAACGACGAGGCCGCCGCCTTTTTCGGCGACGAATCGCTCAAGCAGTTCCACTTGTTCGTCGTTGAGCGCTTCCCAGTCGGGATCGAAGGCGATGACCGCATCGTATTCAAAGAGTTCATCGGGATCGGTGGGAAATTCGGTCAGAATCTCGTGTGCATCCTGCGAAATGCCCGGCCTCGCTGATTGCAACATCACGTGCACGATCGATTCTTTGTCGCGGAAAAGTTGATTCCGTAAAAAGATGAAATCGCGCGTCGGGCCGCCGGCGAGCAGCAGCACTTTGGTTTTGCGATCGACAATTTCAACCTTGGCCGCTTTTTCGTTGTCGCGTTTTTCGATTTCGCGGGCATCGGGCTTTACGCGCAACTTGTAAAGTCGCACGCCTTGTTCTTCGGGTGTGACATCGAACGGCACCATGGCGATCTGCCCATTCGTGCCGATGTTGACGACTTTCTCTTCTTCGAACTGTTCACCTTGGCCGGACGCATCGGTGGAGACCAACTCTGCAGTGAGCGCGCCGCCGCTGACGCCCACGCCTTGCACGTAGCCTTTGATCGTGAACTTGTCGCCGGGAAAAACCCTTTCGGGCGCTTCGATGTCGACGACGCGGATATTCAGCGGCCGCTTGTCGGTGCCGAGGCCCACGCTGTGAATCTGCACCAGGGAGTCCGCAGCGACCGTCGCTGCGACGGCCGGATCAAGCCCCGCGTTGTTGCCGCCATCAGAGAACACGATGATTCCGGCCACCGGGCCGCCGCGCTCTTTGTCGATGAGCGATTTCAGATTGTCGCCGAGGCGCGTTTCCACGCCGCGGGGCAGTAACGCTGCGGTCCAATCGATAGGCGGCAACTCGACAGGCTTTTCATCTTCATTGGCAGTGCTGCGAGCTTCTGGTTTCGAAATGCCGAGAATCGCCGCAACGCCGATTTCCGGATGCAGCAGATTCGCAGTGCCGAAGATCACGGCGGCAATGATCAAGCAGACAACGCTCACGAGCAGCGAATACGATTGCTGTTCCGCACCAGCGCGCAGGGCTTCTTTGGTGCGAACAGTGGAACTGCGTCCCATGAAAAGATAAATCAGTCCGGCAATCGCAGCGGCCAACAAGACGCCACCTGCGGTCATTGCCAGTCGCCTAGCGCCGGCGAGCGAGTCTTCCAACTCTTGTTGCGGCGTGCGGTTCTCAGCGTCGGCGTCGGCCGAAGGAAGTTTTGGAAGTGAAGCCACTTCCACGGGCGATTCGGCCTGGTCGAAGCGATACACGACCACATCGTGCTGCTTGCGAAGTTCGGGTAGCAACTTGCCGCTCTTCAGTTCGAGCACCAATTGTTCCACGCGACTCGGCATCGCGGGAACCGACGTCGAATCGGCATCGCGCAGCCCCATACTTTGGCTGGTATCGACAAGCAGTAGCGCGCGCGAGTTTTTCACCAGCGTTTTTTGAGTCCGTTTTTCCAGTTGCAGAAAGAACAACAGAATGCCGAGCAGCGCGACGAGCCGCAAACCGCCAAGCAGAATCGCCAGGCCCGTCGTGAGTTCGACGGCGTCCTTGCGATACATCCAGATGACATACGTGACGATGGCAATGATTACGGCGACGAGCAGCAGCCACTGCCACCACTCGGAGAACGATTCTTGCCGCGCGAGTTGGTAATAAACGCCACCTGGCGCATCGGCTGCGAGGAAATTCAAGTTGAACAAGGAAGCCGCGTTCATGCTCGGCCTCCTGCTGAGGCCTGCGTACTCGCAGCAACAACTCGCAGCGGATGATAACTGGTTGAATACGCGAGCGCTTGCTCGCCGATGAGGAGCGCGATGAGCAAGCCCATCACCAGCAGGCTCAAGTTGTAACCCGAGGCGACTGCTTCACCCTGTTGATACTGTTCCGCAACATGATGCTGCGCTCGCACGGGTTCGATCTTCTTCAGCAAGTCTTCGGCCGTGAGGCGGGCGAGGTTGCCTTCTTCTGGTTCAACGTTCAACGCCCAACGGCGAAGGTCGACATCGCCCTTGAGCAGAATCGGCCAGGCTTCGTAAATGCCGTTGCGATCGGTTTCGGTGTTGCGGCGACCATCGAGCAGACCCAAGCCGACGGCAGCGGTCAGCAGTTCACCTTGCTGCTCGGCATTGCGGGCGACTTTGAAGCGAACGCCTTCCTTTTGCCCAGGCAACACGAAGTTGATTTCGCTGCGGTATTGTGTGGCGGCCATCTGCACTTCGAGCGGCGTGCCGACCAGGCGGGGATCGTCGAGCCTTTTGGGCGACGCGAGATGCGATTGCGTTTTCAGCGCGAGAACTACAAAGCTGGGGTTCTTGGCCCAGTCGTTCCAAACCGGCGCGATCGTCGTGGTGCAGAGCAGGACTTTTCCTTCCCCGAATTGCTTCTCGATGAAGAGCGGGCTCTTGTCGCGCAGGCGGCCGATGATGGCGGTGTTACTTTCCGGCGCTGGTTCCCACTTCGGCGGCAGGCGGCGGAACTTGCGCACCGTTACGCCACGGATCAGCGGGTTGGCCTCGTCGAGGAAGAAATTGAAGATCGGATGCTTTTCGAGATCGAGATCGGGGGTCTGACCATCGACACTGTCAATCAGGTCGGCTTCTTCGGCGAGCGGCGCCGGCAGCAAACCTTGGCCGCCGCGGTACAAGCTGTTGTTGTAGAAATCGGTCAGCGTATTCGGGCCGACGAAAATCGCCACACCACCGCCGCCGCGGACATAGGCTTCGAGCGACTCCACAGCGCGGCCGTCGAGACGCGGCACATCGAGCAAGTAAATCGTCGAGTACTGATTCAGCATCTCCGGCTTAGCGTCGCGGAGGAACGAGACGGGCTGATTGTCGGGCTGGATGCCCGTGTTCGATTTCTGCAGTGGACGGAAACCGGCCTGCAGATAATAGGTATGGAGTTGTTCGGTCGTACCGTCGACGATCAGCGTTTTTTCGCCAGCTGGGAAGTTGATCACGCACCAGCGGCGGTTGTCGGCTTCGATGGTGTCTTCAGGCAGCACCGCTTCAACAACGTGTTTGCCAGGCTTCGTGTAGAAGACTTGCACGCGGCGGGTCAGCGTTTCGCCGGGGCCAATTTCATCGAGCAGCAGAGTAGCGATTTCTTCGGTCGAACTGCCGAGTTGCTCCGGGCTCGCGCCTCCGGCAGCGGCGTCTTCGTACACTGTCGAACGAACTTTCACTTGCACCTTGCTGGCGGGTTTTGTGCCGTGATTGCGGACACTGACGAAGACAAACAGGGGCACGCCGGCCGCGCGGGTTTCGTCCGCAGGGACGATATCGACAATGCCGAGATTGGCGGTCGACGAACGAGCGCAATCGACCAGGTGAATCTCGGCGCCCAGTTCTTGAATGTCGATGAACGCCTGGCGAAGTTCCTTGGGGCTCTCCCAATCCTTTTGGCGGAAGTCGGAGAGCAAATAGACGATGCTCGTTTCATCGCGACCTTGGCTCATCAGTTGTTTGACGGCCGCGAGCGAATCGCCCGGCGCGAGTGCCAGCGAAGTTGCTTCGAACAGGCGTTGCCTTTGTTCCAGCGTTTCGTCGAACTTGGCGTTCAGCACTTCGGCATTGAAATCGGCCTGACTGGTCGCGGACGTTGCATTCGCAGCACCTTCATCAGCGGCTGGTTTGACCTGCGAAAACCGCAGCAGTGTCAATTTGTGCTGACCGTCTTGCTGACCTGCTTTGGCGACGATCGAGCGCGTCGCCTGCCGGGCCATGTCGAGCGCACTCGCGCCGGCGACACGGTCTGACATCGAATAGCTGTCGTCGATCACCACATAGTGGTGGGTCACCTTGCCGCCGAAGAGAGCCAGCCATTGATCGCGCGTCTTCAGTTGTGCGAGCATCGCGACGATCAGCGCGATGATGGCCATGCGCGAAAGGAGCAGCAGCAGTTGTTTGAGCCACACCCAGGTGCGGTGCTTTTTGTAGCTGGCGAGCAAGAACTCCATCGCGGCCCATTGGACGCGCTTGTGGCGCATCATGTTGATCAAATGGATCAACACTGGCAGGATTGCCAACAAAAAGCCGCCGATGAGTGCCTGATGAACGAATTGCACGGGGGAAGTAACTGGGGGTTAGACGTCAGGGACTTGAGGTTAGGACCTAGGGAATTAATACCGATTCATGACCGCGAGTCGTTTACTCAAGTACGTAGCCAACACCGCATCGAGCGGATCGCTGGTGCGGACCAGGGCATAATCACAGGCGGCCTTCGCACATTCGCGCCGGACTTCATCGAGGAAGGCTTGCAACGCGGCGAGGTAACCTTCGCGGAGTGCGCGCGGGTTGCAGTTAAGAAAGTCATCGCTTTCGAGGCCATCAAAACGCGTCGGGCCGTTGAACGGAAAGTCGAGCTCTTCGTCGTCCATCACGTGGAAGACGAGCACATCGTTGCCGCGCTGGCGAAGCATGCGCAAGCCTTTGATCAAACCGGGCCGATCGGCGAGCAGATCGGATACGAGAATCACCAGACCGCGGCGCGGCAGGTTCTCCGCAGCGGTTCGCAGCACTTTGTGCATGTCGGTCTTGTCGGTTTGTGCTTGGGCTGCCAGCGCCTGCGTGATAGCCAGGATGTGATTGTGCTGCGAACGACTGGGCACGGTCTGACGAATGCGATCATCGAACGTGATGCAGCCGACGGAATCTTGCTGCCGCAGGATCAGATAGCCGAGTGTCGCGGCGAGCGTGGCCGCGTATTCAAACTTGTTGAACGTGCCGTTGCCGTAGATCATGCTCTTCGACACATCGACGAGCAGGTTGCAACGAAGATTGGTTTCTTCTTCGAATTGCTTGATGTAGAGACGGTCTTGCCGCGCCCAGACTTTCCAGTCGACGTGGCGGAGATCGTCGCCGATCACATACTCGCGATGCTGCAGGAACTCGACCGATTGCCCGAAGTAAGGGCTGCGGTGCATGCCGGAAAGAAATCCTTCGACGATATGCCGCGCCCGTACTTCCAACCGAGAGATCCGCTTGATCGCCTCAGGATGCAAATATTTTTTTGAATCGGGCATCGTTGGTCAGTTCGTCTTCTTTCGTGGGCGTAACCGAAATCAGCTTGTCGATGATGTTGTCCGCACTAATGCCATCGCTCTGGGCCGCGAAGTTCACCACGACGCGATGCCGCAGCACCGGCTTGGCCAACGCGGCGATATCATCCGTCGTCACATGCGTGCGGCCACGCAGCAGCGCGCGGGCTTTGCCGCCGAGAATCAAAAACTGCACGGCACGTGGACCGGCGCCCCAGCCGATTTGATCTTGCACGAAGTCGGGCACACCCACACTGCCGACGCGCGTTTGGCGCACGAGCGATAATGCGTAACGAATCACATGATCGCTGACGGGCACTTCGCGGACGACCTTTTGCAGGTCGATGATTTCTTGCCCCGAGAGGACCGGCTGAATGCGATCGATTTGAATCGCCGTCGTCCGCCGCGCGACTTCGAACTCTTCTTGAAAGTTCGGATAGTTCACAAACACCTTGAACATGAAGCGATCCTGCTGCGCTTCGGGGAGCGGATACGTCCCTTCTTGTTCGATCGGGTTTTGGGTAGCGAGCACGAAGAACGGATCGGTGAGCGGATGCCGCGTGCGACCGACTGTCACCTGGCGTTCTTGCATGGCTTCTAGCAGCGCGGCCTGCGTCTTCGGCGGCGTGCGGTTGATTTCGTCGGCCAGCACCATGTGCGAGAACAACGGCCCTTCGAGAAACCGGCGTTCACGAGCACCGGTGCTCCGGTTCTCCTCAATGATATCGGTGCCGGTGATGTCGGCTGGCATCAAGTCGGGAGTGAATTGAATGCGGCTGAAGGTCAAGTTCAGCGAGCGAGCCAGCGTACTAATCAGCAGTGTCTTGGCGAGCCCTGGCACACCTTCGAGCAGGCAGTGACCGCGAGCGAAGAGCGAAATCAGCAATTCTTCGATGACGGCCGTTTGACCGACGATGACTTGCGATAATTGTTCGACGATTTTCTCGCGGGCTTCGCTCAGGCGGCGGATGGCAGTGGCGTCGGCCACTGTTTGTTGGACATCACTCATGGATCTGGCTATCCGTGGGATTAGGGAGACCGATCAAGGAAGGCAGCGAACAGGAAGGAGAGTCTGCGTACTCGCGGTGCCTGCTGAACTAAGCCTAATTCCCGAAATGTCTTATGGTAAGTTGTTGGGCAGTTTTCCCCGGTTTTGGCAGCGGGAGAGAGGAAAAAGGTGCGGCGACGAACCACATCTCCGGGTTAGTGTAGCCAGATCGCCGGAAAGTTCATCCTATTTTAACAGGTTTGCGGGTTGTGCAGGTGTCGACTACGTCGACCGCACCAGCAGCAGTGGTCCGAGCTTGATCCCCGCGTCTTCCAGATCTTCTTCGCTGGTTTGCTCGATCAGGTCGAAGTCGATCGTGGCCAGCGTGCCGCCGATGCCGAGCATGCTTAAAAAATCGCTGAGCGGTTCTTCCGGAGCTTCATCCCGCGAGGTCAATGTTTCGGCAAGTTCATCTTCGTCGACATCATTTTCCAATAAGGGTTGCAGCGCCCCAAGATGCATTTGCAGCTGCTCTTCGCTCAGCCCCAGATTGGTTTCTGCGTCGCCGAAGTCGTCGCCCTCGTCGTCGTCATCACTAAACGAGGCCTCCGGAATGTCGTCATCTTCATCGCTCAAGTCTTGCAGATCGGCGTCGAGGTCTTGCTCGTCGCCGAGTGCGCCGCCCATGTCGTTGGCAAAGCGCTGAATCTCTTCGGGCGAGGCCTGGCCCGTCATGAGTTTGCTGAACATCTCGGCAATATCGGGCGGCAGCATTCCCTGCAGCATCGCTGCGGGGTTGGCATCGTCGTTATCGCCGGGCAGCCCTTGTTGAAAAACGCCTTGCATCGTGGCGGTGAGTTCGGCCGTTTGTTGTTGCAGTTGATCTTGAAACCGCGCGAGCTCGGCCTGGTTGGCTTGCGACCATTGATCGAACCGCCGCATATCGCCAAGCGACGCTTTGCCCTCATTCAGTCGATCGTAAATCTCCTTCACATCGTCGGGCATTTGGCCGGCGATCTGTTCCTGCAATTCGGCGATGCGCGTCAGCCCTTCTTGCACCGGGCTGGGGTCTTCATCGTCGCTCAATTCAGCAATGTCGTCGTCGAGATCATCAACCTCATCCGACTCCTGGGACATCTCTTTCAGCCCTTGATCCAGAAAATTGGCCAGATCGTCATCGCCGCCGCCGCTGTCGAACTGGTCGACTTCTTCGCCGTTTTGAAACAGCGAGTAATGCCAGGACGAGCCTTCGGTCACCCAGACGTTGAGCGTGTGCGTGTTCAACTGCTTGGAAAGTTCGCGGCCGATCTCTTGCTGAAACATGAAATCAGAACAAAACACGCTGACCCAATCGCCGCGGGTTTTGGCCACCCACACGCCGCGCGTGATCCGCTGCTGACCGTCGTCGCCGCTGTCATCGTCGGCGGGCAGCACCTGAAAGCCCTCGGCCTGCAATAAATCGGTGACAGCCTGCTGCACCCGCTTGGCCGTGGCCCCTTTCACATGCAAACTGCTGGTGAAGCCATTCATGATGCTGCTCCTATTCTTTCTGGCGATTTCTTCCTTTACTACCTGCGAACCTAACGCAGGCAGCGAAAAGTGAATAGCCCCTAACAACAATTCGCTCGGCAGCGAATGAAATCGAAGTGTGAAGATCAGCCGTCTGAATCTTGTCGCTTGTTGGGAGCAAGGGTATCCTGAGGGAACCACCTGAGTGACCATTAAGGCGGGTGCTCTCCCCACGTTTTCTGAGCCCACCGATGCCACTTGACGAGACTCGTGCCCGCCCTCGCCGAGCCGCCGCGTTTACGCTGGTGGAATTGCTCGTCACCATTGCCATCATCGGCGTGCTCATCGCCCTGCTGTTGCCAGCAGTCCAGGCCGCCCGCGAAGCCGCCCGCCGCATCAGCTGCAGCAACAATCAAAAGCAGCTCGGCATCGCCTTTCAAAACTATCACGATACCTGGCTGAAGTTTCCGCCCGGCGGCGTGACGTTTGGTCCTTGCTGCAACAGCCCGAGTTTTGAATCGTGGACCATCCTGCTGCTGCCGCATTTGGAAAACAACAACCTGCAAGTGCAGTACGATTTCTCGCGCAACAACGAAGCGGCCGAAAACAAACTGGTGCGCGAGACCAAGAACAACATTTTCTCGTGCCCTTCGGAACCGGTCATGGGGCAGTTGTTCAAACCCGAATCAGGCCCCGGCAACACGCTCGAATATCGCACGGGCAGCTATCGCGGCGTGGGCGGCAAAAGCGACGGCAGTGGCTGGTGGGACAGTTATCCGCAATACACCTCGTTGCCGCTCGAGTGGCGCGGCGTGTTGCATCTGGTCGATGGCCGTAGTGATCTTTTTTGCGAAAAAATCGCCAACGTCACCGACGGCACCAGCAATACCTGGCTCGTCGGCGAATACAGCACGCGCACGCGGCCGAGGCGAAAAACTTTCTGGGCCTATTCGTATGGCTCGTACAATCGATCGGATTGCGTCGCCCAGAGTCGCACGCTGCTGAACGACTACGACCGCTGCGCCGCAATCGCCGGCGCCGGTCTCGAACAGGCCTGCAATCGCGGCTGGGGCAGCTTTCACGATGGGGTGATTCAGTTCCTGCTCGTCGATGGCTCGGTGCGGCCTGTTTCCACCAGCATCGACATGAATCTCTTCGCCGACATCGCCAGCATCGGTGGCGGTGAAGCGCGGCAGATCCCCTAGTCGTCTTTCCTGACGACAACCGTTTGTTTGACTAGGTACAAAACGGTGCCGCCCTCAGGACTGCGGGTCGAAACCGAAGACGCGCAACTCCTGATCGCAGCGACAGGCCTGGGCAATCCGCGCGGCCCACGAAACGGCCTCCTCGCGTGTGGGGACTTCCAGCACCGTAAAGCCGCCGTTGAGCGGCGGCGCCCAAGGATAGCCACCCTCGGCGACCGTGCCATCCGCCGAGACAAGTGCCGGCGGTACGCTTTCGTCGATGCCGCCGGCGAAAACGTAGACGCCCGCGGCTTTCGCCTCTTCGATCACGTCGCGGGCGTCGCGGCCCACTGCCTCCAGTTCGCCGTCGGGCACGACCATGGCCGCGCTGGGAAAAGAGATCAAGTACTTGGCCATTGTGCTCCTGCTTTGAAAATGGCTGACGGTCGTCAAGCATGTGTGCCGCCTAGAACTGAAACCAGCCCACGACTTCGCTTTTAGAATAGTCCGGAACGGCGCGTGTCGCATAAGGTTCGTAGAACTTCGCGTGCTTGGACGAGGGGGCGCGATGCTCCGGGCGACCAGTGTAATCAAATCCCGTCCAGACGTTGGCGCAGAACAAATCCTGCCAGCGCTCCTCTTCCTGGAGTTGCTCCGGCGACAAAGCGATCAGCCAGTATCGCCGCGAGAAGTCCTCGTCGCCGCCCACCGCGGCCCGATCCGTCATTTCAAACCGAAAGCGACGCCCTCCGAATTCGGCGATGCCCGCCAGCGGCCCGTCCCAATAGTCGTCAATCCACAAGACGCGCACCGCCACTCTCGGTATCTCCGCAACCGCAGCGAGGTCGTTCGGTGAAAGTTCGCCAAGTTTTTTCATGACTGCGAAACGTATGCAATCACCGGGCCGCGATATCCGATTACGGTGTCCTGTTCGATGGTCATGGTATATGCGGCAGGGTTGCGCCGTTAAACTCTTGAGAATGTTTAAAATGTGCCGCTGGCCAGAGTGCTGAAGTGGGTACAGCCACAACATAGCAAATGCGGTCCAAGCGATCTTTTGGCAACACCTCGCAGCTGCAACGAAGGCTCTTTCTGGTACGATTTGGCCGCTTAGGATCCAAGAGCAATGGGCACATAAACACGAGGGACAACCTGGAGCGACTTGAGCGACAGCGTCGCCCAGCAGAGCAGGCCAATGAAACCGCCTGCGAGTGCATCCGCGAGTACGGCGACCGGGCGGCTGGGTGGCTGTGTTTGGCGTTTAGCCTAACACGGCTGTGCGGCGACGTCGCGTTCAATTCTCGCTCTTGAACGACTATTCGCCAAACGATGTCATCGCACACTTCAGCCGTGTTATCGCTATCGCGAAAACACAGCCAAGCCACTCTGTCGCTTAGGGAAGGTCAGACGTTTGCGTTAGCTTGCCCGCACTGAATTCTGGCGAATTCAGCTACTTTCAATCAGCGGCGACTAACCTCTCACTGCTGCCTCAATCTTCGCCACATCAATCTTCCCCATCGTCATCATCGCCTCGAACGCCCGCTTCGCGATGGCTGGATCGGGATTGGTGAAGGCCTGCGTGAGCACGACTGGCGTGATCTGCCACGACAAACCCCACTTGTCCTTGCACCAGCCACATTGACTCGCCTCGCCGCCGTTGCCGATGATCGCGTCCCAATAGCGATCGGTCTCGGCCTGATCGTCGGTGGCGACTTGAAACGAAAACGCTTCGGTGTGCTGGAACGCCGGCCCGCCGTTGAGGCCGATGCAAGGAATGCCCAGTACGGTGAATTCGACCGTCAGCACGTCACCTTTCTTTCCTGAGGGATAATCGGCCGGTGCGCGATGCACGCCAGTGATCTTTGAATCGGGAAACGTCGCGGCATAAAACTTCGCGGCCTCTTCGGCGTCGCGGTCGTACCAGATGCAAACGGTGTTCTTGGGTGGTTTCATGTCGTCACTTTGCGCAGAGAAGAAGGAAGGCAGGTGTCTGGAGTTTAAGGCGTGGGGCCCGCGGAAAGGAGTCGGCAGAGAGCAGCATTGACTCAGGTGAACTAAAGTATACAATTATCCGGCAGAATGTCTGTCGCAGATCTTTCTCATTTTGGTCGAAGTGCATCAACAACGGTTGTTGGATTCCAGCGGCCGTTTTCAGCTATTTCTTGGCAGGCCTTGCAGAAGTTTTGGCCCGTAGTACGGAGCTCTGCTCCGTTCAGGAAGCGGCTGTCGGCCCGGTTGGGCAGTTGGGGCCGCATGGAGACGGAGCAGTGCTCCGTTTTACTAGGAGTGTTATTCCGGCAATTCAGAAGGCAACAGAATGGGCAACAGGCCCAACAGAAAGCGACGGATAGGGCAACAGATAGCAACAGTCCAGGCAACACAACGCAACAGAAAGCAACAGAAAGCAACAGAAATGTTCTCCGCAGCGGCGATCGTTTTTTCGATAAGTCGTTTATGAGTATTCGCTTAGGAAAATCAGCAGGTCGGGAAATGATTACTCAGTAGTCGCCCAAAAGAGGGGTTTGTGGCGATTCAGATAATCGGGATGGTGACCCCCTGCTCTGCCAGCAGTTTTCGCGGCACGCCGATCTCGGCGACTTCGATCGTGCCTAAATAGGCTTGGGCGCGGGGATTGTCGAAGCCCGTTTTGCGGGCGACGAACGTGCAGGTCAGGTCGGCGACGATTGTCGGTTGCCCCGGTTCGCCGGTGTCGGCATCGAGGCCGCTGGGGAGGTCGACGGCGAAGGTCGCGGCGGTCGATGCGTTCATCCGCTCGATGGCCAGCGAAATCGGCGGCTGCGGGATCCCTTTCGCACCGGTCCCCAGCAACGCATCGACCAGCCATGCGGCGCCCGCCAGGTGCTGATCGATTTCGGCGGCGGTCGTGTTGGCGCCGAGCACGGTGATGGGGATCTGGCTCCGCTCGGCGACTTGATAATTGGCCAGCGCGTCGCCTTTCAGCGTGGCGGGATCGGCGAACAGCAGGACATGCACCGGGACGCCCGTCGCTTCTAGATGACGGGCAATAACCAGGCCATCGCCGCCGTTGTTCCCCTTGCCGCAGCAAATCACGACCGGCCCGCGACAGCCATGAGCTAGAAGAGCGAGTGCACAACTGCGGCCGGCATTTTCCATCAGCACAATGCCCGGGAGGCCAATCTGCTCGGCTGCGAGTCGATCGATTTCACGAACTTGTTTCACGGTCAGAGAGTTCGCCATGAGATTGCTCGGATACTGAGTTTGCTCGGATGCAAGGACTGGAAACAAATGCGCGTGCGGAGAGAATAGAATACCAGTAACCACAGTTTTGGAGGAATTCACATGCCCTTGTTCGATTATCAATGCGAAGAATGTCACGCCGAGGTCGAGTTGCTCGTCCGTGGCGATGAGAAACCCGAATGCCCCCAGTGCCACAGCACGAAGATGCAAAAGCAACTGAGTGCGCCGGCTGCCCACATGGCGAGCGGTAGTTTGCCCATGAGCATGGCCGGTGGCGGCTGCGGCAAGCCTCAATGCGGCCAGGGACGCTGCATGGGTGGAATGTAAGCGATGAAACTGCTCGTGGATGGCTACAACCTGCTGCACGCCAGCGGCCAGTTCGGCAGCCCGAGCGATCCGCCCACGCTGGAAACCGCGCGGCGGGCGTTGCTCGACTTCCTCACGCAGCAGTTGACCGAGCGCGAACGTTCACGCGCGACCGTTGTCTTTGACGGCAAGGATGCGCCGCCGGGCCTTCCGACCGTGAGCAGTTACGAAAAAATGCAGATCGAGTTTTCGCGGCGAAAGACCACGGCCGATCAATTGATCGCCGAAATGATCGCCGCGGAAAAGAACCCTCGGCAGTTGCGAGTCATATCGAGCGATCACGCGGTGCAACGTGCCGCGCGACAGCGTGGTGTGGCGTTTATTGACAGCGAAGTTTGGCTGCGCGAAGTTCGTGCGTCAAAAGTGGCAGCACAATCGCCAGCCGAGAAAAACGAACCAACGCAATCAGCGGCCGACGTGCAACATTGGCTGCGCGAGTTTTCGCCACCACCACCCCACGTGAACAAGTCGACCCAAAAGAAGCCTCGAGGAAAGTCATGAAGCTCGTCCGCGTCGGCGCCGCGATTCTGAACCAGACGCCACTCGATTGGGACGGCAATCGGCGGCGGATCAGCGGCGCTATCGCCTCCGCGCGCGAGCAGGGCGTTTCGATTCTCTGTCTGCCCGAACTGTGTGTGACGGGCTATGGCTGCGAAGACGCCTTTCACGCGGTCGGCACGCAGAACTACGCCTTGCAAGTCCTCGGCGAACTGGTGCCCGAAACTCGCGGCATGATTGTGTCGTTCGGCGTGCCGCTGCTCTATGGCAGCGGACTTTACAACACTTCGTGCCTCGCCGCGGACGGCAAGTTGCTCGGCTTTGTCGGCAAACAGAATCTGGCCGGTGAAGGGATTCATTACGAACCGCGGTGGTTCAAGCGTTGGCCCGCCGATGTGCAAGTGCCGGTGCGGATCATGGGGCGCGAAGTTCCGCTGGGCGATATGATTTTTGAATGCGGCGGCGTGCGGATTGGTTTTGAAATTTGCGAAGACGCCTGGGTTGCCGAACGCCCCGGCGGCAATCTCGCGTCCCGCGGCGTCGATTTGATTTTGAACCCCAGCGCCAGCCACTTTGCGTTCGGCAAACACGAGGTTCGCAAGCGGTTTGTGACGGAGGGGTCACGGGCTTTTAACGTCGGCTACATTTACGCCAACTTGCTCGGCAACGAATCGGGACGTGCGCTTTATGACGGCGATGCGATGATTGCGGTGGCCGGGCAACTCCTTGCCACCGGGCCGCGGTTTTCGTACGCCGATTGGAAAGTGACCACGGCGGTGGTTGATATCGACGCAATCCGCACCAGTCGGGCTCGCATCGGCAGCTTTCGACCGGAAATCGTTGCCGATGAAAAAGGAGTGGCGCGATCGGACTTTTCTTTTCCCAATGTACAGCCGGTCAAGCAAAGCGTTGAAGAGCGGACATGGGAAACATCGCCGCATTTGAAGGAAGAAGAGTTCACGCGGGCGGTGCCGCTCGCGTTGTTTGACTATCTGCGGAAGAGCCGATCGCGCGGGTTTGTCGTTTCGCTCAGCGGCGGCGCCGATTCGACGGCCGTTTCGCTGCTCGTTTCGCTGGCGGTGAACTTTGGTTTGGCCGAACTCGGCCGCGAAGGGTTCATGGAAAAGTTGAACTACATCAGCGGACTCGGCGAGGCAAAAAAACCGCGCGAGTTTGTGCAAAAGTTGCTGACGTGTGCTTACCAGTCGACTCGCAACAGCGGCCCGGTGACGCGCAATGCGGCTCGCACGGTAGCCGAAGCCGTGGGGGCGCAGTACTACGAATTGGATGTAGATTCCATCGTCGAAGGATATAAGGCGGCCGTCAGCAAAGAGCTCGGCCGGCCCCTCGATTGGAAGACCGACGACATCGCGCTGCAAAACATCCAAGCCCGCGTTCGCTCGCCGAGTATCTGGATGCTCGCGAACATCAACAACGCCCTGCTCCTCTCGACCAGCAATCGCAGCGAAGCAGCGGTTGGCTACGCGACGATGGACGGCGATACGAGCGGCGGGCTGTCGCCCATTG
>CAYMWL010000112.1:0-18800 GCA_964394305.1 uncultured Pirellulaceae bacterium
ACACAAGATCACGAAGTCATCCGCATAGTTGACGATGCGAGCTTGGAACTTCGCTGGATGAAAATCAAGAATGTTTGCAGGTTATAACGAACTTGTCATGGTCAGGGTCCAATATCGGCACGGCGAAATGCGGAGGCCGGATTATTCCTGCAATCACTTCCTCTGACAAACTGTCGTTAAAGAAGGAAAATCAGGCAAGCTGCAACCTTTTTAGGGGAAAGGAGTTGCGCTTTGGCGGGCGAATCCCTGGTGGCTGTGGCAGTTTACCGTTTATACTTAGAAGATGCGACGAAGTTGAGCAGACCATGGTCTGGGTCGCTTTTTAGCGATCGGCCCCGCGGCGTGAGCTGGCAGGTGACGATCGTTGGTTCTCTTGGGACTGCCACGATTGACGTTTCCTTGCTGCGTCTGATTTTCGTCTTGCGACGCTGCTGCGCCGGCCTGAATCGTTTGGGCCCGCAATTCTTTCCAACTCGGTGCGGCGATAGCCGCTCGGCTTCATGATCGAACAGACCATCACTTTAGCCGACCCCAGTCGGGCGTTGGCTCTCTTCGGCCCGCGCGATCAATACCTGCGAGCGCTCAAAGACACCTTGGGGGTGACCCTCAGTCATCGCGACGGGCACCTGCGCATTCAAGGGGAAGAGCCCGCCGTTAACAAAGCAGCTGCGGTCTTCGACCAGATGCAAACCCTGCTGAAGGAGCGCGGCGAGCTCGATCCGGAAACGGTCGGCGGCATTTTGGCTTCTGCTGGCGGCAAGGCCCTCGGCGTGGTTGGGCAACCGATCGATGTGATCAACGTCGCCAAGCGGATTCAACCACGCACGGCAGGCCAGGCGCGCTACGTCGAATCGATTCGTCAGCATGACATTACCTTTGCGGTGGGACCGGCGGGAACTGGCAAGACCTATCTGGCGACGGCGCTCGCCGTCGAAGCGCTCAAGCATCATCAGATGCGCAAGATCGTGCTCGTGCGCCCCGCGGTTGAAGCGGGCGAGAGCCTTGGGTATTTGCCGGGCGATATGTTCGCCAAGATCAATCCATACCTGCGGCCGTTGCTCGACGCGCTGACGGAAATGATCGACTACGACCAGATGAAAAAGTATATGGAACAGGACGTCATCGAAGTGGTGCCGCTTGCTTACATGCGCGGCCGTACGCTGAACGAGGCGTTCATCATTTTGGACGAGGCGCAGAATACGACCGTCTCGCAGATGAAGATGTTCCTCACGCGGATGGGCAACGGCTCGAAGATTGTGATTTCTGGCGACATCACGCAAGTTGACTTGCCCCGCGCGAGTGCCAGTGGCTTGACGGATGCGCTACACCGCTTGCGCGATATTCCCGGCATCAATACCATTCACCTCGGTAAAGGTGACATCGTGCGTCACAAGTTGGTGCAAGAGATTGTGCGAGCGTATGAGGATGAACCGAAGTCACCGACGAAGAAGACGACTCGATAACCACCCAAAAGGGGTCGGGAGTCAGGGGACAACAATCAGACTCCCGACTACCGATTCGTGCCCCCCGAATAATGTCCAACACCCATTCCCGACGACTCCGCAATAGCAAGGTGGCCACGCTACCGCCGGGCATGTTCGCGCGCAGTTGGGTGGTGTTGCGACGGGCCGATGTGCTGATTCGCGTGGGGCTTTGCGTTCTTGCCGCACTCGCGATGTGGGGCGTGACGGGGTCTTGGGGGCCGGCTTTTTCGTATCGCACCGGATTTATTCCCAACCGCGAAATCATTGCGCGCGTGACATTCGTTGAGCAGGATCAGGCTGCCACCGAAAAGGCCCGAGAACAAGCCAAGGCGCAGGCTGAATTTGTCTATGAACATGATCCGCGGCCGCTGGAAGAGTTGCGACAAGAGTTGAAAAACAAAGTGCCGCAGCTGCTGAGCGTCGAGAGCTATGACAAGGTCGACATGACGCTCTGGAATGAGTTTTCGCCACCCGGCGAAGGCAAAACACCGGAGACCGAGAAACAAAAATTCGACTCGCTGAAGAGCTATTTCATGCCCGGGGGGATGGACTCCGGCAAGTTCGACGAAGCGCTTAAGCAAGCGTTCGGGCCGTTTGAAAAGAGCGGCCTCATCGACGTCCTGCAACACACCAGCAGCGAAGGAAGTCAGACGGCTATTCTCATTCGCCCCTCGGGCAAACCAAAGTGGACGCAGCGTGCCGCCGTCGAAGAAGTGCTGATCAGCAAGATCAAGCCGCGGCTGCATCAGCTGTTGTTCGAAAAGATGAAGCCGCCAGGCATGATGAATGACAATAGCGCCGCCATGGCCCAATTGATCTACGATTGGCTCGATCAGCGCCTGCAAAAGGTCCGTACGCTATCGGTCGATCAAAAGGCCTCGGAGGAAGAGAAGACCGCTGCGGCGAATGCCGTGGCGACGGTCATTCGCACCTACACCGCCGGCGAATCGCACCTTGCGCCCGCGTTGTTGCCGCTGGGCAACAATCACGTGGAACTGCTGCGGAGAGAATACGAAGCGTGGCGGAAGCAGATGGGTTGGAAGCAAAAGGTCAGCCACTCGGCCGCGACCTTCGGCATGTATTTCGCGCTGTACACGCTCTGTGGTTTTTATATTTTGAACCGCCGCCGCAGATTGGTGCAGGACCTTAACAAGTTCACCGTGCTGCTGGGTTCGATCGTCGTGACGGTTATCCTCTGCTGGGCAGCGTCGAAAGATCAATGGCGGGCGGAGATTATTCCGTTGATGCTGTTCGGGATGACAGCCGCGATCGCTTATGAAAAAGAACTGGCGCTGCTGCTGGCCGCGTCGGTTTCGCTGATTGTTTCCTTTGCGCTCGATCAAGGCTTGGCGGAATTTGTAATTCTAGTTTCTTCCGTTGCTGCCGCGATTTTGTTTTTGCAGCGCATTCGCAGTCGGACGAAGTTGATTTACGTCGGCGCTGTTTCGGGCGTGGTTGTGATCGCCACGACGCTCGGTGTTGGTACGTTGGTGGGCCAGGCGTTTGGCGCCACCGACGGCGCCCTGACGGTGGTCGAAGACTGGCTCCCGGAGAAGTGGACGAATTCGTTCTTCGTGACGCTGGCTACGGGAGCGATGTGGTTTGGCGCTTGTTCGCTCCTCGCCAGTGTGCTCATGACGGGGCTGCTGCCGTTTATTGAGCGTGTGTTTGACGTGCAGACCGATATCAGCTTGCTCGAACTGGGCGATGTGCAACATCCACTGTTGCAGCAACTCGTTCGCCGTGCGCCGGGCACCTACAACCATTCGATCAATGTGGCTTCGATCGCGGAAACGGCGGCCGAAGCGATTGGCTGCAACGGCTTGCTGGTTCGCGTCGGCGCCTACTTTCACGACATCGGCAAAATGCTCAAGCCGGCCTACTTTGTCGAGAATCAGGGGACGGAAGGAAACCGCCACGAATTTCTGCAGCCCGCGATGAGCACGCTGGTAATCATCGCGCATGTGAAAGACGGCGCCGATCTCGCCCGGCAGCATCACCTGCCGCGAACGATCATCGATTTCATCGAACAACATCACGGCACGACGCTCGTCGAGTATTTTTATCGCCGCGAAGCGAAGCGATTGGAATCGGATCCTTCGCTGCCCGAGCCCGATGAATCGACGTTCCGTTATCCGGGACCAAAACCGCAAACGAAAGAAACCGCCGTCCTCATGCTCGCCGATGTAGTCGAAAGCGCCAGCCGCGCGCTTTCCGATCCCACGCCAGCCCGCATCGAGAGCCTGGTTCATGATCTGGCCATGAAGCGTTTGCTCGATGGCCAATTCGATGAGTGCGGCCTGACGCTACAGGAACTGCGGATTCTGGAAGACAGCTTGGTGAAGTCGCTGACTGCCGTCTATCACGGCCGCGTGAAATATCCCGAGCATCAGACGGTTTAGCTGCGCCGCCGACTCCGCAACGAACCTAGGGGTTCGTGCTACGTCTCCTCGTATTACGTTCCCTGAATGTCACTTCGCATTGAAATCGCCGACGAGCAAGATGCTCACGTGGTCAACTACGAACGGCTGATCACCGCCGTCCGCACGATCCTCAGCGACGCTGGTTACACGGCCGGTGAAGTGAGCATTGCCATCGTCACCGACGAAGCGATGCACGAACTCAATCGCCAATACCTGCAACACGATTATCCGACGGATGTGCTGAGTTTCGTGCTCGAAGCAGAAGACGAACGACTCATCGGCCAACTGATCGTGAGCGCCGATTACGCGGCCCGCGAAGCGCCGACCTTTGGCTGGAGCACCGACGATGAACTGCTGCTCTATGCGATACATGGCGCGCTTCATCTGGTCGGTTACGACGACTTGGATCCGGAGTTGAAAGCCGAAATGCGTGAGCAAGAAACGGCGTATTTAGCCCGGTTTGGACTCTCGCGGCGATAAAATCGCAGCGCAAATTCGTGTGCCGCTGCGCCCTCTTTTGGCCGTTCCCGATTCACGGATTGTGCCGTTTTTTCCTTGAAATACGGCGATTCTTTGCCTGCGAAGCAATCAGAGGATTTGCGTCTTTGGTCCACCCCACGTTCGGGGCTAAATTCTCGCAAATACGCTGGCATTTCAGCCGTTTCCCGCTATCATCGTAACTTGGTTTTCTCTCACCCAACCGGAGTACTCTGCCTACTCCGCACCTCTCTCAGGTGAGAAGGCCAGACAAAACCTGTCACCGCCCCCCGCTTCCTGCACATCCCACCAGGCAAGTTTTTCTTTCGTTTGGATGCCCCAACGATGTTTCAGCGCACCCGTTCATTCTTCCGCCGGCTCTTCACTCGGACCTCTCCGGCAGCCACTCGGCAGTGGCAAGCGATGAAACGGCGGCGGGTGTTTTTGGAAGGGCTGGAAAGCAGATCACTGCTGGCGACGTTTGCCGAAGCAGGCTCGCTTTTGAATTTGGATCTGAACACGATCAATACGACTGTCGGAGTCCAGGCGGGAGCCAGCACCTATTCGTTGACGCTCTCAGGCGATACTTGGTCGGGTACGGATACCACAAACGTCTCGGGGAATGGCACAAGCGTCCTGACAGTGTCGGCAGCGGGGCAATCGGCGTTCAGCGCCGTCAATATTAGTGATTCAGCCGCTGGTGTGACCGTCAACTTCATCAATAGCGCCGCAAATGCTTACGGCGATGGATTCAACATCGCGCTTGACGACGCAGCGGCCGGGCCGATCAATTTTAATGGGAATACCCATTTCAACAGCACGAACGGATTAACTGCTTCCACGAGTCGCAGTATCGCTGTGAACACCAATGCACATCTCAGCACGGCGGCGGGGAACCTGACTCTGAGCGCTAATCAGCAAGTGAGTCCGACTGCAGGCAACTTCCACGGCATTGTCCTCGCGGGCTTGGCCTCGGCGACTTCAGATACAGGCAGCATCTCTCTGCAGGGCCGTGGCGGCAACAGCGGCAACAACAACTATGGCGTGTTTGTGCAAGCACTCAGCCAGGTGAACACAACTGCGGCGGGAGGCACGATTTCGATTCAGGGGCACGGTGGCGACTCAACCGGAAATTCGAATCACGGGGTGGCCGTTAGCGGCAATGGTGCAGTTGTCACATCGGGTGGCGGTGCAGTTTTGGTCCAAGGGACTGGTGGTGGGGCAGCAGGATCTGGGAACTTCAACTATGGCGTGTATGTGACTGGCTCTGCGGCAACTATTACTTCGGGTGGTGGCAGTGTGAGCGTGACCGGCACGGGTGGCGCGGGCACGGGAGACTTCAATCACGGCGTGCTTGTCGATCCTGGTGCGCAAATCACTTCCGGTGGCAATGCAACAGTTAGCGTTTCCGGCACCGGAGGTTCTGGTTCGGGCGACGCTAATTTTGGCGTGCTGGCATACGGTGGCACGATTACTTCGGGCGGCAGTGGCACTGTGAGTGTCTTGGGTACCGGTGGCTCCGGTGCCGGGCAAGCCAATTTAGGCGTGAATGTCGTTGTTTCTGGAACGATCACATCTGGCGGCGGCAATGTCACGGTGACGGGCCAAGGTGGTGGTGGCGCCGGCTCCGGTATCGATAACACCGGCGTGCGAGTAAATGATGCAGGTGTTATCACTGCAGGCGGAAGTGGCACGCTAACGGTCATTGGTACGGGCGGCGTTGGTTCGGGCGCCAACAACTTTGGCGTGTACGCCTATAGCGCGAATAGTAGGTACACGTCGAACGGCGGTGCAGTCAGCATTACTGGAACTGGCACTGCCAACTCAGAAGGTGTTCGACTTGACACTTCCACTGCCATCACATCCAGCAGCAACGCCCCCATCACCATTATCGCAGACAGCTTCAACACCTTCGGAACCGCGGCGATCAATTCGGGCACCGGCACCACCACCATCAAGCCGAAAACTCCGGGGACGCTGATCAATCTGGGTGGAGCCGATGTGTTGACCGGCAGCCCGCTCACGCTCGGACTGACCGACGCGGAGCTCGATCAGGTCACCGCTGGTACTCTGAAGATCGGCGATGCGAGCAGTGGCCCGATCTCGTTGACGAATTCGATCAGCCCGGCGGGAACAAGCACTCTGCACCTGATCACCGGGTCGAGCATCAGCAACAGCGGCGTTGTGACGATTACGGAAACGAACCTGGCGATGGAAGCTGGTGGGGTGATTAGCCTCCCGTACGCCAATTCCATCGACACGCTGGCGATCTCGGCAGCTAATATCCAGCTGGCCGATACTGGTGGTTTGACGGTTGGCTCCGTGGATGGCGTGCACGGGTTAACCGCGACGGCGGGTGGGATTGGACTTTCCATCTTTGATGGAAATCTACTGGTGAGCGATACTGCCGCAGCCCAAGATGTGAATGCCACAGGATTTGTCAATTTCACCGTGGTCACCGATGGGATGGGAGCGACGGTTGCGACGGGGGCGAACGTACTGACGTCGACCGGGAGTGTGAATCTATCCGTTGACAAGCTGACGCTGGACGGAACGATCACGGCTGTCGGCTTGCCGGTCAACATTAACCCCCGAGATAATACCGAAGCCATCTTTCTCGGCTCGACAGTCGACACCACCGCTAACACGCTCGAACTCTCCGATGCGGAGCTTGACCGTATCACGGCTGGCACCCTGACCATTGGGAACAGCAATGTCACCGGCGGCATCATCGTCACCGCTCCCATCACGCACGGAAACAACCTGTCACTCATCGCAAACGCGGGCATTAATTTCGGCACATCGCTGACGATGTCGGCCGACAAGAATCTAACGGCCAGTGCCGGCGTGGCCACTATTTATCTGCCGAACGCTAGCTCCGACGTTGCCACCTCGGGCACTGGCTCAATCTCATTCACGACCCCGCGCGACATCTGGCTCGCCGACGCCGGCGCGAGCATTACGTCGGTGAATGGCAATATTACACTGAGCGCGAATCAGCAAACCACGCCGACGACGGGGGCGGATTTTCAAGGCGTGCGAGTTCAGGGTGTGGTGCAAATCACCGGCACCGGGGTGCTCGATGTCAAAGGCCGCGGCGGTGACGACTCCAGCGGCCTGCAGCATGGCGTTTATTTGCTGGCTGGCGGCGACATCATCGGCGGAAGCACGGGAGCAAATATTGTCCAAGGCACCGGAGGGAATTCGTCTGGATCGAGTAACCACGGAGTCTATTTGGACCAGGCAGGTTCGCTAATCACGACGAATGGTGGCAGCCTGCAAATCACAGGGACTGGTGGTGGGACCGGCTCGTTTGAGATTGGTGTGCTCGTTGACGGAGGAGCTATCTCAACAGCCGGCGCGGGCCACTTAGTTCTTTCCGGCACAGGGGCTCAATCCTCAGTCATTGAGTCTGCGGGTATCAATCTAATCAATGCAACAGTTACGTCGGGTGGCGGAGATGTTACGGTCACCGGCAATGGCGCTGGCACCGGGAGTGGGGCGTACAATTATGGGATTATTGTCAACAGCGGGAGCGTCATCACCGCCGGCGGATTGGGGACGGTTGCGGTGACGGGTACCGGCAGCGCCAGTGCGGTCAGCACTTTCAACCACGGTGTGTGGATCAGAAGCTTGATCACGTCCGGCGGGGGCAACGTTGTTGTTACAGGGACGGCCGGACACGGAACAGGTTTCAACGCGGGCGTCTATCTGCAAACTGGTGGTGATATTACCGCGAGCGGGACAGGCTCCATCACCGTGAACGGAACCGGGGGCAGTGGAGCCAGCAGCGCAAATCAAGGCGTCTTGCTGGAAGGCTCGGGGAGCACGATTATTTCGAGCGGAGGTGGGGTCGCGGTCACAGGCACGGCTGGAAATGGGTCGACTTCGAGCGCTATCCAACTCAATTCCGGCAGCCAGGTATCCACGCCAGTCGCTAGCGGCGCCATCACGCTCATCGGCGACAGCATTTCGATCGCTGGGACGGTAACATCGAATAGTGGCGGCCTGACCACGGTGCGTCAGCGAACCAATGGCACACTGATCAATCTGGGCAGTGCGGACGTTTTGTCGGGTTTACCGCTCACCCTCGGTCTCAGCGATGCCGAACTCGACCTCATCACCGCCGGCACGATCGAGATCGGCAACACCAACAGCGGCGCGATCAGCATCCTAGCCCCGATTTCACGATCGAGCGCGGACCTCTCGCTCCGATCCGGCGGAGCGGTGTCGCAAAGCGCGGGCGCGACTCTCACGCTTAGTGGGGGGGGCGGCCTGGCGATCAGGGCCGGTGACGCGATCAGCATGGGCGAGACCAACAACGTCTCCTTTTTCGCCGCGACGACCACCTCCGGCGACATCACCTACTCGGAAGGCAACACCATCAGCGTCGGCACAGTCAACGGTCTGGCGGGCGTCACCACCAACAATGGCGCCATCAATCTCACGAGCTCGGGGAGCGCAATCACCAACAACGCCGGCGGAGTGATCAACGCCGGCACGAGCACGGTCAGCCTCACCGCCGCCGGGATCAATGGTGTCACACTCGATGGTGCGGTCACTGGCACGGGGGGCGTGACACTCAAAGCGGACAATATGGATCTTAACGCTGCGATCAACGCGGGAACGGCGGCTGCAATACTGGTGCAAAACAGCGCTTCCGTGAGCATTGATATCGGTGTGTCCACCGAGAATACCAGCAACACGAGCATCGAGCTTGACGACGCCGAACTCGATCGAATCAACGCCGGAATCTTGCAGATCGGCGATGTGAACAGCGGCGCGATGACCGTCTCCAGCACGTTGACACTTCAAAACAATACGTCGTTGACCATGGGCGGCAATTTGTCCGCGACCAGCAATTCGACGGTCACGCTGAACGCGGGGAAGAACTTCACGGCTTCTTCCGAAGGTTCGATCATCTTTGGGATTCCGATTTTTACCACCGGTGGTGGTGACATCACGTTGAGCGCCAAAAATGGCATGAATGCCGCGTCAGGCATCAATTCCAACGGCGGCGACATTCTGCTGAACGGCGACAGCGACGCCAATGGTGTCGGTGGTGTGGGTGGTTATGCGGACAGTCAATCGATAACTTCTCCGGGTCCCTCCAGCGATTTGTTTGGGTCCGCGGTCGCGATCAGCGACGATGGCAACACGGCGGTTATCTCGTCGCCGCTGGCGGATGTCGGCTTTGCCGATCGTGGAATCGTTTACGTCTACGTTCGTAATGCGTTGGGCTTCTGGCAGCAGCAAGCGACGTTGTCGCCATTGACCTCGCCGAACACCAACGATCAATTCGGCTCGTCAGTGGCAATCAGTGCCGATGGGAATACGGTGATTGTCGGTGCGGAGTTTGCGGACGGCATTGGCGCGGGCTCTGATACCGGTGCGGCGTTTGTGTTCACGCGCTCGGGAACGGCTTGGAGCCAGCAGGCTCGGATTCTCAGCACCGGCATCCAATCGGGCGACCGCTCGGGTGCTGCGGTTGATTTGAGCGCGGATGGGAATACCGCCATTGTGGGAGCTCCTTGGGACGATGTCTCACAGTCGAACCAAGGCACGGCCACGGTGTTTACGCGGAGTGGTTCGGTCTGGACCCAGCAAGCGCAACTCGCTCACTCAGCGCCGTCTGCTAACGACGAATTTGGATCTTCCGTCTCGCTGAGTTCCAATGGCAATACCGCGCTCGTGGGGGCGCCGCTGGACGATGCTCCCGCTACCGATCAGGGATCGGCCGGCATCTACACGCGCTCGGCGGGGACGTGGAGTTTCGGTCAACTCATAACAGGCACCGTCAACGTTGGAGCTAATTTTGGCCAGGCCGTCGCCCTGAGCGGGGACGGTAATTCGGCGTTGATTGGCGCCCCGAATGACGACATCGGATTCTCAAATAGCGGAACCGCGATTCTATTTGCTCGAACTGGGTCCTGGTCGCAAGTGGCCGCCGTAGCTGGCACTAGTTCCGGTACTACTTACGGAAAATCTGTGTCGCTAAGCGGCGATGGCTATTTTGCCGCGGTGGGGCAATCTTCAAGCTTGCGATACTTCAATCGCACATCCGCCGGCTTGACCCCGACGAGTTTCTCTGGTGGCAATCCAATTTCGGCGATGACCAGCGACGGCTCGCTGGTGCTCTCGGGCAACGAAATCAATAGTGCGTTATTCGTTTCCACGGCGATGAAATCCGGTGCTGGCAACATCACGATCAAAGGAGGCGATACCAGCCTGCATGGCTTCGTTTCGACAGGCACCGTGAGCATCACCACAGACGTGCCGGGACGGCCCATCGTGATCGGCACCGGCGCGTTAGCACTGGTGCTGGGTGAGGACGAGTTGAATCGCATTACGGCCGGCGTGGTGGAAATCGGCAGCGCCACCACCGGACCGATCACGGTGAATGGCAAGATTACTCCCGTCGGCTACGACCTGTTGCGGCTCAACAACAATACCTCGTTTAATTCGACCGGTGGCGTTACGCTCGACGTCACCTCCGCCAGCGATTACGAGAAAATTCAGGTTGCTGGAAACATCAACATCGACCCGGCCAGCACGTTGACGGTGACTTCGACCTACAACGCGATGGCTGGCGACACATTCACTTTGGTGGAAAACACATCGGGTGGCACCACGACCGGCACCTTCAGCGGCAAGCCGGGAGGCGCGAATGTTCTCGTCGGCACGTTCCCTAAGTTGATCACTTATATCGGCGGCACCGGGAGCAACGATGTGCAGTTGACAGGAAGCGCCGGCAGTTTGTCGGCCTTGTTGACGAGCGGCGCGCTGACGATTGTGGATACTGATGGGACAAAGAACAACAGCCTGACCGTGAGCGCCAGCGGCACGGACCTGGTGATCACGGATGCGAATGAGCAGTTTCAATCGGCTCCAGCTGGCGGCACGCTTTCCAATGGCAACAAGACGCTGACGATTCCGTTTTCGTCGATCACTGCCGGATTGATCATGAGCACGGCCGCCGGCAACGACACGGTGACTGTCAATCTCAGCGGCGGCGATGCGGTTCCCACTGGCGGCATCACGTTCAACGGCGGCGCGGCAGGAGATGATGAGTTGGTGATCACGGGCGGCGCGCAAGGGACCGTCACCTACAACTACACCAACGCCAACGATGGCAACGTGGTGATGAGCAACTTCGGCACGGTGACTTACACCGGCCTGGAGCCGATCACAAACACGGGCACGGCTGCTGATGTGATCTTCAATCTGCCCGCAGCAGCGTCAGTCGCCACGCTGGGCGATGATGGCACGAGTGGCAACGGCCTGAGCCGGCTGTCGAGCACGCCAGCGACATTTGAAACGACTGACTTCGCCAATCCTACCGGCAGCGTGACCATCAACCGCGGGAACGCGGCTGATACGATCACGATCAATGCGCTGCCGGATTTCAATAGCGGGCTGACGCTTGGCTCGAGCAGTAACCTGTTCAGTTCGGCGACGTTCAGCGGTGCAGTGAGTCTGGCTTTGAACAAAGCGCTCACAACTTCTGCGACAACGATTTCCGTGACCGCGGCTCTTACTGCCGGTAGCGTGACGTTGAACGCAGCGAATGGTGTGACGCTGTCTGGTGCGAGCGCCAATATCACAACAGGATTGGCAAGTTCTGCGGGCATCACGCAAGTTGGTGCCGATACTGCCCTGTCTGACGGTTGGCGGACGAGTGGAATCGCGAAGCCATTGGATGTGGACGGCGACAATATCTATGGTACGGCCGGATACTACCTCTACGCATCAGCGAGCAGCCAGCCGGTTTCGCCGCCGGCTTTCGCGACCGTCACGCCGTCGGCCGGCACTACTCTCTTCGGCCCGGCTGCGCATCCGTTCTATAAGGAAGCGGATGATCCGGCTTTCACCGGTGTTGGGCCAGTGGCGAATGCTTCGAGCGGTACGCTGTATCTATCTGGTCAGGCAGCGAATGTCGAAGGGAATCTGGTGGAAATCACGATCACGCAAGCGGGAAGTTTCCGTCTAGGTGTGATTATGGACAACCACGACATCGCGGCGATCTCGCCCCTGTCCTTGCGCATCCGTCAAACCGTGGGTGGCAGCGCTGACAGCGGCTACTTCATCGCAACCGACCGTGATCTTGATATTGATTACTATTTTTTTGATATCGTCGGTGCAAAAATCGGCGACAAGTTTGTGCTCTCTGGTGTCAATGACGGCGGCTTTGCCAGCAATGGAATTTACGGCGTTACCTTCGATAGAATTAGCAGTAACATCACGATCAATGCCGACAGCGACAACAACGACACAGGCGCGTTCGCGCAAGACAACAACGGCAGCGTGGTCGCCAGCAACGGCGGCAATGTCTCGATCTCGGCGGGGAGCGGCGCGTCGATCAGCGGCACTATGAACAGTAGCGCGGGCGCGATGTCGATCAACTCCGATGCCGATGCCAACGGCGCGGGCATGCTGAGTGTGAATTCAGGCGGCAATGTCTATGGTGCGACGATTAACATCCGCGGCGCGGATGTGGATGTGGCCGCGACGGCGAACGTCGGCAGCGCCACTTCATCGGCGACGACGAGCACCGTGGTCTCGACGAACATCAGCGACCCACGCGGCCTCGCGTTTGATTCGGCCGGCAATATGTATGTTTCGCTGCTCGGTTCTTCGATCACCAAGGTCAGCTTTTCGTCCCCCGGTGTAGTCGGCACAATCACGCCGAATTTTGCCGTGACCGGGGCGTTGCCAGACGGCCTCGTCTTCGACGCATACGGCAACTTGTATGTTGCCAATGCGGGCAGCGGTAACAGCATCGGCAAGTACACCTTCAGCTCGCCGGGTGTTCTCTCCTCGACGAACAATAATTTCATCACGATCGGCGCCGGCACTGCCCCCGTGGCGGTGACCATCGACAGCATCGGAAATCTCTATACAGCCAATCTGGGTAATGGCACTGTTTCGAAGATTCCGTTCGTTTCGCCCGGAGTTTATGGCGCGCCGACGGTGTTCGCCAACATCAGCGGCGTGATCGCCAGTCCCCAGGGCATCACCGTCGACCCCAGCAACAATTTGTATGTCGTTGGCAACAACAAGATCGTCAAAATCGATCCATCCGCAAATGTCACGACCCTGGCAACAAGCGGCGTCGGTGGCTCTTTTGCTATCGCTTATTTCCAAGGCAGCTTGCTCGTCAGCAATCCGGCGGGCACCGGACTCAGCCAGTTCAGCACTGCGGGCGTGCTGCTGAACGCGTCATATGCCAGTGGGCTGAACTCGCCGTGGGGCACGGCGCCCGATGCGTACGGCAACCTGTGGGCGGTGAACAACACGGGCAGTACCGTCAGCAAAATCGTGCCAGGCCCCGTCCCGACGACGCAAGTAACGATCCGCCCCTCCGTCAACAACCAAGCCATCGACTTGGGGACGAACTCGGTGGGACAACTCGGCCTGACCGATGCGGAACTCGACCGCGTTTTCACGACTTCGACCGGCATGCTGAAGATTGGCGATGCAACCAGCGGCGCGATGACGATTTCGGCGAACATCAGCCGGACGAGCGGCGTGTTGTCGTTGCAGTCGGGGAGTACGGTTACCGAAGGTGCCTCTGTTGGAATCACGTTCAGCGGCACTGGTGATTTGGCGGTGCGCGCGGGCGGTGCGGTGAATTTAGGTGGCGGCAATCAGGTCACGACATTTGCCGGCACGAACACAAGCGGCAACTTCACCTATGAAGAAGTTGGCAGTGTGACTTTCGGTGTGGTCGATGGGATTACTTCGGGAACGACTGCTGGCTTTACGCAGTATTACACCTCGGGCTCGTTCACGGTGGCGAGTGGCTACACGCTGAGTTCGGGTTCGAACAATCTGGTGCTGAAGTCCAGCGGCCTGGCTTCGTCAATTGTGGGAACCGTCAGCGGATCTGGCGTCACCGTTCAAGCCGACAATTTGGCGATCAACACCACGACGGGCAGCATTAGCGCGACGGGTACTGCAACGCTGCAACCAGCCGCTGGGGGAATCGCAATGAATCTTGGTGGCGCCGACGCCGCGGGCGTGCTCGGTCTCACCGATGCCGAACTGGATCGTGTTTCGGCGAGTACTTTAAGCCTTGGCAGTGCGTCGACAACGACCGTGACAATCAGCAGCAGCGTGAATCGCACTGCAGCAACCGATATTACGATCAACACCGCGGCGAACAACAACATTGCCTTCAGCGGCTCTGGTTCACTCGATGCGAATGGCGGCAATGTGACGCTCACCACCAGTGGCGCGGGCGGCATCACTTCGGGAACGGCAACGACCGATGTATTCGCCAACACGCTGACTCTGAGCGGCGGCTCGGCGGGCATTGGCAGCGGCACGAATCCGGTGCGAATGAATGCCAACACCATTTCAGCAATCGCGAGCGGTGGCTATCACCTGTTTGAAGCAGATAGTGTGACGATCGCAGCCGGTGGGCTGGATGGCGATGACAACAATGATCTCGCGGGCGGCATCTTTGTGCTGGGCGGCGCGGGACGGATTGCGGACAACGACATTATCGGGTTGTCGGGCACTCTCAAGCTGAATGGTTTCAATGAAACGGTGCGGGGCATTTCCTCGGGGGCCGGAGCCTTCATTCAGAATGACTCAGCGACCCATGCCACGCTGACCATCAACGACGATGGATTTGGCTACACCCTGGCAGCCACCCTTGGCGGGGCCACCGCGAACCAAAACAACTTCTCGATCCACAAAATTGGTAGTGGATCGATGAACCTAAACGGCAATAACACGTTCATCGGTGCTTTCACCATTGATGACGGCAGCGTGCGGTTGGGACACGGAAATGCGCTGGGGAGCACCAGTGGAACAACGACCGTGCAGGCAACCGGTGCGCTGGATATTAATGGCCAGAGCGTGAGCGAACCGCTGTCGCTCAGTGGAATCGGGTTTGGCCCCGGCGCACTTTATAACAACAGCGGCGCCGCGGGACTGGTGAACGCCAGTGTCACGCTGACGGGAAACACGCGCCTGGGGGGCACGGGCGATTTCACGATCAGCGGAATTATCGACGATGGCGCCAGCACCTTTGGCATTACGAAAGAAGGAGCCGGCATCGTCACGCTGTTTGCTGCGAATGTGTTCAACGGCGATGTTATCGTGAATGCCGGTGAACTGCGGATCACGGGTTCGACTTCGTCGACCAGCGATGTAACCGCGCAAACGGGCGGCACCGTCAGCGGCACCGGCGCGATCAACGACATTCTCAGCGGCGGCTCGAATGGCAAGATCGCTCCGGGCAGCGGCAGCGTGGGAACGTTGACGGTCAATCGCACGGGCCTGCAAGCGGTGACCATGGTTGCGACCAGTTCGCTGAATATCGAAATCGGCGGCGGCAGCAGTTATGACATCCTCGCCGCGAATGGCGCTGTTTCGATTGGCGGCAGCACGTTGAACCTGTCGTCGTTCGGCGGCTTCACGCCGGTGGCTGGCAATCAGTATGTGTTCCTGACCAACGACTCGACCGATGCGATTGTCGGTACGTTTGTCGCGGGAACCGGAAGCACGTTGACCGCGGGCACGAACTTGTCGGAAGGAACCGTGGTCAGCACGAATTTCCTCGGCAGCGGTCTGCCGGCGATCATCACGTATACGGCCGGCAGCGGCAACGACGTGGGCATTCTCGTGGGCAATACCACGGTTTCGCTCAGCAGTGGCAATCTGACTATCGCCGATGCGTCGGCCAAGGCTGACGACATTCGCTTGAAGAAGGTGAACGTCAGCGGCACCGATTACCTCGAAATCTACGATCCCACGAACTATCCTGCCGGTGCTGGCTTCATTCAGGTGAATGCCAACACCGTGCACGTGCCATGGGCGAGCATCACCGGCAGCATCACCGTGAACACGCTCACGGGCAACGATAAGCTGACGGTCGATTTCACCGGCGTGGGCGGCCCGATCTCGAGCGGCGGCATTTTCTACAACGGCGGCAACAACGTCGATTCACTGGTCCTCGTCGGAGGCAGCCAAGGCAACGTCACCTACAACTACACCAACGCCACCGACGGCAACGTGGTGAGCAGCGCGTATGGCACGGTGAACTACACGGGCTTGGCGCCGATTACGAATACGGGCACCGCGGCGAATGTCGTTTTCAATCTGCCGGCCGGCAGCAATGTGGTCACGCTCGGCGACGATGGCACGACCGGCAACGGCCTGTCGCGGCTGTCGAGCACGCCGGCTACATTTGAACTGACCGACTTTGCGAATCCGACCGGCAGCGTGACGATCAACGGTGGCGGTGACAATGAGTCCTTCACCGTCAACGCGATCCCCGATTTGAATGCGTCGTTGACGATTCACGGCCAAGGGGGCTCGGACAACATCGTGCTGACGAGCGCCATCACGCTGGGCTCGGCGACCAGCAACGGCAATCTGTCGTTCATCTCGGAAGCGATTTCGCTGGGCGGCAACATCAACACCGACGCCTCCACCACGGGGACGCACGGCAGCGTGTCGTTCAGCACGGGAGTGACGCTGACGAGCAATGTGACAATCGATACGGACGGCGCGGGGACGGATGGAAGCGTGACGTTTAGCGGATCCGTTGCAGGCACCACGACGAACGATACGCAAACCTTGACGATCACCGCTGGTGGTGGAGACATCAGCACAGGATCGTTGGCAACGGGGATCCGGTTGCTCGGCGTGACGGTCAATAGTGCCAATAACTTGACGACCGGTGCAGTCCAGACTGGCGCGAGTGGTGTGAGCGTCACCGGAACTGGAACTGCGTCGTTTGGTTCAAGTATCACGACAATTGGTGGTGGGCCGATTTCGGTCAATTCACCGACGATTAGCGTTGGCAGCTCTTTGTCGACATCCGGCGCGGGGCATATCACGTTTACGCACTCCGGTGCACTTACTGTAGGCACCACCGTAACGTTAGGCGCAAGCGCGACGCTAACCGACAATAACACCGGCACTGGCACGATTAGCGGAGTGATCTCGGGTGGTTTGGCAGCATCGACGCTGGTGAAGAATGGCGCGGGCACTCTGACATTGGGTGGAGTCAACAATCTCACCGGTGCCATCAATGTCAACGCGGGCACACTAAGTTATGTATCCGCAAGTGCCACAATCGGCAGCACGATCGTGATTAGCTCAGGCGCTACCTTGCAGACGGACAGTCCGTTTAGTAGCACGCTGACGTTTAATGGAAGCATTACCAACAACGGAACGATCGCCCGGAACGCGAATGGAAGCAGCATTTACAACGGTACTATCTCCGGCACTGGCAGCATTAACTCGGCTGCTGCCGGTGGTCTGACATTGAATGGTAACAATTCGTCGCTTTCAGGGGCAATCACTTTTGCCGGTGCTGGCGGTGCTTCGAACACGCTGGCACTCGGGAATGCGAATGCGCTGGGCACGGGTATTTTCACAATGTCGTCCGGACAATTGCAAAGTTCCGTTGCAAGCCTGGTCAACGCTGGCAACAACCCAATTGTTTTAGGAGGCAACTGGACCTTTCTCGGCTCCAACGACTTGAATCTTGGAACAGGCCAGGTTTCCGGAACCGCGGCGCGAACCATCACGGTTGATACTGGCCGGCAGTTGACGTTTGGTGGCAACCTGACCGGTGCGCTCGGCATAAACAAGGCAGGCGCAGGAACATTGGTCCTGACAGGAACTAACGGAAATAGCACCGGTGTCACTACGCTCTCCGGCGGTGTATTGCAAGTTGCCAGCCTGGCGAATGGAGGCAGCAATAGCAGCATCGGTGCAGCGAGCAACGCAGCTACAAATTTGGTATTTAACGGCGGCACGTTGCGCTACACCGGTGGAGCAGTATCGACCGATCGCCTATTCACATTAGCTGTGGCAGGCGGGACGATCGATTCGTCAGGCACTGGAAATCTGCAGTTCACCAACACCGGCTCGATCGCGTTCGCCGGTTCCGGAGCACGGACTTTGACGTTGACCGGTTCGGCTGTGGGAGGTGTGTCTGCGGAATTCACTTCGACCAGTTCGCTTGCTGCAGTGCTGGGCGATGGCACGGGTGGTGCAACCGCGTTGACCAAGAGCGGCGTCGGCAGTTGGTCGCTGAGCGGCAACAATACCTTCACGGGAGCGACTTCGATCAGCGGCGGCGTACTCGCGCTGACGAACTCGCGGGCACTCGGCGGTACGGTTGCGACGCCAGGTAGTGGCAGCGCAGTCAGTGTGGCGGCCGGGGCGCAATTGCTCTTCGGTGCCAACGGTCTCAGCGTGCCAAACAACATTACGTTGAACGGCTTGACGACGGTCAACGGCATTAAAGGAGCGCTAGTCGAAAGCATCGGCGGCGCGAGCAGCAGCACACTCACCGGTACTTTGACGTTGAACGCATTGAGCAACGTCAGCACCTCCTGGAGCGACAGCACGTTGGTGCTGGCCGGGCCGATCACTGGTGCGGGCGGCC
>CAYMWL010000113.1:0-18778 GCA_964394305.1 uncultured Pirellulaceae bacterium
GTCGTTCGTGCCGAAGATAACGACCTGAGCGTGTTCCGCGATTTCGTCGGCCGTCAACGCTGCGCGTGGAATTTCGATCATCGTGCCGATCAGCACGTCGAGCGTTCCCTTGAACTTCTTTTCGGCGATGACTTCGTCAATCGTCTTCTGCGTTAGTTCCTTCAGATATTTCAGTTCGACGGCCGTGCCGACCAGCGGAATCATGATTTCCGGCTTGGCGTCGATCTTCTTCGTCTTGCAGGCGATGGCCGCTTCGATGATCGCGCGGACCTGCATCTCGAGGATTTCGGGATAAGTGACGCTCAAGCGGCAACCACGATGGCCGAGCATTGGGTTGGCCTCGTGCAGTTGCGCCACGCGAGCCTTGATGACCGCCCCTTTGAGCCCCATCTGCTTGCCGAGTTCTTCCTGGGTTTTGGCATCATGCGGCAGGAATTCATGCAGCGGCGGATCCAAGAGGCGGATCGTGACGGGCAGGCCCTTCATCGCAGTGAAGATGCCGATGAAATCTTCGCGCTGGAACGGCAGCAACTTGGCGAGGGCCGTCTTGCGCGCTTCCACTTCCGTCGCGAGGATCATTTCCCGCATCGCGGCGATGCGGTCTTCACCAAAGAACATGTGCTCCGTGCGGCAAAGGCCAATGCCTTCAGCGCCGAATTCGCGAGCGCGCTGCGAATCTTCCGGAGAGTCAGCGTTGGTGCGAATGCCGAGCGTGCGATACTTGTCGGCCCACTTCATCACCGTGCCGAAGTCGCCGCTGAGCTTGGGTTCCATCGTGGCCATAGCACCGGCGAAAACTTCGCCGGTCGTGCCATTGATGGTGACGACGTCGTTGGCTCCGTACGTCTTCCCCTTGATCGTCATCTTCCTGGCTTTTTCGTCGATCGTCATTTCGCCGGCGCCGACGACGCAGCAACGGCCCCAACCGCGGGCCACCACCGCAGCGTGGCTGGTCATACCGCCGGTGCTGGTCAAAATACCAGCGGCCGAGTGCATACCAGCAACGTCTTCGGGGCTCGTTTCTTTGCGGCACAAAATCACGCGTTCACCCGATGCAGCGCGTTCGACCGCTTCTTCCGCGGTGAAGGCCAATTTGCCCACCGCGGCGCCCGGCGAAGCCGGCAAGCCGATGGTCAGCACCAGCTTCTTTTCGCGAGCTTCTTCCAACGCCTTCGTATCGAGGCTCGGCAGCAACAGCTGCGACAAGTCACCGGCCGGAATCCGGCGGATGGCCTTCTTCTCGTCGATCAACTTTTCCTTCACCATGTCGACGGCCATCTTCACGGCAGCCGTGCCGGTCCGCTTGCCGTTGCGGGTTTGCAACATGAACAGAGTCCCCTTTTCAATGGTGAACTCAATGTCCTGCATGTCTGTGTAGTGCTTCTCGAGGATGTCCTTGATCTCGAGCAGTTGCTTGTGGATCGCCTTGTTCCACTTGGGCATTTCGGCCACCGGTTGCGGTGTGCGAATACCAGCGACCACGTCTTCGCCCTGGGCGTTGACCAGGAACTCACCGAAGAACTCGTTCTTGCCGGTGTTCGGGTCGCGGGTGAAAGCAACACCCGTGCCGCTGTCGTCACCCATGTTGCCGTACACCATCGACTGGACATTGACGGCCGTGCCGAGCAAACCGCGGATGTTTTCCACTTCGCGGTACGTAACCGCCTTGGCGCCCATCCAGCTTTTGAACACCGCTTCGACAGCGGCTTCTAACTGGGTGTAGGGATCTTGCGGGAAGTCCTTGCCAGTGTACTTCTTGAAGATTTCCTTGTAAGCCGCGACGAGTTCGATCAGGCCTTCGGCGGGCACATCGGTGTCGAGCTTGACCTTATACTTCGCCTTGATCTTGCTGAACGCATGATCGAAGTGCTCGTGGTCGACGCCCATCACCACGTCGCCGAACATGTCGATCAGGCGGCGGTAAGCATCGTAGGCAAAGCGTTCGTTTTGCGTGGCGTTGGCCAGGCCCGCGGTCGAAACATCGTTCAAACCGAGGTTCAGAATCGTGTTCATCATGCCCGGCATCGACATCGCGGCGCCCGAGCGAACCGAGACCAGCAGCGGGCTCTTGTTGTCACCGAACTTCTTGCCGAGTTCCTTCTCGAGCATGCCGATGTTCTTGCGAACTTCGTCCATCAGGCCGGCCGGCAGCTTCTTGCCGCTCTTGTAATAACCGTCGCACACTTCCGTCGTGATGGTGAAGCCGGGTGGCACCGGCAGGCCGATGCTCGTCATTTCGGCCAAATTCAGGCCTTTGCCCCCCAGCAATTCCTTGCTCAGGCCCTTGCCCTCGGTTTTGGTCTTGCTGAAGTAGTAAGTCATTTTGCCGCTAGACGAGGCGTTTGCAGGACGAGCTTTGGCCATGAAATTGCTTCCCAAAATCGAAAAATCGACGTAAATCTGCTGTCAGAAACACTCTTCGCAGGCTTGGCCATCCTCTGACCCGGTCGCCCGCGACGCGAAAGTTAAAGCCTCTAAAATCGGCAAAAACTTCCTAGAAATGAAGCGAAAAATGTACCAGCGGCGGGCGATAGCGTCAATGAAGGGGACCAGCCGCACGGTTGGCTGCGGATCATTGGTCAGGGGAGGAGCCGCCTACGATTTTGCGGCCAGCACCCTTAATCGCCGTTTTTCGAGGCGTGATTTCCATCCTGTTTGTTGAATAAATCGCCCCTTTCTTGATAGAAAACCAGCGCCGTTCCCGAAGAACACGCAGGTTTGCCCGCCGAATTTTTCAACACGTGACCTGTTTCACTCTCTGGCAGAATCGACGCCCTTAGACAGTCTTGTGAAGTAATCGTGCCGAAATCGTATTCTAACTACAGAGAAAAAACAAGCAATTTTTCAATTATACATCAACAATTTATTATTCATATTGTAATTAACAGCTCAGGCCTGCGATTGAGCTAGTGCCAAAGAACCGGAGTCCTATTTTTGCGACTCGCCGGATGGCGGAGTGGGCTGCCGCGGCGATAAACTGCGGCTTGCCGGTTGCGCAGGCGCTCTTCTTGTGGATTAAGCAGAGTGCACAACGCAACGGCATCCAGGCGGACTCTCCATCATGGTTGCCTCTCCCCAACTGTTGATCGATGCCGGCGCGTCGATTGGTTTGCCCACGAGCAAGTCCGAACGGCCGCTGCTTGTTAACCGCTCCCGCCCCGCGCTCGGCGCGCTCTTCGAAGCTTGTGTGATCGGCAGCGACGAAGAACATCTGTCTTCGGTGGCCGAAGCCTGCCTGGCGGAAACTCAGCGACTAGACAAGAGGCTCTCGCGCTTTTCATCTCAAAGCGAGACTTCCCGCATCAACCGCGACGCTGCCCGCGATGCAGTGCTCGTCGACTATGAATTGGCCGAACTGCTTTCGCTCTGTTACAGCGCGTGGCAGCGGACCGAGGGTTGGTTCGACATCGCCTCAAACCAAAGCTGGTCGATTAAGAACCGTCACGTTGAGTTCTTAGAACTCGGTACGCAGCTCGACCTCAGTTGCGTCGTTAAGGGATACACACTCGACTGTGCGGCGGATCTCATCGATGAATTTCACATCGCCGACGCCTTGCTCCACGCGGGCACGCAAACGGTGTTGGCCAAAGGAAATTCACTCACCGGCCGCGGTTGGCAAGTGCGCGTGCGTAATCCGGCCAGCGATGCGCAAGGCTCGGAACTGATCGTCGATCTGTGCGACGAAGCCCTATCGGTCGCCTCAACACGCGACGGTCAACGCGGCGCCGAACATCACGCAGCCGTATTGGTGATTGCGGCGACCGCATTCGAGGCCGAAGTGTTCGCCTCAGCTCTGCTTAACATGGGCCACGAACGAGCCAGCGAATATCTCGCCCATTATCCTGGCAAACTTTCCGTTGCCTGGCTCGATGAAGTGACCTTCCCTCACGAGGGAAAGTGGCACTGGTTGACGCCCGATCGTGCGACGCTCACGCCTGCCTCGTAGGACGGAGCACATTCCAGCTTTCGTGGGACAGAGCACTGCTCCGTCCGGTGCCGCGCATCAGGCCAAACTCGCTCAGCTCTACTTCTCGAACGAAGCAGTGCTCCGTTCTACGTTTAGTGGCCGATTGAAATGCCCCAGTGCACATGTCCGGGCGAATGCCGATGGTAGTGCCCATGGTAATGTGGCGGCGGGCAATAGCCCCGCCAGTACGGCGGCGGATAGTACGCGGGATAGACATGCTCAACGACCACCGGCCGAGCTGGCGGCGGCGGCGGAATCGCAGCGGTATAGGTCGCGTTGTAGCGAGCTTGCGCGGTGGGTGCAGTTTGCATCGCTTGCAGTACTGAATCGGACACACCTTGATTGCGGAGATAGATCAGGTCATTGACTTGCAGTTGTTGCGTCACGCCGTTGGTGCGCACGTGGGTCGCGATCACTTCGGGGCTGATCCCCGCCTGCGACATCGCAATCACATCCTGCGGCGTGACCGCGCCCCGCGCTGCCGAGGTGGCGGCGCCTTGAGCATAGGCTTGTTGCTGCGCAGCCGCGCGATCGTTATCGACGCCTTCGCCAATCGCATTGCCAGCGATCGCACCAATCGCGCCGCCGATCAAAGCGCCCGGCAACGCATTCTGGCTCTTGTTGCCGATTGCCGCGCCGAGGCCAGCGCCACCGAGACCGCCGAGAATCGTGCCGTTGCGCTGATAGTTCGGTGTTTGGCAGCCGCCCGATACCGTGGTGGTCAGCGTCACGCCTACCGCTAAGACAATAATGACGAGCGACTTCATGTCTGGTTCTCGTGAACTGCGATCGAAACGAACTTCATCCCTGACGGACATCCGACACCTCAACTCGCTAGCAATTCCTACTGGCTGCAGCAGGGACAGCGGGGCTGCAAATGGTCGTCTTTGCCGCCCAGTGAGTCAAGGCGAATCGACCGCTGACAACTGGCGTTTCGTGCGAACCGCAGTGGCAACATGTCGACGTCTTTCTTACCTATCGTCGCGTTGCCGGATTGAGTCGCAATCGCAGCCGCAGGAATTGCGAATTCCGCAGATTTGCTACGCAGCGCAAGCCAGTTTGCTCAGGCCGCTAGCTTGCATCAGCCAGCAGCCTTCTTACTTCTGCTTTCTGCCTTCTCACTTTTTCTCTTCGTCCACTTTGGCACAGATCGCTCTGGAGCCAGATGTGCTAAATCCGTAGACTCTGCCGGCGCACGGGGACTCTGCGGACTCGGCAGTCCATGCCGCGGGTTCATGAGTTTCCTTAGAAAACGGTTGTAGCTGGACGAAGGATTATTCCGGGAGCGAACTCATCTGCCGCCGTGGCAACGTTCACCTTGCCTGTGAACTTGCTGCGGCAATCGCTCTCTGCCCGCCAGCTCACTACTCCTCAGGAATGCATTCGCGTGTTAGTTCGGTTCGTTTCATCTCGATGGCCTCTGGCAGTGTCAGCTGCGATGCTCTGCACGCTGCTGTGTTGCGTGCAGCCCGCTGCAGCACAAATCGGCGGCTACTATCCGCCGCCGCAAGGTGCGTTCATGCCAGCGTCGCTGCTGCAAGATCCGCTGCCGGCGCCAGGTCCCGCCACGCAACTGCCGACCACTGAAGTCACCGAACAGCCACTGCCTAACGGAGCCCCGGCGGTCGATGCTCAGGGTCAGCCCTACTTCGATATGGATCAATATCTCGATTCGTATCCCGGCTATGTGGCCGGCGGCGAACCATGGGATTGGGTGCTGCTGCCGACTTCGATCATCTATCGCTCCTACCTGGCGGGCGCCAAAGAATCGCGGATCTCCGCACACATCATTCACGAGAACGATCACTACGCCTTGTGGGATGCCACCCTCGGCGGTCGCGTGGGAATTTTGCGCTACGGCACTCGGGACAACTTTTTCCCGGAAGGTTTTCAGTGGGACGTCGAAGGTTCGGCGCAGGTCCGGCTCGACATTCAGAACAACGTCGATGTGCAGGCCGTCGATTTTCGTGGCGGCGTGCCGTTGACCTACGGTGTTGGCCCGCATCGCTTCAAGCTCGCTTACTACCACTTGAGCTCGCACCTGGGCGATGAGTTCCTGCTCGATAATCCTGGCTATCCGCGGCTGAACTTTGCCCGCGACGTGATCCAATTGGGTTACTCCTATTACTGGACCGAAAAGCTCCGGCTGTACGGCGAAATGGGCTGGGCGTTTTACACCGATGTCAGCGAGCCTTGGGAATTTCAATTCGGCGTCGATTGGGCGCCGAATCGGCCAACCGGTTTCCGCGGCGAACCCTTCTTTGCCATCAACGGCCACTTGCGTGAAGAAGTAGATTTCGGCGGCAACTTAACCGCACAAATCGGTTGGGCCTGGGTGGGCGATCAAAACGCGCACTTGCTCCGCGTCGGCTTGCATTACTACAACGGCTACAGCAGCGAGTACTCGTTCTACGCTGAACACGAGCAACAACTGGGCCTGGGGTTGTGGTACGACTTCTAAAAATCGATCCGACTCTAGCGCAACCTTTGACAGCGCATTCTGGATATTACAAGTTTTGATGTACTCACGCTTTTAATTCGGCTATGCTAGCAAGCCGAATTGCGTGTAGTGCCTCAACAACTCTCCCTGCCAGAGTCGCAACATGTCATTTTCTGAAGGATTTGATATTGGCTACCTCAAAGTGTTTGAGGCCCAGCAAGAGCAGATTTTCTTGTCCGTTACACCGCGCATGCAGCGCGGGCCGGGAATCCAACGCGACGGCGTCACTCCGCCGCGGATGACGGACCCGCATACCATTCCGTTTGTGATGCACGGAATTGGACACCCTCTCGACTCGCAGCTTTATCCCCCCTCGACCAACGCCTTTGTGCAGCGCGCGGGAACCTGGACGCTCTTTGAGCATCTCAGCGATTTCTGCCAGAAGCACGGCGACAAGTACCAGATAATCGGCGTGCAGAGCTGCGGCGACCTGACGATGAATCCGTGGCACGTTGCCTTCAAGTGGGAAGAAGACCGACCAGTACTCTATCACCTGGATACACTCGGTGACCCCCAAAGTATCAAGGAGCCAATCCACGAGCGGACCTATCGATGTCTTGTTAAATGGAAGGTTCGTGAACCGAAGAAGCCTCAGTACGAGTTTCTCGACTTGAAATTTGACCACGTAGCACACGGCTTTGAGGTCCGGGTCCAGGGCTCCGACGTCCATGGCCATAACTACATTGCCGATAAAATCGAATTCGCCTTGTCTGGCAAGGTAATTGTCCATCGAGGACGTGATATCTCACTATCCAGCGCGATCGACCAATTCCAAGATGTGCGCCACGTCTTCAACGTTCCCGAAGTGAAAGTGAAAGACACGAGGGGGCGCGATAGCGACAAGATCAACTTTGGCGAGCACGTCCTCTTTCACAATCTCAATGCGCGGCGCGCGGCCTTGGCATCGCCGATCATCATTGAACTCCGCATTCCCAAGAAGGATTTGGCAGTAGCCTGGGACGATCTCCGTGAGAGCCTGGTGTCAAAATATCACTACCGAGAATCACAGGACTCTCCCACGAGCCGCGGTGAATTTCGCAAGTACTCGCAGAACTCCGTCGAGCTGTTTTACCGACACAACGTCTATCCATTTGGAGTTCTTGGCGGCGCCAATGGTATGATCGTCGGACTCGCTTCCGGAGGACTTTCCGGCCGTGTGGGCAATACGCTGGAAGGTATCATCCGGATTATGTACGACTTCTTCGGTTGCGAAGATGCGTTAGTTCTCGATGAAGGGTTTGACACCTTTCACATTCTGAATCCGAACCCCAAAAAGAGGACTAATGATCCGGACAACTATAAATACACCAACGAAGAAATCTTAAATCAGGCGGCGGCGTTTACGCGGACCCGCATGGCAGCTGATCAGTCGGAATACGCTGACGCAGAAGAAAAGAAATCGGCAATCGACAGATACCCGCTCGGTGACAATATGTGGGCCTGGCCACTGAATAAACCGAGCTACGACAAGGTTGCCGAGTACTGCAATCAAAACAGTATCGTGCCGGATCCGCTTCGCAAACTCGACGTCATGGCCGTCGAGCCACGGCGCAGCCAGATGCGCGCCGTGCTTATTTTCGCGGTTCGAAAATCGAACGCGTCCGAGTTGTCGTCAACTCACTAACCCTTGGCCGTATATTCCGCGGCAAAGAACTTTTTGCTTTCGCTCACGGTCGGCTTGATCGTGCGAGCGCCTTCCTTCCAGTTGGCCGGGCAGACTTCGCCGTTCGTTTCGAAGTATTGCAGGGCCTTCACCATCCGCAGCGCTTCATCCACATTGCGGCCGAGCGGCAGATCGTTGACAACCTGGTGGCGAACCTTGCCTTCTTTGTCGATCAGGAACAAGCCACGCAGTGCGATGCCCGGATTCACGAGCAGATCGTAAGCACTGGTGATGCTCTTATTCAGGTCGGCGATCATGGGATAGTTGATTTGGCCGAGACCACCTTCCGTCCGCGGCTGATTTCGCCAGGCCAGGTGCGTGTAGTGGCTGTCAACCGAAACGCCCAGGATTTGGACGTTCAACTTTTCGAATTCTTCGGCGCGATCCGAGAAGGCGATGATCTCGGTGGGGCAAACGAAGGTAAAATCCAAGGGCCAGAAGAACAGCAGGACGTACTTCCCCTTGTAATCGCTGAGGCTGACCGACTTGAACTCACCGTTCGGCATCACGGCTTGGGCTTTGAAATCGGGGGCCGCTTGTTGGACGAGAACGCTCATCAGAAACTCCTCTTATCGCTTAAAAAGTGGTGCAGCAGCAAGATCGATGACTGGAAGATCGATGACTGGGCATCGAACCGTTTACGTTACCGATTTCGGCCACGGTTTGACAGGGGATGATGTAGGGTGGGTCGAATGTACTCTTGAGGCCCACCGGATTCGCTTAATCGCACCATGCAGCGCATTTTCGCCGGCATTCTGATCGCCCTCGCCATCGTTTGGGCGTCTCCATGGACATTGCTAGGCTGCTGCCTGGGCCTAATCAGCCTCGCCGCTGGCGGCAGTTGCCAATTGCACGGCCGCGTGCTGGAGTTTGAGGGCCAATTCCTGGCCTGGTTGCTGACCCGCGCGCCCCTCATCGGCGGCGCGTCGGCGATGACGCTGGGCCATAGCGTGATCGCCCGTACGAAATACGATCTCATCCGCACGCGGGCCCACGAGTTTGTGCACGTGCAGCAGTACGAGCGTTGGGGGTTGCTCTTTGTCCCGGCCTACTTTGCTTCCGCCTGGTGGGCCTGGTGCCGCGGCAAGCATCCGTATTGGGACAACCCGTTCGAGCGCGAAGCGTACGACAAAGCGCCGTAAGCCACCTCGATCTCTGCCTTACGAGAAAAATGCGTGCTGTCTTAACGCACTTTTGCTACCATCAAAGCTCATCCCGCGTTGCCGTTCGGAATGGAACGGCGGCCTCCTTCCCACCGAGTGTTTTGCAATGATCTCTCGCCGAAGCTATGGCGCGGCTGCGCTGTTGATCTTGGTGTGCACTTCCCTGGTCGGGGCCGAAGAACCCAAATCGTACGACGGCTGCACGGCTGCCGTCGATAAGTTCTTTCTCGACGAAGTTTGGGCCAAGGTGGGTGCTCAGAAGTGCTTGACCTGCCACAAAGCCGGTGGCGATGCCGAGGAAAGCAAGTTCGTGCTGCTCGATCCGCAGCGCGTGACGGGCAATGCGCACGATGATGCGCTGCGACACAATCGCAATGCCTTCGCCCGCATCGCGAAGATGAGAGAAGGGGATCAATTTCGCGTGCTGCTAAAAATCACCGGCGGCCTGGATCATGGCGGCGAGAATGTGCTGCCAGCTGATTCGACCGGCTATCGCATCGTTGCTGACTTCATCAAACGCGTGAACGCTGATCCCAGCGCCAAACCAGCACCGACTGAAATCGTAGACGACCACGATGCACCGCCATTTTTCGCCGGTGTGTCGATGCTTGACGATCGCCGTTTGTTGCGAAGAGCAACTTTGTCACTCGCCGGCCGATTGCCAACGGCCGCGGAACTGGAAACGGTTACCAAAGGCGGCCTGCAATCGGTACCTGCGATTCTCGACGAAGTGCTGAAGGAAGAGGCGTTCTACAAACGGCTGCGCGAAGGCTTCAACGACATTTTTCTGACGGTTGGTTATGACGACGGCGCCGAATCAGCGCTCTCGTATGACCATTTCAGTAAGACTCGACATTGGACGCAGAATCACGATCTAAGTCACATCGAGAATGAAAAAGACCGAACGCAGGCCCGCTACAAATTGGCCGATCAATACCGCGCCGCGTTGCTCGGCGAGCCGATGAAACTGGTCGAGCACATTGTGCGCAACGACAAGCCGTTCAGCGAAATTATCACGGCCGACTACATCATGGTCTCGCCCTACACGGCCCGCGGCTATGGCATCTATGACGAACTGAAAGACAAATTCGCCGATCCTGACGATCCGTTCGAATACATTCCGGTCCGGCTGAAAGCACTCGTCGGCCGCAATCGCAGCGAGGACCAGGAATCGGCCAGCGGCTTTTATCCGCACGCCGGCATCCTCAGCACGTTTCAATATCTACGCCGCTATCCGACGACCGAAACGAATCGCAATCGGCTCCGAGCGCGGATGTATTTTCAACATTTCCTCGGTATCGATGCGCTCGAACTGGCGGCCCGCGTTTCGGACGCTGCGGCAGTGACGGCAAAGTTCGAAATTCCCACCATGCAGGCCGCGGAATGCGTAGTTTGCCACAAGACAATCGACCCCATCGCGAGCCTGTTTCAGGATTATTACAAGCTCGAACAGGTCTACGGCCGGCGAAAAGAAGGCTGGTACAAGGACATGTTCCAGGCCGGGTTTGAAGGAGAAGAGATGCCGGCGGAAGAACGCTGGCGGTCGCTGCAATGGCTGGGCGAACGGACGGTGAAGGATCCGCGTTTTGCGGTGGCGATGGTGGAGCACGTCTATTACATCCTGACGGGGCGCAAAGTGTTGTTGCCGCCGAAGGACCTCGACGATCCGTTGTTCGCCGCCAAACGCCGCGCCTATCAAGAGCAACGCAAACTGCTCGAAACCACCGCCCAGCGATTTGCAAGGAATCAATTCAATCTCAAGGGCGTCTTTAAAGATCTGATCGTTTCTGACTTCTATCGCGCAGATGGATTAACGACGACGGTGAGCGACCCCAAACGCCGCGCCGAACTCGATGACATCGGCCTGGTGCGACTGCTGGCCCCGGAACAAGTTGAACGCAAAGTCGGCGCGGTCTTTGGCCAGCCTTGGGGTAAGCTGAACGATCAACTGGCCATGCTCTATGGCGGCATCGATTCGAAAGAAGTGACCGAACGGGCCGCGGATCCCAGCGGCGCGATGGGCGCCATTCAGCGGATCTTTGCCAACGACATCGCCTGCCGGCAGGTGCTGAAAGATTTCGCTCGTGAACCTGGCGAGCGTTTGCTTTTCCCGAATATTGAACCGGACGTCTTGCCTGGTGCATCGGCTGAAGGAGATGAATCAATTCGCCGGGCCATCGTCTATTTGCACGAGCGAATATTGGGGCATTACGAAGATATCAATTCACCGGCGATTGATCGCTCCTTCAAACTGTTTGCCGGCATCGTCAGCGATGCCAAGGCGCTGCCGAAGGGATATGAGAAACTCGAAGCGTATCACTGTCGCACACACGTGCCCGATGCGCCGAAGGATCCTGATTACACAGTGCGAGCCTGGCGCGGCGTGGTGACGTACCTACTTCGCCGGCAGGAATTTTTGTACGAATAGGGGCGGCTTTCGCTTCGCGAAAGTGCGCGGCTTTTGAAGTTGGAGTCAGTAGCGCTCGTTAGGCGTTTTTAAGACGCGTTCTTTCGCGAAGCGAAAGACGACAATGGAACTCAAACATGCGACGCGATTTTTTGAAACTCTGCGGTCTCGCGGGACTCGGCCTAGCACTCCCTTATCAACATCCGGAAGTGCGCGCCGCGGAGGAAAGCGACACTGGCTACGGCGGGCCGTATTACATCGTTTTCAATGCATCAGGCGGTTGGGACACGACGTACCTGATGGACCCCAAAGGCGTTAACGAAATTAACCGCCTCTACAAAGAAGGCGACATCCTAACCAAGGGAAATCACAAGTTCGCGCCGACCGCCGCCCACAAGAACGGCGGACTCAGTAACGAAGACTTTTACGAAAATTTTGGCGCTGAATTGATGGTCTTCAACGGCCTCGATTATGCGGTGAACAACCATTCGCCGGGCGCCCGCTACATGGCCACCGGCAAACTCGACAGCATGGCCTATCCCACGTTTGCCGCGCTCGTCGCCGGTTGCCAGGGCCCCACGTGCCCGTTGGCGTTTCTCACGTTCGGCAACTATTCGAACACCGGCAACGTCGTCGCCATGTCGCGCGTGCCGTATTTGCCCTCGCTGCAGAAGATCGCGCTCGCCGACAACATCGAAGGAAATGCCCGCTCTGCGTATCACGACCCGTTTGCCCTCGATCGCATCGAACAAGCGCTCGCGGAACAGAAGCAGGCCGACGCTGCCGCGCCGCGTTTGCCGCGGGCGGAACGCGCTCAAAACATGCTCTACGCGGCGCAGGTCAATTCCAAAGCCCTGCAGCGAGTCACTCAGTACGTGCCGAGCAAGATTCCAAAAGAGCGACTCGGGCAGCAGGCCGAGATCGCTCTGTCGTCGTTCAAAGCGGGAGTGTGCGTTTCGGCAAATCTGACGATTGGCCAATTCGACAGCCACGCCAACAACGACCCCGATCAGATGAAACTGCTGCCGGAGTTCTTGGAAGGGATCGCCTATGTCCTGCGCCGCGCAGAAGAATTAAAGATTCGCGAACAGCTGGTGGTGATTATCCAGAGCGAAATGGGCCGCACGCCGAACTACAACAAAGGGAACGGCAAGGACCATTGGTCGATTGGCTCGATCATGTTCCTCGGCAGGGGCATTCAAGGCAACCGCGTCCTCGGTGCGACGGACGAGAAGCAATTCGGCGTGAATATCGACCCCAAGTCGCTGACGCTCGACAAAGACAACGGCATCCGCGTGCGGCCAGAGCACATTCACACGGCGTTGCGTGAATTCGCCGGCATCGCCGAGCATCCATTTGCCAAAAAATTCCCGCTCGGCGTCGCGGAGAAGGAACGCTTGCAAGGTTTTTGGGGATGACCTGGCAAGCATCGAACCGTCAGCCCGGCGCGTTCATCGCACCTGGTCTTTCGCACGAATCTGCTCGAGCAGCGCGGTGAGTTCCCTGACTATCGCAGGCTCATCCGCATAGCGATTGTTTTTCTGCGCGAGATCGTCGCGCAGGTTATAAAGTTCGCCGGCGTACATATTCGGCTTGTAGCCATTCGCTTGCTCGAACCATTCCGGCACTTGACTCACACCGCCGGTTTTCGCCGCGATCAACACCCAATCGCCATGCCGCAGCGCGTAGCCATTGGCGTTCGTGTTGTGCACGAGTGTGTCGCGGGCGCTCGGCTTGTCGCCCTGGATGAGCGGCAACTGATTGAAACTATCGCCTGCCGAACCTGCTGGAATTTTGGCGCCGACGATTTCCGCGATCGTAGCGTAAATGTCGATCTGACTGATCAGTCCCGCATTCACTGCTCCGACAGGAACCTGGCCGGGCCAGCGAACGACAAAGGGGACGCGATGACCACCTTCCCAGAGATCTCGCTTCAGCCCGCGCAACGGGCCCATGCTGCGATGTTGAAACTTCCGCACGCGTTCGTACGCGTAATGCTCAGGGCCATTGTCTGCCGTGAAAATGACAAGCGTGTTGTCGGCGAATCCGCTCGCCTGCAGTGCGTGTAAGACCCTGCCAACCGTGTCGTCGGTCTGGATTACGAAATCACCAAAACCGCCGGCTTGTGATTTACCGGCAAAATCGGCCGTCGGAATGATCGGCGCGTGCGGTGATGTGAAGGGGAAATACAGAAAGAAAGGCTCGTTATGCTTCTGCTCGCCGATCCATTTCACGGCGCGGTCGGTGAGCGTGGGCATCACCGCCCAGAAGTCCCAGTCCTTCACCGCGGGGCCAGGTCGAGCCTCCCACGAACCTTCGGCGGTGGGCTTGGGTGTTGCCAGGGGAACCGTTGGTTCTGTGATGACTCGGTCATTTTCGAACCAGGCATACGGAGGAAAATTTGGCACATCGTCGCCGAAGTAGTAATCAAAACCATGCGACAGCGGCCCACCAGGAATCGACTTGCTCCAATCAAAGGCCGACGGTGGAAAAGCGTTACCCTTTTTGCCGCTGTCATTCGGCGCCGTTGTTTTCTTGATTGCGTTCCAATCCCAGCCCAGATGCCATTTACCGATGCAGGCAGTTTTGTAGCCTTTCGCTTTGAGCAATTCGGGCAGCGTTGTTCGCTGGGCATCGAGCACGGGCTGATCGAACGAATTGACAATGCCGTGGAACTTCCGCCAGTGGTAGCGTCCGTGCAACAGCGCGTAGCGACTGGGAGTACAAATACCGGAGGAACTGTGCGCATCGGTAAAGCGCATCCCTTCCTTGGCGAGACGATCGATGTGTGGTGTGGGGATTTTTGATTCCGGATTCTGTGCGGCGACATCGCCGTACCCCATGTCGTCGGCATACAAGATCACAATGTTCGGCCGCTGCGGCGTTTTGGAATCCGCCGCGCTTGCGACCGACAACAGTGCAACTAGCCAGAGCGACATGGCCAGGGGAGTGTAATATTTCATCGCTTTCTCCGCCAATCGAAATGGGACTGCCAAACGCTCCGCCCATCGTAGCCGATTCGGTACGATGAGGCTTGCCTGATTGAAACGAACGTGAGAGGTGCTCTGTGTTCAAAAAACAAAAGTTCAAGAAGCAAAACTGGCTGGTCTATTTCGCCGTGACATCGTTAACCGGCTGCGGCGTTGACGTTGAACCAGCTGCTCCGCGGCCAGCGACGACGTCCGCCGCGAGTTCGATGTTCGCTGGGAAGTTGATCGATCTCACGCAACCCTTCGACGCGAACACGATCTACTGGCCCACCGAGCCAGGTTTTCGTTTCGAACAAGGCAAGAATGGCATCACGGCGAAAGGTTACTACTACGCTGCGAATCGCTTCACGACCGCCGAACATGGCGGCACGCATCTCGACGCGCCGATTCATTTTGCGGCCGATCACGACACGGCGGATCAGATCGACTTGCAGCGTTTAATCGGCGAAGCCGTTGTCATCGATGTGACGAAGCAGTGCAGCGAGAACCCTGACTATTTAATCGATGTCTCTGATCTGCGGGCCTGGGAAGAACAACACAAACGACATTTGACTGATGTGATCGTCTTGCTGCGCACGGGTTGGAGCAGTCGCTGGCCCGACCGCTTCAAATATCTCGGTACGGAATCCCGCGGCGCCGAAGCCGTCGCCGAGTTGCATTTCCCCGGCCTCGCGCCGGAAGCGGCGAAGTGGTTGGTTGAGCATCGGCAGATCAAAGCGATCGGTATCGATACGGCCAGCATCGACTACGGCCAATCGACGCTATTCGAGGCCCACGTCACGCTTTGCGGCAGGAATGTGCCGATTTTTGAGAACGTCGCCAATCTTGCGCAACTCCCAGCCGAAAAATCGCAAGTGATCGCGCTGCCCATGAAGATCGCCGGCGGCAGCGGCGGACCGTTACGCATCGTGGCGATTGTGCCCGAATAACTAGTAAGGCCGATGCAGCGTCGTGCTGCGCTTCTCGCCAATCAAGTTCAGCAGCGCTTTTTGTGGGTCGGCGAACTTCTGGATCCCTTCGTCCATCAGCGTTTTTTCGAGATGTTCCATGTCGACTTTCTCGGCAATTTCGTCGAGCACTTTTTGCGGCGGCAGTTGATCGACCTGGCGGGTGAACGTGATCTTGCTGGCGGCTACTGCAGCGTTTGTGGCCGGTGGATTCGTTTGAATGTCGCTGCCCGCAAAGGCTTCGACATACTTCCACGCCTTGTCTTCTTTCTTCTTCGTGCCGGTGCTGGCGAAGATCATTTCCTGCTGCAGCGGGAGTTTTTTATCGGCCCAGAACTTTTGATTCTCGGCCCAGATCTGCTTCGCATTGACGATGCCGACTTGCCCTTGCGCGGCAGCCGACAATTTCGGCACGTGCTGCTCCGTGTAAACATCGACGCGCGACACAAAAATGCTGTAGACCGACTTAAATCGCGACAAAGTCGAACGCCGCTGCGCACCGCGCCAAATGGCATCGCGAGCGGCCTGATATTGCCGCGGCGAAAAAATCAGCGTGACGTTGAGCGTCACATTATCCGCGCACAACTCTTCCAGTGAATCGAGTCCCGCGGGCGTCGCTGGAACTTTGATCATGCGATTGCGATGCCCTGCCGCCCATTGCTTACCGAGCGCAATGTACTTTTTCACTCGCTCTGCATGTGGCAGATTGATTGCCGGATCTTCGATCAGCGGATCAAGTTCAAAGCTGACATAACCATCGTTGCCGCTGGTCTCAGTCCACACGGGCAAAAAGACCTGCTGCGCACCCGAGACCAGGCGGTCGGTCAACTTCCAAGCAAGTTCGTCGTTGGTTGAACCCGCTTGTGCCAGCCGCCCAATTTCTTGATCGAAACGGCCCGTCTTGATCAGATCCGCGATGATCACGGGGTTCGACGTCGCGCCGGTCGCGCCTTCCTGGCGGTCGCGTTTCACGAGCTCGGGATCGATCGAATCGAGCCAGAGTTTCGTGCCAGAAGCGACGAGGGATTGAAGTGGAGTCATCGAGCCTTCCTTGAAGTTCAATTGAAGATTGCAAAGTTGAGATTGCAGATTCAAGGAGCCACAGCCCCTCAATCTGCAATCTGAAATCTCAAATCTGCAATCTGTTTTACGCAGCGTCTTCGACGGCCGTGATCGCAAAATCACGCACGAGCGCTTGTTCGAAATCAAACACTCCGTCGAAATCTTCGCGGCGGTCTTCGGGCGATTTGGTCATCTCACCGATCTTGATCAGGTTGTACACAATCTCGCCGAAATCGCTCGTCGTATGAATGCCCCAGCCGGCGAGCACTAGCTTGGCCAGATAGCCATACTGTTCGTGCGCGTATTGCTTCAGCGCGTGCGACAGATCCTGGCCGGTGACGTGCCGCACTTGGCGGATTTCGCCTTCAGGCAGCGTAGTTTCTTCGGCGCGGCCCAACTCGAGCACTTCCTGCGCGAACTCAAGGCCGCTGCGCACAAACTGGTACGCATCGAGCTTGTAGCGGCGGTCTTCGCACAAAAGCTTGATGAGCGGATGGATTTCGGGAGTCATGCTTTTGGACACGGCAGGATTCCACTATTCGTAAAGGTTGAACGGATCGATCTATGATTTGCTAAGGAAGTTCGCTTGGCAAGATGTCAACTTTGCTCATCGGGTGCATCAAGCGGATGCTGCTCGACCTGCGTCGGCGGCAGATCGGCGGGCAAATTTGCCTCGGGATCGGACGGCGGCGCGTTGCTCGGCAAGGTCGCGCGATGCATGTCATCGCGCCCTTTTTCATCGCTGCTTTTTTCATCCCGATTGCGGTCATTACCGCGCGGTTCGTTGCGATTGTCCTGCCGGCGAGGCTGATCGCGGCGGTCGTTGCGCGACGGCGGCCGAGAATCTCGCCGCTGCCCCGCTCCACCTGAACGACTACGGTCATTGGACTCGCGCTCGCCAGCCGGCGCTTCGTTAGCAACCGCCCCCTCTTCGGCTTGTTCGTCTTCGGCATCCCGGCCTCGACCGCGCCGCAAAGTGCCGGTGCCGACTTTCAGCACCGTCAGCACATCCTGCACGCTGATCAGCACGCGGCGGCCATCTTCCATTTGCACCAGCAACTGCTGCGTGAGAATTTCTTGATTCAGTACTCGCGCCCGGCCGGTGGAAGTGACAATCTCCGAACCCGCCGGCGGCAGCGTCTTTTGCAACTCTTCGTAAGTGTCGTATTCATAACGCAAGCAACATTTCAACCGGCCGCAGCGTCCCGAAATCTTCGTTGGATCGAGCGTGGCTTTTTGCAGCTTGGCCATCTTCATCGACACCGGCGGCATTTCGTGCAAATGCGTGTTGCAGCAAACAGGCTTGCCGCAGTCGCCATAATCGGCGAGCAACTTCGCTTCGTCGCGCACGCCGATCTGCCGCATTTCGATCCGCGTCTGAAACTCCGACGCCAGCAACTTCACCAGGTCACGAAAATCGACGCGATCTTCCGACAGATAATAGACAACCACCCGCTCGCCACCGAACAAATGTTCGACGTCGACGAGTTCCATCGGCAATCGTAATCGCTGCACATGCTGGCGGCAGACTTCAAATTCATTCCGCTCTTTGCTGTGAATGTGCACCAGTTCGTTCGCATCGTCGGCGCTCAACTCACGCAAAATAGCGCCACCCGGCGCATTGCTCAAGCTGCGGGCGACGTCGTCGGTGGCTTCGCACAACACATCACCAGCTTCCAAGCCGCGCTGCGTGCGGGCGACCACTTTCATGCCGCGGCCATATCGGTCGCCGCCGCGAGCATTAAAAATGCCCAAGGCTCGCGTCGAACCATACCGCAGCACATAGCGTGCGCTGGGGCGGCGCGGTTCATCGGGAACAGCCATGCCAATCCTTGTCGAGCGAGGTCGTTCAATCAGTTGCCATCAAATGAATGCGAGTGGGTAGTATATCGCGAGCCGCTGCGCGGCGATAGCGAGCCACGGCAACCTCATTCCCCTCGCCAGCCGCCCGGCAATGCGAGCGACCACACTTCGCTGCTCAGTGGCTGCGCATGGCCTCCTGCAATCCACAGCTTGTCTTGAAACACAAACGCGCTGTGTTCATGGCGTTCTTTCCATTTCGTTTCGGCCTTCAACTCA
>CAYMWL010000114.1:0-18770 GCA_964394305.1 uncultured Pirellulaceae bacterium
TGTCGATCGCGCGGCCTGCGCCATCCATGCTGATCGCGATCGACGCTTGCGACAGCCGCGACGTGAACTCCCGACTCGTGAACTGCGACCCTTGATCCGTGTTGAAGATCTCGGGACGGCCGCCGATCAGCGCTTCGTCCAAGGCTTCCAAACAGAATTCCACCTCCATGCTGTTCGACAGTCGCCAGGCCAGCACGTGCCGACTGAACCAGTCCATCACCGCGACGAGATACAAGTAGCCGCGCTGCATCGGCACATACGTGATGTCGCATGCCCACACGTGGTTCGGCCGCGTGATCGCCAGCCCCCGCAACAGATACGGATAGACTGCCTGGCCTGGCGCCCGAAGGGTCGTGCGCGGCTTGGGCGCAATGCTCTGCAGGCCCAAAATACCCAGCATTCGCCGCATTTTCTTGCGATTGACCACCAGGCCGCGGCGTCCCAGATGAGAGACCATCCCGCGGCTGCCAAGGTGCGGATGTTCGAGATACAACTCGTCGATCGACCGCAACAGCTGCAGGTTCTCGACGCTCTCCGGCACCGGTTCGTAATACAAGTTCGAGCGATGCAAACCCAGCAGCACGCACTGCTGACGCACGCTCAACCGCTCATGGCCAGGCTCGATCCAAGAGCGCCGCTCAGCCACCGTGCTCGGCCACTTTTTTTTTGATCCAATCGAGCTCGATCTTCAAGCGACCAATCTGCTCGTACAGCTCCGCCGCACTCGGCTCATCACTGGCCACCTTCTTGGCCGAAGGCTGCTCAAACAACGTGCTCGCACCTTCCAGAAGTTGCTTCTTCCAAGCAACAATCTGCGTCGGATGCACCTGATGCGACGACGCCAACTCGCTGACCGTCTTCAAACCCCGAATGGCTTCCAAGGCCACCTTCGCCTTAAAGGTCCCATCAAACAACCGTCGTTTCCGAGGCATCGTCTCGCTCCTGAATTGGCTCCGCCACGATGCCTACTGTTCTCCTCGATCCAATTGCTTGTTTCCATCTATCCCCGTGGTCCGAAAAACGGGGTCCACTTTATTGGTCAAGCACTATCCAGACCAAATTGCTCCGCTCATGTTTCACGTCCAGCCCAAGAAACTGAAGGCCAAGGATGGTGAACCCACGATGCGGTCGCGATCGTTTTTGTTCTTCGCGCTCGGAGTCGCCATGGTCGACAGCCTCAGCGGCGGCGACACGCTGACGGTCGCCGAAAATGGCTTGATTTCACTAAACGTTCCACTAACGCCTTCACGTAGCGGAAGCTGCAGCACCAGGACGACGCATCCGCACTATATCGCCCTCTATCGCAAGCTGCTCAAGCGCATCGACGTTGACGTCTCGATCACGCTGCCCTATCGCTTCAAAACGAAGGGTGAGATGCTCTTGCATTGCAAAGACTCCGACTTTCTCCGCAAAGTCGCCGCGCACTCGATGTCGTGCTCCCATTCGGAGTCCGGGCGATTTCAAGGCTTTCGCCCGGGACAGCACTGCGGCTATTGCGTCCCCTGCATCATTCGACGAGCTTCGATGCTGAAAGCGAAGATTCCGGACAATACTCCCAATATCGATGTGCTCACTGAGACACTGAATCACGAAGAAGACCGTGGTCGCGATCTTCGTGCCTTTCAAATGGCGATGGAACGCGAACGGTCGTTGACCGCGACGCGCTCGCTGTTTCGAGTGTTGGCGACCGGACCTCTCCCTCCGAGCGAAGCCGGCAGATTCGCGGAGGTCTACCAGCGAGGAATCGCGGAAGTGCAGTCCTTCTTTGATCAGGGTAAGAAGTCGTGATGCCCGAGCCGCCGGAATATGTCGATGCCCATTGTCACGTAGATCTCTACGATTCGCCGCACGCCATCGCAACGACAATTCAGGCCCGACGCATCCACACCATTGCCGTGACCAATGCGCCGTTTGTCTTTGAATTCACGAAAAAACTGGCCGAGGGGTCACAGTATCTCTATCCGGCAGTGGGCCTGCACCCCGAACTCGTCGCCGATCACTCCAGCCAACTTAGCCTGCTACGAAAGCTGATTCCCGAGACTCGCTTCATTGGCGAAGTTGGGCTCGACTATGTGACGCAGGACGCCGAACTGCGACGCAAGCAACGTGATGTGTTTCAGCACGTGCTAAGCGACTGCGCGGCCGCGGGGGCTAGGGTTCTCACCGTCCATGCTCGCCGCTCGTCGGCCGACGTGATTGACATGGTAGGCAGCGGTTTTCCGGGAAGGGTCATCCTGCATTGGTTCTCCGGCACACCAGCGGAGCTGCGGCGCGCCATCAACAACGGCTTGTACTTTTCGGTCAACGGCGCCATGTTCCAATCGAAATCTGGCCAGGGAGTGATCGCTGCGATCCCTAAAGACCGGTTGCTCACGGAGACCGATGGGCCTTTTACCAAGGACGGGAATCAGCGCGCCATGCCCGTAAGCGTAATCAACACGACCCGACTGCTGACCGAGATTTGGGCCGTCTCAGCAGAGGAGGCTGCAACGACCGTCGTAAACAACTTTCGCGCGGTCGCCGGACTAGCTTGACCGAATTCTCAATTCGTCAGCTTTGCTGAGATTTGGTAGCGCACGATGCTAGGGGGGCGGCCGCTCTCTCAAACTGCGGGGTTTGCTACTAACGCATCTCCGACGCCTGGTGACAGCAGATGGTCGCGACAGCCCGGCTACTTCGGCGGCGGGCATCGTCGCCGAGCCCATCTTGGACGCCACCGTTGACCCGAGGCACTTTGCGGTTGCAGTTTGTGTCGTTCAATTCGCAAGTGCTTGAGCAATCGCGATTAACGGCTTCGTCCAGTCGCCAAACGAGCCCGAAAAAAGTTCAATAGACGTCCTGTCACCCCGACTCACCTTTGTGAACGAAACGCCCTCGTGGCGGCATAAAGGAACGTCAACTGAAGCCGTTGGTGGTGAAGTAACATCTTCGCCACCAACGGCTTTTGTACTTTTCGGCGATGGGGCCGGCGTAACTTCCGTTGGGTCCCGATCGTTCTGGCAATTGTCCTTGCCATGAAGAGGTATTGGGAGCGGTGTGGACCCGAAGTAGAGAGCGCCACCGGCAAGCCGCCGGATTTTCCGCTTCGTCCCTTTGACTCCCTCAACGAATCTGAGCCCGGCGCGCATATCCACCAGCTTGATCATGTCGATCAACTGCTGGCGGGCATTTGGGTCGGCCAGGACCAGTTTGAACTGGTCGAACAAGTACAGAGCGGCTTCAACACCGCCGTCAGCATCGCGTTGCGATGCTGCGGCCCGAGATAGCTCTCGGATTCGCGCGTCCGCCTCTTTCAATTGTAGATTCATCGCGTCAATTCGTTGAGCGACCATCTGGCGGATCTGGTCACACGGGGCCAATGCAAAGTTGTCCCCCGCGGTTTGCAGGTCGCGCTGCAACTGCGACTTGCGGTTCTCCTGTTCGACCAATTCACTTTGCGTCAGAGAAGCGGCCTGAGGTGATCCGGCATCGACCAACTGCTTCAGTCGCTTACGAATCCTATCCCGGCCGTCGGCAACAACGTCGATCAATTGACGCATATACCCGGTGGCCAGGGCCCAGCAAGGCTTCGCCGTCAACCTCGTTATTGCTGCATTCGGCACCTGATGTTCTCGAGTAAGGGCCGCGGATATAGACCCTCTTGCCGCTGTGTTCGCGGCTTTACATGATCGAACCGCAACCATCGGTGAGGTCGATCACTCGGGCGGAGAGTGGATACTTCGTGGGGTCTTTGGCCCGAGGAATCCCACGCTGGCTCTTGCACTTGAACTGAAATTACTTGGCTCCGAGTTGTCACAGTCGCTCTACCCGGAGCACCGAGGCGAGGGAGTTCGTGATGAGTAGCGGTTACTTCTTCACGAAGTCCCTCACCAGCAACCGCAGCGATGAATCTTTTTCTTCTTCGCCGCGGACAATCTCTGCTTCTTCGCCACTGCCGAGCAAGTGCAGCGACATTGTGCGATTCTGAGCGGGAACAATTACGGTCGCGCGGTTCTGACCAAGCACGCGCACCTTGTTGGCACGAATGATCAACGCGGTTTGTTCATCGACGCCGATGCCGATTTTCTCCGGATTCTCGCGCAGTGCACCGAGCAATCGCGTATGGCGAGCTCGTTCGGTGAAATGCTGATCGACGACGGCCTGTTGCAGCAAACCGAAACCGGCGTCGAGCACAGCGTCGCGACTGGTGCCGTGGCGGATCATCGTCTTCGACATGATCGCCGCTCCAGCTGAAGTGCCGCCGATCACGCCACCGCGCTCGAGCAGTTTTTGCAGGTACGCTTCGACGCGTGTTCCTTTGTAAAGATCGGCGAGCCGGCCTTGAGCTCCGCCCGACATCCACACGCCGGTGGCTTCTTCGAGCGGCCTGGCGAAATCCTCGGACTCTGCCTCTTCGCGGGTGGCGGCGTGCAGAAAGTGAAACGATTGCGTCGGATACTGCAACCAACCGTTGAAGCGATAGGCTAGAGCCTCGCCTTCATAGGGATGAGCCGAAGGAATGAGCACCAATCTGCTCTTCGGCCCGCCGGCGAGTTTGACAAACTCGTCGTAGACTTCTTCGGGCAAGGCTCCGCCGCCACACACCATAAGCGTGCCGCCGCCGGACATTGCTCCTTGTGGAAGCCCCAACACATTGGCTGCCAACGTTGGCTGCGAAGCCGCAGCTCGCTCGGCTATTGGAGTTGCCGGCGAAGTTTCACCGGCTTGAGAATTGTTGACGGGGATCACGTTTCCTGCGAACGCCAGCAGCACGACAAGCGCTGCATGCCTTGCCCAATATCTGCACCGCATCATACCTCCTTGTATCGCCCGGACCATTGCGATTGTAACCAGATCGGTTCGCGCGTCCAGAGCAAGAGAATCATTTGCTAGCAAACCTTGTTGCGATGTCGTGTGGCGTGCGCCACAATTCACGCGAGGTTGATTCTTATCATCACTTCCTTCCCGCGAGAATTCCTCTTATGAACGTTCGCACTTGGCTGACGCTGGGTTGTGCACTGTTATGGGCCCAGGCATCGTTGGCGACGGCAGAAACATGCGTCTATGTGCCCGACGCCGGCACGCAGGCGATTGTGCTCTATCATCTCGACGAACAAAGCGGCCGGTTGAAAGAAGTTTCGCGCACGAATGTCGGTACCGCGCCTGGATCGCTCGCTGTGAATGTGAAGCAACGCTTGCTGTTTGCTTCGCTGCGGACCGATGCCGAAATTGGTTCGTTCCAGATTGGTGACGGCGGCAAGCTGACGGAAGTCGGCCGCACCGAACTAGGCAGCGGCGCCAATGCTGCGTACGTTGCTGCCGACAAGAATTGCCGGCACTTGCTCGCCGCGTCTTATGCCGGCGGGCGTGTAACGGTGCATGATATTGCGACGGATGGAAAACTCGGCGATAAGGCCCTGCAGACCATCGAGACGGCCAAAACCGCTCACGCCGCCGTGCTCAGCGCTGATGAAAAATGGCTCTTCGTTCCGCATGTCGCGCCCAATGCTATCTATCAATTCAAGTACGATGCCCAAGCCGGCAAACTGACCGAGCACGCGAAAGCGGCCGGCGGAAAAGAAGGGGCCGGGCCTAGACATTTGGCGATTCATCCTTCGCAAAAGTTTGCCTTCAGTTCCGATGAGTCGGGCAACAGTGTCACGCTCTATTCGCTTGATGGCGAAGCGGGGCTCAAGCCTCTGCAAACGCTGTCTACGTTGCCAGCCGACTTTACCGCGAAGAACTCGACGGCCGATGTGCACGTCCATCCGAGTGGCAAGTTCGTGTGGGTTTCGAATCGCGGACACGACAGCCTGGCAGGTTTCTCCTTCGACGCCGCAACGGTCAAGCTCACCGCGATCGGTCAAACGTCGACGGAAAAAACGCCGCGGTCGTTCGCAATTTCGCCCAATGGCAATTGGATTCTCGGCGCCGGCGAAGGAAGCGGCAAGCTGGTGGTCTTTGCCGTGGATGCCAACAGTGGTCAACTCGAACGGAAAGAAACAATCGAGGTGGGGAAGAGTCTGACGTGGGTGACGATCGCGAAGGTGCCGTAGCTCTTCGGCTGGGAGGGCGAGGCGGGCGAGGCTCCTGGCGAGCCGTCGCGGAACTGCAAAGCAATCTACAACAGACGGCGCCGCGGGTATTCGACCTGGCTCTCCGACGTATCGGGGTTTTCCAGGAGTCCGCAGCGCAGTAGCATGCTGCAGTCATCTCCGCCACAATAAAGTCTCCGCCGAAATCACCCAACCGCTTTCCCCGCCGAGATTCATCATGCGTGGCCTTAGACTTTTGTCACTGCTGATCACAGTCGCGGTCAGCAGCTTTGTCCTCGCTGCTGAAGTCGATCGTAGCCCGGTCGACCTCGCGATCGCTCCCGACGAATCCTGGCTGGTGACGATCAATCAAACGGCCGATACGGCCTCCCTTGTGCGCACCAGCGATGGCCAGGTCTTGCATGAACTCCCCATCGGCGACCATCCGACCGGCATCATGCTGATGCCGAGTGGGAAAGAGTTGCTCATCGCTTGTCATCACTCGGGACAATTGCAGCGTTTGCATGTGGCCGGCGAACAATTGAAGTCGATCAGCACCCTCGAAATCGGATACTTGCCGCATAGCGTTGTCGTTGCAAAAGACGGCAACACGGCGTATGTCTCCCTCACGGCAACGGCAGAAGTTGCCGTTGTTGATCTTGCGAAGAATCAAGTCGTCGAAAAGATCGCCGTCGGTCGATGGCCGCGGCATCTGGCGATTTCGCCGGATGGCAAAACGTTAGCTGTCGGTGCGAGTGGTGATCGCGGCATCTCGGTGATTGATCTGACGACGAGGAAGCAAAAGTTCCACGAGACCTTCATGGGGCTGAACATCGGCCAGATGCAAATCGGCCGCGATCAGCAGCATGTTTATACAACGTGGATGACATATCGCGGCTTTCCGCTCAACATCAGCAACATTCGTCAGGGGTGGGTCCTGGCAAGTCGCGTCGGCCGCGTGCGGCTCGATGCGGCGAGCCGGCGTGAAGCGATGGCCCTAGATCCGCGCGGTCAGGCAATTGCCGACCCTTATGGGTTTGCACTGACGAGTGATGAGCAGCGGATGGTTGTTGCCGCGGGCGGCTCGCACGAGTTGCTGGTCTATCGGGCACCCGATCTGCCCTTGAAAGCCGTCGGCAGCGACGATCATGTGCCCGATGAAGTGCTGCGTGCCAAAGAGCGGATGTTCCGCATTCCACTCGGAGGCCGGCCACAAGGCCTGAAGATCGGCAAGGACAACGAGACGGTCTATATCGCGAATTATCTGAACAACAGTGTGCAGATTGTCGATCTGAAAACCTGCGAGCTCAAGCGCGAACTGGCAATAGGCAGCGCTGCTGAACCTTCGCTTGCTCGCCAAGGGGAAACAATCTTTTACGACGCCCGCCGCAGCCTCGATCAGTGGTACAGTTGCGCAACTTGCCATTTCGATGGCGGCACGAACGCCATTCAAATGGATACGCTCAACGACGGCACACCATTTACCAGCAAGACGGTGCTGCCTCTCTATCATCTGGCCGACACCGGACCTTGGACCTGGCATGGCTGGCAGAAGGATCTCTCGGCCGGCATGCGCAAGAGCCTGATCGACACGATGCACGGTCCCGAGCCCAACGATCACGATGTGCAAGCCATGCTCGCGTACGTGCGTGAACTGCAGCCGGCCCCGAATCCGTTCCTCGCCAAAGACGGCAAGCTCTCGCCATCGCAGGAGCGCGGCCGTGCGATTTTCATGGGCAAAGTCGCCAACTGCATCGCCTGCCACAAAGGCCCGCATCACACCGACGGCGAAATTCACGAAGTCGGCCTGGAGTCGCGCAAAGACGCGTATCGCGGGTTTAACACGCCGACGCTGCGCAACGTGTATCACAAAACCCAACTGTTGCACGACGGCCGCGCGAGCAACCTGAAAGAAGTGCTGCAAGGAGCGCACTCGCCGGAGAAAGTGGCGGGGGAACGAGCATTGACCGAGGAAGAGGTTGGGGATTTGGTAGAGTATTTGAAGAGTTTGTAACTGCTGTGGGGAGCGTCGCGGCGTGAGCCCAACGTGGTCGACTTCTCATTCCAAACACGTCGGGCTCACGCCGCGACGCTCGCCAAATTGAAACGTTGACTCACAAGACGCTCAGGACTAAGCTCTACCGCACCTGCACAACCCCGTACTTTCCCAATGAACAAATCCCTTCGTATCTCAACCTCTCGGAGAACGATCATGGGCCGGCGTCGTGCTAGTGCAGGTTTCACTCTGGTTGAGTTGCTGGTGGTGATCGCCATCATCGGCGTGCTCGTGGCGTTGCTCCTGCCCGCGGTGCAGTCGGCGCGCGAAGCGGCGCGGCGGACGCAGTGCACCAACAATTTGCGGCAGCTGGCGCTCGCTCATCACAACTATCACGATACGCTGCTGCAGTTTCCGGCCGGCGTGGTTGCGTCCGATGCTTGGGGCTCCGGCGCCAACAACTCGAACGGCGCCGGCGGCGCGGCCGGTGTCTATTACGACGGCATGTGGGGCTGGCCCGTCGGCGTGATCACTTACATGGAAGCCGGCAATCTCGTTGGCCAGTTCGACATGTCGACGAAGCCCTATGTCAGCGAACGGGCCGATGTGTGGTTCAATACCTACGGCCCGGAAAACAAACACGGGCCGCTCAATGTCACCCCCAGCACGTCGATGCCCAAGACCTTCAACTGCCCCACGACGCCGCCGGCCATGGGGGGCAAACGGAATGAGTACAAGGGCTACGCGCTGAACGCCGGCGGCGGCGTCAACATTTCGGCCTGCTGTCCGGAACGAGCGCTCGACAGCGACGGCATTGCTCACAAGAACAGCCGCGTGCGGATGGCAGAAATCACGGACGGCACGAGCAACACCTTCATGCATCTTGAACAGGCCAGCACTTACACCGAGTTGGCCGAGGGAACCGGCGGCAAGAAGTACAAGTTTTTCCCGACGAATCCCTTCGTGTGGGTCAACCATAATTCGCAAGGACTGGTGATTGCCTCGGTCACCACGGCTAGGCCGATGCCGCCGAACCCATCGCCGGCCTTGATGCAAGCCTGGCGACAGAATGCTCGCGTATCGTGGAGCTTTCATCCCGGCGGCATCATGGCCTCGATGTGCGACGGCAGCGTGCGGTTTGTGCCGAACACCATTTCGCAGAACTTGTGGTACTCTGTGTTCACCCGCAGCGGCGGTGAATCCGACATGCTGCCGTAATTGGAATTCATCATGTCATCTGTACGTTTCTGGGGCTGGCTAGCGCTGCTCGCTTTGCTGGCCATTTCCCTGAGCTGCAATACCGGCGATCAGCGCCTCTGTCAGGTCGAAGGAACGTTGCGCTATAACGGCAAGGCGATTCCCAACGTGCAAATCAGTTTTGAGCCAGATGACTTGTCGACGAAATCGACCAGCATGGCGATGAGCGATGCCAACGGTCGCTTCGTGATGATGATCGGTTCGACCCCTGGAGTATTCAAAGGAAAGGTCAAGGTGATCTGCGATGATCCAATGGCCGCGATGGGCTCGAACACGCCGGTGCCTGCTGAAGTTGAGAAAGATTATCGCGCACTCTGCGCAAAATACGGCTACGGCAAGTCGAAACACGAGCTCACGATCGACAAAACGAACAAGAACTTCGAGCTCAATCTCGAGTAATTCGCTGCGACTTTCTCGGCGGCATGAATATTGTGCAATTACACTGAACGGTTGGCAAGAAACATTGCTTGCCAGCTGACGCTTAGCATTCCATCGATCGCAGAACGCTCCAAATCGCACTCGGCGTTTGTCAACGCTCCCGCCTTACATCAGTCATAACTGAAAAAGTCAAACGGCAATTGCCTGAAAATCAGGCAGCGTCGACTCGCCAAGTTTGACCCCAGTAAAGTGTGGTGAATATTTGACACACGCTCTTGCGCTGCAGGAAATTGATTGCAAACCGAGGAGCCGGGTTTCTGCGAAGAATGGCTTTTACGCAGTGTGCATCCGATGTATCAAACGCTCCTCAATTACCTTGGCTGGTCCCGCCCAGACACGTATCGTCGCAGCCAATCGTTGATCCTGGTCAACGGACTCGCGGAACAGGGTGAGAGCTGGTACCCCAATCGCCGTGTGTGGGGACAGCATTATGACGTCCACATGCCGGGCGTAATCGTGTACGGCGGCGAAGTGATGCAGCAGCGGTTGGCCGCTCGCCAGCCGATCGACATCGCGTTTCTCACGGATCGTCTGGCTCGATACCTGGATCAATACGTGCAGGCGCCGCCGTACCATTTAGTGGCGAGCAGCTTGGGCGGTCAACTGTCGGTGGAATATGCCGCACGCTATCCCGAAAAGGTCGGCAAGCTCGTCTTGCTCTGCCCCTCGGGCTTCGGCACACAAGAGAAGCTGCCGATCACCGAAGGAGCAAGGCATAAGAACTATCAAGGCCTCGTGGAAAGCACTTTCCACAATCGCCAACTGGCCAGTGCACGGATTGTGAAATACTACGAACAAAAGTTCGCCTGCAAACGTTGGCGCAAGGCGTTTTTCGAAACGGTGCGCGGAACGAAGAGCCACTCGGTGCGCGACAAACTATCGCTCATTAAGGCCGAAACTCTAGTGGTCTGTGGCCGCGAAGATCGCATCGTCGATTCGTTGGCGGTGCAAGAAGCGAGTAAGGAAATTCCCAATCATCGCTTTGTGATGATTCCGAATTGCGGCCATGCTCCGCAGCTCGAATGCCCGCGGCTCATTAATCGAATGGTGAGCGAATTTTTGAGCGCGCCTGAACAAGCTCGGCCTCAACTCGAGACCGCGAGCGCTTTTCCGGTGGGGCTCTCCGGTGGCTAGTCACTCTGCAGCGAGTCGGCCTCTCGAATCCAAATCCTTAGACGGCATCGCGGATACCAAGTCGCGATCGGCGTCAGCCTCGACCGCGCGGCCGCGCTGGGCGATTGCAGTACTCTGTGTGGTGGGCTGCCTCCTGCCGCTCACCGGTTATGGCGATCGCATTGCGATTCGCAGCAACATTAACGATGTGCGCGATTGGCTGCCGTCGCATTTTCCCGAGACCCGGCAATACAGTTGGTTTCGCGAGCAATTTGGGAGCGAAGAGTTTGTCGTCGTTAGTTGGCCGGGTTGCGAATTGAACGATCCCCGTCTGGGACAAGTTGCTGCGAAATTAACCGAGCGCTCGGCCGCCAGTGAGTCGCAGAGGACTGGTCCGCTGTTCGCACGCGTGACAACGGGCCGCGAGATGCTCGACGAACTCACGACGCCACGTTTCGGGCTGACGCGCACCCAGGCGCTGTCGCGGTTGCAAGGGACGTTGATCGGACCTGATGGTCGGCAAACTTGCGCGGTCGTAACGCTCAGCGAAGGTGCTCGCCGGCACTTAAGGTCGACATTGACCGCCATTCGCGCAGCTGCGATGGAAATCGGCGTTCCTGAGAATTCCGTGCACCTGGGCGGCCCCTCGGTCGTGAACGATGCCATCGATCGCGCCAGCACGCAGTCGCTCATCCGACTTGCCGCGCTCGCGGGGCTCGTTGGTCTCGTCGTGGCCTGGCTGTGCTTTCGCGAAATTCGAATGACGTTGATTGTGTTTTTCATCGCTGGCTACAGCGCGGCTTTGAGCCTCGCCGTCGTACCGTTATTCGGCGTGTCGCTTAATGCCATTCTGATCACGATGGTGCCGCTGGTGTATGTCGCGGCCATGTCAGGGGCGATTCATCTTTCGAATTATTATCGGGAAAGCGTCCAACGACTCGGTTCGCAGGCCGCAATCGGCGACGCGGTTCGCCACGCTGCCTTGCCGCTGGGGCTGGCCACCACAACCACGGCGATTGGCCTGGTTTCGCTCTGGTATAGCGATCTCGCGCCGATTCGTTTGTTCGGTGTCTTCTCCGCCATCGGCGTATTGATCGGACTGGCGATGCAATTGATCGTGCTCCCAGCGCTTCTTGGTGTGTGGCCCCATGGCCAGCACGGCAGAGCGGCAGCGGCGCGTTCGAGCGACGAAGCCGCCCTCGAAGTGGAACCACTTTCGCCGGGCTGGCAACGGTTTGTGGACTTTGTGACCGGCAAGCATCGCTGGTTTACGCTGTTGTTCGCGGTCTGCCTCGCAGGGGCCGCAGCGGGGCTGACACGCACCGAAACGTCGATTCAAATCATGCGGCTGTTTGCTCCTGACACACCAATCATTGCCAGCTACGACTGGCTCGAAAAAAATCTGGGCGCGATGGTGCCGCTCGAAGTGGTTGTCCGGTTCGACAACAAGAACGAGCAAACCACATTACAGCGGCTCGAACTCGTTCGCGAATTGCACGACAGCATCAATCGCACGGAGGGCGTGAGTGGCTGTCTTTCGGCCGCGACATTCACGCCCAAGATGAGGTCGTACGGCAGTTCGCTCCGCGGCGTGGCGGGAAGCGTTCGCTTAAAACGCACGCGGACGCACTTGATCCACGCCGGTTACGTCGCAGCGAACGACACGGAAGAAGCCTGGCGGATCAGTGTCCGCGTCACCGCCGGCGAAGATCTCGACTATGGGCTCTTTCAACAACAATTGCGGGCCCAGGTGGAACCGCTGCTGACGCGCGAGAAAGCTGCCGGCGTACATGGCATCTCGATGGTTTATACCGGTGCGGTTCCGATTGTGTACAAGGCTCGCCGTTCACTGCTCGACGGCCTGGTGCTTGGCTTCGGCACCGATGTGTTGCTGGTCGTGATCTCGGTCATCTTACTGATCCGCAATTCCAGCAGCGGCGTGCTGCTGTTCTTGACCAGCATTTTTCCAATCACGGTGGTCTTCGGCCTGATGGGATGGTTCGGTTGGGTCGTGGACATTGGTTCGGTGATGGCGCCGTGCGTCGCGCTCGGCGTGAGCATTGACGACGCCATTCACTTCCTGCTGTGGTTCCACCGCGGCACGGACCGCGGGCTGTCGCAAAAACAGGCCGTCGCGTTGGCCTATGCAGGGTGCGGTCAGGCGATGGTGCAAAGCTGGGGCGTGATCGGCCTGGGACTGTCGGTATTCGCGCTGAGCGAGTTTATTCCGACCTTCCGGTTCGGAGCGTTGACGTTCGCACTGCTCACCGCGTCACTGGCATGCAACATTCTCTTTTTGCCGGCGCTGCTGACCGGTCCGTTAGGAACCTGGTTGGCGATGAGTTCGCGCCCCAATGCCGTTGAGCCCGCAGCGTCCTAGAGTGAAGCCAAACGACGGAACGCACGGCGGCAATAACTTCGGTCTGGAACAAGTACCGAAACGAATACCTTATTGAGCCGGGAATTTTTTGACGTTTTGCAGCGCGACGCTTACAGTATTCTCATCCCACCTTCACTGGAGGCGAGAAATGAACTCTCCACGTCGCGCTGCCGGTTTCACGTTGGTTGAATTGCTGGTTGTGATTGCCATTATCGGTGTGCTCGTCGCGTTGCTTTTGCCCGCCGTGCAAGCCGCCCGCGAAGCTGCCCGGCGAATGCAGTGCAACAACCATCTCAAACAAATTGGGCTTGGTCTTCACAACCGCCACGATGTTCATCTGCGATTTCCGCAGGGGCAATACAATCCCATCGGCGCCGATCCCACGCCGGGCTCTCCCTGGAACCGCGCTTGTTGGTGGCATGACTTGCTGCCGTTCGTCGAGCAGCAACCACTCTACAACGCCCTTGAAGCCTATACCAAAGCGACGCCAGCGCCGCCGTATATCACCTGGTCCGTTAATAGCGACGGCAACAATCCCAGCACACCCGGGCGCAACACGCCGGTGAAAATGTTCGTCTGCCCATCCGATAAAAACGGCGTGAAGAACCGTACGGTGGCCGGCAACGAACAAGGCTTTCATGGCAACTATGTGCTGTGTGCCGGTTCGACGATTTACAACCCCAGCACCGATCCCACTGGCAGGGATTTGAATGGTCTGTTTTATGTCTACTCCAAAACGCGGTTCGCCGACATCACCGACGGCACCAGCAACACGCTGATGGGAGGCGAGATCATGGTGGTAAAAGACACGAACGTACACGACCTCCGCGGCCGCTATTACAACACCTGGCAGGGGAACAATCTCTTCAGCACGCTCTATCCACCGAACACCACCGTCGGCGATCGTTCGAACTACTGCATCAACACGCGCGAGGCGCCTTGCCAAGGGCTGACGGGAACCGCAGTCGTGCAATCGTCCCGCAGCTTCCACCCGAACGGCGGCAATTTTCTGTTGGCGGATGGCGCGGTCCGTTTCATCACCAACAACGTAAACCTGAACACCTATCAAGCCCTCGGCACTCGCGAAGGGGGCGAGCCGTTGACGGATTATTAGTACCGATCAATCATCTCCATCACGTGTCCATCGCGACTCAATCGCAGCGTGCTGCCACCGATATTCGCAATCGCTTGCGCTTGACTGTCGAGTTGCAAGTATTCCACCTGCACTTGGTAACCGCGCTCAGCGCGAGTCATTACCATATTCGTTGCTTGAAACGCCCTTCGCCCCCGCTAGAAAGAGCAACGAGAATCATGCAGCCCACACTTATTCTCGGCATCGCCGGCGGCTCTGGCTCAGGCAAATCGACCGTCGTCGAACGCCTGCTGCAAGGCCCTTATGGCCAACAAATCAGCTTGCTGCGGCACGACGAGTACTATCACGACGCGCAGCGAATGCCGACGACCAGCGGCGGCGGCAGAAACTGGGATCATCCCGATGCGCTCGACAACGCGCTCTATCTGCACCATGTCCGCCAACTGCGGGCCGGGCAAACAATCCAGCGGCCTATCTACGATTTTGTGAATCACCGCCCTTCCGGTGATACGATTCCGGTCTCGCCGCAGCCGGTGCTGCTGCTTGAGGGGATTCTGCTCCTCGCAATCCCGGCGATCCGCGAGCAAGTAGACCTTTGCATCTATATCGACACGCCCGCTGACCTCCGTCTCGTCCGCCGCTTGATTCGCGACATCAACGAGCGAGGCCGCTCGCCGCAATCAGTCGTCGAACAATATCTGACCACGGTCCGTCCCATGCACGAACAGTTCGTCGAACCCAGCCGCCACAGTGCCCACACGTCGATCCCCTGGATCGACGACAACCCCGCCGCGATCGATCTGCTAACCGCGCGCATTGCCCATGCGGTACAAGAGGCACAAGCCCACCCCAACTCCGGATAGCGATTTTTAGGGTTAGACCTACAGAATCTGCGGCCGTGCTCCGTCAGGATTCGGATGCCAGCGGAGGACGATAGCATGGTTGGCAGGCGATGGATCGTCGGCTACCACGGATGGGGCCCAACGGAGGGGGAATCGGATGAGCGATCTTCAGCGCATTTCTTGCACGCTGGCTTTGTTGTGCTTGATCGGCAGCGCCCGCAGTTCGACCGCGCAGAGCCCCTTATTTTCTGATTGGGATGAGCCTTGCTTGCTCCCCAGCCCCGCGGCCAGTGCGACATCTATTCACGATGCCAATCTGCGGCCTGCTGGCTGCGATGAGCCGGTTTATGCGGAACCTTTAGATGTAGCGGCCTCCACTCCCTGCGAAGCCGACGAAGCGTACGAGTGGTGTGTGCGCGGGCGGTGCTGCCCCGGCTGGAATTTTTACGCAGGCGGTTTGGCGCTGAAGCGGTCGCGGCCTGTACCTGCGACCATTGCTACGCCCCCAACAGCCACGCCGGGCGTGTTGATTGGGGCGGGTAGCTTTGATTTTGCGGCCGAACTTGGTCCGGAACTCATTCTGCAGCGAACCACTGCCCGCGGCATCACTTGGGAAGGCCGCTACTTTGGCAACATCGATGCGGACTCACAGTTTCTGGTCCCGGCCATCACCATGTTTCGGATCGCAGGAATCGGCGTGACGATTCTTGGTGGCGGCAGCCTCAACAGCACCAATTCGACAAAACTCGACAACACCGAAATCAACGCTTGGAAACAAATCACGCCGGGCTTGTCGCTGCTCGCTGGATTTCGCTGGGTCGAATTGCACGACACGCTGCGGGTTAACATCGCCACACCGGCAACCTTCACGCGCTGGGATGACACCAACCATCTCTACGGCGGTCAGCTTGGCGGCAAGCTCTCGATGTTCAGCCCGGGCATGCCGGTTCAGTTCGATCTGATCGGCAAGGCAGGCGTCTTCGGCAACTTCGCCGAGAACCAATTCACCTCGACCGTCGTTGGGGGCAATGCGACCAGCGGCTCGACGGCGTCGTTTGTCGGTGAAGTGAGTCTATCCCTCTCCTATCAACTCACCGACCGTTGGACCGCTCGCGCTGGTTATATGGTCCTCTGGATCGACGGCGTCGCCCTCGCCGGCGAAGCCGCTGCCACGACCGTCCAAATCGCCGGCGGCACCAGCAGCCCCACTCCCCTCAATGGCAGCGTCTGGTACCACGGCGCAACGTTTGGGCTGGAGTATTCGTTTTAGTTTTGCGTGGCAGTGCTGATCAGCGAAAGTGAAGCTGAGCCCTGTCTCGCGTCAGCAAACTCGACTTCTTCACCAGCGATATGCTGTAACCGAAAGTTGCCTTATTTGCGGCAGCGGTGAATGAATCGCCGCGTTCTGGAAACGATCAACGATCCGCGGACCTGGTAGAAATCGGCCGCTACTTGATCCATCGTGCGGTATCGCCAAATCCGCAAACACCATTTGATGATCAAGCATATTGCTGAGAATCGAACCAGCACCTGAAGACTAAATACATCATTACTTCAATAAATCCCAAATGCCGGCGCAGCACTTCATGGAATTCATCGCCCAGTCCACCCAGCTTAAGGCGCGGACAACGTTAATTTTTAAACACCACACGTTTTCGGATCGTAAAGTATTGACCATTACACCAGCCATCGACATTATAACGCAACTTCGCGTGGCCTTGATGTTCAAGTGCTAGTGAAGCGCACTCTCACCTGCCCTTAGGAGGCGTTGTTATGTCTGGAATGTCACTTGCGGAGCTCGACCGCGTTATCGATGCCGGCCCCCACGCGCTTTTAGATCAGGTCATGGCGGAGGGAGATCAATCCGCGTTTCAGGATTCGGACGGATTGATTTCCTTCGTCAATATGTCAAGTTCGTTTGTAGCCGACAGTCCGCAATACAAAACGGGCACCTTGGTCTGCGACAAGATTGCGAACTTCTTCTCGACGATGCGCATCAAGGTATTTGGTTACCTGAAGAGCAATCCGAGCAAGGTACTTCCGGGCGACACCGTCCCGGCTACACAATGGGACCCAGCGGTGAATCACCTGATGCAGTTCATGCTCGCGCAGGCGGGTGGGCTGACAAACTACAAGATCACCACGGAGCAATACTCGGAAACGCAGGTAATCACTGAGTTTAGCACCGCTTTGGTGAAACTGATCTTCGATGCGGTTACGGCGCCGGAAGCAGTTGTGGAGGATGTTTTGAAATTCATTACCAGTGTCGGCGAGACTCTGCGGGCCAGCTGGGATGACAAGTCGAGAAATTACGCCACGGCTCTGTTGGGGCAGTGCCATGAGGCAGTTCCCGTGGATGCCTCCAAGGAAACGACGGTTTACTTTCCGAAAATCAAGTATTACTACATTTCAGTCGACTCATCCCAAACGGCGTTTACTTCGGATTGCGCCTCGGTGAAGACCCTGACTTTCAACTTTAACTATGAATATTATGTAACAGGTTTTAAGAACTCGATCCTCGATCCTACTTCGAGCGACTACAAAAGCTTCGTCGCATTTCTGGATCGCGCTCAAGCCCAGTCGTATAAAGAAGCGACCAATACGATGGATGCCATTATGGGCGATGTCGTCTCCGACGGTGGAAGCCCTTCCAGCCTGGCTCTGGCCGATCATTTTGGCGTCAACCTGCTTGAGTATCCGACCGTGGATATTACCGCGCGCTCCAAATTGTCGCCGGCACGCCTGCAGCGAAAGCGGCCAGACGATCGCGCGGCCCGCTTGGAGGCAATTCTGAATCGTCGCCGGCGCTAGTGTAGACGATGGATTGAACAAACTCCCTCTCCCAGGAATGGCGGGAGAGGGAGGTAAAGACCCGGGAAAGAAGCAAGCTCGCGCGCCGGAAGCAATGGACGACATTTCCTGCTAAGTGCTGAATCGCATCGACTCACTGCCCAGCCCGCCTGCCTGGCTGTCGAAACCAAGCTGCTCGATGCCAAAGCGGTCGCGTATTCCGAATTGGTTCCCGCAAGCTCTCGAGCGGTTCGGAAACTGGTGCGTTGCAAATTCTTCGCCCCGCCCTGGCAAGGTCCTCGTGTATGTGAGCATCCGACTGCAAGTAGCCTGGGACGACCGTAGTACTTGAAGACCGCGAGCGGGGGCTTGGGCTTTTATGCTCGGCGGCCGCTAAGGTAGATAAGCACGCGAGGGCGTTTCTGAGCAGGTTGGAGCGAACGGCTCAGTTCATCGAACCTAGCGCTCCGGCGCCACGGCAGTAGTAGCTAATGCCTGTAACTTGTGCCGGACTGGCCAAGGCAGTGAGTGCCACACGAGTGGGAGGCACTTTGACGGAGCTACCTCCTGGGCGATGATTCGCTGCGGAAGCTCAGGCAAGACATGGACGAAGAAACGCTGCTGGAGTCGATTCGCATCAGCCCCGACTACCTGGGCGAACCGCTACGAGTCTGCCAGGCCTACAGCACCGAAATCGAAGCCAACCGCCAGATGCTCGAAGCAAAAGCGCAAGACGACGCCCGTCAGCGCCGTGGCGAGCAAATCGTTTTCACCGTGGGTGCGGGATGTACAAACTGAGCTGCTTGGCAAATTTCGGACAGTGTAGTGGTTAAGGGGAGTGGTTCGG
>CAYMWL010000115.1:0-18724 GCA_964394305.1 uncultured Pirellulaceae bacterium
ATCAGGCCGGGAATCTTCCGCATTTCAGCGATCAACTTGGGATTCCAGTCGTTCAACTCTTTCAAGCTGTCGCCGCGCAAGCTGTATTGAAATTGGGCACTGCTTGCGCGGCCTCCAATCCGCAGGTCTTGCACCGGCTGCAACACGAGCGTCGCGCCCGGCACTTTCGCGGCGCGCTCACGAATTCGCTTGATCACGTCCTCGGCAGAAAGCTTTCGCTCATGCAAGGGCTGGAGAGCGATGAACATACGGCCCGAGTTCGCCGCACCACCCATGCCGCCGGAACCGCCCGTTTGTGCCGTAACACCGGCGACAGCAGGATCAGTGCTCACCACCTCGGCAAACTGCTGCAGCAGCCGTGACATCGATTTAAAGGAAGTGTCCTGATCGGCAATCAAGCTGGCGCTCAACCGCCCCGTGTCTTGTTGGGGAAAAAAACCTTTGGGCACGATGATGTAGAGATAGACTGTCAGCACAATCGTCGAGAGTGTGACCAGCAACGTGGCAAACGGATGGCGCAACACCAAGCGCAGGCTCCGTTCGTACCAGGCGAGAATCCAATCGAAAATCCGTTCACTGAATGCATAAATGCGTCCATGCCGTTTCTCACCCTGATTTTTCAGCATGTAGGCGCACATCATCGGCGTCGTGGTAAGTGAAACCACCAGCGACACGGCGATCGCCACCGACAACGTGACGGCGAACTCGCGAAACAAGCGACCTACGATGCCACCCATCAGCAAAATGGGAATGAAGACTGCAACCAGTGAGATGCTGATCGAGAGGACGGTGAAGCCGATTTCTTGCGCTCCTTTGATCGAGGCCTGCATCGGTGACAGGCCCTTTTCCATATGTCGGGCGATGTTTTCGATGACGACAATCGCATCATCGACAACAAACCCCGTAGCGATGGTGAGCGCCATCAGCGACAGGTTGTCCAAACTGTAGTCGAGCAAGTACATCACACCAAACGTGCTGATCAACGAAACGGGTACAGCGACGCTCGGAATTAACGTCGACCGCCAGTCGCGGAGAAAAACAAAGACCACCAGAATGACCAGAGCGACGGAGAGAATCAGCGTGAATTGCACATCCTCGAGCGATGCGCGAATGGTCGCGGTGCGATCGAGGGACACATGCAGATCCATCGCGGCAGGTATCTGCGCTTCGAGTTGCGGGAGCAACTCTCGAACGCGGTCGACCGTGCCGATGATGTTAGCATTGGGCTGGCGAAAGATGATTAACAAGATCGACGGCGTGCCGTTGTACATGCCGAAGGCCCGCTTGTCTTCGACCGAATCGGTAACCGTAGCCACATCCTGCAAACGGACCGGCGCTCCATTGCGATAAGTGACAATCAGTGGCGCATATTCTCTGGCGGTGAAGAGTTGATCCGTAGCATTCAGGGCCCAAGTGGTTTCTGCATCGGCGACGCTTCCTTTCGGTCGGTTCGCATTGGCAGCGCCGAGCGCGGCCCGTACGTCCTCCAGCCCCAAGCCGAGGTGGTTAAGGATGGTAGGGTTTACATCCACGCGAACCGCGGGAGCAGAACCGCCGGCGACCGCAACTTGGCCCACGCCCTGCACTTGAGACAACTTCTGCTGCAGGATCGTTGCTGCGACATCGTACATGCGATCCTTGGTGTAGGTCTCCGAAGTGAGCGCCAGAATCATGATCGGCGAGTCGGCTGGATTGACCTTGCGATACGACGGATTGTTCGGCAAGTTTGCGGGAAGCTGGCCGCGGGCCGCATTGATCGCCGCTTGTACATCGCGCGCAGCGGCGTTGATGTTGCGATCGAGCTCGAATTGCATGGTGATTTGCGTGGAACCAAGCGAACTGGCCGACGTCATTTCAGTCACTCCCGCGATGCGGCCGAACTGACGCTCAAGAGGTGTGGCAACCGCAGTCGCCATCGTCTCGGGACTCGCGCCGGGCAAACTAGCGCTAACTTGAATCGTGGGGAATTCCACTTGTGGCAGCGGAGAGACCGGCAACAGCAAATAGCCCAGCGCACCAGCCAGCGTGACTGCAATGGTCAGTAGTGTGGTGCCAACAGGTCGGCGGATGAACGGCGTTGACAAACTCATGCGCCTTCTCCCGTCGGCGCTGGCGACGTCAGCTGCTCCGGCAAATCATTTTCTGGAACGCTCGTCGTTTGCACGCGAATACCGAAATAGGCTCCCAGCCGATCGAACCAGAGATAAATTACCGGCGTGGTATAGAGGGTAAGGATTTGGCTGAAAATCAATCCGCCGATAATCGTGATGCCCAGCGGGCTACGGAGTTCCGAACCGGTACCGGTGCCAATCGCGAGGGGGACAGCGCCCAGCAACGCGGCCATCGTCGTCATCATGATGGGACGAAATCGGAGCAAGCAGGCTTCGAAAATGGCTTCATCGGGCGACTTGTTTTGAGTGCGCTGTGCATCGAGGGCAAAGTCGATCATCATGATCGCGTTCTTTTTCACGATGCCGATGAGCAGAATGATGCCGATCAAACCAATCACGCTCAAATCGGTGCGACACAGCAATAGCGCCACGAGCGCGCCGACTCCCGCCGATGGCAACGTCGAGAGAATGGTGATCGGATGGATATAACTTTCGTAAAGCACTCCGAGCACGATGTACACAGTTACCAGAGCGGCCAGAATCAGCAGCGGTGTGTTCCTTAGCGAAGCAAGAAACGCTTCGGCCGTGCCTTGAAAGCTGCCGACAATACTCGGCGGCAGGTCGAGTTCCGCCTTGGCTTTGTCGATTGCTTCGACAGCTTCACCGAGCGAAACTCCAGGCGCGAGGTTGAACGAAACCGTTACAACCGGGAATTGGCCTTGATGGTTGATGGTTAATGGCGCCGTCGTTTGCTCGATTCGCGTGAATGTGTTCAACGGCACGGGCTTGCCATTCGGTGGCCGAATATAAATTTCGCCCAGATCACGCGGTGAATTGCGAAACTCGGGCTGAACTTCCAGGACCAGGCGGTACTGATTTAGCTGCGTAAACATGATCGAAATCTGCCGCTGCCCGTAGGCGTCGTACAGCGCGTCGTCGATCATCTGCGGCGTGATGCCCAAGCGAGAAGCAATGTCTCGATCGATCACAACGCGCGTTTGCAGGCCCGAGTTCTGCTGATCGCTAGCCACGTCGCGCAGCTGCGGCAACTCCTGTAATTTGGCGACAAACTGCGGCGCCCATTCGTCCAGTTCCTTGGCGTCTGGATCCTCCAGGCTGTACTGATACTGCGTACGACTGACGCGGGTTTCGGCAGTCAAATCCTGCACGGGTTGCAGAAAGAGGCGAATGCCGTCGATGTCGCTAACCAAGGCTTGCAGCCGCTGGATGACTTCCGTCGCACTCTCGTGACGTTCTTCGTGCGGTTTCAAATTGATCTGAATCCGGCCGCTGTTGGCAGTGGTGTTAGTGCCGTCGATGCCGATGAAGCTGGACAAACTCTCGACCGCATGGTCATTGAGGAGCGCGCGATTCAGCTCCAATTGCAGCCGCGACATGGCAGCGAACGAAGTGCTTTGCGGCGCTTCGGAGATTCCGAGAATTACACCAGTGTCTTGCACGGGAAAAAAGCCCTTCGGCACCAGCACATACAGACCGACCGTAGCGATGAGCGTGGCGAGCGAAACCAGCATCGTCGCCGTCTGACGCCGCAGCACCCATTGCAGCGATACGCCGTAGACGCGAATGACCCATTCAAAACCGGCTTCCGACAGGCGAAATATCCGTCCATGCTGATTCGGATCGGTGTGCTTGAGCAACTTCGCGCACATCATCGGCGTGAGCGTGAGCGAGACCACCGCGGAGACAAGAATCGTCACGCTCAAGGTGACGGCAAACTCTCGAAACAACCGGCCAACAATATCACCCATAAAGAGCAGCGGAATGAGCACGGCAATCAACGACACGCTGAGCGAAACAATCGTGAAGCCGATCTGCGCTGAACCCTTCAGCGCCGCTTCGAGCGGCGATTCGCCTTCTTCGATGTAGCGCATGATGTTCTCGATCATCACGATCGCATCATCGACCACAAATCCCGTAGAAATCGTGAGCGCCATCAGCGTGAGATTATTCAGGCTGTAGTCCAGCAAATACATCACCGCAAACGTGCCGATGAGTGACAACGGCACGGCGACGCTGGGAATGATCGTGGCGTAAAAGTTGCGCAGGAAAACAAAGATCACAAACACAACCAGAGCGATGGTGAAGAGCAGTTCGATTTGCACATCTTCGACCGATGCGCGAATGGTCACCGTGCGATCGGTGAGAATCTCGATCGACACGCTCGCGGGCAAGGCATCTTTCAGCTGCGGCATCAGGGCCTTCACGCGATCAACCACTTCGATGGTGTTAGCGCCTGGTTGGCGTTGAATATTCAAGATCACCGCGGACTTGTCGTTCATCCAGGCCGCCTGGCGTTGATTTTCGACGTCGTCAATGACATCCGCGACATCGGACAGCAGGACCGGCGCTTCGTTGCGGTAGGTGATAATCAGTTTGCGATATTGCTCGCTCGTGAAGATCTGATCATTGGCGCCAATCGTGAATGCTTGGCGCTGACCATCGAAGCTCCCCTTGGCTTGATTCACGTTTGCTGCCGTAATCGCGGTGCGGACGTCGGCCAGGTTGAGACCGAGGCTGGAAAGGGCGGTTGGATTCACCTGAATGCGGACGGCCGGTTTTTGGCCGCCGCTGATGCTCACCATGCCGACGCCGCTGAGTTGCGAGATCTTCTGCGCGAGGCGTGTATCGGCGAGATCTTCGACTTTCGAGAGGGGCAACGTCTCAGATGAGATGGCCAGTGTCAGGATCGGCGCATCGGCTGGGTTCGTCTTGGTATAGATCGGCGGATTCGGCAAATCTCGCGGCAAAAACGTGGAGGCCACATTGATCGACGACTGCACCTGCTGCGCGGCAACGTCAATATCAAGTTCCAGCGCAAAGCGAAGCGTGATGATCGAGCAGCCTTCCGAACTGGTCGAGGTCATCTGAGTAAGGCCGGGCACCTGGCCGAACTGGCGTTCAAGAGGCGCGGTGACCGACGACGCCATAACGTCCGGCCCAGCGCCTGGATAATACGTCACGACTTGAATCGTCGGATAATCGACCTGCGGCAACGCCGACACGGGCAGCAAACGATAAGCGATCAGGCCCGCGAGCGTGATCGCGAGCATGAACAGCACGGTGGCAACCGGCCGCAGAATAAATGGGCGAGAGACATTCATCGGGCGTTACTTCGCGGAATGTGCTGGCTCCGCCGGCTTTTCAGCAGGCGCACCTGATTTCGGCGTTTCGGTCCGCTTTTCGTTTACATCGCGGGGAACAACGCTGGTGTTGTTCTGCAATTTGTCGAGCCCCTCGGTTACAACCACTTCAGCGGGTTTCAGACCTTGTTCGATTGCCGTCTCCGTTCCTTCGGATGGTCCCGGTACGATGTCGCGCTTCTCAACCGTGTTATCAGCTTTGACGACATAGACGTAATGAGAATTGGGCCCGCGCTGGACCGCTGCGGATGGCACCACGACCGCTTGGTGCTTCGTATCGACGAGCAACCGCGTGTTGACGAACTGATTTGGAAACAAGATCCCTTCCGTGCCTTGAAACTCGGCCTTCAGTCGCAATGTGCCGGTGGTGGAATCGACCTGATTGTCGATGGCCAGCAACTTTCCTTCTGCGAGTTGCGTGGTAAAGTCGCGGTCGTAGGCGTATACGGTTAGCTCATGTTTTTCGCGGATGCGTTTTTGCACGCGCGGGATTTCGTCTTGAGAAATCGTAAACGTAACGGCGATCGGATCGAGCTGATTGATGACGGCCATGCCGCTCGGATCATTTGCCCGCACGATGTTTCCCACGTCGACAAGTCGCAAACCAATGCGTCCTTTAAACGGGGAAACGATGCGGCAATAGGTAATCTGCAACTCAGCATTGGCGATCATGGCGAGATCGCTTTTCACCAGGCCTTCGGTCTGTTGCACGAGCGCTTGCTGGTTTTCAAACTCCTGCTTGGAAACCCCTTTTTGCTTAAGCAAATCAGTGTAGCGCTCCAAGGTGATCTTGGCGGCTTTGAGGGTGGCTTCGTCACGCGCCAATTGACCGGCAGCTTGATCGCGCTGCACTTGAAACGGGCGGGGATCGATCTCGGCAAGCAAAGCACCTTTTTCAACCACCTGTCCTTCGACGAAGGGAACGTTGATCAACTCACCATCGACGCGGCTACGGATCGTGACGGTCTTTAACGCAGTGACAGTTCCCAGGCCATTGAGGTACAGATTCAGATCGCGCGTGACAGCCTTAGCGGTCACGACCGGCACCGAGCGTTTTTCTTTCGGCTTGGCTTCCGGTGCAGCAAACAGCACTGAAACACGCGGCCACCATTCCGCACGAAAATACCAGCCCGCTCCGGCACCGACTGCAGCGAGCAGCAGCACTATCCACGTGCCTGTGAGTTTGCGCGGCGGCGCGGCAGTTGGTGTATGGTGAGGTTGTGCGGATTGAGGTTGAGTCGGCAAGCTGCTATCCGGCGTGCGCTCTGCCAATTTCCGTTCACCTGCCGGGGCAGGCCGGGGCTTCACTTCGGCAGAGGGAGCGGCTGTGGAGGCGGGCGCGTTCCTGATCATCGGTGAAATACCCGAAGTCATCGGGCCAGGCGAAGGCGGGAGTGGGGAGGGGGGACTACTTATCATTGAATGCCGCAGCGGGCCGCTGCGGTATCTGCCGTTAGGCATATGACAAGTTGTCTGCGTGGTTGGATGGTGGGAACTCCTGGCAGGTTCTCAACTTCGCAGCACTAGCCGTCACGCAGCAAAACAATTTTAATCGAAATTGTTTGGCCGCTGCGCTGCAAAACGAGGATTTTCACCACATGCGTCTTTTCCGGTCGCGACCGAGATTAGCGACAGCCCGCGTTGATTGGCTGCGGACAGCCGCGCTCGTTGCGCTCTGGCTGGGCGTTTGGACCGCTGTACATGCGCTCGATCCGCAGCGCCCGTTGTCGCAGGCGTTACTGAGAATCTGGCAAACACCGCAGGGGTTGCCCCGCGTGGTGATTCATTCCATTCAGCAAACTAGTGACGGCTATCTTTGGCTGGGCACCCAGGCAGGTCTGTATCGTTTCGATGGCGTACGTTTTGTGCCGATCCTGGCGGCGGATGAAAAGTTGGCGAAGTGTTGGATTCAGGACTTAGCGGAAGACGGCGAGCAAAATCTGTGGATCGCAACCCGAGATTTCGGGCTGATTCGCTGGCGAGACGGCAAGGGAACTTTGTTGGGCCAGGTCGAAGGGCTGCCATCGAACAACATTCGTTGCCTGCAAGTTGATCGCCGCGGTGATTTGTGGATCGGCACGGATCGCGGGCTGGCCTGCCTGCGCAAGGGCAAGCTAGTCGACGACACGAGTTTTCCCAAGGAAGCCATCCGTGCATTGGCAGAAGCACGCAACGGCAGCGTTTGGGTTGCCACTGCTGACTCGGGCGTTTTGACTTGGGACGGTTCGACATGGGCGAAACAACACTTCTCCGCGTTGCCACCGCACGCAACGATTTACGCCGTCCACACAACCGCCGACCATATGATTTGGCTGGGCACTTCGGCGGGACTGTTGCGCCGTAGCGGAGCTGTGGAACGATTCTTCACCATGGCCGATGGGCTGGAGAGCGACGAAGTGCTCTGCCTCGCGGCGGCCCGCGACTCTGGCTTGTGGGCGGGCACCAAGGATGGACTGTGCCGAGTGCAAGAAGATCGTCTCGAGAGCTTTCAGTCGCGCGATGGTTTGTCGCAGAGCACCGTGCTCGCCCTCTGCGAAGATCATGAAGGAAGTCTGTGGGGCGGCACGAAGTACGGACTGAATCAGTTCGTCGATCGTCGCACGTTGTTGCCGTTTACTATTAGTGAGGGCCTGCCGAGCAACGACACGGGGCCCGTATTGCAAATGGAGTCCGGCAACGTTTGGGTCGGCACACTCGATGCCGGGCTGGCTGAGTTTGCCGGGGGAAAGCTTCTGCAGACAGCAAGTAAAGAAAGCGGACTCCCCAGCCAACGCATCCTCGCGCTCGCCGATGGCGCCGACGGACATTTGTGGATCGGCAGCGATGAAGGTCTCTGTCGCCATCACAACGGCGAGATTGTCGAGCGGTTCACGACGGCGGATGGGCTGCCGGCGAATCAAATCCTCGCCCTTTGTCGCGATCAATCCGGCGCACTTTGGATTGGCACTGCCGGTGGATTAACCTCCTTGCGCGAACGCAAGCTCAGCCAGCCGCAGGGGAATGAAATCGAGAAGCCGGTGCAAGCCCTGATCTCGTATGAGAACGATGTCATCGCTGCGGTGGCTGGTGGTGAGCTGTATCGCATCCGCGATGGTGAAGTTCGACGATTCAAACCGGAACTCGCTAGTTGGCGTGATGTAGTCGCCTTTCACACCGATGACCAGGGACGGTTGTGGGTTGCATTCCGCGACGGCGGCCTCGGCATGATCGACGGCAAAATGCATTTCCGCTTTAGCGTGAATGACGGTTTGTATGACGACGATATCTTTGGCCTGGCCAGTGATGACAAAGGACGACTATGGCTGGCCTGTAGTCGTGGCATTTTCTCGGTGGCAGTCGACGAACTCCAACAGTTCGCAGAGGGCAAGGTGCAGCAATTGAATTGCACTCCCTTTAGTCCGACCGATGCGCTGCGGACCATTGAATGCCGCCGCGGTGTCCAGCCCGCGGTTTGGAAAATGCAGGATGGCCGAATCTGGTTCTCTACCATTCGTGGCGTGCTGGTGGTCGATCCGCAGCGCTCAGGCCGAACCCTGCCACCACCTTCCGTTCTGATCGAGGAGATCAACGTCAACGGCCAAAGTGTTTCACCCAAGCAGCTCACCAACCTGCCACCGGGCCGAACGAATCTTGATTTTCACTACACGGCCCTCAGTTTTGCTTCGCCCACGCGAATCAGTTTCCGCTATCAACTCTCAGGATTCGACGCCGACTGGATCAAAGCCGGTTCGCGGCGGGAAGCGTTTTATACCAACCTGGTTCCGGGGCAGTATCGATTTCGTGTGTGCGCGTTGAATTCCGACGGCGTGGAAACGGAATCGGCGCCGCTAGAATTCACGTTGCGGCCTCACTTCTATCAAACCGGTCCGTTCTACTTCGCCGTTGCGTTCGCTATTGTTGGCGGTGCGTGGGTCGCCTATCGCCTGCGCGTCGAGCAGATTAAAGGCCGCCTGCAGGTTGTCTTGGCCGAGCGCAATCGCATTGCCCGAGAATTGCACGACACGCTCATTCAGGGTTTCTCCGGAGTGACCATGCAAATGCAAGCGCTCGCGGCCCGCCTGAAAAAGCCTGAAGACCTAGCGACGCTCACCGAAATCATTCACGACGCCGGCGGTTGCCTGAGTGAAGCACGGCGCTCGGTCGCTGGTCTGCGCAATCCGGAGAATGCCGTGTCGGGACTGACCGCGGCAATTGCTCAATCGGCTCGTCAGCTCACCGAGGGAAGCGACCTGCGGTTGCAGCTGCGACTTGAACCGATCACAGCGACGATTGACCCAGATGTCGAATACAACGTGCTGAGAATTGTGCAGGAGGCGATCTCCAACACACTCAAGCATGCTCAATCCAGTTGTGTGAAAGTGCAATCGAGTTCGCAGGCAGATCAAGTCACGATTTCGATTGAAGATGATGGGCTGGGATTTGATGCATCACAGCATCTCGAACACGCGCAGCCCGGGCATTATGGCATCATCGGCATGCGCGAGCGTGCCAGCCAAATCGGCGCGAAGCTCACCTGGCGCAGTCATCCTCGGCAAGGAACCACCGTCACGCTGTGCGTGCCAGTGGACGCGGCGATCAAGCGATAAAATCAAGACGAACGAGCTACCTTCCCCACTCATCCGCGTCCTTTGCGCCGACGATCACCCGCTCGTTCGCAAGGGGATCGTCGCTATACTCAGCAACGAACCGGACATCGAATTAGTCGCCGAAGCCGCCAACGGCCTGGCTGCTGTGGAACTGTTTCGCCAACATCAGCCCGATGTAACGCTGATGGATTTGCGGATGCCCGAGTTAGACGGCATTGGTGCTATTCAGAAAATCCGCGGCGAATTCCCGGAAGCAAAGATCATCGCGCTCACCAGCTACGACGGCGATCAAGACATCTATCGCGCGCTCGAAGCCGGCGTGCGCGGCTATCTGCTCAAAGAAATGGTGCACACCGAAGTGTTGAACGCCATTCGCACGGTCCATGCTGGCCAGAAGTTTATGTCGCGGGAAGTTGCCGAGCGGGTGGCCGGTTATTTCCCGCAACAAGCACTCACCCCGCGCGAGGTCGAAGTGCTGACGCTGGTCGCGCAGGGTAAGGCCAACAAAGAGATCGCCGCGCAGCTGGGTGCAGCCAGCGGCACCGTAAAGATTCACGTGCAGAATATTCTGGCGAAGTTAGCTGCCGCCGATCGGACACAGGCGGTCACCATTGCTTTGCAGCGAGGCATCATCCATTTGAAATAGCGTTTGGATCCGCCAGTTCATCACCGCAGGCAACCTGACAATGACGGTTGGTTGCGGTCTAATACGCCGATTGACTTCGCACCCACAAAAGGCCGCTCGCATGTCCCCGCAGTCACCACTCTCACGCCGCGACATTCTGAAATCCTCCACCGGCGCACTTGCGCTCGGCTCAGCACTGTTTGCTGGCACTGCCGCTGCCGAGGAGCAGAACAATAACGCTCCCTTCAAAGTGAAGAACGGCCGCATCCGCCAATCCGTGATGGGCTGGTGCTTCAATCCCATGCCAGCCGTGGAATTAGCCAGGCACTCCCAAGAAATCGGTCTCGTCGCGATCGAAGGGATCGGCGCCGAACATTATCCCGCCGTGCGCAAGTTGGGGCTGAAGATCTCGCTCGTCAGCAGTCATGGTTTCGCCAAGGGGCCATTCAATCGCGACAACCATGAGTTCTGCATCGGCAAGCTAAAAGCCGGCGTCGATCTGGCCGTCGAACATGGCTGCGATAACGTGATCACGTTCACCGGCATGCGCGAAAAAGGAATCAGCGATGAACAAGGAATCCAGAACTGTCTCGACTGCTGGCAACAGGTGATTCCGTACGCCGAAGAAAGGAAGATCAATCTCTGCCTGGAGCATTTGAACTCGCGCGACAGCAGCCATCCGATGAAAGGGCATCCGGGATACTTCGGCGATGACGTCGATTTTTGCGTCGACCTGATTCGCAAGGTAGATTCGCCGCGGATGAAATTGTTGTTCGACATCTATCACGTGCAAATCATGAACGGCGACGTGATCCGCCGCATCCGTCAGTACAAAGACGTCATTGCCCACTATCACACGGCTGGCAATCCCGGCCGCTGCGAACTCGACGACAAGCAAGAGATCAACTATCCGCCGATCTTGCGTGCGATTCTGGACACGGGTTACACGGGCTACGTCGCGCAGGAATTCATTCCCACCTGGACGGACAAAGTCGCGGCGCTGCGTCATGCAGCGGAAGTTTGTGATGTGTAAGAATGAGTGGCCGTCGCATTGACTCGTTATCACGTTCAATCGCGACTTGATTTCCGATAAGCAATCCGTTGTTCGTCGGTTTGTTTGCTGCCGAACAGCCCCACTTCAGCTTCTCTGCGCAGGATCCTCGCGGTCAGTAAATCCTGCCAGAAATCAAGCTCGTTCGCAGCCGTTGGCCACGACGCCAACTTGTCTGCAAATAATTCGAGCGCTTCGGCATAGGAAGTTTCCGCATCGGCCCGTTGATTGGCTTGCATGCAAGCCACTGCCCGCACACAGCGAAGATGGATCTGCAACCGCCAATCAGCCCTTGGCCAGGCGGCGGCCCGCTTCAAGCGAACCAGCGCCATTGCCTCGCGACGCTGGGCGACATCGAGCATGGCTGCGGCCGTCAAACAATAGCCTTCAATGTCTGGAAACGGCGGTTCATGTCGAATGTTGTCGAACACAGCAGGAGGCAGTTGTTCAATGTCAATCCAATTTTTGCCAAGCGCCACGCTTTTGGCCAATTGCTCCTGGGTTCCGGGATTCGATGAATCAATAAAACGGCGCTTGAAGCGCTCCAGAGTTCGCCGGTAACCAGTCTCGTCTTCGAGAAAGATATACAAAATGCAGAGCTGGTAGTGCGCAAAGAAATCGCTTGCTTCGGCCACAATACGTTGCTCGAGCGTCGTTGCCAGCTCTCGCCATTTTTGCGCTGCGGCGTGCACTTGCACCTGACGATGGTGAGCAGCGGTGGCTTGTTCGGGAGTGATCACGTCGATTGCGATTGGACGCGCTGCCGGCTGCCAGACCGGAATCGGCGGCAGTTCCCAATCCAACTGCAACTGCTGCAAATCGCGGCGCAGCCCGGCCAGATCGAAATGCACCGCACGGCGGCCATCCATCAGATACGCCACCAGGCCAGCGCCGTCAGCCGTAAATCGACGCGGCGCGATGAGCGCTTGCTCTTGGATCTCCAGTTGGCCAATCTTCTGCAGCGGCTCCACTGTATAAAATTCAATTGTGCTCAAGCCGTTGTCGACAGCCAGCAGTTTGCCGTCAGCAGCAAAAGCGATCTGACTGCCGGGGAGCTTTCCTTGCGACTCCCAATCTTCGACCCGGAACAATTCGCCGCCGCCGACAAATGTGCCGACAGCAGCCCACTTCCCATCCGGGCTGAAGTAACCGCGCCCACCTCCGGCCGGCACCAAGTCCCGCACCCGTTTAGCATCGGACGTGGAATAGACGGTCACCGTTCCATTGACGTGACCTCCGAGAATAGTCCACTCACCATTGGGGCTGACGCTTGCACTGCGCACGTCATATTGAGGTTTAGTAGCGAGGATTGATGCCTCGCCCAGTTGGGGATCGAAATCATAAATCAAACCGCCACGGTCGAAATTCGGCGCAACCAGAGTATTGCCAGATTGATCCAGGCCCCAGAGGTCTCGAACTCCATTTACGGCAATGGTCTGGGAGGGGCCAAACTGCCAGCGAGTTCCATCCTCGCTGCGGCTGCTGGGAACCCGGCGCATCGCGTTGTTGCCATGCATCAGCAACACGCGATCGTTGTCCGCAAAACCCAGCGGAATTTCGCACCACACGGCTGCCAGCGTTCCGAGTCGTTCGCCCGTAGGAAGGTGATAGACTTCGGCCGGCTCGTGCAGTCGCGAGGCAACCGCCAGGTCGCCCGATTGGTTAACGGCTAGATAAAGTGTTTCCGGTGGTCCAAATTCTTTCTGCCGACCGCCGCGCGGTTGCAACGCCACAAAGTCGCGCCCTTCAAACGCCAACGACAGGTCGCCATCGTCCCCCATCGCCCGCGGCCAGGAAAAAACCTTGGCCTCTGACTTCAAACGCAGGCGGCCCGTATTCGGCTCAAAAACGCGCAGCGAACCAGACCAATCGGTTGCGATCAGAACACCGGCACTGGCAGCAGGAATCGGAAAAAATTCCCTCTCGATCAAACTCATCGATGCGCGACCGCGGCCCGTCTCGGCCTGAAAGCCTTGTATGACATGTTGGAAATTGACGACCAACCAGCGCCCATCCTGACTCCAGGCTCCGTTCAAGGGAACGGCTTCGAGAGTTTGCTGCCACACCACAGCCCGTTTCTGATAGTCGAAGACGAACAAGTTTTGCTTGTCGTGCAAAGCGGCCCAGGGCTGCTGGGGATGCAGCGGAAAGCCAAACAATGGAATGCCGAGATCCGATTTTGCGAGAACCTCGCCATCAGCCACGCGGATAAACTCGGCCAGTGGATGATCAAAGGCGCATACACAGACGCTGCCATCTTGCGACATGGTTCGCCAATGCAGCGGCAGCGACATGCTGCGCAGATAGCGAGGTTCTGCGCGCATATCCCAAAAATGGAGCCCCTTAGGTTTATCGGAATGGATCGCCAGGTAATTTCCATTTGCGCTAAACGAACTGTAATTGAACGTCCACCCGGGTGTGGCTTCAATCTGACCAAGCAATTCACCCGTGCCGAGGCGAAAGATCTCGGCCTTTTTCGCCCCAGGCGGAATGACGACATAGCGTTGATGCACCAGGTCAGTGGCCACCTTTGGCAGTTCACCGGCAGGCCGCGGCCAGCGAGCCGTCGTCACCACATCCGGTACCAACAGTGCGCTGGCTGCTTCATTGCGGAGCACTTGCCATTCGGCTCCAGCAACTGCGAAGCCTCTAGTAGTCAGTTCCAGCAACAGATCGCGAGCCTCGGTCAATTTCAAAATTGCCTGATGCTGCTGCCCAGCGCGGCCACTGCGACGGATCATACGGGCTTCGTTGACCAGCGACCGCGCCAATTCCAACTTGGTTTCGAGCGCGCGCTGATCTGCCAACTTAGTGGCCTGCTGCGCGTCGTTGGCGTTTTTGGTCGCTACTTCAGAGATCGACTTGAAGGAGTTGGCAGCGAAGAGTGACGCGATCGTCACCACCACCAACACGAGTGCTATCGCGCCAATGGGCATTGCAATCCCAGGATTTCGCCGGCACCAGCGCCATACTCGTTCGGCGGAACTGACCGGCCGAGCGCGAATCGGTTGATCGGCCAGAAAACGCTGCAGATCGTCGGCTAAAGCCGCTGCAGAGTCGTAACGTGCGGTGGGAGATTTTTGCAGACATTTGATCGCGCGGCAACTCACGATTGAAGATTCGCGGCGCAACAGGCTCGAGTGCGCGAATGGCGTTCAGCAAATCCGACAGACTGGCTTTTTGAAATGGCGGACGGCCTGTAAGCAATTCGTACAGCATGGCTCCGATCGCCCAGAGGTCGGCCGAAACGCCAATCCGCGCGCTATCGGCAGCGGCCTGTTCGGGCGCCATGTACAACGGCGTGCCCATCAGCATGCCTGTTTCCGTGGCCGCGTAATCGGCTTGGGCCTGCTTGGCCAAACCAAAGTCGGTGATCTTTGGCACGCCATCGCGAGTGAGCAGGACGTTGGCGGGTTTCAAATCACGATGCACAATGCCGGCGAGGTGTGCCTGATGAACGGCCCGCGCTAGAGTTTCGATCAATTGGGCAGCTTCGCGCGGCGATTGTTGCACACCCGCGATTTTTTGCGACAGGGTTCCGCCGTCGATAAACTCCAGTGAGAAGTAGGGCCACTCGCCCTGCTCGCTGAACTCGTAAATCTGCACAATGTTGGGATGTTGCAGGCGGGCAATCGCAGCTGCCTCGGACTTGAAGCGAGCAATCTCATCGGCCGAGGTGGCGTCGGACGCCCGAATCACCTTGAGGGCGACGATGCGGCCGAGCGCCAACTGCTTGGCCTTGTAGACGATGCCCATCGCCCCGCGGCCCAACTCGCCCAGCACTTCATAGCCAGGAAACTCGCCCTCGGCTTTGCCTTTTGCTGGATGCGTAGTCGCTGGCGCGGTTCCGCTCGTTTTGCGGGGCAAGGTTTCGGCCAAACCGTCGGTGGCAGCTAATGGCTGTGCGAATCGCTGGCTCCAGGCAGGTCAGACGGTACGGGCATCGCATCAATCGCCAAAAGAGGAAGACGGCTGCGGGGAGCTTGATTTTCTGCGAGCCTTTCACGATGAGCAACTAGCGCCTGTTGGGCCAGAGTTTAAATTGGCATGGTTCGTTTAACACTACCTTGATGAATAATGAGCATCTGCACTCAAAACAGAATCGCGGTCAACAAAGACTTGCGGTCTGATTTCTGGGCTGCTAACCGCAGATTCACTGCCGCAGTTGGCAACCTTATACCTTTCGCGACCCCGAGCTCGCGCTTGAGCTCAGCAACCTCCAAAAAATGAAAACACCCCGATCAACTGTTTGAGCGGGGTGCAGAATTTCGATTAGCGATCGTTGGCGGCGAGACTTACCACAAGTACTCGGCGCTGAATGTCCAACCATACCAGAGGACGTCGGCGTTTTCGTTGCGGAGCGGTTGGCGGTTGGGAACGCCGCCCGCGAAGATATTCGGCGGCACTGGGTTGAAGTTATCAGCCGCCAGAGCAGCACCGTCCAAGTACAGGGCTTGGATGCCACCTTTCAATGTCCAGTGATAGTTGACGCGGTAGGTAGCATAGGCGGCCAGATCCCCCAGGAAGGCGACGTCACCGACGACCGAGCCGTCGACAAAAGGCGCGACTGGTGGCACGGCGCCATTGACCGTAATGCTCGAGTCGATGTTGGCATGATTGGCGAGCACCGCAAACTTGCCTTCGCCGCCGACCCGCAGACCGGGGATCAAGCAGATCCACACGTCGCCACCGAACTGGAGGCCAGTCATAGCATTGTTCGTGTTGACGTTGGTGATGGTGCTGCCAGTGAATGCTCCATTGTCGACGTCGATACGATAGTTGAAGTCTTCGTCGAGTTGGAAGTAACGAACGCCGTACAGCCACGAGCCTTGGTAGCGGCAGTTGGGCGATTGCCAACGTTGGCGGAAGTTGACTTCGTAGTTGTCGAAGGTGCTGTAATAGCGAATCGTGGCCGAGTCGGCCGGGTCGGTTTCATCGAAGCCGCCGAGCGGAACAGTGCCGAAATTGCTGTAGACCGAAAAGATATTGTCGTCATCAGCCAGTGTCCCTTGCTCGGTCCAGCCGAACAGACCGTAGTAGGTGAATTCGACATCGCTGCCGGGGCCCCACTGCAACATGGCCGTGAACTTGACACTGGTGGAGTAATCGAAGTCCAAATCGTCGAGACTGAGCGTCGTGGCATTGCCAGCGGGAAGACCTCCCGCGGAGGCAAAGTCGATATTGCGGCCGGTGTTGTCGCGCTTCAGCGACATCACGCCGATGTCGATGTCGAACCACCGCGGTGCGGCACAGCCACCATCGCCATAGGGAGCGATGATGCCCAGGATGTCGCCGAGCAGGCCGTTGCAATATCGGCCGCCGCCACCCATTCCCCCATCCATGCCAGGAGGGCAGTCCATACCGCCCATGCCGTCAGCGGGGCCTGCCATTCCCATGCCGCCCATGGCATCGGGGTCGTACATGCCGGGGCTGGGCCCCATCATGCCGGGTCCCATCATTCCCGGCGGCCCGCCGGGGCCTGGAGGCATCGGTCCTTGGGCCCGGGCGTCCGAGTCGCTCAGCAACATGGTGACAATCGATAGCACGGGCAACATCCACGCCCAGCGACAGTTCATCGGCGAGTCTCCGCGGCTCATAGGATCTTCCTAGTGCCTGACCACGGCTCGCGTAACTGCGGTGCATAGCTGCACAGCGCGTTCGCGAGCGTCGTCGAGTTTTTTTGTGCTTGCATCTTCATCGCCCAAGTCGCGCTCACCGGCAACGTCTGCCAAGTGCCGCGCAATTTCGGCTCGGAATCTCCTATCGGTTCGGCACAACGCGTAAAATCAGAACTTCCGGCACAACCGGCAATTTTCCCGGAATTGGAAGCCTTGCCGCAGATTGCCCGCTCTGCCAGTTCGCGATCGTCACCTACGTCTAACCGGCTGAATGTCACTTGCGTAAACTTGTGTGTCGCAGAATGCGACGTGAGACGGTCATCACTGCCCTGCTGCTGAGTGCCAATTCGCGGGAAATTGCCTGCGCGAGACGTATTGAAGAAAATGTCGCCATCGGCACAGCGATTGCTTTTTGGGAACCGTTCTCAGCAAACTTGCAAAGAGAAATCTGGCGAGGGCGCTGTCCGTTTCCGTGGCGACATGGGGCGGACAGCGCTCTTTTTCAAGCTCGAATCTGGCGAGAGCACTGTCCGGAACCTGATGGCGACATCAGCCCGAGCAGTGCTCTTTTTTTGTTGTGTCGGCTGGTTGGAACTTGCCATCCACCTCTCGGGATTCAGTGCGGTCGGTGTTCAAAAAGTACCTGACTTTTTGAACGTTTACGATGTTCGAACCAGCCTTCACACAAGAGTTACGTCGCTGAACTGCGGATCACTCTAGCGTTTCGCAGCTCCCATCGCCCGTGGCATGTTGCTTGAGACCGGAGCGACGTTGCCGCCTGGTCGCACCATCGCTCCACTGGCGGGCACTACTCCGCCGTTGCCGCCCAGGTGGCCTTTGGCGTTGGCAGCGCGGGCAGCACCTTCTTTACCACTTTGCGACGTCCCAGCGATGTAGTTGTCGATCTGCGAGGTTTGCAGCAGGCGGTCGAACTCGCGACTCATGTTGGCCCGCAGCTTCTTTTCTTCCAGATCTTTGTAGAGCGCTTTGCGAGCGACCGATTGCTCGACCGTAACCGGAGTAGTGCGGCCGAGGCAACGGAGGATGATGAACTGATTGCCGGTGACGATCAGGCCCGAGAGTTCGCCGGCCTTGAGTGCGAAGGCGGCCTTCTCGAGTTCCGGCGAGCCATTGTGCTTTTGAATTGGCGGAACTTTGCCGCCGTTGGAGCGCGACGAAGGTTCGACGGAGTATTGCTCGGCCAAATTCGCAAAGAAGGAATCGGTCGGGTTGTTGCGGGCCATTTCCCACACGCGTTGAGCCTGGCGTTGATCGCCACAAACGATCGCAAGGACTTCGACTCGCTCGCCGTAGTTCGATTCGTAGGCCTTTTGTAAGTCATCCTCGGTGATGATCACCTGGTTGCCGACGATCTTCTTCAGCGCGACTGACGGCCACACTGCATCGCGGATGTAGAGTTCTTTCGGCGCCTTGTCTTGCTCCGTGATCTGCTTGAGCCAGCGTTCGACGTCCGGCTTGCCATCCTTATCGACGACGCCGTACATTTCAGCCGCGCGAGCAACTTCTTCATCCAAATCTTGCTGGGTGATCTGCATTTTCTTTTTGGTCAGT
>CAYMWL010000116.1:0-18431 GCA_964394305.1 uncultured Pirellulaceae bacterium
CCGCTTCCTCGAGGCCTATGGCGCCGCCGCACCGTGGCGCTGCGCGCTTGCCCTGCTTTTGCAAACGCGACCAAATCGTTGGCCAGCACCGAGGCTTCGCCAGCGCTTGCTGGGCCATAGGCAGCCGGCGTGTTGTCGTTATCGGGCAGGGAGTTGCCCAGGTCAGCCGCCATCAGCGAACGAGCTTCCAGCTGATCGAAAAAAAACGACTTCTTCCGACCGCGAAGGTCCTCGCTCTCGCGACGGGCTTGCCGCCGATTCCACAATTGCTTCAGCGAGTCGATGGTCCGTTGGGCCAGGCTGCGGTGATGCTGCTTCTTCATGTTCGAAAACTTGCCTTCTGCTCTGTGAAACCTAAAAGATGCTTGCGGATGGACGACCAGTTGCCCCTGCGATGAAATACGCCGGGCTGGTTTGCCGTTAACAGGCAAACCTTTTCACATTGACTGGAGAAAGGGTCGACGTCCGTGCCAAAGCGGGGAAAAAAGTCCGCACAGCCAGTTTGCTAGGCAACCGCTGATGAGAACTGAGTGGAGGCCAACACAGGTTCCGGACTGTGGTGACACGAAAAATGCCCGTGCGGGTTGCTCGAATCCTTGGCAACGCCGCGACTAACAACCCACCGCTGAGGGGTCGCTCATAACGATTAGAATAACCGATGAGTAAAGAGGTAAAAGCCATATCGTTCGAATTTGCCTGAATTTGCGGATCGCCCGTCGCTACGAAATTGCCAGACGACACTTAGGTAATTGCAATCCGTTCTCTTGCTATTCCTCGAACACGCCACTCTCGATCAGCTCAGCCGTTGACAACCTGCCAAGCTGGCGGTTGTACTAAGCCAGATCGATTTGCTTTGCAAACAGCGGTCCACGCGCGGCCGATCCGCGCCAGCACGTTTGACGCTCCGACGCCTGGGGAAGTTTCCTCCGGCTTTGTGGATTTTCCGGGTAGTTCTGGCTGCAAATCGCAACTCATTTTGAGACAAGCACATGGGACGAATCGGAGTGGCCTTTCGGGCCTTTTTTCAAGCTCTTTTTAACGCCACTGCGGCCGACCGCATCGATGCGGCACTTGCTGGCCGCGCGTTGCCGGCACTCAACGCGCAGAGCGACACGTTGACAAAAGAGAACGTTTCTCAGCCCCCCGCGCCACAGACAAAATCCGCACCCAAACGAAGTGACGCCCTGACTCTGCTCGCTGCGTTACAGCGCGAAGCCCGGCTGATCGACCTGGTTCAGGAGCCTTTGGGCGACTATTCAGACGAACAAATCGGTGCCGCCGCCCGCAACGTCCTACGCGATTCTGCTGGCGTGCTGCAACGGTTCTTCGCTCTGAAAAGAGTGACCACGAGTAGCGAAGGCGAAACCGCTGAAGTCCCTGCCGGTTACGATCCGGCCCGCTATCGCCTGGTCGGCAACGTCGCTGGAAACGGCCCCTTCCGCGGTAACCTGACTCATGCGGGCTGGGAAGCCACCACTGTCAACTTGCCCGCGTGGACCGGTTCGCCGAATTCCGCTTTGGTTGTTGCTCCTGCCGAAGTGGAGGTTTAGTCCATGTCTGCTCAATATGTCATCGGTATCGATCTCGGCACCACAAACAGCGTGCTCGCGTACGCGCCGATCAATGCAGAAGACCCGCAGGTCGAATTGCTGCAAGTTCCGCAATTGACCGCCCCTGGCTCCGTTGAAAATCGGACTTCGCTGCCGTCGTTCCTTTATCTTGCCCCTGATCAAGAAGCAGCCGGCGGGACTCTCGATCTGCCTTGGCAGGCGGGCCAAACGCAAGTTGCCGGCGAACTCGCCCGTCGTCAGGCCGCCGATGCGCCGCAGCGAACCGTCACCGCCGCGAAGAGCTGGCTCTGTCACAGTCGCGTCGATCGACATCAGCCGATCCTCCCATGGAATGCACCGGCCGAAGTCGCGAAGGTTTCTCCAGTCACAGCTTCCAAGAAGTATCTCGAACACCTTCGCTCGGCTTGGGAACATGCTTTCCCCAATGCGCCGCTCGCCAGTCAGCACGTGGTGCTCACCGTGCCGGCGTCGTTCGATGCCGCCGCGCGGGAACTGACACGCGAAGCCGCCCTAGCAGCGGGATTGCCGCAGGCTTTGGTGCTGCTCGAAGAACCGCAGGCTGCCGTCTATGCGTGGCTCACCAGCATGGGCGAACGCTGGCGAAAAACGCTGAGAGTGGGCGAAACGCTGCTCGTCTGTGATGTCGGTGGTGGGACGACCGATTTGACCCTCGTCGGTGTTGCCGAAGAGCGTGGCGAACTGATGCTACGGAGGATCGCAGTCGGCGACCACTTGCTCGTCGGTGGCGACAACATGGATCTTGCCTTGGCCCATTTCGTCGCCGGCAAATTCGGCGAAAAGGGAACCAAGCTCGATCCCTGGCAGTCCGTTTCCCTTTGGCATTCCTGCCGCCTGGCAAAGGAAACGCTGCTTCCCGACGAAGGGCCGAAAAAACATCCCATCAGCGTCCTCGGCCGCGGCAGCAAGTTGATCGGTGGCACGGTCACCGTGGACGTCGAACGCAAAGCTGCTGCCGAACTGTTGCTCGAAGGCTTCTTTCCCAAAGTGAGTCTGGGCGAAAAACCGGCCCGCCGTCGCCAATCGGGCTTTCAAGAAATTGGCCTGCCGTTTGAATCCGACACTGCAGTCACTCGACATCTCGCTGCGTTCCTTTCCGCCCACGGCGAAAACGGCAACGCAGTGCAACCGACGCACGTCCTCTTCAACGGCGGAGTATTTAAAGCGATGCCCTTTCGTCAACGGTTGATGGACGTGCTTGCCGAATGGGCTCCCGATCGCCCGGCGAAGATTCTCATCGGCGAACAAGACCTCGATCACAGCGTGGCCCGCGGCGCTGCCTATTACGGCTGGGCCAAACTGCACGGCGGCGTGCGGATCCGCGGCGGCACTGCCCGTTCCTATTATGTCGGCATCGAAACCGCCGGCCTGGCCATTCCTGGGGCACCGCGGCCGCTACGAGCCCTCTGCGTCGTACCCTTTGGCATGGAAGAAGGAACGAGCGTCGATGTTCCCTCCAGCGAAATCGGCCTCGTCGTGGGCGAACCTGCAACGTTCCGTTTCTTCAGCTCCCCCACCCGCAAAACCGACAAGCCAGGCGACTTGCTCAGTTCTTGGGACGACGAAGAACTCGCAGAGACCGACTCGCTCGAAGCCGCCCTTCCCAAGGACGATGCGACTCAGGAAGATTACGTCCCCGTCCGCTTCCAATCCAACATTACCGAGTTGGGCGTCTTCGAACTCTGGTGCGCCGGCACCCGTCCCGCTGCCGAACCGCAACGCTGGAAGCTGGAGTTCAGCGTGCGGAGGGATGCTGAGTGAGGAGTCGGGAGTCATGAATTCAAAGGGAATGCGCAGCACTTGTAAGCGCCCTCGCCCCGCTTTGGGGTGAGAAGCGAGTTAACCCTCTACTGGCATCACGGTTACTATTTTGACACCCTTCCAAAGCAAAACACAGAAAAGCATCCCATGAAAGTCGGCGCCGTCTCCTACCTGAACACCAAACCGCTGGTCTACAACCTGCCAGCAACAGGCGACGGCATTGACCTTGTTTTCGATCTCCCCAGCCGTCTCGCCGATCGCCTCGCAGCCGGCGAACTCGACGTGGCCCTCATTCCTTCGATCGAGTTCTTCCAGAATCCACAATACACGATCATCTCAGACGCCTGCATCGGCTGCCGCGGTCCGGTTTTTAGCGTGAAACTCTTTTCGCGCAAACCGGTTCAAGAAATCAAAACGGTGGCCCTCGACGAAGGCTCGCGCACGAGTGCCGCGCTGATTCAAATTCTGCTTAAAGAACGCCACAACGTTTCGCCGCAGTTGCTTCCCTTGCCCATCGGTTCACCCTGGGAGGATTCTTCCGCCGACGCCATCCTCGTGATCGGCGATCGCGCCATGCATCCGCCGGCCAGTGAATTTGTCGAAATCTGGGACCTCGGCGATGTCTGGTGCCGCTGGGCTGAACTGCCGTTCGTCTTTGCCATGTGGGTTGCTCGTCCAGGCATCAATACCGCAGAGCTCGCCGCAAAACTATCGAACGCTCGTGATCAGGGCGTGGCACATCTGACGAACATCGCCCGCGCTGAAGCATCGCGCTACGAACTTAGCTACGATCAATGCCTGCGCTACTTGCGCGACAACTTACATTTCACGCTCGGCCCGCGCGAACTGGCTGGGCTTCGTTTGTACTATCAACACGCGGTGCATCTGAATCTGGCTCCGCCCGGAATCAAGCTGCCTGAATCCATTCCGACACTCACATGATCGACAACATCCTCGCTAAAGCCGTCGCCGGAGAACGCCTCTCTGCTGACGAAGGCCTGATGCTGCTGCAATCCAACGATCTCGCTGCCATCGGCCGCGCCGCGGACGCAGTGACCCGCCGGCTGCATCCGGAACCGATTCGCACCTACAACATCGATCGCAACATCAACTACACCAACATCTGCACGGCTGTCTGCGACTTCTGTGCGTTCTATCGCAAACCGAAATCGCCGGAAGGTTACGTGCTCGATCGCGCGGAACTGCTGCAAAAAGTCCGCGAAACTGCCGAACTCGGCGGCGATCAAATCCTGATGCAAGGCGGCCTGCATCCTGACTACAAACTGGAGTGGTACGAAGAACTGCTGCACGACATCCGCAGCAACTTTCCACAGATCAACATCCACGCTTTCAGCCCGCCGGAAATTCATCACTTCACGAAAGTGAACAAGCTGCCATTGCGCACGGTGATCGAACGCTTGAAGTACGCGGGCCTGGGTAGCTTGCCCGGCGGTGGTGGCGAAATCCTCGTTGATCGTGTTCGCGGCGCGATGACCCGCGGCAAAGTGATGACCGACGATTGGCTGAACGTGATGCGTGTCTGGCATGAGCTCGGCGGCCATGGTAGCGCCACGATGATGTTCGGCCACATCGAATCGCTCGCCGAGCGGATCCAACATCTCGAACGCCTCCGCCAACTGCAAGACGAAACTCACGGCTTCACGGCGTTCATCTGCTGGACGTTTCAACCCGACCACACCGACATGGCCAACATCCCGCCGGCCGGTTCGTTTGAATATCTTAAGACGCAAGCCGTCAGTCGACTCTATCTCGATAACTTCCCCAACATCCAAAGCAGCTGGGTCACGCAAGGGATGAAGATTGGCCAACTGGCGCTCTTGTACGGTGCCAACGACATGGGGAGCCTGATGATTGAAGAAAATGTTGTCGCTGAAGCAGGGACGGTCCACTTCCTGACGCTCGATCAGATCCGCGACGCCATTACCGAACTCGGTTACACGCCGCGGCAACGCAACGTACACTACGAACTTCTAAGCCTCGATCACGAAGCTCGTGCGATCGCTGCTAATCGAAAACCCAAGTCGCTTCCGCTGGTGCAATTAGCTAGTTAGCGGTAGGGTGGTTGGAGTGGTACGCCGCGAGGCCCACCATCTTTGCGCGACCCCTGGTGGGCCTCACGAGTACGTTCGCCCCACCCTACGTCTGTTTGCACTCGGAGTTCCTGCCATGGATTTCGTCTGGTTCATCTTGATCGGTATTGCGGCTGGTTGGCTCGCGGGCCAGATCATCAAAGGGGGCGGCTATGGACTGCTCATCGATTTGCTGCTGGGCATCATCGGCGCTATGATCGGCGGCTGGTTGATGAACCTGCTGAACATCTCGTTCGGCGGCCTAATCGGGCGATTGATCACGGCGACCATAGGCGCGGTGATCTTCATCGCCGCAGTTCGCATCATTCGTATGCGAGTATAACCAAGCTCGGAGTCTCGATCCGAGCGCCACAATTACGGCACGGCCAGGTCGATCGTCAGCGGCGTTTTTTCGTCGACGACTTCACGGACGATCGGCGTGTTCGCGGTCGAGAACTTACCGTTCAATTTGTCGTCACCTGGCAAGGGATCATTTACTTCCACCGCAATTTTGTATTTGCCGGGCTTCACCTTTTCACTGATTTCGAACTTGCCGGTGGCATCGGCATATCCTGGATACGTCGTATAGGGAGTGCCAGCCGGAACATCGGGGACCAATGTGACCAAGATCGAGCCCGTTGGACCAATCACCAGCGGCTGTTGACTGTTTAGTACAGTCCCTTTCACATTGACTAGTTTTTCGCCGCAGCCCGTCAGGGAAAGTGTGCAGGCAGTTCCAACCAATGACCAAAAACAAAACAGTCGAGCCGAGTTTTGAACGATCATTTTGATAACAGATTCTATGGGTCGGAGATTAAGGGCGTCTAGTAAGTTATCACGTTAGTAAGAGGGAGGCGTTTCACCATCATTCCGACCACAAATTGCTTGCCACGTGGTTTGCGCGATGTTGTTTGGGATGAAACGGACGCCACCGTCGGCAAAACAGGCCTGGATCCCACCTGGATGCAGACTCCGCGACTGTGCCTGCCAATTCGGCCAGTTGTTAGGCCCGTTGTCGTTCGAGCAGCCCATGCGACGCTGGCCCAAGTTGGTGCCGGCGCTACCCAACGTTGTGCGGACGTCGGTGCAGTTTTCGATGTCGTCAGATTTTTCCAGATTGTCGTTTGGAACGGTAGCGTCGCCAATCGACAAAGCGCCCGTCACGCTCGAACCGCCGAGCCCCATCGCCCACACGCCGCGGCGGTCGTTGTCGGTCAGCCCCTGCCGAATCTCATGAAGCATGATGGTGTTGGCGGTGCCATCTGCGTTGCTGATTTCCTGCAAGGTGGGGCTTTTGTTGATACCAAAGCAGCCACCGCCGCGCGCCGCGGTGACGTTCGCCGCGGAACTGTCCACCGTACTGGACAACCAGAACGGTCCACCGTTCGCAGCATAGTTACCGCGAGCCCAGTCGCCGTCGTTCAGCGAAAATGGCTTCACGCTGTTCAGGTCAGTGGGGCAGAGCATGGTCTTGAGCTTAACTGTCCGCACGCTCCGCCACGCCTTATCAACACCCGCACTGGGTAAGAAATTGTTGATCCCTGCTGCATTGGATTCGTATAGAGCTTTCTGTTCGAAAAATGGCAGCATGAGTACCACCCAATTCGGGCCAAAGCCCGGTGTGCGATAGGCGCTCAGCGCATCGGTCTGCCCCGACGCGGGTACTGCCGGCGGATTGTAAATCTGCACGAATGGCGGCAGCCGGGACGAGTTCGTATCGGCGAAATTATGAGCAGCGAGCCCGAGCTGCTTCATATTATTCGAACATTGCGAGCGGCGGGCAGCTTCGCGAGCTGCCTGTACCGCAGGAAGCAGTAACGCGACCAGCACCCCGATGATTGCGATCACGACCAGCAATTCAACTAACGTAAACCCAGGGCGACGCCGCCATGTTGAGAGAAGCATGGGATGACTCGATGAGAATGAACTGAGAGATGAGGCAGGACGCTATCTTAGCCGGCCCTCCCTAATCTGGCGAGATTTGTTTTGTTTTTTCTGGATTTTACTGGCGCGATTCGGCGTGGCCCTCTGGCCGACTGCCGTCCAAAACAGGGACTTTCGAATACATCCCCGAAAATGTGCATGCCAAGCCTATTTCAGTTCCTTCCAAACCCGAAACGCCGCATGCGGTTTGCGGTCGGGGCCCATCAGCCCCCAGGACTTCTCGATTTCGAGTTTTGATTCCTGACTTTTCCACGGCAGGTCGAACGCCTCAAAGCCGATGCCGTGACTGACCCACACCGGCGCCGTCGGCTTGTCGTCGATCACGGCGATGGTGCCGGTCTGCGTGTAGTGATGCCAGAACTCACTCTGCGATGTGGCGGTGTACATCGCGTTACCCGCGTGCGGGAAACCTGTCTCTTTGACCAATACCGGCTTGTTCGCGTTTCTCGCAATTTTCGCCGCTTCGTCGCGAGTCCAGGCGGCTGCTTTGTCAGCGACGAGTTCTTTGCGATCGAAGACCGGGTGAATATTCGGGCAGCAGAAGTCGCCGAACTTTACGATCGTTTCGTTCGCGTAGCCGTGTAAAGGTTCGCTCGTGCTGATCGGCAGGTTCTTCGGCAGCAACGGACGGATGCGTTTCTCCGCGATGGCGAGGTCTTCGAGTTCATAACGTTTGAAGGTGATTCCTTCGTTGCCGACGATTACACCCAGATTGAACTGGCCATCGTACTGTCGCGCGAGCGCGGCCACGCCGTCAATCTCGGCTGATGATTTGACATTCCAAATCGCGAGCAACACACCCCGGTAACCGAGTTCCTTCGCCACTGCGAGCACCCGTGGAGTGCATTGTTCGTGATAGCCATACAATACGAGCCCATCAAAGGCCGGCCGTAGCGCCGAGAGATCAGCCCGGATCGAACTCGTCAGAAGTCGACCATGATTGGCTTCGGCCCGCGGATCGAGTTCCGATGGCGTGTAGCAAATCATCCGGCCAGGCTGCTCCTTGCTCGTGAGATATGAAAAGAGCGGACACGAGTGATCCTCTTTATGCTGGGCAAACGCCGAGCACGCAAACAGCGAGAGGATCAGCAAAGCGCGAACCGGAGAAAAACTGGTTTTCATAGGACTCAGTCGAAGAAGATAGGATTGCGCGAAAAGGGGTTGTTATCGATAAGAAGTCATCATCAGAATGTAGTGGTACTTCACTTGTCAGAAAACTTGCCGGGTACGCCGGTCGGAAACATTGCGATGAAACCCTTTCCCCAACAATGGCCGCTTCCCCTGCTGCTGTTACTGCAAATCGGCATCACGACGAGCGTTTTGCGGGCTGCCGAGACGTTGGTGACGCAGAAGACACGGCCGAATGTGGTGATCTTTCTCGCCGATGACGCAGGCTGGGGCGATTACAGCCGCAACGGCAACCAACAGGTAGCGACCCCGCACATCGATTCGATCGCTGCGGATGGTGTAACGCTGGACCGCTTTTTTGTTTGTCCGGTTTGTGCGCCCACACGGGCGGAGTTTCTCACTGGCAGATATCATCCTCGCACCGGTGTCTATGGAGTTTCGACTGGCCAGGAGCGGATGAACCTGGATGAGCGGACCATCGCTGATGCTTTTCGCGCAGCTGGTTATGCGACCGGCGCGTTTGGCAAGTGGCACAACGGCAGCCAATGGCCTTATCATCCGCTGGCCCGGGGTTTTGAAGAGTACTACGGATACACTTCAGGACATTGGGGCGAGTATTTCGATCCGCCACTCGAACACAACGGCAAACCGATTCGTGAAAAGGGTTACATCGTCGATCTGTGCACAAACCGCGCGATCGATTTCATAGCGCGCAATCAAGCCAAGCCTTTCTTTTGTTTCGTGCCGTTCACCACGCCACATTCGCCGTGGGCGGTTCCAGAAGAAGACTGGGCGCGGTTTAAAGACAAAGCGATCACGCAACGCGGCACCCCTGCGGAGAACCCCGATGAGACGCGTTGTGCTCTGGCGATGCTCGAGAATCAAGACGCCAACGTCGGCCGCGTGCTGAACAAACTCGACGAGCTGAAATTGAGCGACAACACGATCGTACTGTATTTCAGCGACAACGGCCCAAATACGCCGCGGTGGACGGGCGGCATGAAAGGGAAGAAAGGAACGACGGATGAAGGTGGCGTGCGGTCCATATGCTTTCTCCGCTGGCCGGCGAAGTTACCCAAGGATCGTACCGTCAAAGAAATCGCCGGCGCTATTGATCTGTTGCCGACGTTGTTATCGCTCGCTGGCCTGGAACGTGTCGGCGACAAACCGCTCGACGGCCGCGATTTGTCGACGTTGCTGCTGGGCACGAACAGCGATTGGCCGGAGCGGACGATCTTCTCAAGTTGGAATCGCAACGTTAGCGCGCGAACGCAGCAATATCGGCTCGACAATCAGGGACAACTGTTCGACATGATTGCTGATCCTGGACAGACGAAGCCGATCAACGGCGAGCAGGCCATCGTCGCCGCTCACCTCACTTCCCTCGTCGCCGATTGGAAGAAGCAAATGCGCCTCGGACCGCAGAACCGACAGATCCCAGCAAGATCCGTCGATCCGCGGCCGATCCTCGTCGGCTATCGCGAGTTCCCGCGAACGTGGCTGCCGGCCCGCGACGGCGAACCGCTGGGCGGTGTGAAACGCAGTTCTGGAGCTCCCAACAGTTCGTACTTTGTGAATTGGATGAACAAGGACGATGCGGCTGCGTGGGAAATTGATGTGCAGACGGCCGGCAAATACTCGGTGGAAATCCTCTATACCTGCCCGCTCGATTCCGCCGGCTCGACGGTTGAACTGTCGCACTTACAAAGCAAGTTGACCGGTAAGATCATGCCCGGGTGGGATCCGCCACTGTACACGAATCAAGACACCATCCCGCGTCCACTAGCGGAATCGAGAATGAAACCTTTCCGCTCAATTGAGCTGGGAATGATCCGCTTGCAGAAAGGCCGCGGAGCGCTCACGCTACGCGCGTCTAACATTCGAGGAAAGGAAGTTTGTCACCTGCTTGAGGTAAATCTCACCCTTTTACCGGAATAGCCAGCAGCCTGCGCACTCGTGGCAATAACCCGTTACTTCGGCACTCCGTTTGCTGTAATACACGGAGGTGTTTTATGAGTGCGGTTGCCTCTTCCATTTCGCGATCGACGCCGCGTGCCGTTTGGCCACATTGGATTCCCGTGCTCGCATTGCCGCCATTAGTGCTAATGGCGGGCGCAAACTGGCCGCCGGCTCTGGTGGCCTGGCTGCTCGCGGCAGCAATTTATGCCAGCTTTAAATGGCTGGCGTTTGCCAATTCGCGTGTCGCGCGTCACGTTAGCGTGCTCGAAGCATTTCAATTCCTGTTCTTATGGCCAGGCATGGATGCAGACGCCTTTTTCACCGCACGCCCGATTGCTCAACCTGCAGTTCGGGAAGTGGCGATGGCGAGTTTGCTGACGCTGGCCGGATTGTTGATGATGCTTTCGCTGCCGGCGCTCACGCCCTATCTCCACATTGAAGTTCGCGGCTGGTTCGGATTGGTAGGCCTGGCGCTATTTTTGCTTTTTGGTTTGAGCCAGATCATTTCCATCGGGTGGCGGCTGGCCGATGTTGATGCGCAGCCGATCATGAACAGGCCTCTGCGAGCAACTTCGCTTGCCGACTTTTGGGGAGCCCGCTGGAATTTGGCCTTTCACGATATCGGCCGAATGTTTGTCTGGCTGCCGCTCGCGAAGCGGTTCGGCCGAGTGATTGCCACGCTGGCGGTGTTCTTCTTCTCCGGCATCGTGCACGACTTGGTGATGTCGGTGCCGACTCGGGGTGGCCTGGGATTGCCGACGCTTTACTTTTTGCTGCAAGGCGGAGCGGTGCTGTTCGAGCGAAGTCCGCTGGGGAAGCGTTGGGGACTAAGTCGCAGTTGGCGCGGCAGAGCGTATGCCGCGATAGTCATCCTCACGCCGCTGGGGCTGTTGTTTCATCAGCCCTTTTTGCAGCGAGTGGTGCTGTCAACGCTGGCGTGGGTGACTCCCAGCTAGTTCCACCACATCGTTTCCGCGGCGCCAGCGGAGGGCTTGGCATTGGCGCGCGTGGTGGAAATCGCGGGGCGAACTTCGGCTTTGTCGGCTGCTTCCCAGCTGTTGATTGAAACGCCGCCCGAGGCCGTGATGATCCAGTTGTTCCCCTTCTTTAAAGCGCTGATTTGCGTGGCGACTTTTTGCGGAGCGTTCCACTTGTCGAGCGAGTTCCTGCCAGAGACGGAAGTGAGCTGCGGCAGCTCGCACTTGGCCTTAGCTGTCAGATTTTCCTTCGCAAAGAGAGCCGCAATCACGCACATATCCATCACGTTGCGTAGTTCACCGAAGACCGGTTCCTTCGCGGCGAGTTCGTCGTATTTTTCGGTGAACTGATCGCTCCACTTCTGAGCAACCGGGCTGGCCTTGCCGCTGCCGCGGACAGTGCCAGCAGCATTATTGACAAACTCATCTTCCGTCAGCACTTTTACGCCCTGGCCGCGGAGTTCCCACGCCAGCCCGTCTTCGCTGCGACCCAAGGGTTCATAATTGCAAGCCATCCACCAGCGAGGCATCAGGTTGTCAAGCCGGGCGGGGGCCATGTCGATGAAGCTGACGAGCCCTTTGACTGGCGAAGGCTCCAGCTTCATGCCGATGCGTTTCATCTTGTAGTCAGCGGCCACTAGTACACAGGCAAAGTGCGAAGTATCCGGCGCGCCGCTGACGGTGATCTTTTGATCGCCGAAGGCCTTTTCAATCGCAGGAATAATTGCGGCATTGAAAGTTTTTTGCGTCGACATCAGCTGCTCGTACCGCTGACGGCCTTCGCCAGTCGGATCAATCGAGCACGAAAGTTGCCCCTGCCGCGCCGCCTCGACAGTGCGAAACGCGACGAGCAGATCTTCGAGATTCAGCACCGGCCGGCCGGTAGTAACCCCCACTGTGTTTCCCTTGCCGTCAAGCTTCCAGCCTTCGCCGGGACCGGCGAGCACAATGTCATTCGTTTCGGGATAGAGCAGCACGAACTGAATCCGCTGCATGCCCGCCAGGTATTTGATTTCTTCGGGAAGCGAACGGCAAGTCTGCTGGCCATGTTCACGCAGTGCTTGTTCGATGGCTTTGAGCGAGATTTTTCGCAACTCGACCGGTTTCTTCAACTTGGCATCTGGCCCTTGAAAGTCTGCCGTCAGCAGCTCGTTGATTTGCCGAAGGACGAGCGGATCGGCGTTGGCGATGGCGCCTTCAGCGCTGATCGAGACGCCGCCGACCTGATTGCCGAAGCCGTTATTGTTGTTGCCGGCCCATGCGGTGCAGCATACCAGGGTAAACAAGAACGCAAAGAGAGCGCAACTGCGGACAGGCATCGAGAGACTCCTCACCAAAAAAACTACCCGCCGAGACAAGAGTGGAAGAACTTCCACGGCACGGAAGTTGTTATGGCGACAAAGCCCCTGCAGCCATCACCTCAACCTTAGTTGTTTGGGTCAATTGATACAACAAGAATGCCGCTACGAGCCCGGTTTAGCAGCGAAAACTGCGAAATAACGCCAAAACTACGCCAGAAGTTTGGTCAGCAACGCGCCGTGTACGTCGGTGAGACGGAAATCTCGCCCCTGAAAACGAAACGTCAGCTGCTTGTGATCGATACCCAGCAAGTGGAGCATGGTCGCGTGGATATCGTGCACGTGTGCTGGATACTCCGCTGCATTGAAGCCTAACTCATCCGTCTGGCCAATCGTTTGCCCACCCTTCACGCCGCCACCGGCAAACCACATGGTGAAGGCATCGATATGGTGATTGCGGCCGGTCTTTTCGCGATTTTCGCCCATCGGTGTGCGGCCAAATTCGCCGCCCCACACGACCAGCGTGTCGTTAAGCAGGCCGCGAGCTTTCAAATCCTTGACGAGTGCAGCGCAGGCCTGGTCGACGTCTTTCACCACCTTTGGAAAATCGTCCTCGAGTGTTTCACCAGCGCCACCGTGGCTGTCCCAATTGGTGTGATACAGCTGCACGAATCGCGTGCCGCGTTCTACGAGCCGCCGGGCGAGCAAACAATTGCGGGCGAACGACGCCCTCTCGGGATTCACACCGTACATGTCGAGCGTCGCTTGCGATTCGTCGCTGATATCAATCAGTTCCGGGGCGCTCGACTGCATGCGGTACGCCATCTCATAGGCATTGATGCGCGTTTGAATTTCATCGTCGCCAGTTTGTTTCAGCCGCTGCGCGTTGAGCGCGCGAATGGCATCGAGCGCAGCGCGTTGCTTCGCCGTGTCGATTCCCTGCGGATTGGTCAAATTCAAAATCGGTTCGCCCTGGCCCCGCAGCGGCACTCCTTGAAAAGTCGTCGGCAGAAAGCCGCTGCCCCAATTCACCGCGCCGCCGCGGGGTCCGCGGGGACCACTTTGCAGCACGACGAATCCGGGGAGATCCCGTGATTCGCTGCCGATCCCGTAGGTCACCCACGAGCCGATCGACGGCCGGCCGAACTGTCCGCTGCCGGTGTTCATGAACAGCTTGGCCGGCGCGTGATTGAACAGCGCAGTCTTACAAGTGGTTACTACGCTGATGTCGTCGACGATGCCCGCCGTGTGCGGCAACATTTCGCTAACCCAAGTGCCGGATTGGCCATGCTGGGCGAACTTCTTGCGTGTGCCGAGCAACTTCATACCGTTGCTCGTATTCATGAAGGCGAAGCGTTTCCCTTCGACGTAGCTCTGCGGAATCTGTTGCCCGTTCAGCTCAATCAGCTTCGGTTTGTAATCCCACAATTCGAGCTGCGAGGGCCCGCCGGCCATGAACAAATAGATGACGTTCTTCGCTCGCGGCTTGTGGTGCGTGCGCGCAGGTGCGGGCGCTGCCTGAACGTTGTCATTCAGCAACGAAGTGAGCGCAAGTGCGCCCAGTCCTAGCGGACATTGTTGGAAGAAATGACGGCGGGTGAGGTCGCGGAGTGCGTTTTGATTGGGAGAGTTCATCGTTATTCGCGGGTAATCGTTTCGTCTAAATTCAAAAGCACGCGGGCCTGCGTAAGCGTATCGAGTTTGCTCAGCACTTCTTTCTCATCCACTGTCGGTGGGCGAGCGGTAACGCGTTCGAATGCAGCCTGGAGGCCATCTTGTTGAATGATCTTTTCCAGTGCTTTGGCAAGCTCAAAATAGCCCGCATCGTTGAGCAACGTGAGCGCTTGCAACGGCGTGTTGCTACGGATGCGGCGCGTGCAACTACTGAAACCTTCGGGCGCGTCGAAGACACTCAGCGACGGCGGCGGTGTGGCACGAAACACAAAGGTATACAAACCGCGACGGTACCGATCTTCACCTTTGCTCAGCGGCCAAGGACGCTTCACCTGGCCGAGGCCGAGGACTCCTTCGGGAATCGGCGGATAAACCGGCGGCCCACCCATTTTTTCGGAAAGCAATCCGCTAGCCGCGAGTGACACGTCGCGCACGATTTCGGCATCAAGCCGCAGCCGCGTTTGTCGCCACAGCAGATAGTTCTTCGCATCGACGGCGAGGGCCGGATGCCCCGGTGTGATAGTACTGCTCTGTCGATAGGTATCCGAAGTGACAATCAGTTTGTGCAGCTTCTTCAAGCTCCAGTGATTGCGAAATTCGACGGCCAGCCAATCGAGCAATTCCGGATGCGACGGCGGTGAACCCATCGTCCCGAAGTCGTTCTCGGTTTCGACCAGGCCGCGGCCGAAGTACTGCTGCCAAACTCGATTCACAATCACGCGGGCTGTCAGCGGGTTGTTCTTGCTCATCAACCACTGCGCGAGATCCAACCGGTTCGGCCGTTTCTCCTTTTTCAGCGGGGGCAAAACCGCCGGCACCCCTTCGGTCACTTCAGCATCGGGCCGGGTGAAGTCTCCCTTGAGATAGATCGTTGTTTTTCGCGGCTGCGGCATTTCCTGCAGGACGAGCGTCGTGACGCCACCTTTCTGCAATGCAGTCAGCTCCAGGTATCGCTCGTTGATGGCTCGATAATCCTGATCGGCGGCGCCAGGCCCCACTTGAAACAACGCCCGCGTGTGCTCGAAAGACCGCTTCTTTTTCTCCACCGCAATCGCCTTGGTTGCTTCCGGCGTGAAAAGACTCCGCGACATCGGGCCGAGCTCTTTTTCCCACGTTTCATAGTCATCGGCGTACTTCGCAAAATAGGCTTTCAGCTTTTGTTCCAATTCCTTGATCTCAGCGTCGACTTCCTTCGGATCAACATCGCCGTCGATGACTCGCAGCGTCGGTTCGCTTTGATTATTGAAGAACGCAAAGAACTGATAGAACTCTTTGTGCGAAATCGGATCGAATTTGTGATCGTGGCATTGCGCACAAGCGATGGTCAGTCCGAGCCAAACCGTGCCGGTAGTGCCGACCCGATCGATGACGCTTTCAACACGGAACTGTTCAACATCGATGCCCCCTTCTTGATTGATCTGCGTGTTGCGATGAAAACCGGTCGCAATTTTTTGCGGCTCGGTAGCATCATTGAGCAGATCACCGGCGAGTTGCTCGATCGAAAACTGATCGAATGGCATGTCTCGGTTCAGCGCGCTCACCACCCAATCGCGAAATTTCCAAATCTGTCGCGGCGCATCGATGCTATAGCCATTCGAATCAGCATAACGAGCCTGATCGAGCCACCAGCGTCCCCAGCGTTCGCCATAGTGCGGTGATTCGAGGACTTGATCGACGAGATTCTCCCAAGCTTTGGGATTTTCATCGGCGACAAATGCAGCGACTTGTGCCGGAGTTGGCGGCAAACCGAGCAGGTCGAGATACAGCCGGCGGATGAGCGTGCGTTTTTCCGCGGCGGGCGACAACTCCAACTTTTCTTGTTTCAACCGCGCCGCGATGAAGGCATCGATGGGATGCGCCTTACCGACTTGCGGCAGCGGCGCTTTTTCCGGCGCGATGAAGGCCCAGTGGCGATCGTCGCTCGGTTTTTCATCGGCCGGCGCTTTGGCGCCTTCGTCGATCCATTTTTTCAACAAGGCAATCTGCGCTGCATCGAGTGGCGGCCGTTTGTACGGCATCTTAGGAACGTAGTCGTGCGTGCCTTCGATCGATTGAATCAGCGAACTTTCCGCACTCTTGCCGGGAATGATCGACGGCCCGCTCACGCCACCGGCGAGTGCGCCTGCGGCGGTATCGAGTTTCAGGTCACTTTTCTGTGTGAGTGTGCCGTGGCATTTGACGCAGGCCGCTTGCAGCAGCGGCTTGATCTCGCGTGTGTAGTCGACGGGGGCTGCCGCGGCGAAAGTGGCGAGCAGCGACAACAGGCATAACGAACAAGAGAATTTCATGGCGAGCGCGGGCTGGCGGGTGGGAGGATTTCTGCCATCATCATACCGGCGCAACAACACTTTCACCAGAAAATCTCGGCCTTTACGGCCTTTTGCAATGACGATGCGGAAAATCAGAACGGCCCTGATCGGCTGCGGTAAGGTCGGCCAGACGCATGCGCAAGCGCTAAGCACGCTGGCCGAAGCGGAGTTCGTTGCCGTGTGCGACGCCCAACTGGCTCGCGCGCAAGCGTTTGCCGAAACCTTTCGCGTTCCCGCCTTCGATTCGGTGCCGCAAATGCTCCGCGAGGCGCACGTCGAAGCCGTCACGATCTGCACGCCGCATCCATTGCATGAAGAACCTTGCATTCAGGCAGCAGCGGCTGGCGCCCATGTGCTGCTCGAAAAGCCGATGGCGGCCTCGCTGGCAGCCTGCGATCGCATGCTCGAAGCCGCCGCCAAGAACAACGTGCAGGTCGCAGTGGTCAGTCAGCGGCGATTTTTCGAACCAGTACAGCGGATGAAAGCTGCGATCGATGCCGGAAAAATCGGCAGGCCCGTACTCGGCACGTTTGCGATGTTCAGTTGGCGGGACCAGGCCTATTACCAGTCCGATCCCTGGCGTGGCAAATGGGCGACCGAAGGTGGCGGCGTGCTCGTGAATCAGTCGCCGCATCAGCTTGATTTGCTGCAATGGCTGATGGGCGAGATCGACGAGGTCAGCGGTTATTGGGCCAACTTAAATCACCCCTATATCGAAGTCGAAGACACCGCCACGGCGATGATTCGTTTCAAGTCGGGAGCGCTCGGCAGCATTGTCACCAGCTTGTCGCAACAGCCGGGCATTCATACCAAGGTGCACATCCACGGCAGCAGTGGCGCTTCGGTGGGTGTGCAGACCGACACCGGTGCTTCGTTTGTCGCCGGCATGAGCAAGATCACGGAACCTCCGCTCAACGATGTCTGGACCATTCCCGGCGAAGAGCATTTACTCCGCGAATTTGTTGCTGCGGATCGCGCACACTTTGCAAAGATCGATGCCACGACGCATTACCATCAGTTGCAGATTCAAGATTTTCTGCAAGCCATCCGCGACAACCGCCCGCCGCTCGTGGGTGGCGAGCAAGGCCGCCTCGTGGTGGCGATGTTCACGGCCATCTATCGGTCGCAGGAAATGCGCCGGCCCGTGAAGTTTCCTCTTTAGGAATCGAGCAGGGGTGATGAACTACCTCCGCGGCAAAGTTTGCCAGCGCTCTACAAGCAGCAACTTCGCGGGCTGCGTGATTGTGGGCGGATGGCGTGTTCGATGAAGCCTAAGCAACGGTGCATTCAAGGACGAATCAACCGGGAGCTTACCGCCGATGAACGGTGCCGAATCTGCAGAAAATGCGGCCCTCCGCCACAGCTTGCTGGCGGAACTCGATGCCAAGCAGGACGAAGTGCTGGCAGCGCTCGATGCTCTCAACGACCAGATCGAAGCAGTATTAAAGCAAGCGGTTCCGCAGGACAAATTCGCGGAACCGCCGGTGGTGGAAGAAATTCCTCTCAAGAAAGCGGCGTAAGTTGTCGCTCGGTACTCTTCTCCGCGAGAAGGTCGCCGTTGGCGTTTCAGCCAGCGGCGCAATCGATCATCACTGCCGAAAGCTTCGGTTATGCGATGGGCCACCGTGAATGCGTTGCTGGCTCAGAGGGCAGGATTCAGTTTTGTAGGTGAAGGTTTAATTCGCTAGGGGTCCAGTAGGCG
>CAYMWL010000117.1:0-18010 GCA_964394305.1 uncultured Pirellulaceae bacterium
CCGAAAACCTGTAGTCCATCGTTGGCGCGGTCTCTAAGTCGCGTCGGTCACATCGGCCGATTTGCAGTCGGCGTGTCGGACCGAATCGCGACGAGGCGACTATGTCATGGTTTGAGAGGGATCACTTTCCAGGAACCAATACCTCGCAGAAGACACTCGACCTGTCTACTAAGGGATAGTAACCTGACGGACAAGTGACTGTCTTTGCGTTGTGATCGAACTTGCTCGTCGCCGCCCAAGCGGGTTGTGGCTAAGACTAACGGCAACACATGGCTGCGGAACCTGTGCCCCTCTTTCAAGCCCGTGGCCTGACAAAGGTATATCGGGCGGGTGAAAATGAGATCTGGGCGCTGCGCGGCGTGGATCTCGATCTTTACCCGGGCGAGTTTATTGTGCTGCTCGGCCCATCCGGGAGCGGGAAATCTACGCTGCTCAACATTCTGGGTGGATTGGACGTGCCATCTTCCGGGCACGTCCAATTTCGGGATCATGATCTGTCGCGCGAAGACGATGCGTTGCTGACTCACTATCGGCGCGAGCACGTTGGCTTCGTGTTTCAGTTCTATAACCTGATTCCGAGTTTGACCGCGGTTGAAAATGTCGCCCTGGTAACGGAAATTGCCGCGCATCCGATGCCGGCGGCCGAGGCGTTGCAACTAGTTGGGTTGGGCAACCGCTTGAATCACTATCCTGCGCAACTGAGTGGCGGTGAACAGCAGCGGGTCGCGATCGCCCGCGCGATTGCCAAGCAGCCCGATGTGTTGCTGTGCGACGAGCCGACTGGTGCGCTTGATGTAAAGACGGGGATTGTGGTGCTCGAAGCCATTCAACACGTTAATCGTTCGCTGGGTACAACGACCGTGATCATCACGCACAATGCGGCCATCGCGAGCATGGCGGACCGCGTCCTGCGGCTCTCGGATGGTCGGATCAGCGAAGTCACCGTCAATCGGCAGCGTGCTTCGGCCGCAGAAATCGTGTGGTAACTCATGCGGGCAATCCACACCAAGCTCTTCCGTGATTTATGGCACATGCGCTGGCAAAACCTGGCGATTGCTCTCGTGCTGGCGGCCGGTGTGGCTACCGTGATTATGTCGGTCAGCACGTTGCAATCCCTGGAGCGGACGCGGACCAGGTTCTACGAGCGATCGCGTTTTGGTCAGGTCTTCATGCACTTGAAGCGAGCTCCTCTCAGCCTGGTGCCGCGAATTCGCGAACTAGCGGGCGTCCAGGCCGTGGAACCTCGCGTGGTGATGATGGTTACCCTCGATGTCCCCAACTTGACTGAACCGGCGACCGGCCGCATTGTTTCGCTGCCCGATCGGGACGAGCCGCAAGTCAATCGGCTCTATCTGCGAGCGGGGAGAATGCTGGAGCCTCGGCGCAGCGGCGAGGTGTTGATTTCCGAAGCCTTCGCTTCCGCCAATCGGTTGCATCCTGGCGATTCGCTGAAAGCGGTCATCAACGGCAAGCAACAAACATTGCGCGTGGTGGGCGTGGTGTTGTCGCCAGAGTACGTTTATTCGGTCCGACCAGGCGAACTGTTGCCGGATGACAAGCGATTCGGCGTGCTGTGGATGGGATATGAGGAACTATCGTCGGCCTGTAACGTTCACGATGCCTTCAATGACCTGGTTCTGACGCTGTCCACCCCCGCATCCGAAGAGCAGGTGCTGGCCCAGCTCGACGACCAATTAGCCCCGTATGGCGGGGCCGACGCTTACGGCCGTGATTTGCAGCCTTCGCATCGTTTTCTCGAAAACGAACTGATTCAGCTCCGCACCATGGCGCTGTTGCCCCCAGTGATCTTCCTGGCCGTGACCGCTTTTCTGCTGCAGGTCGTGATGTCGCGACTGGTCGCGACGCAGCGCGAGCAGATCGCCATGATGCGGGCCTTCGGCTACACGCAAACGGAGATCGCCGCTCACTTCTTTTCGTTTGCAGCAGCCATTGCGGTGGTTGGAGCCGTGGTGGGGACCGCGCTGGGAGCGAAGCTCGGAGCAGACCTGACGGGGTTGTATGCCGGGTTCTTTCGCTTTCCCGCCATGCACTACGAACTGGATTGGCGGCTCGTGGTCGCGACTTCACTCGTGGCGCTGGCAGCGGTACAGGGGGGAGTTTGGAATGCAGTCTGGCGGGCCGCAGCTCTGCCTCCCGCGCAGGCGATGCAGCCTGAAGCACCGCCCCGTTATCGCGTGAGTCTCGTGGAGCGAATCGGTTTGCAGCCTCTGATTCCCCAAGCATTGCGTATGATCCTCAGGCACCTGGAACGCCGGCCGCTCCGTTCGGCGATGTCGGTGCTGGGGATTTCGCTGTCGATCGCCATCCTGGTCATGGGCAACTTCATCCAGGATACGGTCGACCACGTCATGGACTTTCAGTTTTTCGTGGGCCAGCGGCAGGACCTGATGGTCTCGTTCGTCGAACCGACGGCTGGCCAGGCGATTCACGAGATGCAGCACATGCCAGGCGTGACGTCGCTGGAGCCGTTTCGAGCAACCCCGGTGCGGTTGGTTCATCGTCAACATCAGCGGCGGCTGGAGTTGCTCGGACTATCCTCCGAGGCGCGGCTCCTGCGGGTTGTGGACCCCACCCGCGGTCCCCTTGAATTGCCGCCTCAGGGGCTGGTTATCTCCCGGCGACTAGCCGACATCCTCGAATGTCGATCCGGTGATCTCGTGCGCGTGGAAGTCTTGGAAGGGCGACGAACGGTCTGCGAAGTGCCCATCGTCGCCGTGATCGACGATTATCTCGATCTCAATGCGTATATGGATCTGGCAGCGCTACGGCGCATCTTACGCGAACAGGACGCCGTCTCGGGTGCATTTCTGAGCGCCGATCCGCTCGAAATCGGGCGACTCTACCACGCGCTGAAGGAGACTCCCCGCGTGGCCGGGGTCAGCATCAAACGCGCTGACATCCAGAGTTATCAGGACACCATGGCGGAGAATCTCCTCCGCATGAAGCTGATGAATGTCATCTTTGCCTCCGTTGTCGCTGTGGGCGTCGTCTATAATTGCGCCCGCATCTCGCTGGCGGAGCGGAGCCGCGAGTTGGCGACGCTGCGCGTGCTCGGTTTTACACGAGGTGAAACCTCGCTGATCCTTTTGGGCGAGTTGGCGATTCTCGTGATCGCCGCGATTCCGTTGGGACTAGTGTTGGGTTACTTGTTGGCCTGGCTGCTGAGCGGCGCGCTCAATACTGAAGTGCATCGCTTTCCGCTGATCATTCATGCGCGAACCTATGCCCTTGCCGTCGCCGTGGTGATCGTGGGAGCGATTGTGTCGGCGCTGGTGGTGCGCCGACGGATGGATCGATTTAACCTGGTCGAAGTGCTGAAAGCCCGCGACTGATCATGAAACTTGTCGCTCGATATTTGTCGATCTTGGCTGTCGCCGTTGCCGGCATCGCTCTGCTCGCTTACGCGCTGTGGCCCCAGCCAGTCAATGTCGAAGTCGTGCGCGTTACGCGTGGTCCCTTACAAGTTACAATCGACGAGGATGGCAAGACGCGGGTCAAGGAACGCTACGTCGTCTCGGCGCCTCTCTCCGGTCAACTGGGCAGAGTCGAACTCCATCCCGGCGATGTCGTCGAGGCGGGGAAGACGATGGTTGCGGCCATCGAGCCCACTGACCCCGCGCTGCTCGATGCCCGGTTGATGTCAGAAGCGGAATCGCGGGTGAAAGCTGCGGAAGCTGCTAAGGAACAAGCAACAGCACGGTTGGCAGCAGCACGCGAGGCACACCTGCTCGCAGAACACAATCTGAAGCGTGCCCAAGGCCTGGTAATGACCAAGGCGATTCCCCAAGCGGAGTTTGACGCCACTGAACATCAAGAGCGCATCGCGGCGGAGACGTTGCGGGCTGCGGAATTTGGTGATCGCGTGGCCGTCTTCGAGCTAACTCTGGCTCAGGCCGCCTTTGTGCGGACGCGACCGCCTGCGAAAGAGAAAACCGAGCCACAGCGACTCGAAATTCGCTCACCCGTCGATGGCAAGGTGTTTCGCGTTATTCAGGAAAACGCCGCGGTCGTCTCGCCCGGGCAGCCCCTGATTGAGATTGGCAACCCGCGTGAATTGGAGATCGAGATCGACGTCCTTTCGGCCGATGCAGCACAGATTGCGCCGGGAACAAAGGTCCTGCTGGAGCACTGGGGTGGAGCGAAGCCATTGAACGCCCGCGTGCGGATAGTCGAGCCGTCGGGATTTACGAAGATTTCGGCCTTAGGAGTCGAGGAGCAACGCGTCAACGTGATCGCGGACTTTGAGGAACCCGCCGAGCGACTCAGCAACCTCGGCGATGCCTTTCGCGTCGAGGCGCGAATTGTAATCTGGGAAACGCCGGACACGATCCAGGTTCCCTCAGGCGCGCTATTTCGTCACGGTGAAAACTGGGCTGTGTTCGTCATCAAGAGGCAGCGTGCCGAACTACGCACCGTGAGCATTGGCCACAACAACGGCCAGGAAGCGGAAGTGCTCAGAGGATTGTCGCCTGACGATGAAGTCGTAGCCTATCCGAGCGACAACGTTCGCGACGGAATCCGAGTTTCGCCGCCGGGGGCCAACTCAGAATGGGACTGCAATCAAAACTGCGGAGGATTCGCCGCGCCGAGGAGATAAGCTAGAGGGCAACAAAACCTCGTGATTGTCCCAGTCATTGACCCAGTTCACTGGGCCAATGGAAAGGGGTGACGCAAGTCATTTTGCTTCAATTGCTTGCGACATCCCATTTGTGAGAAGCGGAGGGCACGGGACTCGAACCCGCAACCCCTTGCGGGGCATCACATTTCCAGTGTGACCGCTAGCCATTCGCTTACCCTCCAGCGGCGCATTGCCGTGTTATCGGCACTGCCTGGGGATTAGTTTACGTTGCCGGCGTCGCCTCGCCCAGACGGGAGTCTCCATTACAACCCGTCGACCAGTTCCTGCAGCGAAAACCAGCGCTGCTCGGTGTCGGCCAATTGCGTGGTCAACGCGGCGACCTCGTTGTGCAGGCGGAGGGCTTCTTTCGCGTCGGTGGTCTGCATGAGTTGGGCGTTGACGAGTTTCTTTTGCTCATCAAGCTTGGCGATGGCCCGCTCCAGCGTGCTCATTTCTTTGCGGATTTCGCGTTCGCTCCGCTGCGGCGGCGCAGCGGGTTTGGCAGCAACTTTGTCGCCGCCTTTGGGGGCTGCGGCGGCGCTGGCGCCTTTGGCGAGCGACTTGGCTTCGCGCTGCTCGCGTTCGCCGGCTTCGATTTCTTTATTGACGTAATAAACATACGCGTCGTAATCGCCGCGGTAGTTTACCACGTGGCCGTCGCGAACCTCGATAATGCATGTCGCAATGCGGCTCATGAAATGTCGATCGTGGCTCGTGAAAATTACGGTTCCCTTGTAGTCGATAAGCGCCTGCGCGAGGGCTTCGATCGTATCGACGTCCAAGTGGTTGCCCGGTTCGTCGAGAATCAGAATGTTGTGCTGACTGAGGAGCAGACCGGCCATGCACAAGCGGGCGCGTTCACCACCCGAGAGGACCGAGACCTTTTTCTTCACCGCTTCGCCGCGAAAGAGCATCGCGCCGGCCATATCCAGAATCTGCTGCGTCTTGGTGCCTGACGCTGCCTGGTATTCGAGATAGTCCTGCACCGTTTGTTTATCGGGCAAATTCGTGTAAACGTGCTGAGCATAGATGCCGACCTGGCAGCCGTGTCCCCATTTCACTTCGCCCTTGAGCGGCGAAAGTGAATCAACAAGCGTGCGGAGAAAGGTCGTTTTGCCTTGGCCGTTGTCACCGACGATCGCGGCCCGGCTGCCATGTTCGATTTCAACATCGATGTCCTTGGCAATTTCGCGCTCGGGATAGCCGATCGACAAGCCACGGCAGCGGACAGCCGGCCCTTTGCGAGGCTCGACTTGCGGGGCGCGGATTAGCGCCGTTGGCTCGTCGCTGGCGATGTCGATCACTTCCAGCTTTTCGAGTTGCTTGCTCTTCGATTTTGCCCGTGTGGCAGTGCTCGCGCGGGCTTTGTTCTTGGCGATGAATTCTTCGAGCTGCTTTCGCTTCGTGAGTACGGCCGCGTTCGTCCGCTCTTCGTGTTCCCGCTGTTCTTGTTGATAGGCGAGAAAATCGTCGATGCGCCCCGGGTACAGCGTCAGCTTGCCGCGAGCCAGATCGAGGGTGTGGCCGCAGGTGGCTTTCAAGAAAGCGCGGTCGTGCGAAACGATTAAGCAGGCTTCGCGGAAGTCGCGCAAGAAGTGTTCCAGCAAAATTTGCGTCCGCAAGTCGAGAAAGTTCGTCGGTTCGTCGAGGAGCAACAAGTTTGGTTCGTGCAACAATAGCGCGGCGAGTTTCACACGCGTTTGCCAACCACCCGAAAGCTTCGCCACGGGGCCTTCGAGATAGGCTCCCTTCAATTCGAACTGCCCGGCCACTTCACCACATTTCCAGTCCGGTTGGCCGCTGTCGCGCATCAAGAACTGCAGCGCCGACTCACCCGGTTCAAACGGGTCGTGCTGCCGCAGATAGCCGATTCGCAGCCGCGGATGGCGGATGACTTCGCCGCTGTCGAGTTCCTCTTCGCCGAGAATTACTCGCAGCAGCGTACTTTTGCCGGCGCCGTTGCGGCCGACAAAACCAACTTTTTCGTCGTCGGTGATGGTCGCCTCGGCCTTGTCCAACAGGATTTGGTCGCCGTAGCGTTTCGACGCATTTCGAATCTGCAGCAGCACAGCCATCGCCAACCCTTATCGCTCTACACTGGCATGAATACATTGCCAGTGGCACTGGCTTCGTCAAAAACCCATCGTAGGGAAGGGGTTAAAGTTGGTAAAGGCGGTGCCGATCAAGTGGCATTTTCGGCGTAAACGTTCAAAAAGTACCCGACTTTTTGAACACGTTTTGCTCTGAATCCCGAGAGATCCGCTACCTGCTGTTCAATAAGTCGCCGACTAGTCGCCGACTTATTGAAAACCACCCAAAAGAAGTGGTTGTTGTCTTGCTGGCAGTGCCCGTCAAGTTACGTCCGCCGGCGAATTGCGGTATACAATTCAGAAAGCCTGGAAACCCAATGACCACCGCGACCACAACTACCACCGTTACTCCTAAACCGGCCAAGACCGTGCTTCTGCCGACGTCGGCCGAACTGCCGAACGCGGCGGTCGTCATTTACGACGGCCATTGCAAGTTTTGCACAGGACAGGTGCAGAATCTGGCTCGCTGGGACGGCAAAGGGCGGATTGCCTTCATTTCGCTGCACGATCCGGAAGTGGCTCGCCGTTGGCCCGACCTGACGCACGAAATGCTCATGGAGCAAATGTACCTGATCGATCCAGCCGGCCATCGCTATGCCGGTGCGGCCGCCTTTCGCTATTTGTCGCGGCTGCTGCCCAAGCTGTGGATCCTCGCGCCGATCATGCACATTCCATGCACGCTGCCGATCTGGCAATTCTTTTATCGGCAGGTGGCGAAACGGCGGTACCTGATGGGGAAAACTGCCGACGCCTGTGATGACGGCGCGTGCAAGGTGCACTTTAAATAGAATGAGCCCCGCACGAAGTAAGGGGAGCGCGGGCTCCATGCCGTTCGAGGTGGCAGCGCCGATTCCCCTTACTTCGTGCGGGACTACTTCTTTGCCTCCAGCAGTGCTGGAATATTCGTCGCCATCCACGGCGATGCCGAAGGTGCTTGTTCGATGAGGGCCGCGGTCGACTGAATGGTATTTTCTGCGAGTGTTAGCCATTCCGGTTTCTGGGCGTGTTTGGTCAGGTAAATCAGATTCGCCGCAGCGATCGAGTTGCCCGCAGGGTTCGCGCCGTCGATCGGATCTTTGCCGCGGGCGAGCAACGCTTCGTGATCGTTCGACGTGAAGAAGAAGCCGCCGCTGCGCGGATCGGCGAAGAGTTCGATTTGCTTCGCGGTGATTTTCTCGGCTGCTTTCAGCCAACGTTCTTCGCCAGTCGCACGATGCAATGCGATCAAGCCATAAGCAAAGAACGCATAGTCGTTGAGATACGCATTCAATCTCGCTTCGCCGCTCGCAAAGCTGCGCTGCAGCCGACCTTCTTTCGTCTGCATTTTGGTCAGGACAAAATCCGCTGCTTTTTTCGCAGCGTCAATGTACCGCGGCTTCATCAGCAGCCGGCCGGCATCGGCCATGCCCGCAATCATCAGGCCGTTGTCGGCGGCGAGGACTTTGATATCGGTGAGCGGCTTTTTCCGAGCATCGCGCACCTTGAGCAACGTCCCGCGGATCTCATCCCAGCTGGCAAAGATCTTCTTCGGTGAAGCCATTCGTTTCTCTGCGAGTTCGCTCTGCAGTTGTCCCAGATTCAGGACGTAATACTTCTCTTCAAAGTTGGGATCTTTCTGTAGCGCGAACATTTCGCTGAGCAGTTCAAACTGTTCCTTAGTCAACGACGATTGCAGCTCCTCTTTGGTCCAGCGTTGAAACTTACCCTCTTCACCCTCCGACTCCGCATCGAGCGCGGCATAAAAACCGCCAGCGGGATCCGTCATTTCGCGGAGCACGAAATCGCAGGTTTCGTCCGCGACGCGAGCAAAGTCGGGCCGTTTGAGCAGATGCGAAGCTTCCGCATAGACAGTGGCCAGTTGACCGTTGTCGTAGAGCATTTTTTCGAAGTGCGGAATTCGCCACATGCGATCGACGCTGTAGCGATGAAAGCCGCCCCCCACATGATCGTAAATGCCGCCGCGCATCATTTTCTCGAGCGTAAAAGCGAGCATTTCTTTGCTGCGGGCATCGTCCTTGCGGCGGATGTGATCGAGCAAATAGATGAGATTCGCCGGCTCGGGAAACTTCGGCCGCTGCCATTGAATCTCGTCATAACCAAAGCCGCCCCACTTGGCGTCGAACTGCTGGTCAAGCGCCGGCTGCACGGCATCGTAGAGCTTCATCTCAATCGGCGTGAGTGAAATCGTCTGCCGCGACTCCAACTCGGCCTTCACCAAATCCGTCAGTGTTTGACCATCCTGTTTGATTTTGTCGGGTTGTTTTTCCCAGGCGGCTTGCACGAGTTTCAAGACGGTCAAAAAACCCTGATGGCCTTCGCGATCGCCGTCACGAGCGGGCATGTACGACTTGCAAAAGAAGGGCTGCGTTTCGGGGGTGAGGAAGATGCTCATCGGCCAACCGCCGCCGCGGCGACCCGTGGTGGCCAATTGATAAGCCTGCAGCGCGGTCATGTAGATTGAATCGAGATCAGGCCGCTCTTCGCGATCGACTTTGATGCAGACGAAATGCTTGTTGAGGATCGCCGCAATTTCTTCGTCGAAAAACGATTCCCGCTCCATCACGTGGCACCAATGGCAGCTGGAATAGCCGACGGAAAGAAAGATCGGCTTCCCTTCTTTCTTGGCCTTGGCGAGTGCTTCTTCGCCCCACGGATACCAATCGACGGGGTTGTGAGCGTGCAGAAGCAGATACGGACTGGTTTCTTTGGCGAGGCGATTGGCGGGGTGTTGTTTGGCGACCTTTGGTTTAGCGGGTTCTTCAGCGCATAAGCAGGCCACGCATGACAGGTACACGCATAAAATTAAAAATCGCATCGGTCGCCCCATTCCTGCAAAATTCAATTGTCTTTGGATTGCCGCATGTTAGCAGGACATGCTGGGCCAAGCACAGCGCTCACCGCTGCAACTGAATCAGCCTGAATTCCTGCCAAACGAATTTCTCTTGCGGCTGCAACCTTTGATCGAAGAGCGACACCCGCCAACCTTGGTCGCGGGCAATTCCTGCAAACTGAGAAGCAAGTTCGCCGCGGCCGGGATCGCAGAGCCACACGACGCCGCCTGGTCGAAGTCGCGCGTGCATGGTTTGCAGCAGTGGAACATGTAGTTCCGGATCGTACAAACACTCACAGGCGATGATTCGTTCAAAAGCATTGTCTGCTGTTGGATTGCGCCAATCGGTGACTTCGCCGGTCACGTTCAGGCAGTTGTTGCCGCGCGCGTTGGCCAGAGACAGTTCCACGGCAAACGGAACATAGTCGCTGAACGTCACCTGCCATCCGCGTGCGGCGGCCGCTAGTCCGACGAATCCGTTGCCACATCCCAATTCCAAAATTTTGGTATGCGCGGGCCAATCTTGCGCAAGCACGAGCGTGGCGATCGTCTTGGCGGCGGGCCACAACTGCGCCCAATAGGGATCGGGCCATTCTTTCTGCGCTGGCGTTTCCAAAATGAAAGCATCCGGATCGGCAGGCAACAGCAGTCGCCACGCATGCCCTTCGAGCGCGATCGATTCCCATTTCCAGCCGCCGGGAATTGGGAGGCGCGAGATTTCTTCTTGCGTGCGAGATTCCATGCGACAGATTGTCTATCTTTCGTCCGCGCTCGCAATCCATGGTGACGCGTCCTCCCCGCCTCGCGGAAAAGGGTCATAATTGCTAATCTTTCCCTTTCGGCGGACGACTCTCCCACACCGCCGCTGAGCGAGCATTCCACACCTCACTACGAACTTCTAAACTCGGAACGAAACATGGCCGTCACCGCTGAACGTGCTTTCCGTCTCTGCCAGTTGCTCAAAGGTGTCGCCACGCGGGAGCATTTGTCGCTGGCTGATTATTTAAACTCGATTCCCAAGCTCGATTCTCTCAGCGATCTGCCGGCCGGCACACCCGTGCTGATTCGCGGCGACGTCGATGCCAAGGTTGGCGCCGAAGTCGGCCAGGGCGACATTCGCCTCCGCTCGATGGTCGAGACGCTGCAATTCGGCCAGCAAAAAGGTTTCAAGCAGATCATTTTCGGCCATCTGGGTCGCAAGGAAAAAGACAAGCCAATCGGCTCGTTGGCGAAAGTTGCTGCGCGGCTGGGCAAGTTGCTCCATTGCGAAGTGCCGCTGATCGAAGATTGGCTCGATGAAGCCACCAACACCGTGAAGGATCACGTGCAGCAAACGATTGCTGCGGCCCCCAATGGCAGCGTGTTCGTTTTGCAAAACGTACGCGGCTACGACATTGAAACGGCATTGTGGAAGGCCAAGCCAGACATGCTCTCAGCCGTTGCGGCTAAGCAAGCGACGTTCGCTGATTCGCTCAGCGAAAAAGTGGCTCAGGTCTATGTCAACGAAGCTCTTTCGGCCGGCAGCCTCGATGCTTCGAGCACCGTGGTGCCGCTAGCGATGAGCCGCGTGGCGCTGGGGAAGTACCTGACGCGTGAGTTTGAAGGGGCGATGATGGAATGCTTGAACGCCCAGTTCGTGGTCTTCAGCGGCATCAAGATCGACAAGCTCGACGATCTCGAAGCGATGATCAATCGCGGCAAGATCAAGACGATCATCTCGGCCGGTTCGCTGGCCATGGCTTTGAAAAAAGCCGATGCACTCCTCGCTGGTAAAACGTTTAATCTCGGCGTGACCGAAGATCCGGCCCACGCCGACAAGCCGTACTACATTCCGCCGGATCGCATCGAACAAGCCCGCCGAATGTTGCAAGCGGGCAAGCGACAGGGGATCGAATTCGTGTTGCCCGTCGATTTTGTGCTAGGCGATGCCCGCGTGGTTGAAACGCTGCAACCTGGCGATCAACAGTTCGATATCGGTCCGCAGACGATTGCCCTCTTCACCGACACCATCACCAAGTTCATTGCCAGCAAAAAGGGGCAGGAAGCGCAAACCGCAGCGTTCCACAACGGCGTCTTCGGCATGTTCGAAGATCCGCGATTCGAAGCCGGCACGAAGGCCTTCATTGGCCAGCTGAAGCGGCTGACGGACGCGGGCATCAAGGTTTACGTCGGCGGCGGCGAAGGTGGCACTGCCTTGGAACGCTACGGCCAGCCGAATTGGGTGACACATTGCTTCACCGCCGGAGGTACGGTGCTCAACGCACTCGGCAGCGAACCGGTGCCGTATCTCGTCGCGCTCCGCATGGCTGCGCAGGATGCTTGATCTTAAAAGTATTACTCCCTCGCCCCGGTACTTCGGGGAGAGGGCCGGGGTGAGGGGCCGGCCCCGCATAGTCGCGAACCATCACACAAGGGATTGAGATTTCGCATGATTTTCACCAGCACCAAAAACCTCATCAACGCCGCCGCTGCCAAAGGCACGGACAAAGCCGTTGAAGAAGCTGCCGCGGCGTTTCTCGCCAAGGTCGAGCAAATGTCGCAGGAAGAAGCTGCCGAACAAATGGCAGCGCTGGCGGAGAAGTTCGACCTACCCGTGCTGTATCGCGGAGCTTATCTCGCCTTGATCGGCGGCGCGATGGTCGAAAAGGGTTTCGACCCGCAGCCGATGGCGGCCGCCTTGCGCGTGCAACTGCAAAAGTTGCTCGAAGCTTCCGCGAAGTTGGCCGATGCGTGTCGAGCGGTCATGCCACCAGCACCTCCGGAAACAGACAAAGACGACGAAGTGGATGAAGACGGCAATCCACCGGTCAACGAAGCTTTCGAAGAGGCCTGGCGGAAAGTCGCGCCGAAAATGCCGGCCGAAGTCGATGCTTGGAATGCATTGACGACGCTCTGGCGGCCTGGCATCGCGGTTTACTCGGTCAGCGATCTCGCTCGCCTGGCCGCCCGCAAGTTACGCGAGCCAGCCAAGCGCTGCGCCGAGTTTCATGAAGGGGGCCATTGGCTGCACTTGATTCTCTCCGTCCTTGATGACGAACCAATCGTTGTGATTGAGCCACAGACCGGTCTGGGGATCGTTGGCCGCATCTCGGGCGTGGTCGATAATTTTCAACTGCACACGCTGCTGATGGAAAGTTTTCCGTCGACCGGGGTGTTTGCAAACCGCGTCCCGCGCGTTGTCGCCGAAATTGCCCGCGGTGTGGGACCGCAAGAGACTGAAGACGTTGTGACCGGCTTTTGGAATCTGTACAACTTTCGGGCTCTGCAATCGAACGGACAACTGCCCGAGGCTGGCGATTTTTCGTCGAGTTCGCAATGGATTTGGAATGAAGGACTGCCGGAAGACATTCCGGTGCTCGACGGACATCGCGTCGTTTTGCTCGGTCCGCCGTCGATCGAGCGGAGTTGGCGGGCGATGCGGATGTTTGAGCGACTGCCGGCAAATCTGAAGATCGAACGCAAATTGAACTCTGCCGAAATCAGTAGCTGGCAGCAGAAGATGCTCGCGGCGAAATAAATGTAGGCTGGATCAAGCGTACCCGCGCCGATCCGGCAAAATATGCCAAACGATTCTTTTCGCAGTTCAAGCCGGATCGGCGCTGAGTACAGCTTGATCCGGTCTACCTTCTCGCCGATTCGAAAGCAGCACTCATGAGCGATCAATGGCAATTCTATCCGTGCCAGCTGGGCGAACATCAGGCCTTCATCACGTTCGACTCCGGCATCGCCGAAACGATCGATGAAGCAGCGCCGCCGCATTTATTGAAGATTCGCATTCCCTTCCACCAAGCCACGGAGGAAGGATTGCCCGGCGACGAAGAACTCGAGCAACTCTCGGAGTTCGAAGATGAGCTCACTGAATGGCTCGAGCAGCACGAGGCACTCTATCTCGGCCGAATTACCGTGGATGGTCATCGGCACTTTTACATAGCCACCGACGCGGCCGACGAAGCAATTTGGGAAGAGCGGCTCGGCTCGCTCGAAAATCCACACGGCTACGAATTAGCCTTTGCCATTGAAGAGAACAACAGCCTGGCAGGTTATTGGGAAGAGATTTATCCCACGCCGGACGACTGGCGGTTAATCTCGGATATGCAAGTCATCGAAGCGCTCGAGCAGCATGGCGACAATTCCGATACCGTTCGCCAAATCGATCACTGGGCGTATTTTTTGACGCAGGAGACTGCCGAGCTATTTGCTGCCTGGGCCCGCGAGCAAGGCTACGAAGTTGCCAACGTCGGCGTTGTTGAGCCTGATGAAGAGGCAGAGGCCGACGAAGAACCTGACGAAAGGATCCAAGTCCACTTCTCCCACCAAGGCCCAGCAACGCTTGGCGACATTTCATCGCACACCATCGCACTCGGCCGCAAGGCCGAGGAATTCGGCGGTGAGTACGACGGCTGGGAAACGCCGATCTGCAAGGATGAAGAATAACGGCGATCGTCGAGGCGTAAGCCCAAAGTGTTCGCACTGGTGAATCAAGCACGTCGGGGCCGCCGCGGCGCGCCAGGAACTACTTCTTCCGTTGTCGCTTGGTCAGCAATTTGCTGATGAACTGCATTTCATTCTTGGTGCCAAGCACCGCCCAAGCCGCTTCGCGCACCAGTTGAAGCATGCTGAACAGAAACGCAATGGCGCCGGTCAGCCCCGTACCAAGTGGCAACCAGCCGGCTTCACCTTTGAGCAAGACCATCAAGCCAATCAGCAAGCTGGTGGTCACGAGCAAAGCGAGTGAAGCATACAGCCCCGCCAGCGCCGATCGCAGCAAGTTCATCCGCCGCGAGCAAAAGTCGAGCTGAGACAGAATCAACTCATGTTCCGCGGCTTCGGCGGGCGACTCGACCTCGGGTGAAACCTGGTCCAGTCGCTGCGCATCTTTCATCAAGTAGCGCACACGATCGACCACGCGTCCTAAGCGGTTCGATGTCGACAGCACCACCGATCCACCGGCGGCCATCAACACAGCAGGGCTAATCATCGCGGCGAGAACTTCGAGCGTGTTGATTGGTGGCAAGGAAACTCTTTCTAAAAATGGAACGGGCAATTTCGTGAAACGATTCAGCTATTTGCAGCTTCGCCAAGATCATCCTTGCCGTATCGCCCGCGAAACTCCGCTGCCGGATACTTCACTGCATTCTTGACCATTTTGTTTCGCACCGCATCGGTGACGTCGATCTCGAGTTCATTCGCCAGCGCGAGGGCATAGCAAATGACATCGGCCAATTCTTCACCAATCGCGGCCAACTTCGCGGGATCCTGCTTTACCTGCCGGGACGCAGGCACATCAATCCATTGAAAGTGCTCCATCAATTCCGCGGCTTCGATCGCCAGCGACATGCTGAGATTCTTCGGCGAATGGAATTGCCGCCAGTCGCGCTCGTCGACAAACGTGCGCATCAGGTCTTTGAGTTGCTGAACGGGCGTGGCGGAGTCGGACATAGATAAGGGAGGAAAAAAGGAAACGCTCAGGGATCAAGGGAGAAAGATTTCAGCGTGATTTTACAGGAAATGAGAGAATCGCATGCACCGATTGCCTTCATCTCTCACCACTTCCTCCCCGGCCTCTGTCATTTATTTCTTCACCCTTTCCTTCCCGCAACCCTGCTGGCCATCAATTGGCTGGTGATTGTTCCCAACCGCCGCAGGCATTCGATGGCTTCCTTCGTCGACAATGGCAGCGGCATGACTCGTTCTGCACCGACAAACACCAGCGTGCCGGACCACGGCGTGGGAACATCGGGTAGGAATACCGCCAGCTGTCCGTTGGCCAGCGTGTCCATCACAAAGCCGATTTGCTCGGCGTCATCGAAGCGAACCATGACCGGTTGGTGCGGCTCTTCCTCACTGATTCCGACCCAGCCTTGCCCCATGCTTTTCATCAAGCCGTAGCCGGGAACAAATGCCAGGATCAATTGTTCGAGCGAACCGACGAACCAGCGCGACACCGCCGTCCGCGCAAGTAGCCCCGCGAGAAAGCAAATCAGCACCAATGCGAGAACCGCAATGCCAAAGGCCAGCGAAACCGTGCTGACGTTCTTCACCGGCAGCAGCAAGATCACCGGGTGAATGAGGTGATAAGCGAACGTCGCGGCCTGGCCCAACACGACACAGAGCAAGACCAACGGCACAAGGACGAAGATGCCGCCGACGACCGTTGATTTGATGAAGCTTATGAAACGTGGCAGCGAGCGGGATTGCATGGTCCATTCCTGAGAGTCGCGTAGTTCGCTGCAGATTACACCGGCGAGGGGCGGGGCGTCAGCCGGCGTGGTTGCGGTTGATACAACCAAGTCGGGGCTAACCCGCGACTAACGCCTTTCCCTCAGAAAAACCGCCGCCTGCCCTTCGCTGTTAAATTGCGCAAGGTATACTAGACTGGCCCGCCGCACCTCACTTCGGCATCCCTGTTACAACCCTCCCAATCTCACCAATCTATGGCCAGCGAAGCACTCGGCATTTTGGAAGTCACCGGTTTTACGCCGGCGATGGCTGCGCTCGACGCCATGGAAAAAGCTGCCGGCGTGCGGCTCGTCCAGGCCGAATCGAACGATTGGCTCGGCATGGTACTGAAGGTGACGGGAGACGTTTCCGCGGTCGCTTCGGCCATCGAAGCGGGCAAGGAAGTGGCCCAGCGGATGAACGGCAAGCCGGTCGCCACCGTGCTGCCGCGGCCCGATGACCGCGCGGGCGCCGCCTTGATGAGCCCGATCGAATCGAGTCCGCTGCTGCAGCAACCCACCGTCAAGAATCCCAACTACGAAGCGCTCGGTGCTATCACCGCGCAGGAGAGAAACATGGCCGATACCTTTGCTCTTGGTTTTATCGAAACGCAAGGCTTCACCGCCGTGTTTGAAGCCATCGACAGCGCCTGCAAAGCCGCCAACGTCGAAGTCCTCGGCAAAGAAAAGCTCGGCGGCGGTTACATCACGGTCATCGTCAAGGGTGACGTAGCTGCCGTAAAAGCCGCCGTCGAAGCCGGCACCGCGAAAGTCGGCGCCCTCGGCAAACTGATTGCCGGCCACGTCATCGCCCGGCCGAGCGCTGCGGTTCTCGCGCTGCTGCCGAAGTAAGTCGGCCAACGTGCCACCGGCAATGAGTCGAGCTTTTGACTCATAAATCCAATCGTCTCAGCCGAGACGAATGCCAGTGAGACCCGCAACCGCAGTTCCCACTGGCATGAGTGCATTGCCAGTGGCACGACCTTATCTGGCAAACAAATCCGCGTTTCCTTCCGGCGGATTAGAAAAATACTGCCGCGGTCGCCGAGGATAGATATGCCGGCTGAACGGCGCAAAGCCTGCCGCATCGTCGAAGTACATGTAGTGCGTGATCCGGATCGAATCGTCGGTCACGCTGATCCAGTTGAATGAATTCTTTTCCCGCTCGCGCGCTCGGCCGCGGCGTGATGTTGTCGTGCCGCTCTGCGAAATGACGATGCCATGTTTGCGGTCCTTGCCCGCATACACATCGAGTGAATTGCCGACATAAGCGCGGTGCAAATGGCCTCCCATGATCAGTTCCACATCGCACGCTTCAAACACATCCATGGCCCGTTTGGCCTTGGGCATGGCGCTGCTTTGTTCGTAATCGGGCGCGGGCGCAAAGTGATGATGAGCGACAACTACACGCATTTTCCCGGGTGGCGACGCGGCAAATGAATCGCGCGCGAAGGCGAGATGGTCTCGACGAATGCGGCCGTTTTTGATTGCTCGCAGCGGCGCCGTCGAATCGAGCGAAACGATCGTCGCCTGTGGCAGATGCAGCACATCGTTCAATTTCTGCGCGATGTACTTTTGATAAAGCTCATGCGGCGAAAAGATCCGCTCCCAAATGCGATACAGCGGCACATCGTGATTGCCGGGACAAACTATTAGCGGCACCGGCGGCAGCTGATCAAGGAATTTTCGCGCCGCTTCGTATTCGGGAATCGTCGCTCGCTGCGTGAAGTCGCCGCTCGCCACGATGCAGTCTGGCTTCAGTGCGATCGCGCTAGTGAGTACCAAATCCGCGACCTTCGGCATAAAAAACGGGCCGAAATGCAAGTCGGAGATGTGCATGATATTGAACATAGGTAGCAGCGCATCCGTGCAATCGGTATGCCGTTGATTACGACTCACCACTCGGCGCCGCATCAATCCGCCGGTTCAGATAATCCACTAAAACGCTCGCATGGGCCAGAGGCGCATCCTTGCCAATCGAGCCGTAATCTTCACGGTCATAAAAAAACTGCGGCACGCCTCGAAATGCCTGACTGATGAAGTTGATTCAGCGGCGGCTCGCCGGAACTGCTGACGTCGATCCACAACGTTCCTTCCGGCGGCGAACTGCTGCGCACCTGCAGATACGGAGGGAATTTGCAGCGGACGAGTTTACGAGCATGGGGCATCGATGTGCCTTTCGCGGAGTTTAACCCGTACGACGGTGCACTCCTTCGTCCTACATTCTTAAACC
>CAYMWL010000118.1:0-17948 GCA_964394305.1 uncultured Pirellulaceae bacterium
GCCCGAGCAGCCCGAGCAGCCCGAGCAGTCCGAGCAGCCCGAGCAGCCCGAGCAGTCCGAGCAGCCCGAGCAGTTTTGACAATTTTCGCAATCAACCAGGGTGTTGAGTGCGTTGTGTGCTAACTCTTCGCTGCCCCAAAATTCAACCGAAGAACGATTGCCGCGATCGTCATAAATCCAATTCATGATCCGTACCTTCTCGCTGAAAAAAGAAACTCTGTTGCGCTGCAGTCCCGTGTTGAACGCTGCAGCGCAACGGAGGAAACAATTAGCCGTTCTGCTGTGGTTCGCCGCCGTCGCTTGCGCGCTGTTCGCGCTTGATTGCGTCGTAAACTTCGCGGCGATGAACTGGCACGTCGTGCGGGGCTTCAATGCCCAGCCGTACCTTGTCGCCGCGGATATCAATCACAGTGACACTGACGTCGCCGATCATGATTGACTCATCCCTGTGCCGACTAAGAACTAACATCCTGCGTACCTCCATTCGCGAAAGAATCCTGATAACTGACTTCCAGTTGCGGGGGCCGGACTTGAACCGGCGACCTCCGGGTTATGAGCCCGGCGAGCTACCACGCTTTCGCTCTGCTCCACCCCGCACTAATGGGCTTCCCGATGCCCCACCGCCGAAACGGGCGTCCGTGTTTCTTCCAAATCAACCAACAACTGTGCGACTACTTTCGTGTGCTCGTCGCTCCACTCGCCGACAACATCAAGTTCGAAATCCGCTTCAGCAGCCGGCCGCATGGGCTTGGGCTTCTGTTTGGGTTTCGGCTTGGGTTGCGACTTGGTCTTCACGACTTCACCTCAGCAGCAATCGCCGCCGTCTCAGTCATTGGCCGGCTGACTCGCTGGCCTTGCCGATCGCCGAGCAACAGCCCTTCGGTGATCAACTTGGCATCGAAAGCAGCCCGTTCATCGCTGCTCATTGGCCGGCGGAGCGAGTCGTACTCCGAATAGCAAGATGGATCGCCGTTCTCTTTCGGCTCGTTGCACCGGCCACGCCATCGTTCACCAGGCCCGCACTTGCGTTGGCACACAACGCACTGGCAATTGCGGTCGAGTTCGTCGACTCGCTTCTGCACTGCCTTGCTTGGTTTGGCTTCCACGAAAACCACCATGTCTCGAAGTTTTGCAATCACGTTGAACGCTTCCAAAAAAGGGGATGAATGTCCGTTTGAGCTGCCAGCTCAGTTACTGCATCCATCGCGTTCATCCGTGTCATTCGTCGTGAGTGAAATCTACACACAAATAAAAATAGAGCAAGTACATTTCCAGTAACAATCCCGGTATTTTCGGGAACTCTACAGCTATTTGACAGTAGATTTAGACGTAAGTATTTGTGGCGTAGAGGCTTATTGATTTTTCAAGAAAATTTCCCTAGCCTTCTCGCATGGGAAAATCGAAAAACAGGTTCAGTTCTGATACGGTCCTAGTGACCGCAAGCCATGCCGCACGCTTTGCCATTGGATTGCGAAAAATCGCCGATGAATTCGATCGTCTCGCACTGAAACTAAAAGAGTTTCAAAACGGTGGCGTCGATTCTGGCGGATTGAAATCTGCGTTGACTGGACTGGTGCAAGTCAGTCGTTTCTGCGGCAGCATCCAGGAGGCATATTGCGAATCCGCTGCGCTGGAACATGCAAAAGAAATCACCGGTGCCGCGCTGGAGCTGGAGCGACTGATTGAGCGAATTGTGGTTGATGCTCAAAAAGATGAAGGGAACGCGCTCGCGAGAAAACAGGCGACATCCGACGAAATCGAGTTAGCCAAACGCCCGCCGCCGAAAAAATCCAAGCAGCCGAAGGTCGAAAAATGAGCACCGCACCCAACGAACCAGATTTTTGGGAAAAGGGCCTGAAATTTTTCAGAGGCGAGTGGAAATATCAAACTGAAGAAAATCCACTTATCCCCAAACCAGGAATGGGATGCGCTCTCACAATTTTGATGATTGTGGTTTACGCATGGTTCGGAAGCGTCGCCAGTTCATTTTACGACGGACGATTTAAACGTGAGTACGCTGAAGGTGCCACAGCCAACGCTGCTGAAGCAATTCGCGATTGGGTCATTTTTCGCCCAGCCGACATGCTCATCGCTGGCCTGCTGTTCTTGATTTTGTGGCGACTTGGCGACTTGTACTATTTGCTCAAACCACCACCTAAGTAAACCATCGACAGCATTTCCACCAACTACAACTGGTTGCGCCAGCACATTCGGCACAGCCACTACATCCTGTGCCATCATTCTCGATTGCTTTTCGATTTTTGTTCACTAAGATGTACACCATCACCCACGGCGTTGTTTGCCCATGGAAACCCGCTACTCGCCCGGTTACGCGAGTCACCTCCTGACCCGAGGTGCATGATGTGCAACTTGATTGTGCCGAAACGTGGCGATATCTGGACTCCCTGGTATCCGAGCCACAACCGAATTGGCCTACCGATCGAATGGGTTCCCCGCCGGATACTTGTCACCGGCACGATGAATTTCAGCGGCTCGCCTTTGCACGCTGAACAGTTCCTGCATCGCCCCATGGTTCGCCGCGGCTCGATTCTCGTCTACGGTCGCGATCTCGACCTAGCCGACAACGTGATCCGCAAGTTCTACCTGGAAGCCACCAGCGAATATGATCTGCCGCTGCTGAAAATCGCCTGCTGCGATGAATTCGGCCAGGTGGTTGACTGGCTCGGCCGAGAATACGAACCGACGGTTTACGACCGGGCCGAAATGATGCAGGAAATCGGTGAGTGGAACCGCAACAATGTTGGCTGTGGTCTCGAACTTGGAATTTTCTACAGTGAGGCCGCAGCATGAAAACCACACCCATTCTGGTCGCAGCTTATCTGCGGATGTCTTCTGACAAACAGGACAAGTCGATCGTCGACCAGCGAACGGAAATCACCTCGTACGCAGCGAAGCATGGCTATAAGATTGTCGCTTGGTACTCCGACGAAGCAATCTCAGGCTGGAAGAACAAGGAACGCCACAGCTTCCACCAGCTGATTGCCGACGCCGCCGGCGGAACGTTCCAGGGCGTGTTGTGCTGGGACCAGGCGAGGTTCTCGCGATTCGACCCGATGGAAGCCAACTACTTCTGGCACATCCTGCGAACGGCTGGCGTGTTCCTCGAAACGATCAAAGAAGGCCGGATCGATTGGAACTCGCTTGGCGGTTGGCTCACTGCCAGCGTTCAGCAGCACGGCAAGGCCGAGTACGTCAAGTCGCTCGCGCAGGATTGCACCCGCGGACGTCGAGCAGCTGCGATCGCTGGCCGCTGGCTTACGTTCGCGCCGTACGGGTACCGGCGAGAGAATGACAAACTGACGCCTGGCGATCCGGCCGAAGTCGCGACAGTGCAACGAATCTTTGAAATGCGTGCTCAGGGAATGGGCCGGCCGTCGATCTGCACGATTCTCAATCAAGAGAAGATCCCGTCGCCGCGTGGAAAACTTTGGCTGGCCAAGCAGGTGCGAATGATCCTGCTGAATGAAGCATATCGCGGCAACCAGGTTGTTGGCCGCTGGGCCCGCGGGAAATTCTGCCGGATCACGGATAAGGTTTTCACGAACAAAGGCACTCACCCTGCGATCATCGATGCCGAACTATGGGACCGTGTTCAGCGCGTCAACCATCGGCGAGCCAACAGTCACGCCAGCCGCAGCGGCACGAAGCCAGGCGGCCCACTTTCAGGGCTGATCGTCTGCAAGAAGTGCAAAGCGACGATGTTCTATGAGAAGCGGTTCGATCGATATATCTGTGCGACGCATTCGACCGGCCAGGGTTGCACGAACAACTCGATCCGCAACTCGGTGGCGATCCGCCTGGTTGCCAACAAGATCCGCGACTACGTTTTGATGGGCTCGAAGGATGCTCTGGCAAAGCATATCGCCAGCATGCGTGGCACTCGCAAGCAGACCGCGGCGCCAGATCCTACCAAGCAGCTGGCCGAGATCGACCGCAAGATAACTTCGGCAGCAGAGAGGTTGCTCGACGTCGACCGCGAGTCAGTTCCGGCCGTTCAAGAGGCGTTACGCAAGCTGCAGGCTCGCCGCGATGTCCTGGCGGCGCAGGTGAAGAGCAACAAAGTTGAACGCTCGGTGCGATCGGCGGAAGCGATTGCAGCCCAGATATGGGAACTCGACACCGTTCTTCGCAATGGCGATCTGCAAACCGTTCGTGCCGCACTTTCGCAGGTGATTTCCCGCGTCGAACTGCGATTCGAGCAAAGCAAAGTCGACAAACGAAAGTGGTTCCCGATCGGCGGAACAGTCTTTTTTTTTAACTACGGACCGCTGATCAATCACGTGAAACGTGACCCACGGAATCGCTCGCAAGACCACGCTGAATTCACCCGCGCCGACGCGCTGCAGCGAATCGAACACCACATTGGCCGAACCTCCCTGCGCTTGCACCTTGGTGTTGTTCACCAGGTACTGCCAACCCACGCTGGTCAATGCGACATGCGCCAAGCCCAACCCTGTCAAACGCACCATCGCCGCATTGATCTGGTGCAAGTGCTTGGGAATGTCCGTGCCCGCCGTGGCCCAGTCGGCATTCAGAATGTTGCCGGCTCCGAGCATGTCGAGTTGGTCTTGGTTCCCATCCGGAACACGAAAGTCGATCTCCAGCATGCCGCCCGAAAAGCCATGCCGCAACTCATCCCCATCTTCGTAATAGGAATAAGCGCCGCGCAACATGGCTGCGGTTTGAAACTCGATCAAGTTGGCGAACCGCTGGGCGAGATAAGCTTCCTGCCGCGTGACATACGTCTCGCCGCGGGAATCAAGATCGTCGCTCGGTCCACCGATGGCCCGGCGGTTCAGCAAATCTTCGTCCAGCAGTGCGATCGTTTCGGCCGAGCGCGGAAAGGTGCCGCTGACCGCTTCTACCCGCTGCGGCTCTTGCCGGCTGGAAGCCTGTCCCGGATTGCGCGCAGTCGCCGTGAGTCGACTGCTGGGAATCAGGTCATACGCAAAATTGCGCCCCGACTGCTGCAACTTGTTGCTGCCGCTGAAGTGCCAGCCAAACAACCGCTGCAGCGTCGTGCCCGGCAGGTTCAACTGATTCACAGCTTTGACAATCGTCTTCGGCGCGAGAACTTGAGAAATGGAAAGACCCATGGTGACAACTCCGAGAACAAGGGATTAGGAACTAGGGACTCGACACTGTGGAAATACCAAACACCGCTTGGGCAAGAGAAACAAAGATCATTGAGACTTCTCCCAGTCCCAAGCCCCTGGTCCCCAGCCCCTGCCTTTACGACCTGGCTTACGACACGGTGGCCGTCGTACCGCCGAGATTGGTGACGAGCCATTTCAACGTCGACGAGTTTGTGTAGACACACTCGATCAGCACCTGGCTGCCGATCTTTTGACCTGCCGTGCTGAACGCGACGGAACTAGCCGAGGCATTCCCTTTGTGAATCAGGTCGCTGCTGCCGCTGATCGTCAGATCGTTGTCAGCGGTTTGGACAATCCGAAATGCCAAACCATTCGCTTTGGCGGGCAGTGTGAAGGTTGCTGCGCCTGTCGCCAGGAACAGCAGGCCGTTTTCAGCCGCCGTCAGCGTGTGACTGGTGCTTTTACGATAGACGCCACGTGGCGCGAGCATCGGCGCCGGCGACAGTGGTTTGCGATCGAAGACGATTTGCTGCGCCAACTGTTGTCGGGCGCGCGGATCGAGATTGACCAACTCCGCTTCCCGCACCAGGCCATGCACAATCATTTGCGTGAAGCGATCCGCGGCCACGCCGCTGACGAGCATGTCTTGATGTTGCTCCAACACGCCGACGGCAATTTGCGAGCCATCGGTGGCATCGGGCGCATAGGTCGTCACTTTGCCGTCGCTATCGCGATACGCGACAACCAACCCAGCCCGCAATGTCGACGTGGGATTGTTGCCCACATCGACGCTGCCGCTGTCAATCACCGCGCGCTGGGTGACGACCTGATCCTGCCCGTGCCGGCCGGACCAGGTGATTTGCGATTGCTCCGATTCAATCGCGGCGGCAAAACCCGGTGCATTTCCTGTCGTGAACTGAGACATAGCGAATACTCCTGACGATGAACTGAGAACAGAAACTCGAAATGGAACTGACTGGTGGTAGCGCTCCGTGCGCCTATGCCGAGCGGAGAAAACCTGCGCGCTGCAACTGCTGCTGCGCAATTTGTTCGGCTTGCTGATCGGTGAGGTCTTCTCCGTGGAGTGCGAAGAACGCATCACCGACGGGATGCGCAGGCCGTTGCACGGCCGTGGTCGTTTCGCGCCGCAACACCGACGGCAAGCCTTGCGCGAGCAGATCGAGAACCTGGCGCGTGGCCAGCAGCGGCTCGCCGGTGACATCCAGTGTTACCGCCTGTTGCACGAGCGATCGCAGCCGGTCGCGCACACCCGGCGGCAGGTCGCGAGCGTTTTGCACTGCGGTGAGCAGCGTCGCGCGCTGGTCCGGAACTGCTATCGGCGAGCTCGCTTCCGCTGCAGCGTCTTCAACCGATAACACCTGATCCGCCGCCACGGCAGCAGATTCCGTCAATGCCTCGGTCGCCGGCTGTTGCTCGCCAGCAAAGAAAGATTCAGACATCACCATTCTCCTGAAACAGGCCGTTTGTCACGCTGTTCAGCCCGGCTGCAGTCCCCGATGGACCAAGTGGCCACGTGATGTACGCATGTTCACTATCTGCCGGTGAGTTGTCAATAGTTGATCGCAATATTTTTCACACATCGCAATCAACACCAACACAACACCTGACTGTTACTGCAGTTAGCGACACCAAAATTTTGGGCAGAAGTCTGCCACTCCCCCGCCTCGCCGCCAGAATTTAGAATGGGTTCCAGTGTTCTTCTCACCGGCGTCGAGTTCGCTCGATGCCGGTCCGTTGCCAGGCGGGTCGCTATTTTTCTCCACCCGATTTTGCCACTCGACCCCATGCAAACTTCACTACGCAATTTCCTGGTTACGCTCTTGGCAACTTGCCTGTTGCTCGGTTCGGGGCTGACATCGCGGATCACGGCGCAAGAATCACTGGCCACGCAAGTCCAGAGGTTGCTCGATGAGCCCGTCTACCGCCATGCTCATTGGGGTTTGCTGTTTGTGGACTTGCAGTCCGGCGAGATTGTTTACGAGCACAATCAACACAAGCTCTTCGCGCCGGCTTCGGTGACGAAGCTCTTTTCGACCTCGGCTGCTCTCGATGGCTTGGGCGCGGCTTATCGTTTTCAAACGCCGATCTTCGCGCGTGGTGAAATCGACTCCCAAGGCAAGCTGACCGGCGACTTGATCCTGCGCGCCAGTGGCGACCCGACCCTCGGCGGCCGCACCAACGACAAAGGTGCGCTCGATTTCACCGATTCGGATCACACCTATGCCAACTGGAGCAGCGATGCCGGCCTCACACCGCAGGATCCCCTGACGGGACTGAACGAACTCGCCCGGCAAGTGCATGTCAGCGGCATCCGCGCGGTCGATGGGGAAGTGCTCATCGATGATCGGCTGTTTGAATCGGCCGAAGGTTCCGGGAGCGGGCCGAAGCAAGTTTCACCCATCATGATCAATGACAACGTCATCGATCTCGTGTTCAAACCGGGCGAAGTTGGCAAGCCGGCGGAAGTCACCTGGCGGCCCCACTGCAACTTGCTGCGCGTCGAATCGCGCGTCGAAACGATCGCAGCCGGCGGCAAAGCCGAAACGTTTATTCGCGATCACGATGGCCTGCTTACCGTCACGGGAAAGATCCCCGCCGATAAGCAACCGCTTGTCCGCATTCAAGAAGTGACCGATGCCGCCGGTTGGGCTCGAGCGCTGTTGATCGAAGCGCTCGAGCGCGCGGGCGTCACTGTTTCCTGCCGGGCATCGCTTAAGCATCCGCCGAAATCGTTGCCCACCGTCACGCAGTATGGCGAGCTCAAGCAAGTTGCGGAGTTGAAGTCGGTTCCCTTTGCTGAAAACGCCAAACTCATCCTCAAGGTCAGCCACAATTTGCACGCCAGCGAACTGCCCTTGCTGCTCGCCGCAAGCAAAGGCAAACGCACGCTGGCGGACGGCATGAAACTGCAGCGCGAGTTTTTGCAACGCTGCGGTTTGGATACGGATACTGTTTCATTCGGCGGCGGCGCCGGTGGCGCGCGGGCCGACTATGTCACTCCACTGGCGACGGTGCAACTGCTGCAACACCTGGCCAAGCGCAACGACTTTGCCGAGATTGAACGGGCGCTCCCTGTCATGGGAGTCGATGGCACACTGGCGAAAACCGTCAAGCCCGACAGTCCCGTGCGTGGTAAAGTACAAGCCAAAACCGGTACGCTGGTATGGGACAACATCTTGAACGATCGCGGCCTCATCACCAGCAAATCCCTGGCTGGCTACTTAACCACGGCTGCGGGCAAACGCCTGGCGTTCGCCGCGTTCGTCAACGGCGTGCATGCCCGCGACGGTGTGGACAGTAAAAAAGTAGGCGCTGACCTCGGCCGGCTCTGCGAAATCGTGCACCGCGCGAAGTAGCTGCTGCAGAATTTTTCCGCAATCTCATGACCGAACCTGAATCCACCTGTCGACTGTACACCGCCGCGATGCTCGCCGAGTTGGCGGGCGTCGAAACCTGGCGGATCCGCAATTGGCAGCGGCGTGGCTGGCTGCGCCCCAGCGAACAGCAGCACCGCGTTTCGTATTTTGATTTCGCCGAAATCGCCGTCGCACGCCAACTCGCGCACCTGCATCAGGCCGGTGCGACACCCAAGCAAATCCAGCAGCAACTCCATCAACTCGCACGCGCGGCCCCGCATGTTTCCCGCCCGATGGCCGAGCTGGGCGTGGTGCTCGACGGCCGGCAGATTCTGCTCCGCGGAGAGGCCGGCTTGATGGAACCCGGCGGGCAGAAGCGCTTTGCTTTCGACGCCGAAGAAGTCGCCGATCCGTCACCTGCCACCATCCTGTCACCGGCGCAGTTTTTGGCGAGCGCCGGTGCATCAACCACTCCCGCGGCAACGTTGGCGGAGTGGGCGCTGCAGCTCGACGAACAGGGCGATCTCATCGGCGCTATGGATTTACTTCGCGCTGCGCTGGCAGCCAACGGCCCCTCAGCGGAATGGTCGTTTCAATTGGCGGAGATGCTCTATCGGCAGGGCGATTTGTCCGCCGCCCGCGAACGCTATTACTGTGCGATCGAACTCGACGAAGATTTTGTCGAAGCTCGTGCGAATTTAGGTTGCGTGCTGGCAGAGCAAGGCCAAAGCGAGCTCGCCATTGCGGCACTGGAAGGGGCAATTCTCCATCACCCCAACTACGCCGACGCGCACTATCATTTGGCGCGCTTGCTCGATGATACGGCTGCGGCCAGCGAGGCAGAAGCGCATTGGCAGCGCTTTCTCGAATTAGCCCCGGAAAGCCCCTGGGCAGAAGAAGCCCTGCAGCGTTTGGAAGCTGCAAGGCTCTAAGGTAGATCGCGTTGATTCTACAGCGTTTCGCGAGAGGTCTTGGCTTCACGGACGGCGCGCGAGGCATTGTCGAGAAAATTCTCGATCTGGTTCAAGCCGCGAATCAGCATCGCATGTCCGTCGACCACGATCGAGTCGATCTTGGCGTCATCCAGGGCCCGGGCCAAGGCAGACATCCGCGTCGCTTGTTCGCGGATCCGCTCGAGCACACCGCCCATTCGAGCGCTGGTGTACTGTTCCTTACGGGGCACGCGGCCGTCCGTAGCTGCATCCGCTTTCTTGACTGCTTTCTTCTTGCCCACCTGAATACCTCCTACGAGTAATTGCAGCATTTTGGCCGCGAGTCGTGAAACATTTCCTTGATATTTATGCAGGGTTTCTCGCTGCTAGTCAAGCTGTTTCATCGCAAACTTATCAGGACCTCTTGACGGTAAGTGTACCAGTGTATACTATCCCACAGCCGAGCCGCGGCAGCTTGCCTGGCTTGGATCTTTAAAACTCTCGGGAATTTGTTGCTGGAAACTTTCCCATGACCTCTTCACGGATTTCCCTCAACTTGCGTCGCGTTGCCAAACTCGCCGCCCAAGGCTACTCCCACCGCTGGATCGCCGAGCGCCTGGGAATCAACCGCGCTGCCATCCCCGAAATCTTGCGCCGCTGGCAGTTGGAACAAGCCGGAACCACGGACGGCAACGGCGATCCGCCCGGATTCGACCTCGCCAACCTTCGCCGCTGCGCGGGCTGCGGCGCGCTCGTCTATTTGTGGCCTTGCCTCGCCTGCTGCCACGATCACACATCCCCAACCGCCGACCACTCCACCTCTGCCTAAGGAGAACAGCCATGCAAATTCGCGATCGCATTCGAGCTTTCCGCCGCGTGGCCGCCCGGGAACTGCAACCTCACCCCGGCAACTGGCGAACGCATCCCGCCGAGCAACAGGCAGCGCTCCGCGATCTGCTCGCGGAGATCGGCTACGCCGGCGCGCTGCTCGTGCGGGAGCTGGACGATGGTTCGTTGCAACTCATCGACGGCCATCTGCGGGCCGAGACCACGCCAGATCAACTGGTGCCCGTGCTGGTGCTCGACGTCACCGCTGCCGAAGCCAACAAGCTACTTGCCTTCTACGATCCCCTCGCGGCCTTGGCGGGCCGCGATGAAGAACGCGCTCAACAACTCGCCGCGGCAGTGCACACCAGCAGCCCCCTGCTGCAGCGACTGCTGCAAACACTCCGCGGCGAACAAGTCACCCCAGCCGCTGCCAAACCGGTTGCGACCGAAGAGTACGCCAACACCTATCAACTCGTCGTGCACTGCCACGATGAGCTGCAGCAGCGCGAACTCTTCGAACGCCTCTCGGCCGAAGGCCTGAGCTGCAAAGTTCTCACCATGTAATCCATTCCACCACGCCAGTAGGAAACGCAATCATGACGCTCTGCACGGTGACGGTTCAAACGCCCATTCGCGACAGCTTTCGCGTCCGGCAAGTTAGCGGCATGTTCGACCTGCCGGAGAAAAACACTTGGGGCGAAACATTCTCCGCGGAACTCCCCGCCCTCGACGAACCCTGGACCATCGGCTGCATCGTGGGACCATCCGGCAGCGGCAAATCGACGCTCGCTCGCGCGGCGTACCAAGCTCATTACTACGAAGCAGCCGCTTGGCCCCGTGATCGAGCGGTGATCGATTGCCTGGGAGATGCACCGATTCAACAGCTCACACACACGCTCACCGCGGTCGGCCTCGGTAGTCCGCCGGCCTGGCTCAAGCCGTTCGCTGTTCTCAGCAATGGCGAAAAGTTTCGCTGCGAACTGGCGCGAGCATTGCTAACCGCTGCCGGCGATCGGCAGCCCCACCAACTGCTGGTCTTCGACGAGTTCACGTCGCTCGTCGATCGCAACGTCGCGAAGATCGCCAGCGCCGCACTGAGCAAATCGATTCGCAGCGGCCGCTTGAACTGCCGCTTCGTCGCCGTCACCTGCCATGCCGATATTGTTGAATGGCTCGAGCCCGACTGGGTGCTCGATCTCGGACAAGTGAGCGACACGGGGCCGCAGTTGTCGCGGGTGCGTCTTCGGCGACCGCAACTCCAGCTCCGCGTCGCGCGCGTCCCGCAAAAACTCTGGCAGCTCTTTGCCCGACATCATTATCTGAGCGGCAGCTTGAATCCCGCGGCGACGTGCTTCGCGGCCTGGCTCGACGACCGCCCCATTGCCTTTTGCGCGCTGGTCGCGGTGCTGGGAAAAAAAGGACACAAGCGGATCAGCCGCATCGTCACGTTGCCCGATTATCAAGGCCTGGGCATCGGCCTGCGACTCACCGAACGCGTTGCCGATTTCGCCCGCGCGCAAGGTTCGCGCGTCAGCATCACGGCCAGTCATCCAGCCGTGATCGCTGCGTGTCGCAAGTCGACGCGCTGGCAGCTCCGTTCGTACAAACCGCTGGGCAATCTCGGCCGGCAGCGTTTCGAACAGCGAACCATTCCCACTTCCGCCGGCCGCGGCGTGGCGACATTTGAATATCTCGGACAACTCAACGCAGGAGAGATCGCATGAATACGCCCCTGGAACCAGGCCCACAAAACTCTTCGCTGGCGCCACAAAACATGTTGCTTTCTGGGTTTCCAGCTGGGAGCAAACCATTGTCCAACGACCAGCAGGCCGCCGTCGCATCTGCCGAACCCGTGCGCTGGGTGCCGCATCAGCCTTGGCCCAAGCAGCAAACGTTTCTCGCTCTCGATTGTCTCGAAGCGCTCTACGGCGGCGCAGCTGGCGGCGGCAAAAGCGAAGCGCTGTTGATGGCCGCGTTGCAGTATGTGCATGTGCCCGGTTATGCAGCGCTCATCTTGCGGCGCGATACGCAACGGCTGCATCTGGCTGGCGGCTTGATTCCGCGGTCGCACGAATGGCTCGCGAACAAAGGGGCCACCTGGAGCGGCGCGCAAAAGCGCTGGACGTTTCCGACCAGCGGCGAACCAGCCACGCTGACGTTTGGTTACTTGCGCGATCGTCAGGACAAATACCGCTACGGCAGCAGTGAGTTTCAATTCATCGCCTTCGACGAGCTCACCGAGTTCCCCGAAGACGACTACCTCTTTCTTTTCAGCCGCCTCCGCCGAAAGAAAGGACTCGCCGCGCCGCTGCGCATTCGCGCGGCGAGCAATCCGGGAAACATCGGCCATCTGTGGGTCCGCTCGCGGTTCATTCATCCTGCTTATTTTGCCTTGGGAAACGCCACCGCCGAGCAAGATGTCGTCTGGCATCAGGGCCTCGCCTATGTGCCGGCGCGGATCGTCGATAACCCCGCGCTCGATGAGCAGGAGTATCGCCAGAGTCTGCTGCATTTGCCGCCGCTCGCTCGCGAACGATTGATGCACGGCGACTGGACGATTCAAGAACAAGGCCTGATCCAAGCCGAATGGCTCCGCTATTATCAAACCACCTACGCGGAGCCGCGCGACGAAGTGCTGCATCTGTTGTCCCCCGCAGGGAGCATTGTCACGAGCCTCGCGGCGCGCAACTGCCGGCGGTTTGTCACCATCGATCCGGCCGGCACGAGTGCCGATCGCGCGCAAGAACGCCGCGGCAGAACGCCCAGCTGGACCGTCGCGCAAGTCTGGGATCAGCCCCGCGGCCCTCTGTCGAAGATGCTGATCCTCCGCCATCAAGCCCGCGAGCGCGTCGGCTTCGACGGCTTATGCCGGCTGCTGACGAACATCCATCACCAATGGCGGCCCGCGGCGATGTGGATTGAAAGTGAGAAACTCGGCCAGGCCGCAGTCGACGTGCTGGGAAAGCGCTTGCCGCTGCGAACCATTGCCACGCAAGCCCGCGACAAAGTGGCCCGCGCGGCGCTGTTGCTCGACAAATTGCAGCGCGGCGAAATCTATCTGCCGCAGCACGAACTCCAGTGGCGCCCCACCCTCGAAGCCGAATGGCTCGCCTGGACCGGCGACCCGCTGGAAGCCGCCGACCAGATCGACGCCGCCGCGTATGCAGCCATTCTCACCCATCAGCAAACCGCCTCGCCCTTACAACTCAGCACCCTAACGCTGCCACTGTTTCAACCCCGGCAATCCTGATCCCGACGCCGCTTCACACAGGCGGGTAGCACGAACCCCTAGGTTCGTGCGCCCTACCACAGCGAATGTCACTCAGCAGCGACGTGCGAAACTTCCAGCCGCACATTTTTCATGGCGCACGAACCTAGGGGTTCGTGCTACGGGCCTGCTGTTAGTTCTTGGCGTAGCGGCCGCGCGATTTGCGAGCGAGGCCCAGCGAACATAAGGCCGTGAGAATTTCGGTTACTTGCTCCGCATTGCCGCGGGTGAATTGCTTCGCGATCTCGGCCGGCTCCAGCGGAGTGGTTGCCGCGGCCAACGCTTCTTGCACCGCGCGGGTTCGCTGCGCTCGCTCTTTCGGCCAGGCGATTTTGGCGACCTTCGCCGCGGCTCCCTTGTTCTTTCCTTTGGTCGGTTTGGCTGCGACCGGTTCATCGGCCAGTTCCAACTCGGCTTGCTTGCTGCCGCCGGCTTGCGGCGCTTGAAACTCAGGCCGGAGCCAGCGAATCAACCCGCGTTTCTCTTCCTCCGCCCGCTCGGCATTGAGCGCCACCAACCGTTCGAGAATCTGCTCGTCGGTCAAATCCTTCCGTATTTGGGCCCGTTCAAATATGTACCATTTTCCAAAACTCGCCTCCAACTCGTCGCCCACCTAGGTGCTAGCTAGATGATTATCTCGTCATGAGCCGTTATGAGCACGCGCCGCTCAATTGGAACCTCCTGCTTTTGGGACTACAACCTGACCATTCTGGTCATACAAAACGCCATGTCGTTGGTGGTAGCACCTCCCAGTATCCATAAGCACCTGGATAGCTGCGCTAATATCCGACGGTAAGAATTTCAGTGTCTTCGCGAGTTGAAGATGGACTTGTTGCGGCCAGGGCTGCGGAGGCAATTCCTTATGAACCATCTCAATAAACTCCTTGCTCAAGTCCTGAGCTCGCCTTCGGCGTTTTATTGAAACACTCTCCGCGTCGGGCTGGCTACCTCCAGGCAGCGTCTGCCGGCAAATGCATTCGACTCCACTGATTTCAAACGACCGCGCAACCGCTTCGCAACACTCCACAACAAACCACTTTTTCCTCGCAATTGAGTTTTTTATAACGCTCGCGAGCAAATGTGAGACAGAGCCCCAAATCTCTTGGCAGTAGCTATCACTGACCATACTAACATCGACTTTTGCTAGATCTTCTGGCCGGTAGTCAAATGTCCCGAGGTACCTACCCACACACAAAAGTGCGACCAAACTGCGCCAACCTTTTATCGTCGCCTCGCCGTTTCGACCCAAAAGATTAGTGTTTCGGAGTGAGCTCTCTACTCGCTTGACAATTTCCAGCAAGTTAAGCCATACAGAAAGTGGTGTCTTCTCGGAGAAAACAAATGCATACGCCGCATCATTACGCATAAACCTCTGCCGAAGGCCTGCAGCGACATTTGGATTCTTCATCACTAGGCTGGCGAATGCAGTTGCTAAATACATCGGCGAGACGAATCGATCAGGTGGCATATTAGCGAACTTAAAGTTATTTTTTCTTCGCTCATAATACCATCCGTGTGCTTCCAAATACTCTTCGATGTCGCGCTGGACTTTATCAGTCGCGCGCAATCCTGGCACCTCAACGACGTTCTGATTGTTCGTTGCACGAATAATTGAATCACGAAGCCGAATGTCCTGAGAGACCACAACCTTAACCATCACAGCGTTGTCGCGGCTCACTTGCCCATTTGTCGCGAAATGACGAAAAATGGATTCAGTCGTCTGCAGGCCGTTTACGATTTGCACGTCAGTTAATGTTATTGTTTTCCCAACAACTCGCCCCGAAGTGGCCAGGATAGTGACACCGTTATTCAGCCACCAAAAGGCAGGCGAGGATTCTTCTCTAAGTGTCGCCAAAATGTCGAGGTTGACGCTGCTCCGCCCCAAATAGTCTCGCACATTCGAGTCAAATAAATAGCGTCGCAATGTGCAATCATCATCTGTAACGAAATCAGCATACTGCCGAAGCCCAGCAATCAAAATGTACCCATTTTCCGCACTAGAAAGAATTTCAAAGAATTTAAGATCTAGGGTAAAGCGTTTTATGTGCCGATGTAGAGCGATTAGTTTCGAAGAACCAACAAATTCGAAGGAAACTTCGCTGCCGCTAAAAAATGACTTAGTTTGCTCCGTGACCTGATTTGCACGTGCTTGAATATTAGTCTCGGGCGAATCACCGCGCGAAGCGTAATAGTATTTGATTGACAAAGACGGCCGCACATGCGCGAGCTTCTTATACGTTTGGTAAAACAATTGGCGCGCCCGAACAATCGCGGAGGAGTAACTTCCTTTAAAATCTTCCGCTTCTATAGCAAAGTCGAAGAGCTCAACTATACTTGACAACAACGAGTTGATTGGCGCCTGAGTAAATGTCGAGTGATGCTTACAAGTAAAAACGCACACTGATATGTGTGCGTTGGATTTCGGCCAGACAAAGTCTTTCGTGTCCCGTAGTAGTTGCCCATTCACAAAGAGAAAGAAGCCGTCAATGCCTCCATCGTCGCGGCCGTCAATTGAGCCGAACGCAATCTCCTCTGACGACAAATCGTAGTTCTTGAGAATCTGCTCGAAGCAAAAGAACTCGAAAACTTCATCAGCTTGTTTCGACGGGACACCTTCTTCCACGCGAAGATCGATAATGCCATCTAGTAAGATTGTGTCGTTCTTAGCCATAGGAGCATTTCCTCATGTTTCGCAATTATTCAATTGCTGCAGATTCTAGCTTTGTCGCGAGGAGAAGTCGACCGCATAGGCGTAGCCAGGGTCGTCAAAGCAGTAAGCGTAGTGATGATTTCGCGTGACTAGAAAGCGCATTTGAGTCTTTTGGCGGATCGTCGTTAGGCCTAATATAAGCGGGTGCCGTGGAGCGCGGTGTTTTTTTGCTGGTGCCCGGTGCGAGGAGCGCTTGAGCGGCTTCTTCGGTGCCGCGGGTGACGTCACTCCCTTGCTTGGCTTCGAGAACGAAACAGCCCCGTTTGTAGAGATCGATGCGGCCGATGCTCGTCGTGCCGTCGCCGAGATCGAACGTTACGTCCCGCTCAAAGACGTACGCATTGTCGGCCACGCTGGCCCGCGTGGGTTCGGGCTGCGGGACTTCTAACAGGTCGCACAGCTGCGTGAGGAAGAGCGCGTAGTTGGCCCGTTCCGCGGCGGCGGAGTTTTGCCAACGGGTGATGAAGTCGTCAACGTGGTGCGCTGTCACGAGGAGGGAACTTTGCAGGTAACAAAGAAGCAAAATCGCGTGCCAATTTTATACCCGACCGGGGGATGCGCTGCGCAGTAGGCGGGTAGCACGAACCCCTAGGTTCGTGCGCCCTACTGCAGCGAATGTCACTCGGCAGCGGCGTGCGTAATTTCTCGCCGTACACTTTTTATGGCGCACGGGCCTGGGGGTTCGTGCTACGGGCTGGATGTAAAATTCCAGCCGGCTCGGATCCATGCCGGGCAAACCCAGCGGCGCGTTTGCTGTTCGTTCAAGCCTGCGCGCCGTGGATTGTCGCCGATGTATTGCAGCAGCCGCCACAAATGCTCTTCGTCGCGCACGATCTGATCGTACGACTCGCGCTGCCACAACTGTCCCTGCAATCCTTGCAGCGCGTTGATCTCGCGCGATGACAGCCCCTTCCAACCTTGCTCGATTGTTTCTAAGGGGAACAGCTCATCTGAAAAGGGGCGCACCAACGCATGCACATGATTGGGCATCACGACAAACGCGCCCAACTCGTATTGCTGGCCGTCGTAGTGCTGCAATTTTGCTGCAACAAGGTCGGCCGCGAATTTTTCTCGCAGCACGCAGCAGCCGGCCCCCTGATCCAGCCAATGTTCGAGGTGCTCGATCGTGGTGCGCGCGAGGGTCTGCCATTGGAGTTCGGAGCGGGGCGGCAGATTCGCCTTTTCCCAGGCAATCCGCAGCGCCGCAAGCTCGCGCAGCCGCCCCGGCGGAATCGAATCGGCCAGGCGGAACGTTGTGAAGTAAGTCACGCCCGGCTGCCGCCAATGAGGCAGGCTCCGCTGATACATGCGCAACGGCCCCGTCGGATCGAGCCCCACAAAGCCAGGTGGAGCAGGCAGGTTCCACATCAGCTTCTCCCCAGCAGGCCCGTAGCACGAACCCCTAGGTTCGTGCGCCGGGCAATTTCCATGGTTGAATCTCGACGATCGCTCGCCCCATCGAACGCGTTTCGCAAAGCTTGCTCAGCAAAGCAAGGGCGCACGAACCTGGGGGTTCGTGCTACGGGCGTCAACCTGGCAATCCTAGGGAAATCCAAATGGCAGTGCCAATTTCTATTGTTCGCAAAAACGGCTGACGGATTTTGTCCGCCGTTGCTGGGCAATCCCGGCGGCCACCTGGCGCACGAACCTGGGGGTTCGTGCCAGGAGGATTGCAAAGTCAGCTGATTCCAAGGAATTCTAAGCCGAGGCGGGGGT
>CAYMWL010000119.1:0-17495 GCA_964394305.1 uncultured Pirellulaceae bacterium
AGCGGTGCTACGGACCGAATCATCCACGGGTCGCGGCCGGACTTAACAACCTCTCAAGGCTATTGCATGACCTTGACCGAATGGACGAGGCAGAACCAATTATGCGCCGGGCTCTGGCGATCGATGAACAATCATTCGGGCCTGATCATCCCGAGGTGGCAATCGATCTTGTAAATTTGGCGCTCCAACTCTGCGAAACAGACCGATTGGAAGAAGCGAAAGCCGCAATGCTTCGAGCTCGAGCCATCTTCGTGAAATCCTTTGGGCCTGACAACAGCAGGGTGGCGCTTTGCAACCGCCACTTGAATCACATCGAAAAACTTTCGAACCTCGCAAATTGATGCCGGGTAGGTCGCTTGTCCTATTGTCCTCTCACCGCCCCATCAATCACGCGCAGCAACGACCGATCGGTTGGCACGTCGAGGCCCAGTTCCCACGCCATCACGCCGCCGAGTCGTTGTTCGATGGCATATTCCGTTTTGCGGCGGATGGTGTTCTGGCCGTTGAAGTAGATGTTGTCGATCAGGTCGACGTCTGGCTTGGGATTGTGGCGGGCGATGATTTCGCGGTAGGTCATCGTTCGCTGGCGGCGGGTGATGTCGATGCCGTAGAAGGGGAGGCCGAGGACGATCTTTTCGGCCGGGACGCCGGCGGCTTGGATGGTTTTGATGTCCGCGACCGCCGCGTCGAACGTCGAGTGTTCGCCGTCGCGGTCGTACGACATGATTTGCACCCAGTGGCAGGCAGCGAAGGCATCTTTCGGCAGCTTCTGCCAGGCCGCGATCGTTACCGAGAGCAACAAGCCGTGCGGTTGAAAGGCGGCTCGCAGTTCCGTCAGCAGTTGGCCGTAGCCTGCCTCCTCGGCGGCGCCCTTGGGATGTTCCCAGTCGAGGTCGATCCCGTCGAGTCGTTCATCCAAGCAGAGACGCACGGTCTCTTTGACAAACGTCTGCCGCTTCTCGGCCGCTGTTGCGACCGTGGCAAAATGTTTCGAGCGTTCCCAGCCGCCGAGGCAGAGGATCAAGCGTACTCGCTCTTTCGTTTTCCATTCGCGCAGCTGGTCCCAGGGAACATTTTTGAGCCGCGAACGATTGATCGCGCCGGATTCCGTTGGTTCCGCCGAGAAGAGGATCAAGTCGGTTAGCAGCCGCGCCAGTCGCGGCTCGAATTCTGCGACGCGATACTCCGGTAAGTAGGCGGCGACCCGGAAGCCTGGTTCGGTGCGGGCCGGATCCTGCGGCATCACTGCCCGCGGTAACACCAGCATTCCCATGGTAACCAACAGACAGAAAAGCAGCCTCATGAGAATCCTTTAGCGGCGTAGTTTTTGTTTTTCGATCACGCGTTCGATCCCGCGGCGTTCGCCGCTAGTGGCGCTTTGCAGCCAGGCGTCGAAGAGGCCATTGATGGCGGGTTGCAGGATCGGCCCTTGCGGACTGTTGACCGCCGTTTCGATCTTGGTGAGCAACTCGGCCTCGGGACTGGCGGCCGCTTGTTGCTGCAGATATTTGACAACCTGATCTTGTTGGCCGCTGAGAGACATGGCTGCCATGGTGGCGTTGAACTGTTTGACGGCGTCAGCGTATTGTCGGCCGCTGCCCAGGAGCTTGTTGGCCGCAGCGGAGGCGCTCGCGTCGTCGCGCACGCTGTCGAGAACGGTGATCATTTCCTTTGCCCAATATGCTCGCGTGCTACCCCAAAGCTCAAGCGTATCGCCTGGCGCGGGTTCGCTTCGCTTCGTTTCGGCGGGCGGAATTGGATTCGCGGTTTCCTGTGGTAAGGCAGTGCCTTTAAAGGGTACCAGAGCAGTTCCGTTGGGCTCAGTTGTCGGCGGCCCGGGAATGGTCGCGTTGCTGGAGGTGTCTGGTGGCCCTGGAATCGTGGGACCGGGTGTCGACACAGGTGGCGGGACTGGTTGGGGCGGCGGCGCTGGTGCGCAGCCGGATTGAGACAGCACGCTGAACGCCAATATTCCGCAGATCAAAAAACTCACACGCACGAATCGCAGCATGGCCCAACTCCTATCGCCAGGGGAGATGGCAGGTTGATTAGAAAGATTCATTCTACAAATGATCTCAGCCCAAATGCGTCAGGTGGTACTCTGGCCGACTGCTGGACTCGAAGTGTAACGTATCGACCTCAGCGATCACTTGACCGATTCATTTCAACAACGACGACCGCATGAAGTCAACAGAAACAACGACAGACACGCCGCAGCGGATCACCTTGAGCCAGGCCTTGCCCACCTGGTGTCGCATCGCAGCGCTCTCGTTTGGCGGGCCGACGGCGCAGATTGCCGTGATGCATCGGATTCTGGTCGATGAAAAGAAATGGGTCAGCGAGACGCGGTTCCTGCATGCCTTGAACTTCTGCATGTTGATTCCGGGGCCCGAAGCGCAGCAGTTGGCGACATATATTGGCTGGCTGATGCACGGTGTGCGCGGCGCGCTGACGGCGGGGCTGCTGTTCATTTTGCCGGGATTTGTGTCGATCCTGGCGTTGAGCATGATTTATGTCACGTGGCATGAAGTGCCGGCCGTCGAGGCAATCTTCTTTGGCTTGAAAGCGGCGATCTTGGCCGTTGTATTGCAGGCCGTGATTCGGATTGGGTCGCGGGTGCTGAAGACGTGGGCGCTGCTCGGCGTCGCAGCGGCCGCCTTTGTGGCGATCTTCTTTTTGCATTTGCCGTTTCCGCTCGTGATTTTGGGCGCCGCGGTGATCGGGCTCGTAGGCAATCGCATTTGGCCGGTTGAATTTCCGGTGTTGCAGGCGCACGGCAAGCAGGCCGCCAATGGTAACGACATTGAGCATCACATCGAGCCCGGCGAGCAAGTCAGCCCCGAGGTCCTCGCGGTAAAGCCGACCGTAACGCGGACGCTGCTGATCGCTGCACTCTGGCTGTCGATTTGGTGGCTGCCGATCCTGGCGGTGGCAATGATCTTTGGTCTGCAAAGTGTGTACGCCACGGAAGGGATTTTTTTCAGCAAGGCGGCACTGGTGACATTCGGCGGCGCGTATGCGGTGCTGCCGTACATCGGACAACAAGCGGTCGAACGCTATCACTGGCTGACCGCGCCGCAGATGATCGATGGTTTGGGCCTGGCCGAAACAACGCCCGGGCCGTTGATCATGGTGGTGCAGTTCGTCGGTTTTCTCGGCGCGTATCACGTGGCGGAGATGGATTCCGCTCATCCGCTGTCGCCGCTGGCAGCGGGCATCTTGGGCTCGGTAATTACCGTCTGGGCAACGTTCGCGCCGTGCTTTCTGTACATCATGACGGGCGCGCGGTGGGTAGAACGGTTGCGGCGAAATCGAGCGCTCTCGGCTGCGTTATCTGCGGTCACCGCAGCCGTGGTGGGGGTGGTGCTGAACCTGGCGATTTGGTTTGCGATCAGGGCATTGTTTCGGAAAACGCAGAAGAGTTCGTGGGCGATGGCTGGCTGGACCCTCGATTTTGAATGGCCCGTGTGGAGCACGATTTCCTGGGGGAGCGTGCTTTGTTTGACTGTTGCCGCGGTAATTATCTTTGGGCTGAAGCGGAATATTTTTATCGCGTTGGGGGCGGGGATAGCGGTGGGGGTGGTTTGGTTTTCGTTGCTGGGGACAAGGTGACCAGGAATTCTATTGAACGGCATTCGCCGTTGCGCAATAATCCAACGGCACTTCGGCCGATCCCACCTCCCCTTCCTGCCAGGATGATTCGCATGACGCGTGCGTACTTAGCGACAGGAACAACGTTCGCGCAGCACACGCGTCGCCAATGGCTGGCCGGTGGTGGCGGTTTGGCTGCGGCAATGGTCTTGCCGCCGTTATTGCATGGCCGCGAAATTGCGGCCGCGAAAGCGGCGCCTGCTAAAGCCGCGATTGTGATTTATTTGCAAGGTGGTCTGTCGCATTACGAAAGTTTCGATCCCAAGCCACTGGCGCCGACGGCGTATCGCGGTGAGTTCAATCCGATCGCGACCAGCGTGCCGGGGACGCATTTCACGGAACATCTGCCGCTGCTCGCCGCGCGGGCGCATTGTTTGAATGTGCTTCGCAGCGTGTATGTCGATTCGCCGAGCCATCCCGTGGCGATTCATCAAACGCTAACCGGTTGGGATCTGCCTGGCGCCGATGTGGCTGGAAAGAATCGAAACGCGACGCATCCGTCCATCGGCGCTTGGGTCTCGCGGCTGCGTCCGGAAAATCGCCGCGATCTGCCGCCGTACGTCGCCATTCCTCACGATGCGCAACTCGGCACGCGGGTGCGCTATGCGACGGCCGGTTTGCTCGGCGCGCAACACGAAGCTGTGTGTGCCGGCTTGCCGCCCGAGAGTGCGCAGGGCAACTACGAACCGCCGCGCGATTTGCGGATGCAAACAACGCTTAATCCCACGCGACTCGATCAGCGTCTGTCGTTGCTCGATTCGTTGCAGAATCCTCGCCGCGGTTTGCGGCAACTTCCCTCGAGCGATGTTTATCATCGCCAGGCCCTCGAGATGCTCACGGGCGATGCCGCGGGCCAGGCCTTTGATTTGAATCGCGAAAGTGAACGGCTGCGAGAAATGTACGGCAGTCACTTGTGGGGCCAACAAACGATTTTGGCGCGGCGATTGGTCGAGGCCGGCGTGCCGTTCACGCTGGTGAACTACACGCTCACGCAACATCACGGTCAGGATTGGGATACGCACGTCGACAATTTCGGCGCGATGAAGAACACCTTGCTGCCGCCGATGGACCGCGCGGTGAGCACGTTGCTCGACGACCTGGAAAGCCGCGGTCTGCTCGACACGACGCTGGTCGCCGTCTTCGGCGAATTCGGCCGCACGCCGCAAATCAATGCGCAGGGCGGCCGCGATCATTGGCACAATGTCTGTTCCGTCATGCTCGCTGGCGGTGGTTTAAAAAGTGGATTGGTGGTTGGTTCCAGCACCAAGGCGGGCGATCTGCCTCTTGATCGACCGATTCCGTTCAACGATGTTCTGGCGACCATCTATCATCAGTTGGGCATTCCCACCGATGCGCTGTTTCATGATCAATTGCAGCGTCCCATTCCGGTGCTCGCAACGGGCCAAGTGATTCGAGAAATCGTGGCGTAGTCTATCGCTTATATTGTTCGCCATGAGTAACACGCTGCGAATCAATCAACCACTCGACGCCGAAGTGGAAGAAATCGGCGAAGAACCGGCCGTTGATCCCTTACCGCTGGACGAAGCGAGCAGCGAGACCGGTGCGTCGTGGAAGGAAATGTACGACGATCCCTGGCTGCTTCTCAGCATGTTGTTTTTCGTCACGGCTGCGCTCGGCATTCCCATGCTGTGGAAAAGCCGGGCGTTTTCACCGCTGACGAAAGCGCTGCTGACGGTGGTGGTGACTGCGTATACGCTGCTCCTGCTTTGGCTGACCTGGCAGGTGATGTTGTGGAGTTATCACCGCGTGGCAAACAACGTCGTTTGAGCATCACTATGGCTTCCATCACGAAATCTTTGCCCTCTCCTGCCAGCGAGCGACTCGCGTCAATCGATGCTTATCGCGGCTTCGTCATGCTGCTGATGATGGCCGAGGTGCTGCACCTGGCCAAAGTCGCGGCCGCTCTGCCCGGCAACGAAGTCTGGAGGTTTCTGGCCTGGCAGCAGACGCATGTGCCGTGGGCAGGCTGCACGTTGCACGATTTGATTCAGCCTTCGTTTTCGTTTCTGGTCGGCGTTGCGCTCCCCTTCTCAATTGCTGCACGACTGGCGAAGGGGCAATCGAACGGGCTGATGTTCGTGCACGCGCTGTGGCGATCGGTGCTGCTGATCGCGCTCGGCATCTTTTTGCGGTCGATGAACAAGACGCAAACCAACTTCACGTTTGAAGACACGCTCACGCAGATTGGCCTTGGTTATGCATTTTTGTTCTTGCTGGGTTTCGTCAGTGAAAGTTGGCAATGGGCCGCGCTGGTGGTGATTGTTGTGGGGTATTGGCTCGCCTTCGTCGTGTATCCACTTCCGCCGGCCGGGTTTGATTACGCGACGGTGGGCGTGAAGAGTGACTGGCCTTATCACTATCACGGCTTGGCGGCGCATTGGAACAAGAACACGAACCTGGCCGCGGCCTTTGATCGTTGGTGGCTGAATGTGTTTCCGCGTGAACAGCCTTACGTGTTTCATCCGGGCGGCTACGCGACGCTGAGCTTCATTCCCACGCTCGGCACGATGATCCTGGGCCTGATCGCAGGCAACTGGTTACGGCGAGATTGGCCGGTGTCCAAAAAGATCGGCGCGCTGTTGCTCGCTGGTGGCGTATTGCTGGCGCTGGGCCTGATTGCCCATGAAACCGAAATCTGCCCAGTAGTGAAGCGCATTTGGACGCCATCCTGGACGCTCTACAGCGGCGGTTGGTGCTTTGTGCTTGTCGCCGGGTTCTATACGGTCATCGACGTCTGGCGATTGCAGACCTGGTCGTACCCGCTACGCGTCATCGGCATGAACAGCATCGCCGCGTATGTGTTGGCGCACGGCTTTGATCAATTCGTTCTCAAGTCGCTGCAGATTCACCTGGGGCCGAATGCGTTTCAAATCTTCGGCAAGCCATATGAAACATTGGTCAGCGGTGGCATCATTCTGCTGGTGCTGTGGCTGATCTTATGGTGGCTGGAGCGGCGGCGAGTGTTCCTCAAAATTTAGTTGGCCTTACTGCTTCGCTTTTTTCTTTCCCGCGGCGGGACCGTCATTCACCGGTCCTGACATCGGCGGCGTTTCGTAAAACTTGCCGTCGTCGACCAGGCGCGGATCACCGGTGTCTTTAAGTTCTTTGAGCAATCGTTCTTCGAGTGCGGCGCGAGTCTTCGCATACGTCGCATCGGCAGCGACGTTTTTCATTTGCTCCGGATCTTTCTTCAGATCGTACAACTCCTCGCGTGGCCGTTTGCCGTAGACGGCGGTGAAATGATCTCTCCATTGCGGATCATTGCGCACACCCACGAGCCAGGCCTTGGTCGGGCCGGCATCTTCGTCCGGCAAAGTTACTCGCGTGTTTTCCGTGATTTCAGACTCAGTCGGCACATTGTCGCCGTCGAGGCGGTAGGGATCGCCGAGCGGCCAGCGGTCGGGACGGAAGTTGATGATGTAGAGAAAGTCTTTCGTGCGGATCGCCCGCTGCGGATAGGGCATGAAATCGGCGCGGGCGTTCTCGACGTGACGTTCGCGGCCGATGAAGACCGCGTCGCGTGATTCTTCGACCTGGCCTGACTTTTCGGACTTCAGCACGTTGACCAGACTGCGGCCGGTCATCGTTTTGGGAACTTCGACTTCGCCCAACTGCAGAAACGTCGGCGCAAGGTCGGGGAGCGAGACCAGATCGTCGACAACGCGGCCCGACTTCGCGCCTCTCCAACGAATGGCCAGCGAAACGCTCGAGCCGAAGTCGTACAGATTGCACTTGCCGTGCGGAAAACCGGGTGCGCCGTGATCGCCGCTCATCACGATGATGGTGTTATCGAGTTCGCCGATCTCCGCGAGCTTTTTGAGCAACACGCCGACGCAAGCATCAAAGGCCTGCGCTTCGCCGAAGTAGTCAGCGAGGTCTTCGCGGACGGTCGGCACGTCGGGCAGGAACGCGGGCATCTTGCCTTGGAGCGAATCGGGGTCGATGCTCCAGAGTTTCTTGCCTGAACCTTGCACCCATTTGCGATGGACGTTGGTCGGGCCATACCAATAGCAGAAGGGTTGATCCTGTTCGCGGGCGGCGAGAAAGGCTTCGAAATTGCCCTTCACTTCGTCGTAGAGTGACTGCTTCGCGGCTTCGACGCTGGTGCCATTGGCAACCATCTTCGTCACGTTCTCCGAAAACTGATTCACACGGCCGCCTGCTTTTTCATAAGCGTACTTGCCGTTGCCAAACGGGGCGTCGTTTGGTGTGCCGGGGCTCCAGACTTTGTACGTCTCGCCGATGTGATAACCCGCTTCGCGCAGCAGCAGCGGAAACGCCGGTTGCGAGCCATCCCAGATGGCGCCTCGCAGAATCGAAGCGCGGCCGGTTCGCCAAAAGTGCTGCCCGCTGAGCAGCGCGCTGCGGCAAGGAGTGCAACTTGGCGCCGAAACAAATGCGCGGCGGAATAGTACCCCCTCACGCGCCAGGCGATCGAAGTTGGGCGTTTGAATTACATCGTTGATCGTGCCCGGTCCGTCGATCTTCGCATAAGCGCTGGCAAAGCGGCCCCAGTCGTCAGCGAAGGCGAAAAGAATGTTCGGGCGTTTGGTTTCGGCCGCATTGCTGAGTGTGCAACACAACGCGACGAACATGAACAAAAAAATGCGAGGCATGGCGTTCTCCAAAGTCTACTTTTTCATTTCCACTCATTACCTTCCCCTGCAGGCAGAGAGTAGAGAGTAGTCGTGGACCTGATTCAAGCGTTTGCTAGCGTCGAATTGAAATCGATCTTGTCGCTGCCTAATGAAACCGACTACATTGCACCCCGCTTCGCGCGGCTGAACGGACTCGGAAGCCGCGGAACAGAACCTTTGAGGGGGAAAGGATTCCAATGAACCTCACACTCTCCGCAATTGCGACGCTGGTGCAAGGTGAGTTGCATGGCGATGGCCAGCAAGTGGTCACCGGCGCAGCCACCCTCGCCACGGCACGGCCTGGCGAAATCACACTCGCGGATAACAGCAAACTCGCCCGGCAGTTGGCCGCGAGCGCTGCTTCGGCAGTCATCGTGTCGAAGGATTATGCCCCCGAAGGTCGCCCTTACATTGTGGTGGCAAACGTGCATGCCGCGTTTGCCAAGGTGGTGCAAACTTTCCGCCCGCAACGGCCGAAGCGTGCTGTGGGCGTGAGCCCTTTGGCGTCGATTTCGGCTTCGGCACAACTTTCGGCCGGCGTTGAAATTCATCCGCTGGCATTCATCGGTGACGACGTCGAGATCGGCGCCGGCGCGGTGATTCACTCTGGCGTGCGGATTTTGGAAGGCTGCAAAATCGGCGCGGGAACGACGATTTTTCCCAACGCCGTGTTGTACGACAACACGATTGTGGGCGAGCGTTGCCTGATCCATTCCGGCGCGGTCCTGGGCGCGCATGGCTTTGGTTACAACTCGAGCACCGGCAAACATGTGCTCTGCTCGCAGTTGGGCTGGGTCGAACTGGGCAACGAGGTGGAAGTCGGTTCCTGCACGACGATTGATCGCGGCACGTACGGCCCGACGACGATTGGCGACGGCACCAAACTCGATAACCAGGTTCAAGTCGGACACAACTGCCGCGTGGGTCGGCACAATTTGATTTGCTCGCAAACGGGTCTCGCCGGCAGCAGTTCGACTGGCGACTACGTCGTGATCGCAGGGCAGGCTGGTTTGCGAGATCACGTGCACGTGGGCGATCACACCATTGTCGGCGCCAAGTCGGGCGTGATGAACGATGTGGAGCCGAAGTCGCGAATTGTCGGCATCCCCGCGACGGATGAAGGCTTGCAATACCGTTGTGTCGCTGCAGTGCACAAGTTGCCCGAGATGCGGCATCAATTGGTGAAAATGCAGAAGCAACTCGAAGCGTTGCAGGTCCGCATTGTCGCCGAAGAGTCGCATGCGGACGCTACGCACGCCGATGCGGCGTGAGTAGTACAATCGTTTCGCGGCGCGGCCCGTCAACCTGGCCTTCTCCTCGGATTTCTGCTCGGAGTACCGGGGCGAGGGAGTGAATTTCTCGAATGACAACCTCCACTCCTCCTGCCGTTGGCCTGATTGCTGGTTGGGGGCGGTATCCCGTCGTCATTGCCGAAGCGCTGAAGGCGCAAGGGTCCGCGGTGCATTGCATTTCGATTGCCGGCCATGCGAATGCCGATCTGGCCAGTTTGTGCGATACGCATTGCGAAATGGGCGTTGCTCATATCGGCCGCGGAATTCGCCACTTCAAACGCCTAGGCGTGACTCGCGCCACCATGGCCGGCAAAATTCATAAGCACAAAGTGCTCTACAGTCGGTTTGGCTGGCTGTCGCTGTTGCCTGACTTGCGTACGATTCGGGCCTTTGTGCCCACGTATCTCTTTCGCAAACGAGATCGCAAAGACGACACGCTGCTGAATATTATCGTCGACGAATTTGCCAAGGATGGGATTCATATGGCGCCAGCTACCGATTTTGCTCCAGAGTTGCTTGTGAAGTCGGGCGTCTTGTCGCGCCGGCAGCCGACCGCAAGCGAATATCAAGACATTTGCTTTGGCTGGCAAATTGCCAAGGATCTGGGCCGGCATGACGTGGGCCAAAGCGTGGCGATCAAGGGGCAAGCCGTGATCGCCGTCGAAGCGGTCGAAGGGACCGACGAATGCATCAAGCGGGCCGGCACGCTCTGCCGCCAAGGTGGTTTCGGCATGGTGAAAGTTGCCAAGCCGCAGCAAGACATGCGGTTCGATGTGCCGACCATCGGCGTCGGCACCATCGAAACGTTGGTCGCCGCTCGCGGTAAGTTGCTGGCCATTGAAGCCGACAAAACGATCGTACTCGATTGCGACGAAGTGGTGCGGCTCGCGAACAAACATGGCATCGCGTTAATCGCAACCAGCGACGCCGAAGTTGCTCGTTTGACTCAGCGGAGCCAACGGGGGCAAGCCGCATGATTCCCACGCTCATCGATCGCTATGTACTGGGGCTGTACGTCAAAGCGCTGTTCCTCACTCTGATGGTGCTGGGTGGCATGTATGTCTTCATCGACATGATTGCCAACTTCGAAGAGTTGTACGGCTATGCCAAAGATGGTTCGTTCGGCGCGTTTCCGGCGCTACTTTTTGAATACTACGGCCCACGAGTATTGTGGGTGTTTGATCGCACCGCCGGGATGATGGCGATGGCTGCCGCGCTATTCGCTGTCACATGGATGATGCGCACGCAGGAACTCACGGCGATCCTTTCGGCCGGCGTGCGACCATCGCGTGTCATTCGGCCGATCTTGATGGCGACGATCCTGGTGGCTGGGGCGGGCGTTTTAAACCGCGAAATCTGGTTGCCGAAGTTTCGTTCACAACTGGCCCGCAACGCGCAAGATTGGCACGGTGAAAAAGCGAAAAACTGCACGCCGCAATTTGATCCTCGCAGCGATGTCTTGCTCTCCGGCAAAAAGGCCATCGGCAAAGAACGCCGCATCGAAGAACCCTTGTTCCGCTTGCTTTCGCCCGAACTCGCGGCGTGGGGACGACAAATCTCGGCCGAGTCGGCCTGGTATCTACCGTTCGATCAAGGTCGGCCGGCGGGGTACTTGTTGACGGGCGTGAAACAGCCGACAAACCTGGCGAAGCTGGCCTCGCTTGTGCTCAATGGCGAAGCAGTGCTCCTCAGCCCCAGCGACACGCCGTGGCTGAAGCCGAACGAGTGCTTTGTGGTCAGCGTGGTCAGTTTCGAGCAGTTTTCGCTAGGGAGCAGTTGGCGGCAGAATCTGTCGACCGGCGAACTTGTCGCGGGGCTGAAAAACAAATCGCTGCAGTCGGGAGCCGATATTTTGGTGACCATGCATGCCCGTTTTGTGCAGCCGCTGCTTGATCTGACGCTCGTTTTTCTCGGATTGCCGCTGGTACTCTCGCGCGGCAACCGTAATATTTTCGTAGCCGGGGCGATTTGCCTGGCCCTGATGGCTGCGTTCTTTGTCGTGTCACTGGTTTGCCAGGGGCTCGGCAATAATTATCTGCTCGAACCAACGTTTGCCGCCTGGCTGCCAGTGCTGATTTTTGCCCCCGTCGCGTTTACGTTAGCGCGACCGTTGTGGGATTGATTTGCATGAGGTGCGGGCGATGGCGGCGTCTGAAACTCCCCTTTCCAGACCCTGGGTCGATGGCCTCACAATCGGTCAGGTGCTGCGAGCAACTGTGCAGAAATATCCGAGCAACGATGCGCTCGTTTTTCCGCAAACCGGCCGGCGCTGGACGTGGCAGCAGTTCGACGCCGAAGTCGATCGCGTCGCCCGCGCACTGATCGCGCTCGGAATTCAAGACGGCGAGCACCTGGCCCTGTGGGCAACGAACGTGCCGCAGTGGGTGCTGCTGCAGTTTGCGACGGCTCGCATCGGCGTGGTGCTGGTGAATATCAATCCCGCATATCGGCCGTTTGAACTGGAGTATGTGCTCAAGCAAAGCGATTCTGTTGCGCTGATGTTGGTCGAGAAGTTCAAGACCTCCGATTACTTCGCGATGCTGGGCGAAATCTATCCAGAGTTGGCCTCGACCGAGGCCGGCGTGGTGCACAGCGAAAAATATCCCCAGTTGCGCCGGCTCGTCGCGCTCTGCGATTCGCCACCGGAATCGCTGTTGAGTTGGCCCGCGATGTTGGAACTGGGGAAGAGTGTCACCGACGCGCAATTGCAGCAGCGCGAACAAGTGTCCCGCGATCACGGCAAACCGATCAACATTCAATACACTTCTGGCACCACCGGTTTTCCCAAAGCAGCGATGCTCAGCCATCGCAACTTGCTGTTGAATGCATACTACGTCGGCGACTGCCAGCGAATGTCGGCAACCGACCGACTCTGCATTCCCGTCCCTTTTTATCATTGCTTTGGCTGCGTTCTGGGCACGCTCGCCTGCGCGGTGCATGGAGCCGCGATGATCGTGCCGGCCGAATATTTCCAAGCGCAAGCCACGCTCGAAGCGATCGAAAAAGAACGAGCGACTGCGGTCTATGGCGTGCCGACGATGTTCATAGCGCAGCTGCAATGTCCGACGCTACCGGGTCGTAATTTGAAATCGCTGCGGACGGGCATCATGTCGGGCGCTCCCTGCCCGATCGAAGTGATGAAAGAAGTGAACGAAAAGTTCGGCATGCCCGAACTGACCATCGCTTATGGTCAGACCGAGGCATCGCCGGTCATCACGCAAACGCCGTGGAACGCCGATATCAAGTTGCGCGTGGAGACTGTCGGCGAACCACTGCCCGGCTGGGAAGTGAAAATCGTTTCGCCGGAAACCGGTGAAACGTTGCCCGATGACACGCAAGGCGAACTGTGCGCACGAGGGCATGGTGTGATGCTCGGCTACTACAACAATCCCGAAGCGACGGCAGCGGCCATCGATTCAGATGGATGGCTGCACACCGGTGACCTCGCGGTGCGGCTACCGAATGGCTACTACAAAATCACCGGCCGCTTGAAGGATTTAGTGATTCGCGGCGGCGAGAACATCTATCCACGCGAGATCGAAGAGTTTTTGTTTACTCATCCTGCCGTGGAACAAGCAGCGGTCGTCGGAGTGCCGGATCCGAAGTACGGTGAAGAACTATGCGCGTGGATCAAACTTCGCGCCGGGCAAACGGCCACGGTCGATGAAATCAAGCAACTCTGCAAACAGAAGCTGGCCCACTACAAAACACCGAAGTACGTGAAGTTTGTGGACGCTTTTCCGCAAACCGTGACGGGTAAGATTCAAAAGTTTCGCATTCGCGAGATGATGAAAGAGGAACTCGGGCTGCAGGAGCAGGCGACAGCGTGAGTTTGTTTCTAACGTGTGGGTTTGGTATTTTGTTTCTTGCTCCCTCTCCTTTGTACTCAGGGGAGAGGGCTGGGGTGAGGGGCTGAGGTACGGCTTGACTCGGAGAGCTTGTGATGTGGAAGTTTTCTCTGCGAGAGATCGTTCTGGTCACAACGCTGTTCGGCGTCGCGATGGCGGTGAATGTATGGAACCATCGCGATTTGCGAGCCCAATTGGCAGATACTCAAGCATATGCGCGTAACGTTGAGCAGTACGCCTCCAGTCTGCGTCAAGAGTTGTATCTTGCACAGCAAGAGACTGTTGCTCGCGACGGTCAGATAAGCAGGTGGATCAAGGCTGGAGAAATTACTCTGGACTCAATTTCTGGCTACTGTGACGTGATAGCAAGATCGGCACCGGACTGGCATGTGCTGCAAACTCCGCCGCCGAAGAGATTTTCGAAATAGTACAATTGGTACCCGCCTCACCCTTTACCCCGACCGGAGTAACGCGACGAGGGAGTGATGCGCAGCTACGGATCTTCGCGCCGATAGACCGCGTAACCCACTTCGCGGATGCCGACTTTCATACACGCGAGCATCACCGGTTCCACGTGTTTGTACGGTACGCTTCGATCAGCCCGCACGCGGACTTCCATTCCCGGGCCAAAGTGTTTCAAGCGATCCTGCAATCGCGCTGGCAAATCAGCGAGCGAAACCGGCGAGCCCGCGAGGAGCAGCGTGCCGTCGAGCAGCACGTTGATCGTCACGCGCGGCTGTTCAGGATCGGGCTGATCCTCTTGGCCACTCGTCGCTTTGGGCAACGGGATCGGCAGGTTGTTTTCGTTCTGCGACAGGTGGCTGCTGAGCAGAAAGAAAATAATCAGCTGAAACACGACGTCGATCATCGGCGTCATGTTGAAGCCAACTTCGCCCCGCGCTGTTGTCGAAGAAGGAACGAGCATTAGCGAGTTCCTGGCCGCGGCGGACCTGACAACGGTGGTGCAGGCGGTTGCGGCCCAGTAACCATCACCGGCGGCGCTTGCATGCCCAGTTTGCGCACCTTTAACGGCTCAAGAATATGCATCGAGGCATACGCGGCAGCGGCGACCAATTCATCGATCCAGCTGCGAAACATCGCAAAGAATCCGAGTGCCGGAATCGCAATCACCAGACCATAAACCGTCGTGACAAGCGCCTGATAGATACCGTCGGCCAATTGTGCAGCGCCGGCGTTGGAGCCCGAATCGGCCACTTCCTTGAACGCCAGCAACATGCCCGTCACCGTACCAAGCAGCCCTACCATCGGCGCCAGGTTGCCGATGACGGACAGATATTCGATCCAGCGAAAGAGCCGCGCAGCTTGTTCGGCCGTCGCGTCTTCCATCGCTTTTTCCACTTCCGACCAGCCGCTGTCGGCCTCTCGCAGGCCTTGCTGGACTACGGCGGCCAGAAAACAGGGGCGGCTTTCGCAGGCCTTGCTCGCTTCGTTCAGCCGGCCTTGATCGACGAGTTTGCGGAGTTCGCCTTTCAAGTCTTCTGGAATGAGATCGCTGCGGCGGATCCGGACGAGATTGTCAAACACCATGTAAGCGGCGGTGAGCGATAATCCGATCAACGCGATCATGTTCGCGATCCCGAGCGGACCACCCGAAAAAAAGATCTGCAAAAAAGTCTTCGGTGGCGGTTTGGCAGGTTGCCCCGGGTTGGCTGCGGGCGCCGGTTGCGCGACGCTAGGCTGATTATTCACGGGCGGATTGAGCGGCGGCTGGCCGCGGGCGGACGTGGAGAGCAGCGCGACGAAGAACGTGATGATCAGCGACGATGCGCGAAAAGCTCCGCTATTCACAGGCAATCCTTTAATCTTCAGCCCCGTTTTTTGCCGGGAGTGCCCGGTTAATGCCTAGATGCTACGGTTTTGGGGCCGGCGTGGCTAGTTGTTCTAGTCGCTGCCGCGCCATCGTGGCGGCTGGCAGAGTCGCATGCTCGGTGAGGACCTCGCGATACAGCCCCGCAGCCTGTTCGCGCCGCTGCAGCTTTTCCAGTTGGCCAGCCGCTGCCAAGAGCGCGTCGGCCGCGAGCGGGCGGGTGCGCGGATACAGAATGGGAATCCGCAGATAGGCAAGCGCTGCCCTTTCCGGCTGATTGTGCTTCGCGAAGGCCTCACCGACGCAGTAATATCCCAGCGGCCTGGTTTCAGCCGGCAGACGTTCGAGCCCCGCGAGCCAACTAGCCGGCTCTTCCGGCGGCGAGGTGATGATGCGGGTTCGCCACAACTGAATGACCGCGAGCGTGGCGATTCGCTTGTTCGTGCCACCGGCGAGTGCTTGGAGGGCAGTAATGGCTTCGCTGCGTTGGGGGCCCACGAGTAACCAACTGGCGCCGAAGAGTTGCCTGGCCGGATTTCGCGTATCGCGAATCCATTGCGCCGCGCGTGCAAGCGCGTTCGCATCGTCGACCGTACGCCAGGCGAGTGGTGCGATTTCCCAGGCGGTAGTTTCTGAATCGCTTGAAACGAGAATGAGGAACTCTTCCGCCGCGGCGACCAGGTTGCCGGTTGCGGAATGGCATTCAATCAGTCGCAGCATGATCTGTCGCCGGGCCCACACGCGTTGTTCTTCTTCACGGGCCTTCAAAAAGGCCGCGGCTGACTCGGCGAATTTTTTCTCCAGGTACAGCGCATCCGCTTGCTGTTTGGAGGCAGTCCAAGTGGTTCGCCATTCGGTGATTTGGTCCACTGCGATCGTTTCGACCTGACCGCTGGGGCCGCGAAACATCAGCTGAGTGCCTGCGAGATCGACGATTTCACCCTGTCGCTGTACTGCCGGTTGGCCCGGTTTCGAATTCCGGACGAAAAGGACGTCGACCGCTGAAAGTTGTTGAACAAACAGCAAAACGAACGGGAGGGCGAGGCTCCTGCCGAGCCGTGACTTTTTGAGTGGCGTCGTTTTGCGGGGTCGCGGCTCGGCGGGAGCCTCGCCCTCCCAATGATTTGCCATCGCTTGATTTCCCACGCTCACGGCCGGGGCAGTGATGTCACATCGACATACACATGCTGGCCGTTGTTTTCGGCCGCGAGTTGCTGCAGGAAAGTATAGCGGCCGCTCGCGGGGCCGGAGCCGAACTCGATGGCATTGATGCTGGTGCCGCGGCTCCGTTCGCGAATCCGACGCAAATCGGGGGCGGTCAGCTTCGGCTCGTCGGCATCGGTCAAAAAGAAAATCACATCCGGTCGCATTTGAATCGCGAGCAGCAGCGCTTCCATATGTCGCGTGCCGCCGTCGGCCACCACGCCACCGACAAACGTCGCCGCGAGCTTCTTCCCCTGATCATCGCCATAGAGCAGTTGCGGCGGAGCGGCTGGATCTAAATTCATCACATGCGGTTTGTCGTTGTAGAAAATGATTTGAAACTGATGGATCTTGTCGAGTGATTGCAGACTGCCGAGGAGTTCCCGTTTTGCCGCGGCCAAGGGGCGACCTTCATAACCCGACATGCTTGCTGAGCGATCGAAGACATATACAAACCGGGTGCCTCGCCCCTTTACGCCGAAGACGCTCGTCTCGCCTTGCGAGCCGTCGCCGATCCCACGTTTGCCGGTGCCACTGCCGGTTCCTTTCGTCAGGCCACTGGCGTTCGGCAGCCCTTCGTTGGGTAAGCCGGCCGCGCCGACATTGCCGTCGCTCGTTGGCAGTTGCGGACCAGGGCCTACGGCTTCGGTCAGTTCGGGCAGCGCCGACTCGCTGGGATTTACCGCAGCGGGCGTGTTGCTGCCGGAACTGCGCGGGGCACTACTTTCTTCGCCGTCGTTCAAATAGTTCGTCGTGCCGCCACTCACTTTTGCCAGCGTGATTCCCACCGTGCGATTGGCTTCCACCTCCGCTGCGCCGCGAGGTTGCGAAGTCATGTAGAGCGCCAACAGCGTGAACGCACACAAGTGCAGCGCGGACGACATTAGCCAGGGGGGAAAGCTCGGCGCAGTCACCAAGCCGGCGAGAACGACGGTCGCGCTGCGGTTGGTGGACATAAGAAGGTCGGGGCTCTGGAGTCGGGATTCGGAAGTGGCTGCGATTCGGTTGCCGCGCG
>CAYMWL010000120.1:0-17036 GCA_964394305.1 uncultured Pirellulaceae bacterium
ACGCCTGCTCCGGTTTGGAGCGGATTACGTCGCTTGTGTCGATGTGACCGAAGCACCTTGGAAGAAGTTCGGCCGGCGCACCCGAGTTCGTGAATGGTTGCCGCTTCGCTTCACACGTCGCCGAAAGGCATCACGCTGCCGGTCAATTCGTCGATCCCGTCGCCTTGTTGAGCGAATCTATACGGCGGATAAACTGACTCGATGGCACTTGCCAACTCTTCCTCGGACATTTCCTTATTGGCAGCATCTCTATGAATCTGCGCGACCTTCAACTGGTGTCGCTAGCCTTCACATTGTTGATTACTTCGGTAAGCAGTGGTCAGGATGTGGCCGAAAGGCCTTTTCCAGTTCCCGATGGCGCTCCAATCATCGAGAAAACAACCGGGTTGATCTCCCGCATTGCGTTCGGCTCCTGCGGAAACCAAAACAAGCCGCAACCGATTTTGAAGCAGGTCATTGACCGCAAACCGGATCTGTTTTGCTACCTGGGCGACAACATCTACGGCGACTCGCGAAGCCTGGCTGTACTCCGCGCGAAATACTTGAAGCTGGCCGAGAAGCCTGAATTCCAGGCCCTCCGCACCGCTATGCCACTCATTGCGACTTGGGATGACCACGATTACGGCGAAAACGACGCCGGTAAGGAGTACGTTCTTCGCGAGGAGTCGAAGCGCCTCTTCCTGGAGTTCTTTCGTGAACCCGAGGGAACCGAGCGTCGGAAGCGACCGGGAATTTACACATCGTATGCGTTCGCGGGTCACGGACGTCGCGTGCAGATCGTCTTGCTCGATACTCGGAGTTTTCGCGATCCGCTCGCCAAGAATCCTCGGATCGGCGGTGAGAAATCCTGGAAGAATGACTATCATCCCGATCCGAATCCAGAGAAAACCCTGCTCGGCAAAGCTCAATGGGAATGGCTCGAAGGCGAACTCAAGCAGCCGGCCGATGTGAGAGTCATTGCGAGCAGCATTCAGTTTGCCCATGAGTACAACGGCTATGAATCATGGACAAACCTGCCTGCCGAGCAAGCGAAGCTGCTCGATGTACTTCGGCGGACAAAGGCAAACGGGGTCGTGTTCATCTCGGGCGATGTTCACTGGGGTGAACTTTCGGTCGTGAAACCCGAAGGGCTTTATCCGCTTTACGACATCACTTCCAGTGGCCTTACGGAAACCTGGCCTTCGATTGAACCGAATCGCAATCGCTTGGGTGACGCCGTGCGGGACAACAACTTCGGACTGATTGAGATCGACTGGGAGCAGAAAGATCCGGCGTTGTCGCTTCAATTGATCGACGTTAAAGGAACAGTCCGCGTGAAAAAACTCGTGAATCTGAGCGAGTTGCAAACTCAGTGAACGTCGTCGTCACAGCGGTTCCACGGGGCACGCGTTGCAATTCTATTTCGTCAGGATTAACTTTCCCGCGGCGATTATTCGCAGCCGGTACAGCTGGTCACCAAGTTGGATCCAAACTTCGCGCTGGCCTTGGAACAGATCTTCGGCGGGCAGAATCGGGACTGAGTGTCGCCCTTATCAGGGTGCGACGACGAGAGGTCTGAAAACGCCTCAACCGGGGCAATGCAAGTGACCATTCTCGGTAATACCTTCACAAGACGTGTCGCTGCCACTGATTTTCTGCGCCGAGACCAGCACGAGCTTACCGCAACGCCCGAGGCGTAACGAGATAAAGCCGAAGTCTTCCATCATCATCGCGGCGAATCGGCGCCACGAGCAGAGTGTGTCCGTCTGGAATTGCGGAGTCCGTCGCGACAACGGACCGTGAGACGTGCGGAATTTGCACATTGGATGACGCGTCAGCACTAGTCGTCTCCAACACCTCGACACGCTCCACTCGAGATTCCTGGCATTGGAACTGGAGTTGAGTTTTCGTCCCGTCGACCGCCAAAGACGGGCGGAACTGGATTTGAACGCCTTCCGTCACGACCGAGACTTGTGGGTCGACGCCTTGGTCGACCGTTCGCAGCCCCGTCACAAAGGGGCGCTGAACACCGTCGAGCAGAGTCACGGACATGCCGTCAAAGGCAGTGACCTTGGGTGCGAAGAGGATGTTGCTTCTAGCATCGCCTTGCAGTTTCGCCATCAGGGTCACCATTTCATCGGGATCCAGGATACGCACGAATGCCGGTTCGATTTGCTCTCGATCTTTGGCGAACGATTGCGGCTCTGAAACCGGCGCGACGTTGAGTACCGTTCCGCCGGCGCTACGCAGCAAATCTTTTAGCGAGGCTCCCGTGGTGATGATGCGTTGCTCGATGCTGACCTGCCGCAGGCCCGACTTGTTCCACAGATTCAACAGCTGGCGGATTTCCCTGTGCTGCTCGGCGGTAGCGTTTGCCACGAGCAACTGCTCTTGAATCACGCAGGTTGAAGTTACGGGCGGCAGCGTAGATGTGGCGGTACTCACTGTCGGCTGCAGTACTCCCTGCAGGATCTGCTGCAACGACAGCGCGGCGATCTTCTCAGACAGCTCCGGATCTTCTTCTCGCAGGTGTGCGATAGCGGCAGAGACATCGTACGTCTGCTCGGTGCGCGGCGTATCTGTACTTGACGCCGCCGGCGAAAAAAGGCTCCAGGTGGTGCCGCTAGGAAGCTCCACAGGACCGGCGAGAGACTTGGATTCGCGCGGCGTGGCCACATCGGATAAGCCCGTGACCGCCAACATGATGACCAGCCCACACGCCGCCCAGCGCCGCCCACTGAGCTCTGGTCGGGCGAGCGTCGAGAGTTCCGCCAAGCGACTGCGCACTTCGTGCTTGTGTCCCCAAAACGGCACTAATCCCGGTGCGATCGTTGAGCCCCTGTTTCCGCTCTTGGCTGCGAGCCGCTCCAAAAAATGCAGCAGGGTCTGGCAATACTCGCGCGCGCCCGCGCCGTCCAAGCGTTGCAGCACGAGTGCGTCGCAGGCCAGTTCGCGTTCCGCCAGCCAGCGGCGCTCCGCCCACCAGAACATGGGATTCCACCAGTGCAGCACACGAATGACCGCCAAGAACCAGTTGGCAGCCACGTCGTGCCGGCTGATGTGAGCCAGTTCGTGCCAGAGGACATGCCGCATCTGGGTGCTCGACCATGCTTCGGCATCGCCGGGCAGCAGAATGCTGGGTCGCCACCAACCGCAGGTGGCTGGGCCTGTGAGCGAGGGCAGGATACGCAGCGACACCCGGCTACGGATACCGAAACGCTGCTGTCCTTCGGCCAGCAGCGCCAACCACTCCTCACGCTTACACTCTGCCCCAGACCGCACCCAGCGGCGTAGCTTCCAGGTAGTGACCAGCGTCCAGGCCGCAACCATGCACATGCCGCCGAACAGGACACTCGCTCCTCCGACCAATATCAACTCGGACCAGTCGACCTGGTGCGCTGCGGCCGCTTCGGGAAGTGGTTGAGCATAGGCTGTCGCCGCCGTCCAAGGTTGCTCTGCCGTGTTGCTGCGAAACCGTAGATGGGCAGGAGACTGAGCATTCATCGGTTCTACGTGCATCGGGACTGTCTCCCAGAGCTGCAGCAGGCCCGACTGAAGACTGACGGGACTGCCGATGCTCACCGGCAACAGCAGCCGCACTAGTACCAGCGACCACATCGCTTGGCGGGCCCAAGGCGCCAGCCAACGATGTCCTAGCGTGGTGATCGTGAGCACGATCACAAAAATGGGAATGGTCGCGAGCGAGGCCCGCAATATTCCGACGAGGGCCAACTCGAAAGGTGACGCGACATCCATGACTAGTAGCTCCTTAAAGGCGCAAACGCTGCGCCTGAAAACTAACGGTCCTGTTGATCCAGGAGAGTTCGGAGTTCGGCTAACTCCTCAGGCGTGAATTGAACGCTGCGAACGAAGTGAGCTAAGAGCGGAGCAGCTTCTCCGCCAAAGACTCGCTCAAGAAAGGAACGTGAAGCGCGGCGCACACAGTCGGCCCTGCGGATCGCTGCGCGATATGAATAGCGGTTACCGTCGGCCGTATAATTGAGGGCGCCTTTTTTGACGAGGCGATGAAGCATTGTGCGGACCGTCGCCGGGGACCACTGGCACGGCTCAGCCAGCTGGCTGATGACTTCCTGGGCCATGATGGGTTGCTTGTCCCACACCAGATTCATGATCTGCCACTCGGCATCGGACAAGTCGAATGATTCGGACATCGAAAACTCCTGCATCGATGGCCGCAAGTTATTTACAAACGTAAACATTGTCAAGAGCGATTACCTACCACGACGCCGGACGCATTCGGGGCCTTGCTCCGAACTACGGGGTTTGTCAGGAAAGGCTCGCATCGAAGTGAATCGTTCATCCACGGACAGGTGTGTCCGGCAGGTCAATCGGGACGAAACCGCGGTTGCCCCTTGGTGTTCAGTACTTCTATCCGCGAGCACTTAGCACGATGGAGCTGAAGGACGTTGCAACTTACTTCCAGACCAAATGGGGCACACCTAAGGTACTGCCTGCGGCTCAGCAACCACAAGCTCCGTTTTCGACGACCCGCACGTCTTCCGCACAACGCTTCGTAAGCAATGCGAAAGGAACTTTTTCGGCGAGAACTGGCCACACGGCGGATTGGTAACACGCGAGGCGGGTGGCGCAAATCATTGCGGGTATTTGCCTTGCAGCGACGCCACTGTTGTTCGCTAGTGGCTTCTTGGAGAGAATCTCGATTATTCAGGTAAGAAACGAGGGGTGGAATTGTGTTAACCCTTAGGAGCCAACAATGGAAATACAGCCGGAGACTAACGAAAGCTTGATTGCGCGGGTGAAGGATCCCGCGAATGAAGCGGCCTGGATTGAGTTTCTGGCAATTTACCAACCTGTGGTGCTGCGAATGGCTCGAAATCGCGGCCTGCAGCCGGCCGACGCGGACGATTTGGCTCAAAGTGTCTTCTTGACATTGTCCAACGCAATCAACGATTGGGAGCCCAAGCCCCAAGGACCGCCATTTCGCGCGTGGTTCTTCACGATCACGCGAAACGCCATCATCAATGCGCTGCGATCACGACAGCGACACCAAGCCGCGGGTAGTACGAGTGTGCAGGAATTGCTCGAGCAGATTCCTGACGATGCGAGTTCGGCAGAGTTCCATCGGGAAAGTCAGCGGGAAGTGTTTCGTTGGGTCTGTGCTGAAGTGCGACCCGAATTTAGTCCCGCGACCTGGGTCATCTTCTGGCGCACGGCGGTTGAAGATGTCCCCGCCGAGCGGGTTGCCGCCGACATGCAACGGAATGTAGGGGCAATATACGTGGCCAAGTGGCGCGTGATGAAGCGCGTTAAGGAGCGGGTTGCGGAATGCACGTTCCAATGGCAACCATCGAAGAAGCCCCAACAAATGTTAAATGGCGAAAGGGCTGGACATGAAGAATAGCCTGCGCTGTCCCAAATGCGATCACGGAGAAATCATTCGCGTGGAGGGAATCCAAGGTCCGTTTGGTACTGGTAATGTGATTCCAACCGGTGGATTGACAATCTTTAGTTCGATCAAAGTTACTCGCTACGTTTGTGTTCTGTGCGGATATTCGGAGGAATGGATCGATTCCCTTGACGACCTCCAACGACTCCGCAAGTTGGCGGAGAGCCAACAATGGATCTACTCAGGATCACTAGGCGGTGAATTTCGGAAGGTGCTGGACTCCTTGTTTGGAAATCCGCAGTTTGAAAAGCGTGGTGGCAAGCCAAAGGACAAATCGCATGGCTAAATCAATCGATCACAACCATCGCCTACTTCAAGCGCAATCTGCCGATTGCCCGACAACTGATCGGATTCAAGCGTTGTTGGAAGACTCGCTTTCTCCTGCTGAATCTGCCGCAGTCGAAGAGCACCTTTCGACCTGTGAGCATTGCCGCACGCAATTGGAAGCGGAGTTCGGTGTGCCCCAATGGTGGTCTGCCGCTAAAGAAGCTTTGAGCGAGAGTTCGCGGAATGAGAGTCACGAAGGCAACTCACATCACACGGATTGGCGACAACTGCTGGGGCCGACTGACGATCCGAGCAGGCTTGGCCGCATCGGTCACTACGAAGTTGTGGGAATGATTGGGCGCGGTGGGATGGGTGTCGTTTTCAAGGCCTTTGATAGCGCTCTCAATCGATACGTTGCGATCAAGATGCTGGCTCCGCATTTGGCCACCTCGGGAGCAGCACGCAAGCGATTCGCACGGGAAGCACAAGCAGCGGCAGCGGTGGTTGATGATAACGTCCTGCCGATCTACGGTGTGGATCAATGGCAGGGCGTTCCGTACTTCGTAATGCAGTACTCGCGGGGAATGACACTGCAGAAACGGATTCAAGATCAAGGCCCATTGGAGTTGAAGGAGATCCTGCGAATTGGAATGCAGACCGCCAGAGGTTTGGCGGCGGCGCACGCTCAGGGATTGGTACATCGCGATGTGAAACCCTCGAATATTCTGCTCGATGGCAGTGTGGAGCGAGTGCTTCTCGGCGATTTTGGTCTTGCTCGCGCCGTCGACGACGCGACCCTCACACGCACGGGAACCATCGCCGGCACTCCACAATACATGTCCCCCGAACAAGTGCGCAGCGGCACCGTGGATGCTCGTTGCGATCTATTCAGCCTGGGTTGCGTTCTCTACGCACTTTGCACAGGCCGGCCTCCGTTCCGAGCAGAGTGTAGTTACGCCATCCTCAGACAAATTACGGATCACGAACCACGCCCCGTTCGGCAATCAAATCCGGAAATCCCCGAGTGGTTCGAGGCAATTGTCGCCAAATTGATGGCCAAGTCGCCACATGATCGATTTGCGTCGGCGGCGGAGGTTGCTGAGTTGCTCGAACAATGCTTGGCGCATGTGCAACAGCCGCTGCATTCGCCACTTCCGGTTCAGGTGAATGCTCTGGCTGTTGGTGGAAAGAAGCGGAAACCATTCTTGCGATTGGCCCTCGTCGGACTGGCGGCGGCAGTATTGGTAATCGGGATCGGTATTTCCTGGCTATCGGGTGCCGCTGTTCCGAACGTTGAAGGTAAATGGCATGACGAGGTTTGGGGAGAGGTCACGCTCACGCCATCCACGCCTGGCGAATATGACGGATCGTTTCGTGGTGTAGACGGCAAAACGAACGGCCTGATTCGCCTGCGTTGGTCGCGTAAGGAAGGACGCTTCAACGGCACGTGGAGCGATGGCGCCTCACAAGCAGGACGGATCTCATTGCGTCCTGCCAATGGAGAAATCCGTGGAGCGCTTACCACAGTTCCAGGCGCCGAACTCACTACCTCCGATCCTCAAGGCAAAACATGGGACGTCACGCCCCCAAAGCGTGCGCCGGGGAAAGATCCGGTTATTGAGAGTGGGCCCGACAAAAAGTGGTTTTCAACGAAGCAGCCACGATTGGGCGAATTTGTGTGGACGAAGTCCCCCCAGCCACCCAAAAATGCGGCCACATCGAATCGCCCGGATAGTGAAGCAACTCTTGCGGGCGAGTGGTTATGCGTTGCGGCCGAAAAACGAGGTGAGGCCGTATCCGACCATGAGATTAAAAGTACAACGCTTAAGCTCGTCATAGCGGGTAATTCCATAGCATTGTTCAAAAATGGAGATCAGCAGAACGCCCTTCAGGGAACCTTTTCGACGGCTCCAGCGAGCACCGACAGCGATCCGAAGTACCATGCTATTGATATAGTGACGACAGAGGCAAACGGACGTGATACTCGCGTTGCAGGTATCTACGATATTCAAGGAGATGTGTTGCGATTCGCCCATGGCCGAACGCGCCCAACCGGCTTCAAGACATTGCCTGACCTAGACTTGGATCAACGCTTCTATGTCTTCAAACGAATCGCAGTAGGCCTACACAAGACTGAGCTTGATGCAAGGCAAGCCGACTCTTCTGCTCCGAATGCAACAACGACCGCCTCCGCTCCGAATTTGGTTCCCGATCGCTGGTTTCGACCTGATCCCTACCCGCTGTTGAAGATTTTCCCCGAGAATCCACTCGGCTATATCCGCATGGAGATAGACTTAGCGGCGCATCAGCCAGCTCAACTCGAATTAGAATTATCCGCCGAACAGCAGAAACAAATCGCCGATATCCAAATCTCGTTGCTTCCGCTTGATCGCGAGGGAAAGGTCTCCGAGACCACGGCGAATGCGCGAGCGAAGGTGCTCGCGATTCTCGAACCGCTTCAGCGAGCAAGGCTCAATCAACTCATCTGGCAACGACTTGGGTTTCGAGCGTTTGAAACACCTGCGATGCAAACACGGCTTGAGCTGTCCGACAAACTGAAGCAGGCACTTCACCAGGCTTGGATGGATCACACACAGCGCGTGCTTTTTCTCGATGCAGGACTTGCCGAGTTGAGGCAGGCCGGAAATGCGAATGCTGAGCAACTACGAAAGGCAGCAGCAGATAAAAAGCTGCGAGGAATTGCTTCGTACAAGAGGGCCTGGGATGCAGCCTACTTGATTCTCACTGATAAGCAGCGAGAGAAGTTCGACACACTGCGTGGTCCAATGGTCAGGTCTACGGCGCAACCAATCGAATTTGGTCTGGAACCGGACACCAACGATAGCAAGCCAACGGCCCGCGGAACGTCGCGTGAGTCGCTGGAACAGCAACTGGCCCAAGAGAAGGCCAGGTTTCCACTCTACGATGCCATCATGGCGGGCGAGAATGCCCTGGGTGACAAGCTGATGCGTGCCGAGCGAGCCGTTTATGACGATCGCGAAGCGTTCAATGCTGAAAATCCCACGCTAGCGAAAGAGTTTCAGCAATGGCAACGCGACTTTCGCTCGATGGTGCGGTCCAAAGAGATTATTCCGTCGTTCACCAAGCAAGCAGAACATCGTCCTCTCATGTTGTGGGCAGCCGATCTTCTCGTGAAAGCACAAGTTCCCGGCAGTTCCAATCCCACACTCGCCAAACTTCGGGAGGCGCTACCGAAAGATCCGAGTGAAGAACAGCTGTTGCAACTTCTTTGCGACGCTTTCCGCAGTGACCTCGCACAGTATGAGGGTGCGCTGGAGCGCAGCACAATTGCACCTACGAAGGAACAGCAGACGCATTGCCGCGAGGCAGAATCGTTGCGAGCGCTGGAAGACATTCAAACCATGTACATCGATGCCGCTCACGGAAGCACGCAAATTAAAGCATTGCGGAAGCAACTCGACGAAACGCATAACTTTCGGCCTGAAGCAGAAAGGCCACTATCCCACGAGGATATTCAAGCGGAAGAAGCTCGTGTTCGCGAAGCCTCTCGCAAGCTGCGCGATCCGAACGCCGTTCTGCTCGCTGAGCTTCAAGGCACTTGGATCATGACTGCACTCGTTCTACCCGGTGGAAAACTGGGCACCGTGACTAAGCCGGCGGAATCCGGAGTGATAATTCGATTCGACGACAAGTCAGGCTACATCTCGCAGGGTGCTGGCGATGAAGGAAGCCGATTCACCTACGTCGTCGATGCCTCCACTTCGCCGGCTGAGATCGATCTCAAGTACCCCAACGGGACTTATGCGCTAGGCCTGATCACAATTAAGGATGGGACACTGGAGTTGCAGCTTGGTGCAGGAGGCGATGCACGTCCGAGTCCCGAAGTGAAACCGTCAATTCATCAATATTATCGGCGAACAAAAGTGTTTTGGCAGTGGATTCCGGCACCATCAAGACCGAACTGAAAGATGGCAGTACGTTCTTACCGATGAGGGTATCAAATCCAGAGATGCTGAGCCCGGCGAATGTATTCTCAACAGGTAACTAACCATGTTGCACCAAGCTTGGAGTGACGGCAGCTTCTTCCCGGTCAGCAACCGTTCGGCTACCACGCAAGTTGAACCGGGAGCTACTCTGATTTGGTCGGTGGATGCCGCGTCTTGGAATGAAGCCATGACCCTGTACCACCAGTGGCGCGGCTGGAAGCCGTATGTTCCCTTGGATGATGACGATGTGATTTACACCGCAGAGGAAGAAGAAGCTGCCCGGAAGGAGATCGAACCGTGAACTACCCTCGCTGGTTTCAAATTCGATTGAGGGATCTCGGCTGGTTGACGGTTGTCTTTGCATTGATACTCGCGCTCATGCTGAACCATTGGCGACATCGGCAGGCGATAAGTGCCATGATTCAGGAGTTTAAACGGGAAGCACCCTGGGTTAAGTGGGAAAGCAACGAACCCGATTGGCAGGAGGCGGCTTTGCGCCCGGACCAGTTTCGCGTGAATGTGCGGCGCGTCGTCGATGACTCCGACCAACTCGTGGCTGTGCTCACAATTGAGACCCTCAACCCGCAGTGGTTTGAAATCTCATCGCGCGGCAAAACGTGGGTTGGGCCCAGCGGCGGACATGCCAGTTCCGGAGCTATCGACATGAAAGGATCACCCGACGGCAACTACACCGCTACAAGTACGCTAAGTGCGAATCGAATTTCCCTGTATGACAAGCAGATCGCTCAGATGTCGATAGGCGGCGGCAAAACAACGATGGAAGTGCCGCTGAAAACCTCCCTGAATCGGGTACTAGAAATCACGGCCAAGGACGGCATCTATCCGTTGCATGCCCCAGTTGTGATAGGCAATGCGTTCGGTGTTGAGGTGAATTTGACCGTTGGCGATCGGGCGAAGGTCGAAGCGATTTCTAGGTCGTTCAACGCCGGATTGGTCGCGAACGGAGAAACGAAAAGCGACTAACCAATACTACGGCGTTGATTAGCGAGCAATAAGCATCGACGGGATCAGTTCAGTAACACCTTCCGATTCAACAGTTAATGAGAAGATAGGCGACTCCGTACTATGAACCAGACGCTAACGCTAGGTATGAATGCACAAGCACTGCCATGCCGATTGCTTGCAGGCTTAACCGCTGCAATTTCGCTTTCGTGGGCAATCTCCGCAGCAGCACAAACAACACCCGCCGAAGGCAGCAAGAAGACACTTCTCGCGACCATTTTCGGTGAGCCGCTCTATCTGGAACAAATCATACCGGCAGATGCGGATAAAAAGCGGCAAGAACTCCCACCTCGCGAGTTCGCCGCATGGCTGCGCGGTTACCAAGCAGCTCGCTTGTACGATCATGCTTGGGCTGCCGTATCGTGCAAGTACGGTGAACGCGAGAAACTTGAGATAACGGACGAGGAGGGTGTTGAGATTGCCAAGTCGGTCGAGCGGAGATCCAGGTTAGAGGAGAAGCCTCCGGAGGGAACAACACTCACGTCGATGAAGGGAGCCAGCATCGCTTTTGCGCGTGCTTCACACTTGGACTGGAAACTATGCAAATCGCTGTACGAGAAATATGGGGGGCGTGTCGGCGTGGGCAGCCTCGGTGCCTGGATTGCACTCGACGGACAACACGCTCTGTTGCGACAGCACCACAAAGCTGGCGATATCACTTTTCATCATGCGGAAATCGAGAACGCATTCTGGCAATATGCCCAAAGAGAGCATTTCGCGGATACATATCCGACTGGCGAACGACTCAAGCAGTTGTTTATTACTCCACCTTATCTGTGGGCTGATGAGATCGCACCCGTGGAGAATAGCAAGCGAGAACGTATCGGCTCGGCACTCGGCCAGGACATTTATCGCGACCAGTTAAAGGACAAGCCGACTTATGACCAAGTCGTGCAACTTTTCATTGCTCCGGCGATGAAAGAGTTCGAGCAGAAACATCGGACCGAATTTGAAATGAACGATGACGAAATTCGCGCGGGCGTAATCTGGTTGACGGAAGCTACGAAGATGCAAGGTGGCGAAGCCTGGGTGCGCTGGCAAGCCAAGACGGCGGATATTCAAGCGAAAGCGGAGAAAAAGCTCTTAGAAGTCAAACGCCAGCTTGACGATCCGGCGACACCGAAAGAGCAACTACCGATGTTGAAAACAATGTTGCGAATTGCCACGCTGGAAAAGACGCATCCTCACGCGGGTGAAGTCTGGCTCATGATGCACCGCGGGAAACTGGAACAATACCTGTTCGATAATTTCGGCGGGGGCCGCATTATCCATCAACAATTCGGCCCCGAAGCTCTCGATGCACGCCGGCAGTTGCTACTGAAATTGGAAAGCCAAGGCAAATTCTCCATTACCGATCCAGCTTTGCGTAAACTCGCTTACGACTATTGGGAGCGCCCGAGCCATCCCGGCGGTTTTCATACCGATCGGCGCATCCTCGAATTCCCTTGGTCTGCCAAATAAATCGAGATGCAATGGTTTCGCAGTAAACGAGACTTCCAACGATTCCAACCCAGAGTAGAGAATGAGCGAGCATGCACGATGACTGTCACTTGGCTACTTATCCTTTTACTGGCGAGCACTCCGCTTTGGTTTTCTTGCCTGCGAGTGCCACTCAAGTGTCCCAAGTGCACCAAAGCAATGCCGCGGCTCTATGCACCGTGGCGCAAAACACGCCGACAGTGGGTTTATGGTGGTCACTCATGCGAGGAGTGTCGTATCGAAGTCGATTTGCAGGGAAACATCATTTCACCTGATGCGCCAGTGATCAGCAATCGTTCGATTTGCTTGACAATGATTTTCGCGTTGCTCTGTCCAGTCCTCGTTGTTGTCGCTGGCTATTTCATCTTCTTTTGGGGCATGGATCTCATTCAACAGCAAGCAATGCGCTGAAGGTGAAGCCATTATCCCAGCTATGTCGCGATATCGCCCCTGGAGTTATTGCCATGAGAAGGACTCGTTTGTGTTCTCTCGGTATCATCGTCGTCCTGACGTCCTTGATTTGTACCGGCTGCGCGACTTCCTTACAGCCGCTCGCGACGAAGGACGTGCGAACCGATGTCGCCGATGTTGAGGGTGCTTGGATTGTCGAGAATTCCACCTTAGACGCGTGCGAAAAGGGGGCAATTCTAACCATCAGTCGGCTCTCAGTGGGAAGGTACGATGTGCGAGTGACGCGGGATGGCAAGACCACCGGATGGGATTGCGAAACGGTAATGTTGAACAAAACGATGTTCATCGACATGTTCATGCAGAAGACGGAACAAGACGACGAACCCGAGCGCGTGCTGCAGATTGGAACCCACGCCATATTTGTCTTGCGGCGAGATGAGACGAGTCTGTCGCTGGTCGGCTTCGATCACACCAAGCTTGACAAGGCTGCCCATGATGAAAAGGTGGTTGCCCCCTCGCCTCGCAACGATCGGGTGGTGTTTGTTGCCGACACGGTGCGGCTTCAGGAGTTCTTTGCAAAGCACGGTGTCGAGTGTGCGCAGCCAGAGCCATCCGTTGTTCTTAAGAGGTTAGAACCAGCGAAGGCTGCCGATGAAATCCAAGAACTGCCACAAGCGATGTCACCTCGCTTCGCCCCTACTGCGACAGACATCAACAACGCGCGCGATGAAGTTCGGACGGATCTCGTCCTCTATAGTCACTATGTCCAACATGGACCAGGCGTTTTTTCCTTAGGAGTCGAATTCGAGAACCTATCGATCAGCCATTACGCCCGCATCGAGTTCAACGCAACTGATCCGAAGCTGGAGATGCTTGACGAATCGAACAAGCCGGTTCCACAACTTCCCGTTGTTCGCACGGGCCCTGTCCCTGCCAATCAGATTGCAGTCATCCCACCCGGTTCCCGTGTGACGTTTTCGACGATATATCCCGGCAGCGGAATGAATGGAGCCACAGGACAATTAACTTCGGGAAACCATACTTGGCGAGTCGCGGCCGGCCGGTATCGGGTCCGTGGAACGGTCCCGGCGAAAGTGTCGCTGGCGAAGGGCGAATTCCAGGAGGAGCGGCCGCCGAGCCGGTATCTTCCGCCCAGTGAATGGCCGAAGGATGTCGAACAGGTTGAGCTCAAGCTGCCGTTAGCGGAGTTTTCCGTTCCAAAGAAAGCTCTCCAATAACATCTTTCAAAGGAAAGTCTTTTATGAGTCTGGCAAATGCATTTCTCTTGTTTCAACCGGCGCTGTTGGTGACTTGCGCCGTCGTGTGGATCATTCTCTCTAGTCCAACTAGGCGTAAGCGAGAACTGAATCGCAGGCTGCTAATGGAGCGTTATCCTGACGCATCGCAACAATCCGTCATCCTGCCTCTTCAATCTTCCTTTCAGGGAGGCAAGCAACGCGAGATTGATGACTATATCAAGCAGATGCGGCAGCGGGGCTGGGAATTTCTAGATATGGGAGCGGTCAGTCCGTTCGTCAGTCTGCGTCATTGGGGCGGTGCCGTGCGACTCGATTTCCTAGACGCTGTATCTCAAGGGCCGATGCAAGTAAGCAATGTCGGTAACTAGGAGCCACGAATGTTCAGCGCATCAATATCCAAAGCCCCATCATTAACGCATTTTCAATCTCCCACTCGCGTCGTTGCGTGCGCATTACTTGCGATGGTCGGAATTGGGATGTCGGCTTGGGCGTATCAGTTCAATGGCCCTAATGGCCCGATCCTCAACTGGGGAATACTTCCTGGTGCGCCGTTTGTGATTCTGGCCAGCCTATCGCTCGTAACGCAAATTCCGCTTCGTGTGACCATCGGAGTATACGTCGGAGGTTTGTTGGCCGTTGCCGCTCCGTATGGGGCGATTTGGTATTCGTCCCTAAATCACAATGGTGGCGGCGCTAATATCGGTCTCGGAATACTGTTAATTGCAACACTCGTTCTTCTGCCGATTCCAATGCTCATCGGTGGGTTCATTGGCTGGGTGGTGGTGCCGACACGCAAAAGTCGCTCTTGAACGACACGAACATGGCGGTCCACCCGAGCGGCGGATCGGGCGGATTCTGAAATCGAAGGTTCTTGGCCGCCACCGAGTTAGTTTACTCGTTAGCATCCTTCTATTCTGGTGTGTCATGACAAAACTGAAACTAAAACTTCTGTTCTGCGTAGTCTTACTGGGAACGTTTGCCCCACTGCTCAGAACTGCCAATGCTGCCGGCGGCACGGACGACATTGCCCGGCCAGGTAACCCAGTCATCATTGACCTGGCACCTTATCCGGATGGCACGAAGGCACTTGTGAATCACGCATTACGCGCTGATGGGTGGCGTCCATGGTTCACGGAATGGCCGAACGATGTGATTCACTTTTCGTTTGATGCAAAAACCAATGAGGAAGCACAGGCGATTGTCGATGCGTTTGCGGCGATCAAAGCCCGTGGCAAGCAAGTCCGCCTTTCCGCCCAACAGGAACCGACCAACATCGGTTGGGTGTCAAGAATTCCTGGGGGCAGAAAAATACCTATGCTTTTCACAACAGGCGATCAATCGACGGTTGATGAGTGGTACAAGCATGTTCGCAAACCGTTCGGCCAAATCGAGTTCGCTGCCGTTCCCGTGGCAGTTCCACCCACGCTGACGATCTTCGTCGGTAATCCGACCGTGAAACTGCGGGAATTGAAGATTCCGCGGGATGTTGAGGTCATTCACGCAATGGTGCCTCGCAAGTTTCAACGGTGGAATGATAAGGAGGCTGATAAAGCAGCAGCTTACATTCCGGTTATCCCGGCCGAGGTCAAGCAAGTTTCCGAGATCAATGCATTCATCCAGAAGCGAGTTGAAACGCCCCCGAAGGCGTCGAAGGAGACACCAGCCAAAGCGATCGAAAGTGTGCCACGTGAACGTCTGTTGGATCATTCCGTTCTTTGGGATGAGGAATGCTTGCTGAGCTATGACGCCTTCGGACTGAAAGTACGTTCGGAATTTGGTGATAGAGTTGTTTTCTACTACGGGCAACCTGGGCAGACGTCACCCGAAGGACGACCGATCTTGGCGGCGATGGTGGACATTCCACTTCGTGAAGGCAAACCACACGGCAAAGTCCGACGTTGGGCGGAAGATGGGACGTTATTGGTGGAGATCCCCTATCGCGCCGGACAAATCGACGGTGAATGCCGTTTCTACAATCGCAAAGGACGGTTGCTAGGAATATCGACGTTGAAGAATGGTACCGGAACTTATCGAATCTGGGATCGCACCAAAGATGACCCCATATTGGTTCGAGAGGTACAGTACCTCCTCGGAGAATTGCAGTCGCGCGTTGGAATATGAGGGGAGGTGATTTTGCAGGCTCCACCGAGCCGCTGCTTACGCAGCCGCCCTGGGCAAATTAGGAGAGCAACGATCCTGATTGGTTCGAGTCGGCACCATTGCGGCCGGACCAGCGTTCCTTCGCCGGAATTGGCGGCAACAAACTCAGTCAGTTCTGGTGGTAGGCGGAACCGATGGTCGCCATTCCCCCTACTTCGGACCGACACTCCGAGGAGGATTAGCGCGGTGGGCGACGGGAGCGAAAGAACGGAAGTTAGCCAACCTTGCTGAAGCATGGCTTCGGCCTTTGAATCGCACCTCCGGCTGAGTCTTCCAGTAAATCCCACAGGCGGCCTAGGTATGTTGTACCAATTGCAACCCTTCGCCAGTGCCCCGCCGGAAAGGCCAAATCGCGGCGCGACCTTGGTCATAGGTTCGGCCCAGACCAGTTCGTAAAGATCCTTGCGAGACACTGGGGACGAGGCGAGCGACATGAATCACCGTGTGAAACCGGTCGAGGCTTAGAGGGCCATGATCCGCCTTAGCCGCTGCACGCGCTTGCGATTGATCGAGTAGCCCTTGGCCATCGGTCGATAATTAGAAATCGAGATCTGACGGCGTAATTGAGTTTGACATTCGCCACCCGGTCATTAGAATTCACGACACAAGGCCGATGACGACGATCGCCCTCCTGGAAGTATTCGGGGCATGACCCTGTAGCTTCCCCCGACTGACTCACTCAGTCTACTTCGCTGCCTCTAACCCAGGCATCACCTTACTTTCCCGCAACGCTTTTCGCAGCAATCTGCCTCGTTGCCCTCTGGCCATTATTGGCCAACCCACTCTGTTACCTATCAGAGGTGACAGTTCGCAATCCATTCGCCCAAGCGGTGATGGCTACGATTGACATGGTAAAAATTAGGGTTTTGCAATGTGTAGCGAACACAAAATGAGGATGGCCGAAAAGCAGGCCGCAGGTCTGAAGAATTTCTACGCTGCTGGAACGGAAATGCTGACGGTGAATATGAAGGATAAGGCTCGCCGAATGGAACTTGCCGCGAAGTACCGGCTTAGAGCCTATCCCAAAACCCCTGCGGCGGCGTAGCAGATGAAGGCGCAGGC
>CAYMWL010000121.1:0-16621 GCA_964394305.1 uncultured Pirellulaceae bacterium
AAGCTAACCTGGTGCTGGCGGGCTTCTGCCCAAACGTCTTCAAAGGCGCGAGTCATCACGGCTTCGAGTTCCTGCCGCACGCGGTTGAGACCCCATTTGTAGAACTGCAGGTTTTGCACCCATTCGAAATAGCTGACGGTCACGCCGCCGGCGTTGGCGAGAATGTCGGGTAGGATGATCGTCCCTTTTGCGTGCAGCAGGTCGTCGGCGTCGGTTTCGATCGGCGCGTTGGCGGCTTCGATGATCAGCGGCGCTTTGATGCGGGGCGCATTCTTCGCGGTGATAACACCGCCGAGTGCGGCGGGGATGAGCAGATCGACGTCGAGTTCGAGCAACTGATCGTGGCCGATTTTTTCCGCCGCGGAGTAACCTTGCAGCGTTCCCTTGTTACTCAACACGTACTTGAGCATGTGCGGAATATCGAGACCGGCAGGCGAATAGTAAGAGCCGGTGTGATCGCCCACGGCGACGATTTTGTATTCGGACTCATAAAGATACTTGGCCGCGTGCGAACCGACGTTGCCAAACCCTTGCAGCGCGACGCGAGTTTGCTGCGGCTTGCGATTCAGATTGCCGAGCATCTTGTAAGCGAGAATACCAACACCGCGGCCCGTGGCTTCTTCGCGACCGACCGCACCGTAGTCTTCGGCTGGTTTGCCGGTGACCACGGCCGGTGCAAAGCCGTGATACTTTTCGAACTGATTACGAAACCAGGCCATCTCGCGGGCGCCGGTTCCCATGTCGGGCGCGGGGATGTCTTTGTGAGGGCCAATCACATCGTGAATCTGATCGACGAACTTCCGCGTGATCCGTTCCAGTTCCTTGACGCTCAGCTGACGCGGATCGATCGCAATGCCGCCTTTCGCGCCGCCGTACGGCAGATCGACGACAGCGGTCTTCCACGTCATAAGCGTGGCCAGCGACCGAACTTCATCGAGATCGACGTCATGGTGATAGCGCAAGCCACCCTTCATTGGCCCGCGCGAATCGTCGTGCTGCACACGATAACCGATAAATGTTTCGAGGCGGCCGTCGTCCATCTCGACCGGAATCTGCACCTGCACTTCGCGTTTGGGAGTGAGCAGCAGCTTGCGGAGCGACTCGGGCAACTTCAGCAGGTCAGCAGCTCGTTCGAAGTACAGCCGGGTCGATTCAAACGCTTTCATGACAACTCCGGGAGAGGGACGCAGATGCTTTTAAAGAATTCTAGCATTCTGCGGGCCGGAGTGCGATTAACGCGGCATGGTTTGCGGAGTTTCGAGCGTCAGGCTCTAGCGCGAAGTCAGTTTCAGATCGGCCTGGTCGGTACCACCGGCAGGAATCTCGATCTCTTGCGTGCGAGATTTGGGCGAGATCTTCTCAGGTTGCTGCAATTTGAGTTCGTCCGATGCGGGATCGGCGGCGACGGCCGTGGTGACGGTGACTGTATGCTTGCCGACGAGTGCGCCTGGTTGATCAGGATCGATCAATCGCAACGTGTAGCGGCCTTGATCGTCAGTCTTGCCGTAAGAACCAATTCCGGCCTGCGCCGCGGTTGACTTATCGGTGATGGGTTGAAAGTTGACCATGGCACCCACCAGGGGTTGACCATCGAGCGTCACCACGCCGGAAACCGGCACAATCGCGGAGCTCCGCGGCGTGCAACCCGCGAATGCGAGCAGACCCAACAAAACACCAACTGCCAGTCGAACCGCACGCAATTTCATTCCGCACTCCGCCTACTGTGTATTCTCGCCACCGCCGATGGTGGCCATGTCACAAAATAAGTTCATGTCGATATTCGTAGTGATCGTTCGCGCCGAGCCGTCGGCGTGAATGAACTGCAGGCCGCCGGGATGAAAACTTCCCCAGCCTCGTTTGCAAGAGTCGACTCCACCCGCGCCGCCAATCGCGACGCAGCGGTCAAAATCAGCGATGAGCGTGCGCGACTGCGGGACCGCCGCGCTCTTGTTGTAAGACGCATAGCTGTAGCCCCAAAAAGTACGGCGGCGAATATGCGTCTTCGTCGACATTTCACCGACCATCAACGTATTGCTCGTGCCGTCGGTCACGGTCCCCATTCGTTCTTGCTTCAATGCGTGGTCGACGTTGTGAAATATTCCTTTCCAGTGTGCGGGCAAGCTGCCGTACTGTTGGGTATCCCACCAGCCACTCCCATCGCTTTTGCCTTCGACACCACGATAGCTGCCCCCCATGAATTGCAGGTTGCCGTCGCCCCCGGGACCACTTTCGGGAACCAGGAGTTGCTTGAGCTTCAACTCGCTGGGGCACTCATACGTTTTGATGTATTGCGTGCGCACAAACAGGTTGGCGCCGTCTTCATTGGTATTGTTGTAGACATATTTGTCGGACAGATTCGACTGTTCCAAGAACGGCAAAATCGAAATAGGCCAGGAAGTGTAACTGGGCGTGGCGCAGCATCCTCCAAGCGTGATGCCACCCGGCGGAAAATAGAGATAGGTATCGTGATAGTTGTGAATCGCGATGCCAATCTGCTTCAGGTTGTTTTGGCATGATGAGCGCCGCGCTGCTTCGCGGGCTGATTGCACCGCCGGCAGCAACAAAGCGACCAGCACGCCGATGATGGCAATAACGACCAACAATTCGACCAAGGTAAAAGCGTGGGAGTGACGAGATTTCATCCGGCGTCGCCTGCGAGGAGAGGAGAAGGGCAACTCCTCGCAAGGCTAAGCCAATTCGCTTTGGGTCGCAAGCACTGCTGGCGAATCTTGCGGGGAGAACAGCACCTCGACCAGTCCCTTGGCTGGCTCTCTGGTCGACAAAGACACGGGCAGAAACTGCTTCACAATCTCCAGATGAGTGAGTGAATGGCCGGTAAGGGCCAGCGTGCGAAACATGCTGTGCTCTCCGTGCGCCGCGGCGATCGCCAGCGGCAGGATCAGCTGATCGGCGAGATGCGGACCGACTGGGACTTCGGCCTGCAAGTATTCATCGACCTCGCTCCAAACTCCGGCGGCCACTCGTTCGGCAGTCACGCCGCGCTCGCCGAAACCGGCAAAGACTTCGGTGACGTGCTCGCTTTCGATCTCCACGAGCACCGCGTTGCCGCAGCCGTTAGCGGCCACTTCGGCTGCTTGAAAGCAAGCCCTGGCCCAGCCCGACAGACGACGAATCTCGTGACACTCACGCTCCGCGATCTTCTTCGGCAGGTTGGCCACGAGCGCGCGAACCTGCTTACGCTCAATCATGCCGCGGTCGCGCAGCTTGAGACCTTGCAGCTTGGCCACCGGTTCGATGTGGATGACCAGTCGTCCGCCGCCGCCGGGAAAAAATCCGTGGCGATCGAGCTGCAATTGTAGCCGCGGACCGAGACGCTCGATTAGCGGCGCGTAACTACGGATCAAAAAGTCGGCCGGCGGCGCCAGCGGATTGTGAGTGCCACCTTCGATCACCAGCGACGAAGGCCCCGAGGCCAACAGCAGCGGCGGCAAAATCGTTTGCAACACGAGCGACGCACTGCCGGCCGTGCCGATCCGAAAAGTGTATTCACCGGGCTGAACGGCATTCGGTTCGAAAGACAGTTGCGAGGAACCAAGCGCAGCGCCGAGAACCGCGGCGCCGCTCAATTGCTGAGCAGCTTGCACCGCGACCAGATGCTGCCGAGCCAGGCCCGAGTTCTTTCGCTTGGCGCGAATGTTGGTCAGCTTCACTGGCGTGCCCGTTAGCAATGACAGCGCCAGCGACGAGCGAATGATCTGTCCGCCCCCTTCGCCCTGGGAGCCATCGATTTCTAACATGGTTCTGCTCATGTCCGACGCTGTCAGCGTCTGCATTCTGTGCGGATGGGAACGGCGCAGTGATTACTGCACGCCAAGAACAAGAGGCAGATTAGCAAAATGGGTTCACAGCGACTTGCGTTTACCTGGCGGACAGGGCTTCGCGATAACCGCGAAGCAATTTGGCCAATTCCTGCTGCTGCGGTTGCGAGAGAGCCGCGAGGAGGCATTTGCCGGTGGCGTCGAAACGCAATTCGCCGCGGCCGCCAGCATCGCGAAAGACCTGACCGCCCAGGGCGGTGCGAATCTTCGCAATCAAGGCAGCGCCGGCCGGCTCGTCGGCCGCCAGATCCTTGATGGAATAAAACTCGAGCTCCGTTCGATCGGCGAGCGTTTGCGGCGAGAGAATTTGGATCGTGCGGGCATCGACCACGCGCCAGGTCAGATCCATTCGCTTGGTGAGATCCGTGAGCGCGGCTGCCAACGGCTGTTTCTCGACCGAGAGCGTGACTTCGGCATCCGGATTCCAACCAGCGGCTGACAACGACTGCCAGTCGAACAGGATGCGGACTTTGGCGTCTTTGCCCAGACGCTCGGCGACACGCAAGAGGGGTGTGGGAATGCTGTAGTTGAGCGTGATGGGAGTCGCCAACGCAGCTTGCGCACGTTCACTGCGCGTGGCCAACGCAAACAGCTTGGGTTCAAACTTACTGGCGAGTGGCAGGCCGCGGGCAATCCGCAGTTTTTCGACGAGCAGAATACATTCGGCTAGCTGAGTACGATGCTGCCGCACGGTGAGTTCATCTTTAGTCGCCGAAACGATGGGCTGTCCCTCTTCGTCGCCCCAACTTTCATTCGCAACGAACGTCAGGAGCAGCGCGGCAATTTCCGCAGCTCGCCGTTCGTCGCTGGCCGTCAGATCTTTGACCGCCAATTTCGTGGTCACCATCTGCGGACTAGCAACATCCACGATGAGTTGATCAGCTTCGATTCTGGCTTCGAGACCCAACGGCTTCAAAGCACCTTGGATCGCGTCGAGCACGGTCGTGGATGATCCCTTCCACGAGACGGGTGTCTCACTGTTGAAGGGAATGAAACGGACCATTCCCAGGCCATCGGGCCGCAAGGTAATGGGCACCGTGCTGAGGCCCTGCATCACTTGCAGAAAGTCGGCGAGCGGCGAGTTGCTGATTTCAACAGCCGGCAGCGGATCGGCGAGCCGCGCGGCGATGTCGATGTGGCGGGGTTCGGGCTTGGGAAGTTTCGCGGCGGTCGGTGAAGGGTTCGGCTCTTCTTCGACGACGGGAGCAGCAGGAGCAGGCGGTTCCGCGACCGGCGGTTGTTCGGGAGGCATCGGTTCGGTCGGACCGCCGCCGAGGATATCGCCAAACTTTTTGAACGGGTCATTCGTGGGCAGCTCCGGCTTCACGGCCGGCGGTGGCTCGGTCAATCCCAGAGGATCGCGCTCGACGGCGGTCGGCATCGGTGGCGCTGGATTGGTCGGATTCCGCGGCACTTCGGTTGGAAGTGGCGGCGGGACGACCGGTTCGCTGGCCGGATTCGCTGGCGGAACGGGTGCGACTGCGACGGCTGTGTTCGGCGGAATGGCTGGAGTCTTCGGAACTGTGGGCGGCGTGGGCGTTGGACTATTTTCCGAGACTGCTGGAGGCACAGGCGGATTGTTTTGTGCGACTGCTGGCGTGATCGGCTCGGTTCCATTGCTGAACCACGAGATCGTGATTGCAACCACACCGACCGCGAGCAAGATTCCCAACAAACCCGAGGCCGAAACGAGCGCCCAATATTGCCAGGGACTGCCCGCAAGAGTGCCGGCTGCAGTGGCTGATGTCGGCTGCGCAGCTGGTTCGATGGTTGTTTGTTCAGGGAGAGCAGGTGTCGTCGTCGCAGCTACTTGTGGAACAGCAGCAGCCATGGCCGCCGCCGCAGCGACGCGTTGGGCAGACTCCGCTGGTTTCGCCGGAGCTGGTGTGGCGGAAACCTTTTTCGCGGGGGCCGGAGCAACAGGAATGTCGTTCTGCGACAGCGTCTGTGCTTGCGAGTCGTTGCCGGTCTTGCTGTCGAGCGGCCTGATGATGGAGTGGGTGCCCAATGGCGCTTTCATCAGCGGCGCTGTGTTCGCGGGCGCTGCGTGCGGCGTGGTGCTTCGCACGGTGGGCGCAGGGACCATCGTACGCGGCGGGACGTCACCGAGCAGCACATCGACGTCATCAAAGGCATCGGCTTTGAGCGGCGATGAAGCGTCGATGGGCGGCAATGGTCGCAGCGGGCTCGCAAGATCGGGCTTGGTCTCGCCAGTTTCGCTGGACGATTTTTCGCGCGGAGTGCCTGGTTCTGGCGGTTTGATCAATACCATGCCGCCGCATTTCGGGCAGGCCATGATCTGGCCCACGACACCCGTATCACGGACTTTTAGCCGCGATTTGCAAGTCGTGCAGGTAAGAACAAAACTTTCCACGCGGTATCTCTCGGGCAACAAGCTGTCAGACAACAATCGTCAACGGATACTCCACTCTAGGTCATTGTGAGCGTTGCGCGCCCGCAAAATCGCTACTTTCCTTTCGCCTGGAAAACCGCGGGGACGTTGTACTTTTTCTTGGCGGCCTGGGCTTTCGTCGTGATGAGCACCATCTGTTTGGTCGGATTTTCCGGGTCGGCGGCTACCACCCAGATCAACTTTTGATCGGGATCGTCCGGCGGTTTGCGCGAATTCGCTTGCACGACAATCGCCGTCAGAATTTCGGCGATCGTGCCCTCTTTGTTGAAGTCGCGTACCGTTTGATTGCGCGTAATACCGTCGAGTTGCAAATCGTCGCCGAGAATCTTGATCGCGAACTCTTGGGGACCACCTTTGCCGAACGGCGAACCCTTGGCAACTTCCTGCGCATCGGCCATTACGTCGTTCATCACGAACTCGAGCGATTGCGCGGCGAACTCCATCTTCGATTTCAACGCCAGCAGTTCTTCGACCGACTTCGGACCCTTCGGAGCTGCCGGGCCAACGGCTGCTGGTCCGGCACTCGCGCCGGGCGTCGAAGCCACGAGCAATTCGCCGCCGAGAACGAGGTTGTGTGCTGCGGGGCCAGGGAGGTAAGCATTGATCACTGCTTGATCCCCTTCCACGCCGATCCGCATCGCATCGTGCAGATCGAGCACCATACCGCGATAGCGGAATGCCAATTTCCGCCAGTATTCAGGCGGATTGATGAGCGCGAGATAGTCTTCGATCGTCTGCGGCAAGGTCTTCAGCCGGCCGCGAAAATCATTGGCCAGCTGCATGCGATCGCGATTCACCTGCCCCAGCATCCGTGCTTCCAGATAAAACGCGGGGCCAAAGTGCATCGAGACGAGGCCCGCTTCGAGTTCATCGCCGAGCAGCACATCGAGGGGCTGCCGCACTTTGGAATACACGCCGCGGAACAGCGGTTCGCCATCGTCCGAATCGAAGAAGTCGGGATTGAACAGCAAGTTGAAATGCCGCTGGCCATCCATCGATTTCAGCAATCGCGCCAGATCGCGAGCCATCAGCGGCGGCGCACCGCCGGTCTTCGCCACTTCGCGCACATCGAGCGGATCGCCCATCACAAAGTGATTCGTCCCCTCGGGAGCATCGGCGATGTAATAGCTGTACTGCTGCCCCTGGTAATAAGTGTTGTTGCCTTCTTTCGCCGCGGCGGGATTGCCCCAACGGGTGAGCAGATCGTTGCTGGGGAGCCGTTGCTTGGTGCGTATCGCATAGGAAATTCGCGGCGGCTTCGCTTCGTTGTTGTGCAACGTAATCACAACTTGCTCGACCTCGCCGAGTTGCAATCCGGAAGCTTTTTCCCAAGCCGCGCGACCCGCAGTGAATTGAGGCCCCAGCGCTTCGAGAACTTTTGCCCCTTCGCTGCTGGTGAGCATGTCGGCCGGGCGAACGGCGATAAAGACTTGCCCTTCCGGCGGCACGAGGCGGAAATCAACCGCGGCGCCAGCAGTGGGCGAAGCCCAGAGCAATTGACCGTCATCCGGAACGACCTGTTGCGTCGGCCCCGTTTCGGGGGCGACTTGCGTTGCCGTGTTGCCGGGTGCAGGATGCGCAGTTGTATCGGTGTCGGCAGGTTGGTTGGGAACCTTGGGAGGTGTTGGGTCGGTGTTGGTCGTGCGAATCTTCTCCGCCCCTGCGCGGAGATCTTCGATGGAGGTGGGCTTGGGGCCTTCTTGCTCGACAACTTGCGTGACATCAGGCCCCGGATTCTTGTTGGGCTTGGTATTCATCGCATAGACCACGATGATCAGCGAAATAGCCACCGCGCCGATGCCGACCAGCGCAGTGATCACGCTGCGCGTCTGATCTTTTTCACGCTTGGCAGCCAATTCCTGTGGCGTGACAAAGCGACTGGTGCTTGCTGCGGGGGTGACGCCGGCAATCGCCACGCCGGGGATCACTGGACCACCGGCCGACTTGGTCGCGACGACCGCTTCGCCTGCTTTTTGAATTCCCAAGCTGAAGCGTTCGGGTTCTGGTTCTGGTTGAGGAGCAGTCGCCGCAGCGAGATGTGCTTGCTTCTGTTGCACCCAGTGCTCGTAACCGCCTTGCGTCGGGAGCGGTTGGGCGGGATTCGCGTACAGCAAGGCCGGATCGATGAAAGGAGCCAACTGCTCGGCGACCACTGCCGGCGATTGATATCGCACCTGTGGATTTTTCGCCAGCATGTACGTGACGAGTTGAGCCAGCGGCTGCGGCACGCCGAGCGACTCCAGCGGTCGAATGGCCTCGCTGGCATGGCGTGTCATTTTCTGCAGCACCGTGCCGCCGACGAACGGCGGGCTGCCGGCGAGCAAGCAATACAACGTACAACCGAGTGCATACACATCGCTGAGCGGATCGGGCAGCCGCCCCGCATGCATCAGCTCCGGCGCCAGATAATCGGCCATGGCCGTGAGCTTGGCACTCTCCTGCGCAAAGCTGACCGGCCCCGGCACGGAATGCGGCTCGAACAACACCTTCACATCGCCCGGATGTCCCTGCACCGAGGTATCGAGAAACAGATTCGCTGGCCGCACATCGCCGTGCGCGCGACCCGACTGATGCAACTGTGCCAAACCAATCGCAGCCATCCGCACCAGGCGGCACGCTTCTTGAGGTGGAAATCGCCCCATGGCCAAGCGCTCATCGAGCGTGACGCCGCGGAGATCTTCGGAAACGACGAACTTGAACGAACCTAAATCGACGGGCTCAAAAAATCGCTGCACGTGCGGCGATTGCACCAGGCATGCCGAGAGCGTGTTTTGCACCGCATCGGCCCAGGCCGCAGGATCCGAAATCACGGCTCCTGTCAAAAACTGCAGCAGCACTGGATGCCCAGTTGGTCCGTGCACCGCGCGAAAGTTCCCCGCCAGCCGGCCTTTTTCAATCCGGTCATAAACTTTGTAATCGCCGTAATGAAACGGTCCCGGCCGCCCGGCCAGCAGAATCATCGTCTGGTACCGGCTGAGCACATTCCGCGCGACGAGCCATTCGGCCAGCGTGCGGGCGTTGCTTTGATCGCTCGCCCCTTTGACTTGCGAAAAGTCAGCCGCCAATTGCTGGCATTGTTCGGCAACCAGCAGCCGACTTTCCTGGAGCAGCGACCAGAAAACGGGGATCGGAATCGACATTGCCCAACAGCTCCCTCAACTCAGTTTCAGCGCCCACTGCGTCTTCGCAGCGACGACGCTGTCCTACCGTTCAAATGTACCGTCGGCAGGCGGCGATGACTAGCAAATAAGGCCGCCGGCGGAGCGCTCCAGGCAACTTCGGAAGTCCGCAGTCGGTTTATTGCAATGCCCTGGAATCATCCTACTAACGAGCAATGCGCGAGCGCTTCGTAAGTCGGCCCCGTGCGGCCCAAAAAACTGGCAAAGACGACGGCCTCTTCGACCACCGATAAATCAGCATCGTAATGAGCATGCTCCGCCAATTTCGCAGCCAGTTCCTGCATCCCTTCAGGCGTGCCACCCTTCACGCGGCCAATTGTCAGATGCGGCGTAAAGCCGCGGGCTTCTTTCGCGAAGCCGAGTTCTTTTTTGAAGGCATTGTCGACTGCGGCTTGCAGTTCCCGCAGTTCCTCCTGACCGTGCTCAATCCCGATCCACAGCGTGCGTGCATCGGCTGAATTGGGAAAACCACCCATTCCGCGGCATAAGATCTCGAACGGTTCGACTTCCGCGACGGCCACATTGAGCACGCGGCAGATATCCGGAATATCCACATCGGCGACGTTGCCCAAGAACTTCAGCGTGAGATGCATCTGCGTGGGCTGCACCCAATTCACGTCGACGCCCGGCGTCTTCAGTCTTTCGATGAGCGCTCTGGCTCGCGAAGTGACGCTGCTGGCGAGTTCGACGGCAATGAATGCGCGGATGCGTTGCATGGAAAGGGCGTTTGATTAGGAAGGGCGGTTCAATGCCTGATTCTAGCAGAGCCAGCTCGCTCTTAGTGCTTCCGCCCCATGCTCGCAATTGCGTCGCGATTCAATTTGATTCCCAAGCCGGGGCCAGTCGGAATCGGCAGCATGCCATCGGCGTCGAGTTGGAACGGCGTTTCAAGAATGTCTTCGATGTAAGGGACGCCCGTTTGGTATTCGACCCAACGAGCCACCGGCAACGCTGCCGAAAGCGCGAGATCGGCCGCCACGCCAATCGCGGTGTTCCAGCCATGCGGCACGAGCAACACGCCCTGATCATAGGCCAACCAACCAAGCTTCCGCCCTTCGCTCAGGCCGCCACATTTTGTCAGATCGGGCTGAATGATATCGACAGCCCGCTTGAGCAGGAACGGCTGAAACGCCTGCCGCCGCGTCAGGACCTCGCCGGTCGCAATCAGCACCGGCGAGGTGGCCTGCAACTGAGCAAAGCCTTCGACGTCGTCGGGCTTGAGTGCTTCTTCGAACCAGGTAATGCCGTAATCGCCGAGCATCATGGCCGTTTCGCGAGCCCAGTTCACACTGTGCGGCCAGAATTGTTCACTGCCGCCGGCATCGACCATCAGTTCCACATCTTCGCCGACCGTTTCGCGAGCGGTGCGAATCAACAATTCATCGAGCAATCGGCTGACGCGACCGAACGGCCGCCAACCCATTTTGATGGCTTTAAAGCCCCGTTCCTTTTGCACCAGCAGCGCATCACGCAGCGGCTCAGGCTGATCGAACAAGATCGACGCATACGGCTTGATCCGATCGCGGTAGCAACCGCCCAGCAACTTCGAAACGGGCTGCCCGAGCGCTTGTCCCCACAAATCCCAGAGCGCGATATCGATGCCGCTGATCGCATGTTCGACCGAACCACCTCGCCCCAGCCAAAACATGCTTTGCCGAAGTTTCTCGCTGACGCGATCAGGCTCATCGGCTGCTTCGCCGATCAGATGCGGCCGCAGCAATTCCAAGGCACCTTCGACCAATGCGCGAGTGGTGTAACAACTGCCAAGGCCGCTGATCCCTTCATCGCTGATCACTTCGACCAACGTGTTGTACTGCACGTTCGGATCCGTCCCGCCCGGCCAGCCATGGTCGTGCGTCGCGCCGCCGAGAGGGATGGTTTTGACTGCGGCAATTTTCATGATTTCTCCTGTAGGTCAGGCAGGTACTCCTGCCTGACGATTGAGAGTCGAGTCCAGCGAGAAGGAAATGCCGCATTTGTCAGGTACGAGTACCTACCTGACCTACCGCAGCGATCTTCATTCGAAAGCTCCCGACGTTGATTCACTCGTGCCGAAATCGCGACCATTCCGTGCGAACAAAAGCAGCGCGACCAAGGCCACAACCATCAGTCCCAAAGCAACTTGATACGGCGCGACGGCTGACACACTCTTGAACAGCGGAATCGCAAACAGCGGCCCGGCGATGCGAGCCAGAGCACTCACCCCTTGGCTCACGCCCATGATGCCACCCTGCCGCGCGGGATCGCTGCGGCGACTGATGAGCGCGCTGAGCGACGGCGTTGTGAACGCAAAGCCGCCGACGGAAACTGCTGTCGCCAACAACAGCAAATTCCAACTGCTCCAAGTCGTCGCCAAAATGATGAGCAGAAATCCTGTCGCCGTCAGCGTGAAGCCAATCGCCGCCATCGTCACTTCGCTGAGTCGAGTCGACAACCGCCGCACAATGCCGCCTTGCACCAGGCTCAGCGTAATGCCGATGAAGGCGAAGAAGAGCGGGATCTGTCCGAACTCCATGTGAAAGCCCCGTTGCTCGTCTTTGAGCAGCAACGCGGCCGTTGTTTCAAAGCCACCGAACGCTGTCACACTTAGAAACGAAGTAAACAGCAGCGCGGCGATCGTCGGAGTGGACACGGAATCGCGTAGCGCCCGCATATCAAACAACCCGAGGTGCGTGTGCGAACTTCCCGGCCGCAAACTCTCCGGCAGCAAAAACACGGCGAGCATTAGCGCCACGAGCGACAACCCCGCCGCAACAAAGCCTGGCAACGGACTAGTCGCGACATGATCGTATTCGCGATTTTTGATAGCCTTTTTCTCCAAAGGCGTCGCTTCCGGTTTTTCATCGGCAGCAACCACCGCCACTTCGGGTGCATCGTCGTTCGTTGGAATGGGAGTTGTCTTCGCCGATAAGAGCGCCGCCCAGGCGAGCAACGGCCCAAAGGTGAAGCCTAGCCCAAACGAAACGCCGATCAGGGCCATCCCTTTGGCCCGCTTCTCCTTTGTCGTCACATCTGCGATATATGCGGCCGCCGTCGAGATTGTTGCTCCCGCGATACCCGCGCCCATACGACTGGCAAACAGCAGCCACCAACTTTGCTGAATCGCAGCGATGCCGAATAGTGCGTAACAAATGACGGAACCAACCAGGCCGACAATGATCACCGGTCGCCGGCCGATGTGATCCGAAACTCTTCCCCACAGCGGCGAGAAGACAAACTGCATCATCGAAAAGATGGCCATCAGCAGACCCAGCTGCCAACCATGCTCGGCGACACCGAATTTTTCGGCATACAGCGGCAGCAACGGCAACACCATGCCAAAGCCGAGCAGGTCGATGAAGACGGTCAGAAAGATGACCAGCAACGAACCTTTGCTGGCAGTGGAATCGGGGGAATCTGCGGGCTTGGTCATGCGGGTGGGGAATTCGAAGGGCGGGTGCGGAAACTAACTCTTGTGGATTATGTCTTGTCGCTTAACACTCCGCATTCCGCAATCCCCACTCCGCGCTTCTCTTACTTCCCATCCCGCAGCCGTTCCCCCAGAAACGGATCCAACTCCGGCACGTCCTTGATTTTCTCAATCGTTTTTTCAAACGGATAAGCCACGCGGCGGAATTCGACCTGCGTATCGTTTTGGATCACATACGAAGCTCGCGGATCGCCGTCGCGCGGTTGGCCGACGCTACCGACGTTGAACATGGCCTTGGTGCCGGCGAGTGTGTACTTGTTGCCGATTTCCGCTGGGCTCAGGAACTTGCCGTCTTCGGTGAAGACGCCCGGCACGTGCGTGTGCCCTTGAAAGCAAAAGCGTTCGATCAAAGCGAAAATCCGCTCAAGCTTGCGCGGATTGTAAATGTCTTCGGGAAAGACGTATTCGCTGAGTGGATTGCGCGCCGAGCCGTGCACAAACATCAGTCTGCCTTCGCGTTTCACTCGCGGCAACTCGCTCAGATATTCCCAGCGTTTCGAAACCTTGTCGCGATCTTCTTCGGCATTTTCCAATTGATCGCGGGTCCAGAAAATCGCCCGTTCGGCGCCACTGCTGAAACCTTCCGGATCGTACAACGCTCCCTGATCGTGATTGCCGAGCACCGACCAGGCAAAGGTCATCACCTTGTCGACGCACTGCCGCGGGTTGGGGCCGTAACCAACGATGTCCCCCAGGCAAGCAATTTCATCGACGCCCTGCGTCTGCACATCGGCGAGCACTGCCTCGAGTGCTTCCAAGTTGCCGTGAATGTCGCTAAGAATCGCCCGCCGCACACGCTGCTCACTAGAGAGGAAGACCGCGGAATAAAGTTCGCTGTATCTTCATGGCCGCGTGTGGATTTGACAAGCGGTTGTTGTACTTCCAAGAATCTGGCGAGCGTCGTGTTCCTTAGCGCCCGGTAACCAACCTGTCCCCCAGCATGTTGTCCAACTGCGGAATGTCGTAAATCTTGCCGCGGGTCGTCTCCACATCGTATTGCAGCCGCCGATATGTGATCAACGTGTCTTCCAAAATCACATAACAGGCCCGCGGATCGCCGTCGCGGGGCTGGCCGACGCTGCCGACGTTGATCATCGCTTTGTCCGACGTCAGCCGATAGGAATAGCCACACTCTTCGGGCGTAATGAAGCGATAGTCGGGCGTGAACACGCCCGGCAAATGCGTGTGACCTTGCAGGCAGTATTTCTGAATGCGGTTGAAGAGCGCATCCATCTTCCGCTGATTGTAAATGTCCTCGGGAAAGACGTATTCGTTCGTGGGTTCTCGCGGCGAACCATGCACAAACAAAAAGTCGCCGTCGGAAAGCGTGCGATGCAACTCGCCGAGAAAATCCCAGCGGCGATTGCGCTGCGCCGGCGTGCCGGGGCCGTCCTCGAGCATTTCGCGAGTCCAATAAATGGCCCGCTGAGCTACTGGATTAAAACCGTCTGGGTCGAATAGCGTGGCTTGATCGTGGTTCCCCAGGATCGTGGCTTCGCAGTTTTCGATGACCTCATCCAGGCATTCGCAAGGGTTCGGCCCGTAGCCGACAATGTCGCCGAGGCAATAAATCTCGGTCACTCCTTGCTCGCGGATATCAGCCAGGACGACGCGCAGCGCCTCCAGGTTGCCGTGGATATCGCTGATCAAAGCACGCTTCACGCGGGTGCACCCTTCCCAATCGAGTTCTGACAAACCAAACTAGGGACGTTCCAAGAATCGTTGCTTCGCCCGCGTTGCTGCCATCCTACGGTGCCAGCAAGTCTAAAGCTCCCAAAGACTTTATTCAATATCGGCAGCCTGCGTACTCGCCGCAACAGCAACGCGGTGCTGAATTCCCGAAATGGAAGCAGACTGCCGCGTACTCCAATTATCGCTTGCTTCCCGACCGGGGTTGCCAGATTCCTCGCAGATTTCCGTGAAAGTGCGTCGGTATGCCTGGGTGGACTGTAGCGATTGAAACCGTCGCAACGGCAGGTTCGGTGGCCTTGCTCCAAGGCGACACACTCGTCGCCGAAGCCAGCCTCCCAGCGGATGCCCGCTCGGCCAAAACCCTCGCCGCCGCGATTCAAAAAATCTGGCACGACGCCGCCAAACCCCCCATCGCGCTCGTCGCCGTGGCGAATGGCCCAGGCTCCTTCACCGGCCTCCGTGTCGGCGTCATCACCTCCAAAACACTGGCCTATGCCTGGCGAGCTCAACTCCTCGGCGTGAACACCCTCGATGCGATCGCCGCCCAAGTCCCCATTGAAAATGAATCCAGCGGCAAACTGCAGGTTGTCCTCGAAGCTCAGCGCCAAGAGTTGTTCGTCGCCACCTTTCAAGCCTTGAAAACAGGCCGCTGGGAACGAACCGCACCCGATGCGATTGTTTCCACGGCCCACTGGCTCGCCCATTTGCAAACGGAACATGTTGCTGGCCCTGCCCTGAAAAAACTGCGTGAAAAACTCCCGCCGACCGTCACAATCGCGGCTGACAATCTCTGTCATCCGCGGGCGGTGACGGTTGCCCGCCTCGCCCGTGCTCGCCAACAGTCCGGCGCCCCCGATGAACTCTGGACGCTGCTGCCGCATTACCTGCGTGTCAGTTATGCCGAGGAAAAACCTGGAATCAGGCGACCGGAGTCAGGAGTCGGAAATCGGGAGTCAAAGATTGACCCCTGATTCCTGTTTCTCGACTCCTGTCCCCCGCCACCCGCGTGGTAAACTAATCGCATCGCCCCTGTCCTCCTCGGATCGCCGTCATGCCTGTCCAAATGCAGTTGTCGCGGATCATCATCAGTGAGATCAACGAGCAGCAGTTCATTTACCTCAAAGAGGTCGACGGTGAACGGCAATTCCCGATCCTCATCGGCCTGTTCGAAGCCCAAGCCATCAATAGCGGTGTCAAGCGAATCCAATCGCCTCGCCCGCGGACCCACGAACTCCTGGTCGGCTCGATCGAAGCGATGGGTGGTGAACTCGACAGCATCGCGATCAGCGAACTGCGCGACCACATCTACTTCGCCCGCATCCGCGTCCGCCGCGACGGTGAGATGATCGAAATCGACTCCCGTCCCAGCGACGCCATCGCCGTCGCCTTCGCCTGCGACCCGCCGCTTCCCATCTACGTGTCAGAAGAAGTGCTCGACGAAAGCACCGGTAACTGATTCACGGTGGCGAGATGGGGCGATTGCCCATTCCCATTCCCTCGCCCCGGTACCCCGGGGAAAGGGTTGGTGAGAGGGGCGGAGGTGGCGGTTGGTTTTCTTTGGAGGCTTCCCGGGCCTTGGCCTCTGCTCGCAGGAGTGCTCGGTACAGTTGCTCTTCTTCCGAGAAGAAGTCTTCGTAGCTTTTGCTCACGGCCATCTCGGCGGCGGTTCCCATCAGGCGGTAGCGGGGAACTTGCGGGGTGTTGCGCGATAATATTTTCTCCGCAGGTGCCGAATTAGTAACTACTAGTTGTTGCGATACTTGCGCCGATTCCGGTGTGTTTCTGGTGGCGATTTCTGTTGCTTTCTGTTGATTTTTGTTGGGTAAGTGTTCAGGGTTTGTTGCTGTATTAATAGCGATGTTGGCCGGAGTGGCTGGGGTGTTGTTGTGGTATTCCTGGGAAATGGATGAGTCATTGCGCAGCTCAGGGCCCTCTCCCCGGCCCTCTCCCCGGAGTACCGGGGCGAGGGAGGATTCGCCTTGCTGACGCGGCGGCAGCGGCTCGGCAGGAGCCTCGCCCTCCCAGGCCC
>CAYMWL010000122.1:0-16404 GCA_964394305.1 uncultured Pirellulaceae bacterium
GATCCTCAAACTCTACCAACTTCACGAAACCAAGTACGCTTTAGTCGGATGAACCTCTTTACTGGCATCATCTGCCCCCGGCACAGGGCCGGGGGTTCAACGGCTTCTGCACTACTCAAGAAATTCCCGTGAGAACCTCGCAGGAAATTTCTTGCTCTACTAATCGCAGCGCGGTACGCTGCCGTCCTCATCATTTTTGATAGGACGCCAATCATGGATTATGAGCGGTGGTGTGCCCTCTCCGACAATGATCTCCGCAATCGTGATATTGCGGAGATCAATCTCACGGCCGCAGCAGGCCTGCCGGGAGCTGAAAGTCTCGATATTGGCGCCCACCTTGCCAAATTGGACGAGTGGGCGAAACTCGTTGACCTTGGCATTCGCCGCATGTGGAAAAAGTGTGGCCGGGGTGAGTATCGCGACCTGACACCCAATCAGTTCCGCATCTTAGTCATGGTCACGGTGCTGCAGCGGAACCTGGGCGTGCGCTATAATCCGGCTTGTATCGGAGGCGATTATGATGCGCGCGATCCCCGCAACAATTTCATTCACGGTCCACTAAGCGGGCACGGTGGCAACTGTGCGTCGCTGCCAATTCTTTATTTAGCAATCGGCAGGCGGTTAGGGTTTCCTCTGTTCATGGCGCAGGCCAAGGAACATCTGTTTGTGCGCTGGGAGGGAGACGACGATCGATTCAATATCGAGGCCACTTCCTTGGGGTTTGCGCCGCACGACGACGCATACTATGCAATCGCCCCAGGCCCTTGATTGCGCAAGATCTTCGCTGCTGGCCCCACTATCTCAAAAATCTTACGCCGCGCGAAGAACTCGCTTGTTGCTTGGCGGAGCGAGCGGCGGTTTTCTTTGACAACCTGCAACTCGGCAAAGCAGTGCAGGCCATCTATTTCGCCAACCAACTCACACCGTATTATCGAGGGCGCTGGGCAACTTTCTCGATGGCACTCGAGACAGCCAAGCGGATGCACCTGTTCGATGCGAGTTTGCCCTGGGATGATCTCGTACGAATTGCAGCGCCACAGGCACGCACGCGCGACGGACAGTGGGCAATCGAGCAAGGACAAATGGAATTGCGTCGAGTAATGGCGATTCGCCACGCGGTGAATCGGGATTCTTATTTTACTTCCCTCGAAAAGGAGCGTCCGCATGTATGACCCCAAAGCCGGTCGTTGGTTGAGCGAGGATCCACTTGGATTTGACGCAGGCGATGCAAATCTGTCGCGATATGTGGCGAACGACCCGATACTGAATACAGATCCAACGGGGCTAGAGCTGAGTTACGCAGCCAATGCAATCAACGCATCAACTGCGACATATTCGATAATGATGAGATACTTCACCCCGGGGCAATCAATTGTGGGGCATGCATTCAATGCCGATCTAGAGAAGTGGCAGAAATCCACCAAGAACTGTCAGGGGACAGATACCTTGATGCCAGGATTTTCGTTATACGTAAAAGAAACCGTTGCTCTTAAGGAGGCGATTCGAGTGGCGCATCTCTATGCGGCAAATTGGCTTTCGTCAAAGCCACCCGGAAAGTACTGGATGCGGCAATCGAGCACAATTCAATTTGATAATGTTGGCTCGCATGGCCCCGTCGAGTTTTTCTTAGGCTCGTCTCATTTTGAATATGAAGTGATTGGGGAAACGGATGGTAAGAATCTCAGTTACGAAATTCGATGGAACGTTACTGACTGGATAGATGCCAAGAGCTATGCGGAATTAAAGAGCGACATTAAAAATGCTTGGAAGGCAGGAAATTATCTTGCAGTTGGAATTGCATGGTGTGAAATAGCGACGGATCAGGTCTTTGATGGAATCAATGGGAGTTCCTTTCCGATTAAGGTTTCTGGTCAATCATCGTACAAGGGGCCGGTTCTTGAGAAGCTGAATCCACTTGTGTCGATTTCTGGATTTGAAGAAGGAAAGTACGCAAAATAGGCGTTTTCAAAATGCATAAACTTTCCCAGCGCCGATATGCGGTGTTTGCAGTTCTCATCCTGGGAGCAATCATTGCTTGGTTTTGTTTTCGTCGAGTCACCAATCTAAATCTCCAACGAGTTGGCAAATCGGGTGCTATTCCCAGCGAAGCGATCAGGGGGTTTGTGCCAGTTGGTATGCGCAATGTTGTATATGGCGAGCGAATTTACAGGCCTGCGGCATATGTCTCGGGAGAGATTTCACAGAAGGATGTGATTGAGTGGTGCGATAGCAAGGCAATTGCTATTGGTCCGATTCCTGGTGGCGGAAGAACTGTGCAGGCTACAGCCGGAGGTCAGGAAGCGTTTCCGAGTGTCGTGTTGGATGGGATCTGCAATTTAGATAGGGACAGAATTGAGGTCGTCTATGACAGGTCATCGCAAAAGCTATATTTGTACTTTCGTGATCCGTATTTGACTGAAGAAAAAATGAAGTAAGCAGCTGATACGTCTTGGTGGCAGCGCATAGAACTATCAACTAACATCGGCACGTTTTCTTCTTTTTGCCGAGCATGCCACGTGCATGCATCTTCTCGATATACTCCGGCGCGAACGGCACTTTGCACGATGTATCGCCCATGTCGACTTCGACCACGCCGATATCTTTCGCTGCCTTTTGAGCGGCTGCGGTGAGTGGCTGCAAATAACCACCGCAGGCGATCACAAAGCCATTCATCGCGCTGCGGACGCGATTGGGCGCCTGATGGATGTTCTTGCGAACTCGCTCGAGTAGTTTCAGCAGTGCCGCGAAGTCCAACTCTTCATCGGGCTTTACCGCGACGAGATTGCTCAATGTTGTCCAACCGCAGGCGGCGGTCTTTTCGTCCTTGCTCTCGATCCATTTCTTTGCCAGTTCCCAGCCATGTGGCCCTTCGGCAGCGACCCACGGCACCGTGTACTCGCTGATCATGTACCAGGGCGCTTGGTCGAGCCAATCCTCCAGATCGGCCTTCGTCATCTGCGTTTCATCAGCGATCAGCCCGGCGAGATACATCGCGTCGCTGATGCCGGTCGCGTACAGTTCCTTCGCCAGCTGATCGTTCTTTTTGATCCGCTTTTGGATCGGCTTCATATCCTGGATTTTCGTGCCGAAGAAGGGCTCCTTGGCGCCATGCTTGAGCAGCACCTTTTTGATGCTTTCGCTGCCGAGCTTGCGCAGTTCCTCGACGATTGCGGCAGCGGACTCTTGTTTACTGGAGGCAGCTTTCTTCGTGGCGGCCTTTTTGGGGGCAGCTTTCTTCTTCATGTTGTCACCTTGGCCACCGGTTTCGCAACGATGAAGTAATAAATCACGCCCGCGACAATCAACGTGCTCCCCACCGCGGTCTCAAACGGTTTGCCCAGCAACAAGCTGACCAGCACCGCCGCGAAAATGAGCAAATAAAATGCAGGCGTGAAGGGATAACCCCACGTCTTGTACGGCCGCGGCAAATCAGGCCGCGTGCGGCGGAGAACAAACACCGCGCCGACCGCGAGGGCATAAAAGATCTGGCCGCCGAAGATAACGAAATCGGTGAGGACATCAAACGCATCGCCGGCTGGATTCTGTTGAATCGCCGGCGTGCTGACGGTCGCGACATCGGTGGTTGGCAGCGCTGCGGCCTGCGGCGCAGTCCACGCATAGGCGCCGACGATCAGCACTAGCGACCAGGCCATCTGCGAGAGAATGGCGTAGGCGGGCGTTTGAAACCGCGGGTGGACCTGGCGGATGGCTGCGGGGAATAAGTTGTCTCGGGCCATCGCAAAATAAATTCGCGGCCCCGCCAACAAGTTCGAATTGAGCGCCCCAAACGCCGAGCACATCACAAACAGCGCGGCGAACCAGACGCCCATCGGTCCCAGCAGCGCCTGCGTCACATCACTGGCGACTCCTTTGGAGCCAGCCACGCGGTCCATCGGCAGGACCAGGTGATAACTGATGTTCGCTCCCAAATAAACGACAATCACCACCAGCATGCCGATGGCGAGGGCAATTGGAACGTTCTTTTGCGGATCGCGAACCTCTTCCGCGACGGGCCCGATGTTGATCCAGCCGTCGTAAGGCCAGAAGACCGCAATCATCGCTACGCCCATCGCTTGCCAGAACGAAAATGAAACGGTCTTCGGCCAGAGGGGCTGCAGGTTGTTGAAGTCGGCTTTAAAAAGGACGAAGGGCGCCACGATCAAAAAGACCAGAAATCCCACCTTGATCACGCTCGTTACATTCTGCACCCGAGCTGCCCAGCGCGTGCCGATGACGTTGATAATCGACACAGCGAAGGTGAGTAGGAGAGCAACCATGCACTGCGAACTGTGCGCGAGCGGCACTCGCTGCGCGATGAATTCGGGCAGTAATCCACCCCCTTTCATCGCCTGCAGCAGAATATCGCCGTAGATAACCGTGGCACAAGCGAGTGCTCCGAGTGAACCTGTGCGAATGATCCAGAACTCGGTCCAGCCCCACAAAAACGCCGGCAATCGACCATAAGCTTCGCGCAAGTAGATGTAAGGTCCGCCCGCATGGGGCAACATTGCTGCCAGCTCGGCCAACGCGAGTGCGCCGCAGAGCGTGACCAGTCCGACGACGACCCAAACCGACATGATCGGAACAAAACTGCCGAGGCCCGTGGCGACGGTACTGGCTTTGAGAAAAATTCCGCTGCCGATGATGGAGCCGACGACGACGGTCACGGCATCGAAGCGAGTGAGGACGCGCGGCAGGGTTTGTACGTGGACATCGAGCAGGGGGGCCCCGCTTTCGGGATCAGATTTCGACATGGATTCCTCTGTTGGTTCAGCTCCGCGCAACCAGCGGCAGCATATCGCACCGGCCACGATTACGCGACCTGTTTTCAGCCGCCGCAGTCGGGATTGTCATGCGGATGCGGAGCGAGGATTTCGTCACGGATTTTCAATTCGCCATTGTCGAACGGATGTAATTACTGCGGCAAATAACCCCGTGCAACGGTGGTAAACGCCTGTACTTGCTCTGTCTCCCAGGCGGCATCGTGGTCTAGTTCTTGCGCCAGCAGTTCGGCAACCTTCGGCGCCATCGCAGTCGCGGCACGGGCATTCAGAAAGAGGGCCCGTGTGCGCCGTGCGAGCACATCCTCGACACTGCGAGCCATTTCGTATCGCGCGGCCCAGATGACTTCGGCAGCGAAGATTGGCAGTTGGGGATGGAGTTGCTGGGAGAGTTTTTCATCTGATTGAATCAGCTTCTCCAGTAGCTCAGCATCCGAGCCATACACGGCGAATCGCGCTGGCAGGCCGGCGGGTTCATGCCAGCCGTGAATGTGCAGTTCCTGTGTCACGCAAGGCCGTGCGGGCAATTGCGCAATCGCCGCAGCGCGGTTAACGCAATCCTCGGCCATGTTGCGATAAGTCGTCCATTTGCCGCCAGTGATTGTGAGTAAATTCGATTCGTCGACGTGAATCGTATGATCGCGCGAGAGCTTGGCCGTGTTCTTGCCGCCACCAGCTTTGACGAGCGGGCGAATACCGGCGAAGACGCTGAGAATGTCCGCCCGTGTTGGCGCCTTTTCCAAATAGCGGGCGGCAGTCTCGAGAATAAAGTCGATTTCTGCTTCGGTCGCCAGCGGCTCGATTGGCGTGTCCTTGATCGGCACATCGGTGGTGCCGACCAGCGTGTGGCCATGCCAAGGAATCGCGAACAGCACGCGACCATCGGGTGTATCGGGAACCATGATCGCGTAATCGCAGGGAAGAAACGAACCGGCGAATACCAGGTGCACGCCCTGACTGGGTGAAACCAGACTCGTGGCCTCAGTATCGGCGAGGCGGCGGACACCATCGCAGAACGGGCCCGTGGCATTAATCACCACCCGCGCGGTCAGCGACTTTCGTGCGCCGGTTTCACGGTCTTCAAGTTCCACGCCGGTGATTTTGCCGTCGCTGTTCTTTTGTAGCGTCACGGCGCGCGTGTAATTCAGCAGCGTCGCCCCTTGCTCAACGGCAGTCGTTGCCAGATTGATCAGCAGCCGGGCGTCGTCGAACTGGCCGTCTGAATAGACCACACCGCCGCGTAAATCGGTCGCTTTCAAGTTTGGGTTTTTCTGCAGCGCCGCATCGCGGCTTACGAAGTGAGTGCGGCTGAATCCCAAACTACCGGCTAGCCAATCGTAAAGAGTCAGTCCTAATCCGAAGTACGGCTTCTCCCACCAGGAGTAACTCGGCACGATGAAGGGCAGATCGTGCACGAGATGCGGCGCGTTTTGTCGCAAGCGGCCGCGCTCACGCAGCGCTTCGCGCACCAGAGACACATTTCCTTGTCGCAGATAACGCACGCCGCCGTGCACAAGCTTCGTGCTGCGAGTGGAGGTTCCTTTGCCGAAGTCGTGCTGTTCGACGAGCAAGGTGCGATAGCCCCGCGCGGCAGCATCGACGGCCGTGCCGACCCCCGTTGCGCCGCCGCCAATAATGATGATGTCCCACGGCTCGTGGGCAGCGAACGCGGCTGCACGCATCGCCTCGCGGTTCATACAGCGTCACCTGTATTCCACTGCTTGGCGCGTTCGACCGCTCGCGTCCACTGCTTGCGAAACGCCGCCGCTTGTTCCCGCGGCATGCTCGGCTCATAACGGCGATCAATCCGCTGCAACGCGGCGAGTTCATCGGTGCTCTGCCACAAACCGACCGCGAGCCCCGCAAGATACGCAGCGCCGAGCGCCGTAGTTTCTGTTTCGGCTGGCCGAACGAGCGGCACGCCGAGCAGATCGGCTTGAAATTGCATCAGCAGATCATCTTTCGATGCCCCGCCGTCGACGCGCATCTCCGGTAACGCGAGACCCGAATCAGCTTGCATGGCGGCGACGAGATCGGCCACCTGAAAAGCGATGGATTCCACCGCCGCCCGCGCGATGTGAGCCTTCGTTGTGCCACGCGTCAGGCCGATCATCAACCCGCGCGCATCGGAGTCCCAATGCGGTGCTCCGAGGCCAGCGAACGCAGGAACCAGAAACACGCCGCCACTGTCCGGCACCGTCGCGGCAAGCTTCGAAACGTCGCTGCTCTTGCGAATGATCTCCAAGCCATCGCGCAGCCATTGCACCACGGCGCCGCCAATGAAAACACTTCCTTCGAGCGCGTACGTGGTTTGGCTGTTTCGACGGCAAGCCACCGTGCTGAGCAGGCGGTTGCGTGACGGCAGCACTTTCTCGCCGGTGCTTTGCAGCATGAAGCAGCCGGTGCCGTAGGTCGTTTTCGTTTGACCCGGCTGCAGGCAGAGTTGGCCGAAGAGCGCTGCTTGTTGATCGCCGGCAATGCCCGCAATCGGCACCGGCTGTGGGCCGAGCAACCCAGCTGCAACTTCGCCATAGACTTCGCTCGACGAGCGAACTGCGGGGAGCAGACTCTTAGGAATGTTGAAGAGTTTCAACAGCTCATCATCCCAGTCGCCAGAATGAATGTTGTAGAGCATCGTCCGCGACGCGTTAGTCACGTCAGTGACGTGGACCTGGCCGCCGGTCAGCTTCCACACGAGCCAGGTATCGATGGTGCCGAACGCGAGTTGGCCGGCTTCCGCGCGCTCGCGCGCACCCGGCACGTTCTGCAGCAGCCAGGCGATTTTGGTTGCCGAGAAATAGGCGTCGATCAAGAGGCCGGTCCGCTCTTGAATGAAGGTTTCTCTCCCCTGCCCTTTCAGCTGATCGCACAGTGGCGACGTGCGGCGGTCCTGCCAGACAATAGCGTGATGAATGGGTTGACCCGTTGGGCGATCCCAGATGACGGTTGTTTCACGCTGATTGGTGATGCCGATGGCTTGTACGTCGCCGGGTTTTAGGTGCGCTTGTGCAATGGCCTGCGCCGCGACGCCGATTTGCGTCGACCAGATTTCTTGCGCGTCGTGCTCGACCCAACTGGGCTTGGGAAAGTGCTGCTCGAATTCCTTTTGAGCGACGGCGACGATGCCGCCCCGCTTGTCAAAAACAATCGCGCGGCAACTGGTGGTTCCCGCATCCAGGGAGAGGATGTGCGGCATGAGCGTGTTCCAACGATGCGATGAGCGAGAAGTTATGCTCGTTGTAACATGCGTCACAGTAGCCGAACATGACTCAGCCGCGGCGACCGAAAATTGTCAACCAAAAGAGCATGAGGACGACCGACGGGACGACGATCGCGACCAGCAAGGCGGTGACAACGAGTATCTGATTCTCGCGCCCAACCGAAGAGACGTGGCGCGCTGGCTCAGTCGATGGTGCAGAGCCGGTCTCCTTGGGTGATTCGTAAGGATTCACTTCCATCGGCAGATTGCCATCGCTTAGAACCGATCCAATGCATCGAGCCAGCGAAAGAGCAGCGCATCGTCATCGGCCGACAGCTCTTTGTTCGTGAGGCTGTGCTCAGTTACCGGGAATTTCGCGGCTTTCAGTTTCGTTGCCACTCCCTCGAGCGCGGCTTTGTTGGGTGATTTCTCCGAAACCGCAACTAAGATCGCCAGGCGGTTGACCGGATCGGTTTCAGGAGCCTTGATCCGAGCCGGCGGACTGGCCTCGGCGGCCGCGAGACCGCGGAACTTATCGCGGTGCTCGAACGCGGTAAGAAACGCCATCGTGCCGCCGGCTTCGGCGCCAAAGGCAGCCACGCGCGTCGCATCGACCGTGTAGTGCGAACTCAAGTCATCGAGGGCTTTGCGAATGAAGCCGCTCTCGGTGGGATCCCATTTCTTCGCGTCAGCCGACTGCGGAATGAGAACGATCGTCTGATTCTTCTCGGCCAGCATTCTGAAGCGCTGAGCCAGTTTGTCCTTATCGACGGCGCCAGGCGACGGCACGTAAACAAGCACTCCGTGCGGAACTTGCGGATGATAACTGTCAGGGACAATGGCGAGGCAGTCGTTCTTTTCTTCCGGCAGTTTGATTTCGACGATGCCGGTCGCGGGCTTCTCGGCCGGTGCAGGAAGGTTGCCGCTAACTGCCGTGGGCAGATTCTGTGGCACGTCGGCAGTGAGTTTTGTCAGCTTGAGCTCGCCGGTTTTTTCTTCGCTGCCGCGAAACCATTTCACAGTGAGTTTGCTGCCTGGCTCGCGACTGCTGATGAATTGCTGAGTCGCGGCAACGTCATTAATATCGACGCCATCAATCGCGACGATGCGGTCACCAGCTTTTAAGCCAAGTTCCGCGGCCGGAGAACTGGGAAACACATGACGGATCATAATCCCTTTGTCGGCACTACCGCGCATTGGCAGCACGCCGAAGAACGGATGTTCGTAAGGAATGAGAACGTCGGTCAACTCCGCTTCGAAATCGAGCGACTTGGTTTCTTTGTCGACCTTGCGCGTAACCGTGAGCTTCACCTTTTCGCCCGCGTACTTCGGGCCAAAAGCATGCTTCAACTGCGCTTGCCGCACGATGGGATGACCGTCGATCGAAGTGATGACATCGCCCGCTTTGATTCCCGCTTTGGCGGCCGGGCTATTGGGCGGGACCGCGGCGATCTCAGCGGGAAGGGCGTAGATATCGCCGGGCTTGAGTGAAATCCCAAGCAGGCCGGGGTGCAGATCCTTGCCGCTTTTAAGCGTGGCCAGATGTTGTTGTACGTCGACCAGCGGTACGGCGAAACCGATGCCCGAGTCGTACCATTCCGCCCCGCCGAGTTCGCCCCCCTGCCCTTGCGGCGAAAGCGGCGCGAGCACGCCGAGCACTCGTCCCTGAATATCGATGAGCGGCCCGCCGTAGTTGGTCGGCGAGATCTTCGCGTCGGTTTGAATCGCCTTGCTCCAGATCCGCTCCTTGGCGCTGAGGATGCCCGCCGACATGCTGAGTTGCCCGCCGTCGAAGGTACGGCCCACGGCGATGGTCCATTGCCCCACCTGCATCTCGCTGCGTGGCACCACGGTTGGCACAGCCAACTTCTCGGAGGTGTTCACTTTCAGCAACACGAGCATCCGCGCGTGATCGCGGGCGACAATGTTGGCCGCGGCCCGCGCGCCACTGGGCAGTGTGACCAGAATCGAAGTCGGCTTTTGTACGAAACTGTAGGCGCTCGAAATGACGTACCCTTCGCTATCGACGATCAAGCCGGTCGAAGGACCGCTCGCGACGAGCACTTTGCCGACCTTTTCCAACCCGCCGACCGTTTCGATGCGCACTACGCATGGTGCAATCTTCGCCACGGCGGCAGTGATGGCTTTTTCTTCCAACTCGAACGAGTCTTCTTGCGCAAAAACCAGTGATTGGCCGCATAACGTAAGGCACAAACAGGCAAGCAGCGACAACGAATAGCGAAAATTCATGGCGAGCAGTTGCCTTACGGTTCCAGGGTCAATTGCACTTCGAGCAGTTCCTGCCCGCGCTGAATGGTAAGTCGCACCGGATCAACTCGATCGATGAACGTGAGTTCTTCCAGCACTTGTTTGTGCGAGGGGACGAGTTGTTCATTGACAAACAAAATCAAATCATCGGTCCGGATGTCGGCCTTTGCAGCGGGAGACATCGGCTTGACTGACTCAACGAACGGCGGCGTCTTCGGCAGAAAATCGGGGACCAATTGCAGGCCGAGCAACGCGAGGGTGTGCGGCTCTTTCGGCTTCTTGGCCATCTCGTCGCGTTTTGCTGAGCGAAGTTTGCCGGCACGGATATCGACCACGGCCTGCGTAAGTTCGCTGATCGGAATTGCGTAATTCAGCCAGGTGTTGGTCTGGGCATTCCGCAGTTCTTTGCCGAGCAACCCGGTGAGCCGTCCTTTGCTGTCGGTGAGTGCGCCCCCCGCGGCGCCCGGATTGTTCGTCATAGCGTCGAGCACATAGACCTTGCCGCGATAGTTGGTTTCGAACGCGCCGCGGCGAGCTGCCAGATCGGCCTTGGCGGATACAATGCCCCGCAACACACTCGTTGGTTCATTGCCTGCAGCCACGCCATAGAGATTGCTGAACGCGAGCACGCGCTGTCCTGGTTCAATCGCGACGGCTTCGTCGAGGTTGAAGTGCGGCAAGTCCTGAGCGTCGACTTTGAGCACTGCGATTTCGAGCCGCGGGTCCATGCCGATCAATTCGGCCGTCAGTTTGCGGCCGTCATCGAGCGTCGCGGTGATCACATCGGCGTCGAGCACATAACTCCACGCGGTGAGAATGTGTCCTTCGTTGCTGATGAGAAAGGCGCTTTGGTAAGCCTCCAGCCCTTGCACGCCGCCGGCGCCATAGAGCTTCACCATCCGCGGCTGCACGGTCGAGATGACCTTGGCCAGGGATTGCTGAGCATGCGACTCCGCTGGACAACAGACGCTGAGCAACAGCGTGATTAATGCGATAAAGCAGGCAGGCGATCGATGGCTCATTTCTTTCCCGCGCCTTCCGTCAATTGCTGATCATTCCAAGTCAACGTCCCGTAGACAAACTCGCCGCGACTAACGACCAGCGTATGCGGCAACTGCCGGCCGTTCACTTCACGATAATCACCGAAGCGGATCACGCACGGGTCTTCGGCCGGATCGGAGACCATTTCCAAAATATGCAGCCGGCCGGTTTCGCGATCATAGGCAAGTCGCATTTCAACGACATTACGCGTGGCATGAAAAACATCGTACTCGGAGAGTTTTTCACCTTCGCCGGTCAGGTAAGGAGCGGTGCCATAGTAATAAACGTCACCAAATCGCTCGGGCCCATCGATCAACAGCCGCCGCCAGAGATGCAAGGCGACAAGCAATCCGCCGCTGCCAGAGGGAGCCAATTGTTCGTCGAGATCCTTCCCGAGATCCAGCGTCGCCTTTTCGGCGGGAAAAGTTCCCGTCACCTTGTCATCAGCAAGTATGACCTCCACGGCAGCTTTGCCGCGAGAGTGTTCGCCCTTTAGCGTCCAGGCGCCTGTTGCTTTTGAAAATTCTGCGCCAGCGGTGGCTGCTTTCCATACGCGATCGCGATTGAGCTTGTTGAAGTAATAATTTGCATAGCCGCGGCGGGGCTCGATCATTTTCGCCACTTCGGGCGGCGGTGGTTCGGCCTTGGGGTTTTCGGCAGCAGGCGGCAACTTAGGCATCGGCTGTTTGGGCTGTGGCCGCTCGTTTTTCGGCTTTTCGCCCGGGATTTTTTCGGGTTCTTTCCCAGGCTCGGGTTTGCCTGGCGGAGCCGCTTTCGGTTTGCGCTGCACGAGCTCCAATAATTCTTCGTCGGCGTGCACTCCGGTCAAGCGCACGCGGGTGGTTACCTCTTTGCCGTCGTAGCGATAGGTGAGCGGTACCCGCCAGCCTTTGGGATAGATGCCGAGCACATTCTTGAACGTGTTCGTCGTGTCGATCGCGCGACCTCCGAAAGAGACAATCTCCGCGTCGTAACGCAGGCCGCGACGATATGCATCGGAGTCTTCGAGAATGTTCGAGACCAGCACCTTGCCACTTTCGCTCGTCGCGACGTTGAAACCAGCGGTGGCGTGATCGACGATGCGGCCACTCTTCAAACAGCCGAGAAAGTGTTTGATCTGATTGATCGAAATTGCATAGCCGACGCCCACGTTCACGCGACCCCGCTTCTCGAACGAGCCGCGGCCGTTGACGCCGATCAGGTCGCCATTGGCATTGTAGAGCGGGCCGCCGGAGTTGCCGGGATTGATCGCCGCATCGGTCTGAATGCAATCAGCATATTCGAGCAAAGTGCCGGCCGGATATTGATAACGATGGGTGCCCGAGACAATGCCATACGTCACGGTTGGTTGAAAGTCGGTCGCCAGCAAGAACGGATTGCCGACCGCAAAGCACCAATCGCCAACCTGCACCTGATCGCTGTCGACCATGGTGGCGACCGGAAAGTCTTCTCGGCCGAGGAGCTTGATCACCGCCACGTCGCCGGTCGGATCGATGCCGACAATGACCGCATCGTATAGGCGGCCGTCGTTCATGCTGCATTTCATGTAATTGCCGGCCGGCTGCACGACGTGAAAATTTGTCAGCGCGTAACCGTCAGGCGATATCACCACGCCCGAGCCCCCGCCGTTGCCGCCATTGGCAAAAACCGCCACGGCCGATTTGCTGGCCTTGGCAATTGCCGCGATGCGTTGCTGTTCGGCAGAAAGGACTGCAGCGGGGACTTCTTGTGCATGCGCGAACTCAAGCGCACTAGCCAGCAGAACAAAGCCGAGGCAGAGTTGCGAGAATCTCATTTTGTGAACCTCGCCTCTAGAAAATCGACCAGCGCGCCGAGACCTTGCGATGCTGAATTGGCTTGCAGCGTCAACCGCCGCACACCGACGACATCCACTTCAATTGCGAGCGGCGAGCGCTCCCCTGTGGCAGTCAATTGATGTTTTGCCAGCGGTTTGCCGTCGCCGAGAATGACGACCTCGACATCGCTGCCTGTGCCAGGTTTGCTCACGAGCAACACATCGGTGGCAAATTTGCGAAAGCCTTCCGGCACACGATACGTCACCGAACTCTCGCCGGTCAGGCCGACGGTCGTCGTTACCGGAGTTGATCCGCGAACGACTGCCACGCCGGGACGCTTGCCCACGGCCGGGCTGAACCAATCGGCAGCGGCGGGAGAGAGACCTTTCGGAATGAGAGCCACCGATGCTTCGCTGGCTTCGATCGGCAACTCGGCCAACAGAGCTTCGTTGCCGGCGGAAAAATCCAACCGTTTGATTTGCAGCAGCGGCAAGCGAACCATCGCTCCAGCTGGCGTGGTAGCCACCAGTTCTTCGCCTTGCAGCTCGAGCGTGCGCAACTGCCACTCGCTATCCGCGCGATCTTTCAGTCGAACCACCGCGGCGGGTAGTTCGCGTTTCACGGGCTGGAAGAAAATGATCCCTTCAAGTTTTTCACGTTTCACATCCACCTTGTCGCCATCGAAATCGAACCTCACGCTGTCGGGACCAACCTGCAGCACGGTTCCTTCGAGTTCATCGAGCGTGAGCGTCGTGACGGTCTTGGTCTGGTCCCCTTCTTCCACTTCGCGGGTCGCGATCTTTTTCAGAACAAGCAAATCGCCTGATCGTGTTCCCGCGAGAATCTCGTTCCACGGTTCGGTCAGTTTGGGTTCGTTGCTGTAGCGAATCGCGCGAATGGCGCGGGCGGGCATTTCAGGCAACTTGTCGCCCCCGATCAATTCCACAATTGCTTTACCCGTGGCCAGCGAGACTCCCGCCGCGGCAATCTGGCTGCCGTCGAGCAACTGAATCCAGACTCGCGGTTTTTCGAACTCGGTATGGGGCTGCGGAAACTCTATGGCGCGAAGTTCGTTGACCGGGATCGTCCGTTCGCCGGTCGTGCTGAAAACGGTGAGCTTCTCAGTCGAAACTGCGACCAGTTCTCCTTTCACGTCACTGCCGCGTAGCAGCTTGACTTGCACGTCGGCAGCCGGAGCGACGGCGCAGCAGGCCAGCAAGACACAAAGGGAAATCGTCCTCATGAGCAGTCACTGGTCCTTACTATTTCACGCCATCCTGGGCGAGGCGTTTAAAATATTCTTCGATGGTTTCGCGAAAGTGCGCCGGCAAGTCGCGGCCGATTTGCTGTAGCACTTCCTGGCGTTCTTTCGGCGGCAAGTTGCCCCAACCGTCTTTTTTGCCGGTTGCTTTCGAATCGACATTGCCGGGGCCCTTCAACTCCATGGCCTGGCTTTCCTGGGCCGGTTGGCCTGGTTTCGGCGAGCCCTGGGAACCGCTGTTGGATTGCTGTTGTTGTTGCTGCTGCTGTTGCTTCTCCATTTCTTCGATCATCTTTTCCAGCTTGGCGATGACCTGCTCTTCTTCGTCGCGGACTTTTTTGCCGGCGCGGCCGAGATCAAGCCGGCGGCGAATATCGTCCATCAGGCGCGCGACTTCGTCGAGCGAATCGACTTTCAGCGGTTTGATATCCGCTTCCATCAGGCGGGCGATGGTGGCATAACGCTTGGGAATGGTCGATTCGTTTTCCAACAACAGCGTGACTTGCTGGAGGCACTTTTCCTTTTCCAGCAAGCGATGATGGCCGAGCGCTTGATAGAACAGCAGCGAGGCCGGATCGACAACGTCAGCTGGTTTCAAATCACCGATCATTTCCATGGCTTCATCGACCAGCGCGTGTTGGGTCAGCCAGCGGGCGATGTGCAGCCGTAAATTGCCACGAATGAAGACTGGCACGTTCTCGTCGGTCAGAATTGCCAGCGCGGGAAGCTTCACTGCGGTCGCTGGCTGCTGCGTTAACGAGTAGATCGTGGTTGCATCCGGTTCGATCACGGCCAGCGAAGCTGCGACTCGATCGAGCACGTCGCTCGGATCCACCTCCCCCTGCCCTTCCGGCCACAGGACCGAGACCTTGAGCTTTTGCGTTTCATCGGCATTGCGCGCGGTCAGCAAGTCGTCGAGTTGCGCTTTCACCGTGGCAGCGGCTGGCGGCGACCACGTGGCTTTCTTTTGAAGTTCATCCGGCGGATTGTCCGCGGCGAGCGCGGCAGCAGTGAACAGTCCGGCCGTCATAGCCACTGCCAACCACAGGCAACTGTTGCGATGCATCGGATGATTCCTGAAATCTGAAAAACGAACTCGAAAAAGGTGGCTCTTACTTATTCTTCTCTAACACAATGTCGCGGGTAATCCCGAAAATCTCTTTTTGCCGATCGCCGAGAGCTTTCAAGGCAGATTTCAAGTCTTCGCTGTCGGCCTGCCCGACGGGATCTTGATCGTCATCGAGCAGCCGGGCATACCGCACCGTCCGTTTGTTCACGCGTTCTTGCAGCGACTTGATCATTTTGAGCTCTGCAATCTTATCGACGAGCGGCTGCTCTTGTTCCTGTTGTTGTTGCTGCTGCTGTTGCTGTTGTTGCTTCTTTTGTTCGGCATCTTGCTGCGCCTTTTCCAAGGCCGCGATCATTTCTTCCAGCGAAGCGATGATGTCTTCTTCCAGGCCGATGGTGATGTCGTCGACTTTGGTCTCGGCGAGGCGGTTTGAAACGTCGAGCATGTCTTCTTCCATCTGCTCGACCGTGGCGGGGAAGGCGATGCTGGACCCTTCTTCCTGCAGCAACGCGAGGGCTTTGCGAGCTTCGACCGCGATTTTTTGCTCGTCGAAACCAAGCCGGCCGGATTCCACGACGAACTGATCACCACGGTTGGCTGCCGCAACCTGATCGAGCGTCCGCGTCTTTTCATAAATCTTCAGCTGCATTTCGAGCATTTTGCGGAAGCGGGCTTCGAGCGCGGCGAGGGTCCGCTGCACTTCTTCTTCCCGCAGCTGACGCAAGATCTCTTCGAGTTCGGCTTTCGCCTTTTCCAGTTCCTCTTTGGCCTGCCGTTGCTCCTCGGCTGATTCCTTGCGTTTGGCTTCGGCCAGTTTCTTCTGCGCATCGCGCATCTTCTCTTCGGCCTGCTCTAGTCGCTTGCGAGCCGGATTCTCCTGCTTGGCCTGTTGTTGCTGCTGCTGTTGTTGGCCGCCAGATTCACCAGGCTTCTGTTCACCAGGCTTCTGTTCACCAGGCTTCTGTTCACCAGGCTTCTGTTCACCAGGC
>CAYMWL010000123.1:0-13963 GCA_964394305.1 uncultured Pirellulaceae bacterium
TGACTCGCGCCTTTGAAGACGTTTGGGCAGAAGCCCGCCAGCACCAGGTTAGCTTGCGAACCGCTGCCTACATGATTGCCATCCGCCGCGTACAACGAGCGACAGAACTGGGCGGGATGGGGTAGCCGGTACTCCGCTCCGTTCCGCAGCGAGTTGCCCGCGTTCATTTCAACACTGAGAAAATCGGTGATCTTCTTCATTTCGTCTCAAGTATCGTTCGCCCCCCGCCGATAACCATCGCCAGACGCCTTCAACTTGGCGTATTGCGCAAAGTTTAACGACGCATGCACCCCAGCAAGCGCGAGCGATAAGGACTTCAGGCATGGATGCCCGGCAACTTCGAACCCTGACTGCTGTCACCTGCTTGCTGGCTACCAGCGGTGCCTTCACCGGTTGCACCTCGCTGCAAACGCCCACGCTGGGCTGGGGCAAATCCTCGCTCCTGGGCAAGCAGGCCGAAGTGGTGAAGGACGGCCAATCGGCCGAGTCCGTGGCCGCACCCGCTGGCAAGTATTCGATTGAACTGCGTGATTCCAAAGGCCGATCAAGCTCGGCCGATTTCTCGATCGCCGGCCCGCTTTGCGTGCACGATGCGTTACAAGCGTCGGGCGGCCTCAAGAAGTTCAACCGCGTGAAGCTGGAACTCGTTCGCCCGCTGCCGAGCGGCGGTGTACATCGCATGCCCATCGAATACGACCGCGCCATCCGCCGCGTCCCTGCCGAATGCGACTACGGCATTCTGCCGGGCGACCGCCTGATCGTCATCGAAGACACAAGCAACATGTTCAGCGACATGGGCGACCATGCCGGCGACCTCTTCATGAGCAAGCCGCAGTCGGGCAAGACGAAGAACGGCACGTTCCGGGTGGCTCGCTAAGCATGCCCCGCGCACCACGGAAGTCGCGCCTCCGCTGACTGCGACTTCATTCTACTTGCCCACTAATCGATTCGATTGTTGGACACCCCTCTCTTGCGGCTCACCACTTACGTCACCCGTGGCGAGTCCGGCTTCACTGTAAACGTTCAAAAAGTCGCCGACTTTTTGAACGCCACCCGGTTGAGCGTTGCCCGACTACGCTCCATTCTCTGTGCTCAACCAGCACGACACACATCTACCCGATTGTCAATGAACAAGTGTGGAAGTATTGGCTAGATACTAGAAACCTTTGGTCAACATTCGTTGCATGCTGCATGCTGGTAACCGTTTAATGTGGCCGGCAAAAACACGACATGCTAGCATGCGTCATACTCTCAATAGGAGTGAATCCGATTAAGTTTTGACTTACCGCCTATTTCTAAGATGCATTGCAAATAGCGACTGAAGGCAACCGCGTGCAGTGTTGGGCCCGGAGCACCGTTGATGACGCGCATTGTCCGAATATTTCTGTCGTCACCTTCCGATGTCACGGCCGAGCAAGAAGTAGTCGTTTCGTTAGCAAACGAAATTAACGATGTCGTCGCATTCCTGGCGCCGGAACTCGATTTGCGGCTCGAAGTTTTGCGATTCCAGAAGGAGGTCTATCCCGATTTAGGAAGGCCACAGGACGTTATCGATCGCCAAATACCGCAAGATTTCGATATTCATCTTGGAATCATGTGGATGCGCTGCGGTACGCCAACCGCCACAGAGCGTAGCGGTACGATTCACGAGTTTCGCCAGGCCATGAAACGGCGCGAGGCCACAGGGCGTCCGATCATCATGTTCTACTTCTCGGACGAGCGGCCGCCGGCGCTGCCGCGGACGCTCGAAGAATTGGATCAATTGCGCGAGGTGTTGAAATTTCGCGAGGAATTGCAGCGAGTCGGGCTGACCGTGGCATATCCAGATCGGGCAAGTTTCCGGGAGCGAGTTCGAGGAGGACTGCTGCGCGCAATTGCCGACACGATCCGGCGTGCACCAGCGGCCTCGGCGGAGACTCTCCCCCCAACACCTCCGCCGGTGGAAGTTGCGATCAAGATGATCGAGTTGGCGCGGATGTATGATGAGGTCCGTACCCAAATGAGTGCGGGTACGGCTCGTACCCGGCGCATGACGGATATCTTTGGTGAGATGGTCGCCGAGGCGCCGACCGCTGCGAAGGCACTCGAAACACTGAAAGCCAGCCATTCTGCCGGTGAGCGTCTGGCCGCGATCGCCATTCTCAAAGCATTCCCTCAAGTAGAACAACTCGACTGGCTTGCGCAACGACTGGATCCCGAACTGGAGAAGCCGTTCGTTGGGTACCAAGCAGCGCTTGCTCTGGCTCAGGCGGTAACCAGCCTGCCTGGCCAGGCGGTTAGCAAGCTCGAAAAAGCACTCGAAACCGCGCTGGCACTCGCCCAGCGTAATCCTGACGACCCACCGCGCATTTTAGTCCTGGAACATGCCCAACGAGAGCTGAAGAGGCGGCTTCCCAAATGAACGCGACAATGTGTGCGCTGAAGCTGGAACCCATCACCCCAAATGCTCAATGCTTCCAGCCTTAAAATTGCCCCAAAACGTGCTGTAAATCATAGTTAGTCGGTAGTTCCCTGGCTTATAAGTATTGAACGGAACTCGGATTGAGGTGGCATTCGATGACAATGCCAGCGAGTGCTGTCCAAGGGGAACGTCAAAGGTAACGTCGATGCCGTTACTAAATGAACCGGATCCAACGATCTGACCGTCGACGACCACATTTATGTTGAAATCGATCAAGAATGCATCGGGGCTCAATAACACTCTGACTGTGGCGTCAGACCGCGAGATCGGACAGCCACAACGGGGACATGCATTTGCGTTCACCGAAACTGGCGATGCGCAGTCGGGACAAGGCTGAAGATTGGGCAAAGCGGGCGGTTGCAGCGGGTAGCCTGGTTGTTGCGGAACAGGCGGCGGAAATGGATTGGCGGCGGGCATCTGAAACACGCCGCGGCACGACGGGCAATTGACCGTCGCCCCGGCTAACGACCCATCATCGACCATTTGCAGGCGACAATAGGGGCACAAGATATTCACGGCAATTCGCTCCCTACCAACAATCCAAGCTTTGCACTTGCGATCTCTTCTCTCACATCTCCTGCGCCACCGCTGAAAACATCGAAGCAATCACCTCTTCCAGCGGCGGATCCTCCACAACGACGTCCTCAATCGTCCGCTGCGCAAGAATCGCAGCGAGCGCGCGTGGCACTTCAGCGCGGGGAATGCGGATCTTTACTTTCGGGAGTTCGACGCTGACAATCTGGCCGAACTGCTCGAGGCCTTTTTCAGATTCATCGCCGACGAGTTGCAGCGTGATTAGCTTCTGCCCGCTGAAGCGATCGACGATGCCGCTGAGGCTGCCGTCGTATTTGATTTCGCCCTGCGCGATGATGACGACGCGTTTGCAGAGGGCGGCGACATCCTTCATGTAGTGGCTGGTGAGGAGCACCGTGATTTGTCGTTGCTCCTGATAGTTCTTCAGGAACTGCTGAATGCGATGTTGCGCGACCACATCGAGGCCGATGGTTGGCTCATCGAGAAACAGCACCTCGGGCGAATGGAGCAGCGCGGCGGTGAGTTCCATTTTCATCCGCTCGCCGAGCGAGAGTTCGCGCACGGGCTGCTTGAGCAGACGGCCGATGTCGAGCAGTTCACACAATTCATCCAGTGTGCGCTGATACTCGGCCGGTTCGATGCGATAAATCTGTTGATGCAGCCGAAAGGATTCGCCGGCGGGCAGGTCCCACCAGAGTTGATTTTTCTGCCCCATCACCAGTGCAAAACGACGGCGGTACTCGAGCTTGCGTTCCCAGGGAACGAAGCCCATCACTTCCGCGGTACCGGAGGTGGGATAAATCACGCCGGAGAGCAATTTGAGCGTCGTCGTTTTGCCCGCGCCATTGGGACCGAGAAACGCAACGAACTCGCCCCGCTCGACCTGCAGGCTGACGTTCTTCACGGCCTGCACTTCACGATACTCACGATGAAACAACCCGCGCACCGACGCCAGCAAGCCCTCGGCCTTTTGATAAACACGATAGGACTTGCCAAGCGACTGAACGGAGATGACGGGCATGGAGAAGAGTGCGGAATGCGGAGTTCGAAGTGCGGAATCAAATATTAGAACTCCCTCTCCTCGGTACTCCGGGGAGAGGGCCGGGGTGAGGGGCTGTCCAGCGTTGGAGCAACCATCTTAGCAAGCAAAGCCCGCTGCCGTGGACGCCTCCGCATTTTCATTCTGCATTCTGCGTTCTACATTCTGACTTTGAACTCCGTTAGAATGCACTCCTCGTCAGGACGCCCGACTTCAGGAATGCCCCCGCATGTATGTCCTTGAAAACCCGGTATTGCAGCGCGAATTGCTGGTCAACTTGCGAATGGTGCGGGCGTTTGTGCTGTTGTTTGTGTATCAGGCGTTGCTCGGCGCCGTGGTCTACTTTGCCTGGCCGCAGGACACGCATCTCGATCTGACGGCCAACAGCGAAAATGCCCGGCAGACGCGAGCCCTGGTCGATTTGTTTTTCATAGGTCAGTATGTGATTGCGTCGATGATGGCCCCGAGCTTTGCAGCGGGGTCGATCACCGGCGAAAAAGAACGGCATACCTATGAAATGCTGCTCGCCAGTCCGCTGCGGCCCGCGGCGATTGTGCTCGGCAAGCTCATCGCAGCTCTCACGCATCTCGCGGTGCTGATTTTTGCTTCACTGCCAATCGTCATGCTCTGCTTGCCGCTGGGCGGCGTGCATCTTTCGGAGTTGCTCGCTGCATACCTTGGTTTGATTTTGTCCGTCATCACGTTCGGCATGATCAGCGTCGCGTGCAGTGCGTTTTTTCAACGGACCAGCGCCGCGCTCGTGGTTTCTTACTTGCTCATTTTGCCGCTGGTGATTTTGGGAGCCATCTTTTGGCTGCAGATGGCTCCCTACGGTGAGTTCCGTTTGTGGTTGATCGTATTCGTATTGCCCGCGGTCGCCGCGGCGGCATGTTTAGCTCTCTTCTTCAATACGAGTGCCCTGTTGTTGCATCCGCCGGATGTCGGCAGCGAAGGGAAAGACGTAGTCGACTTGGAACAAGAGGCACAACAAGCCGTGGGCCTCGTGATTCAGCGCGATCAGTTCCCCGATAAGTTGTTCGCACCGCCGAAGCGTGACGACTTGATGGAAGACGACGCCAATCCGGTCTACGACAAAGAAATCCGCAGCGAAATCTTCAGCCAAGGGACTTTGATGCTCCGCCTGGTGATTCAGGTGAGCATGGTCCTGGCGATTCCATTCATGGCTGCGTGCCTTTACATCTATCCGAAGTACGCTGCGTGGTACATCAGTTACGTGGTGGTGTTCAACATGCTGGTTGGCCCCGTGTTTTCGGCGGGAAGCGTGACCAGCGAACGCGAACGGGAAACGCTCGACCTGCTGCTCACGACCATCATCACGCCCTGGCAGATACTGTGGGGCAAGTTGATCGCGGGCCTGCGCGTGTCGAGCGTGCTCACGCTCTTTCTCGTCTGGCCGGTGTTGCTTGCCTGCGCGATGGTCAAGGACTATTGGACCAACCTGCCTGCCGTCGGCGCGTTTCTGTCGATCATCCTGCTGACCTGTTTGACGACGGCGATGATCGCGCTCTTCTGCTCGGTGGTGTTCCGCACCACTTCGATGAGCTTGATGACCACGTACTTGATCATCATCTTGCTGTTCTGCGCTCCGCTCGCGATCAACTTTTTCGCGCAGACATTTTTTCAGAATCATCCCAACACGCCGCGCATTGCCTGGCTCGGCGTTGCCAGTCCCTTCGCGGCGGCGCATGCGATTCCGCTCGACATTTCGCTCGGCACGGAAGTTTCCACCGCTGCCGAACTCACCGGCAATTGGCCGCTATACGCGCTGCATGTGATTTTCACACTGGCGCTCAACGGGCTGTTGTTACTGGTGATGATGTGGCAATTCAGCACGCGCTGGCGCGTCGCTTCGGCGTAGTGCCATGACCATTGAAGTGATCTGCCGCTGCGGACAACGCTACGACGGCCCCACTAACTAAATCATATTCATCCGACTCCGACTTCGCCGTTTCGACTGCGCGCATTCCTGACAGACGCCCGTGATAATGAAGCGGTGGCTGGTCACGCGGAACTGGTGCTGCTTGCCCAGTTCATCACGCATCGCGATCAGTTCAGGGCAGGTGAACTCCAGCAACTTGTTGCACTCGGTGCAATGAAAGTGGTCGTGTTGCGGGTAGCCATAGTCGTGCTCATAGACGGCCCGGCCGTTGAGCGTGAACCGGCGGAGCAGACCGGCGTCGACGAATTCGTTGAGCGTGCGATACACCGTCGGCCGGCTGACATGATTCGGGTCGCCCGAGGGTGGCAGCTGCTCCATCAGTTGATCGGCATCGAAATGTTCATGCCGGCTGAAGACGTGATCGACGAGCGACAGCCGCTGCTGCGTGACACGCATCCCTTTGCTTTGCAGAAACTCCACGAAGCGATCGCGGGGGGAAAGGGCGACGGGAATGCGTTCGAGCGACTCGTGATCAGACATGACAATGGATGCTTGCGGCGGCTGGCGAAAATCAATGAAAAGACAGTCTATTGAGACCAAAACCGGGCAGGGGAGGGGAGTTCCTCGGAAATTTCCCCGCTGGCCACTCGCCTCAGTCTCAATAAGAGATTCTATGCTCGCCGCGTCGCGAGGGGAAGAAGGCAGATTTGTCCGCGCAACAGGACATGCGTAGAATGTCGCCATGCGCTATTCGCTCCGAACTCTGCTGATCGTGATGCTGCTCGCCGGACCGCTGAGCGCGCTGGCCTGGTCCCACTGGACGGCCTATCTGGCATGGCGGGCTGAACAGGCAGCGATACAGACCCAGCCACAGCTAATTCAGCCCTTCAACCAATCATCGGCGACCATCCCGATCGACGTTCCGCTGTACGCTGTCGACGCGCAGTCGCCAGAATCGCCACGCCTCCTGCCGACATACTCGTTGGAAAATTCCCCCGCGCCCATGCCGAATTAAGCGGGCGAGTTCTGGCCCCCGCCCGCGCAGGCTGAAATGCGGTCCCAGAAAAGTTCGTACAAACAGCGATCTACGCATAGCAACGTCCAATTGACGGGCCTACGATCATGGCAGCGAAATGAAATGCGTACGTCGTGAGGATTCGATGCCATCGCTCACAACATCGTTCGGCCGCCGCCACCTCATTCAGGCGGGCGTCATGGGGTTGGCGGGTTTATCGCTCGCCGAGGTGCTGCGGTTGCAATCGCGGGCTGCGATCGGAACGCCCTCCGATACCGCAGTGATCTATGTGTTGCAGGAAGGCGGGGCCTCGCAACTCGAAACTTGGGACCCCAAGCCGGAAGCTTCGGCGGAAATTCGTGGCGAGTTTGGTGTGACGCAGACCAATGTGCCGGGCGTCGTCTTCAGCGACATCTTGCCCGAGCAAGCGCAAATCATGGACAAGCTGACGATTCTGCGCTCGGTCCATCATCCGTCGACCCAGCATTCGTCGAGCGTGCATCTGATCAAGACCGGCTATTACTGCCGGGCCGAATCGGAAATCAACGAGATGCCGAGCGTTGGCTCGCACATTTCGAGATTGCGTGGTGCTGTTGCCGGCGGCGTACCAACGTATGTCACGCTGAACAAAGGAGCCCGGTACGGCCGCGGCTTGTATTTGGGCCCCGGCACTGATCCGTTCGAAGTGCAAAACGTCTGGAAGGGGAACGACTACGAACAGCCGCAGGACACGCGGCTCGACATTCCGAACCTCTCGCTCGCCGAGGGGCTGACTTTCGACCAGATCGCGAACCGCAAACAGTTGCTCGCCGATATTGAAGTGGCGCGGCGGCTTGCCGATCGTCGCCAGAACGAAGGTGTCGATTCGTTCCGCGGCCAGGCCTTTGATCTGGTCACCGGCGCCGCGGCACGCAAGGCATTTGATCTGGATGCCGAGTCCGCGAAAATGCGCGACCGCTATGGCCGCAACCGTGTCGGGCAAAGCCTGTTGCTCGCGCGGCGGTTGGTTGAACACGGCGTCCCGTTTGTCACCGTGGGGACATTCAACTGGGATCATCACATTAGCCTCTGGCGCGACATGCGCCGAGACGCACCGGCCTTTGATCTGGGCGTCACCGCGCTCATCGAAGATCTGCATGCCCGCGGCTTGCAAGAGCGAGTGCTCGTCGTCGTGATGGGAGAATTCGGCCGCACACCGCGCTTCGAAGTGATCGGCAGCAATCCCCCCGGCCGCGATCACTGGGGTGACGCAATGAGCGTGCTGATGTCTGGCGGCGGACTTTCCGGCGGCCAGGTTGTTGGCGCGACCGACCAACTGGGCTGGCGGCCTTCGAATTCACCAATCCGCATTGAACGAGTTCTTGCGCACATGTATCGGCACCTCGGCATCGATCCCGGTCAAACGGTGAACGATCACCGCGGCCGGCCGCGGCACTTGCTGGAGACACGCGAGCGGATTGAGGAGTTGGCTTAACGGCTGCAACTTGGCGCGCCTGGGTCGCTACCTCGCCAACTTGCCCGTGATCTCCACAGGCTTCTGCGGTCCAAACCCAACGTTCGACTGCGAGCTCAGCTGCAGTTCTTCGCCAGTGAATTTCAACTGCACCGTCACGATAAACGGCGTTTCATAAAAACAGAGTTTCGCCGTGAAAGTATCAGCCGCAGTCCAACCACCACTCGCGGCGGCCGGTTGTGTGGCCAGCGGACCAAACGCCAGCTTTGCTTTTTCCCAGCGGCCATGGCCACAGACAATCTTTTGCTCGACGCCGTCGATCTTGAGTTCCAAGATCGAACTATCGTCGCTTTCACCAGCGCGAAGCGTTGCTGCTTCGATTTTTCGTTCGTTGCTCGCGAAGACAAACTTCTGGCCGAGAGCTTTACCTGATTCTGCGGTGTTCGCGGGAGTGCGAATGGTGAGTGTTGCCAGTTGCTTCTGCAGTTCGGCGTGCGCGGCTTTATTTTCGGTGAGTGCTGCGGGCTGCATCGCGGGCAGGAGCTTGTCCCACACGAGATTGAGCACGGCTTGCATATCGCGCAGCCCACTGGTGATGGCGATCACCGCGTCCTGCTCGGGCAACACCACGCAGTACTGACCAAACGCGCCGTCGCCGCGATAGGCACCATGCCGGCAGCGCCAAAATTGATAGCCATAGCCTTGATCCCAGTCACTCGCCGGATTGCTGCCATTCGAAGTTTGCCGGGCAGTGGCCGCGGCGACCCAATCCTTAGCGACGAGTTGTTTGCCGTTCCACATTCCCTGCTGCAAATAGAGTTGACCGAATTTGGCAATATCTTCGGTCCGCACGCTCAGTCCATACCCGCCGGCGGCGATTCCTTCGGGGCTCATTTCCCAAGTCGGGTTCTCGATGCCCAGGGGCTCGAACAGCCGCGGCTTTAGATAATCGAGCACCGTTTGCCCGGTGGCTTTTTGCACCATCGCCGACTGCATGTAGGTGGCCGACGTGTTGTACAGAAAATGTGTCCCCGGCTTGAACGGCACCGGATGCGCAAGAAAACTCTTCACCCAACTCTCGCCGGTCCGCGGCGGCTCGGTTTGATGCCCCGTGTTCATGCGAAGCAGATCACTCATCCGCATTGCCTTCAGCTGCCCACTCACTTCGCTTGGCGCCGCATCAGGAAACGACTTCAACACCTCGTCGTCCAAGCGGAGTTTGCCTTCCTCAATCGCAATTCCCACGGCCGTCGAGGTGAAGCTCTTGCTCAGCGAATAGAGCGAATGCCGCGACTCGCGGTTGTACGGCGCCCACCAACCTTCGGCGATCACCTGCCCATGCCGCACCAGCATGAAGCTGTTCATCGAATCGAACTTGTCCGCCGCAGCAATGAAGCCGCTTAGCTCGGTCGATGAAACGCCTTGCGATTCCGGCGTGCTGCGAGGGAGATCGGCGGCGGTTGCGCATGCGAATGGGACAACGAAGAGGGCGAGTGCGAACAGATATCTCATGATTAAACCCGTTGATCAAAGCACGGAGAAGCTTGCACCGATTGTAATTCGTTGCGCAGCAACGAACAGGGAGCACGGCGCGTAAGCAGGGAAGTCGCGCGAGAGCGCGATCCATCGGCAACCACACTGGAATGGCAATGACAGTACGCATCGCTCCCTCGCATACGCGTCGGGCTACGACACGCACCTCGCTGAGGCGAGCTTCAATCGCTTGCCTTCGTTCGCTGCCGTTCAATCTCGTCAATGTCTTGCTTCTTGATTGCACTCGCTTCGTACTTCTCAAATTCATCCGTTTGGGGCAGGCGAATCGTAACGGATTTGCATTCGTCGAAAGCAAGTTTGCCGCTACGCAGTTCGCACTCCAAAACATGGCCACCGGTCTTGTGGTTGTCGCTGAGGAAGTGCCAGTGAAAACCAGCGACGTTGAGCGTACCGATCCAAGCTGGACAGCGCAGACCGATAAGCGTGCCGCGAACGTCGTGCAGCTCATGCGTGACCTGCTGCTTGACGACACTGACGAGCGGTTGATACGGCGGCGATTGGGGCGGCACGCTGCGGAGCGTCAGGGCGGGAAATTCACCGTCGATGCGAATGGCATACGGCGCGTTGCGGCGCGGCAGCTTGCGGTCGAGTTGCGAGTCGAGGTCATCGAGCGTCGCCGCGGCGACGTTTTCGAACCCGCCATCGCGGCTGAAGAACTTCACGGCGGCAAAGGGCGTCGTGCTTTCCAGGTCGGCAGTGCGAATCGAACCATCGGCGAGGGCCTGGTACATCTGGCCGTCAAGCACAATCATCTCGCCATCGAGTTGGCGGAATGTGCCAACACCGAAATCTCCCGCGCGGAGCACTTCGCGCAATGGCGTATCGCCGTCGTAGGCGCCTGCTACGAGCGCGGCGACTAAAGAGAACTGCACCAGCGCATCTTCGACGCTTACCCCGCCGGATGCCGTCGGTGGACTCAGCGGTGGATTCGGCGCTGTGGGCGCACAGCCTCCAACCAAGGCAACCAAAGCACAAACTGCCAACACCCTACGAATCAGCATGAGCAATATCCAAAACTTTCTGAAGCAAACTGGGCCTGCGCGTCATTACTTTTCTTGCCCTTCGGAAGTGGAGTATACGGCAATGTCTTGACACGTTTCGCGCTGCTAATTGCGATAGCCCTCTAACCAGGCAAGTAGTACCATGTCTGTCCTGAAAAAATCGCGGGAAAGCATCCCAACAAGGAAGAAAGGCCGTCGGCAATGAGGATTGCGGCTTCGGTTACCATGCGTGCCGTGCTCATGCAGTTTCTGGCGGCTGAAGCAACGAACCAGCAGTATGCAGTAGCCTTGAGTGATCTCGACTCTTGGACGGAGTTGCCAGACGAGACCTTTTTTCAGCGAGTGTGGGAGTTTTCAAAGTCGCGGTGCGACGTCAACCCTGTCCTCACGTATACGATCGGCACGCTCGCGAATCGGCATCATGACCGAGTTCTCGGCTGGGGACTGGAAACCATCGCCCTTTCCGAACTCTATACTTGCGGACTAACCACCTACCTGCAGCACGACCTCGATACCGTGCATGGCAATCTGGTCGCGTTCGCGCAGCAGCATGCCGCGAAGTACGCGGAGTTCCGACTCCACGAAATCCCCACCCTGGAACAGCAACGAGTGATCGCCGTTCGGCATCGTACGAAACATTGCCGGGGAACAGTCCAACTCTTGGACGGAGCGCATCGGGTCGTCGCCCTTGCCTTTCAAGGAGCGACGACAATCACCGGCTATGTCGCGAAGCTAAAGCGTTGGACTTTGTAAGGCAGACGCGGACGCGTCGTTCCGCAGGCAGGTGCATTGCCTTACACCGCTTGCAACTTCAAACTCCTTGGAAACAATGAACGGTCTCCTCTCGCTTGACGCTTTTCCAATTGCCCCTTCGTTCGGAATTCGACATGAATGATGTCACTTCAACTGCTGCCGAGCCCAACCCCCAGCCAGCAACCGCCGCTCGGCCCTTTCAACTGCGGCTGTGGCCGGCGATTGTTATTGTCGTGATTCTGCGGGCCATCCTCGATTTGCCGAGGCTGCTCGAGACCGACAACATGTCAGTCTTGATTTTCAGCTTCATGCTCGGGCCGCTTCTCGGGTTCATCAGCATCGCCGTCTGGTGGCTCTTCTTCAGCCGCGTGAGTTGGCGGGAGGGCTTGGGCATGTTGGGCTTCGGCCTGCTGTGCGGCGGCATCCTGTACGCTGGCATGGATCGCTCGATGGGCATGTCGGTCTATAGCTCGGCGCTGCCCATGGTCATCACGGTCGGAGTGGCTTGGTTGATTGTGTCCATGCTCTTGCCATGGAGCGTGCGGCGCATCGGCCTTATGGTCGCGATCGCTTCGACCTGCTTCTGCTATTCCTTGTTGCGATTCGATGGTGTGGATGGCGGCTTCAAAGCAGCTCATAGCTGGCGGTGGGACAAGACTCCCGAGCAGAAATATGTCGAGTCGCTGGCGACAGCCTCGGTCAAAAAATCGCCGGAAGCGAAGCCCGCGGAGCAGCAGCCACTCATCGCCAGCGAAGGGGATTGGGTCGGCTTTCGCGGCCCGCATGGCGACTCCGTTTATACCGGCGAACCAATCTCCGAAGACTGGAACACGAATCCGCCGCCACTCAAGTGGAAGCGTCCGATTGGGCCCGGTTGGAGCTCGGTCGCCGTCGTCGGGAAGTATCTCTTCACGCAAGAGCAGCGCGACAAGCTGGAGGTGGTCACCGCGCACAACATCGAAACCGGCGAGACGAAATGGGAGTTCAGCGAGGAGGCCCGCTTTGAAGAGTCCATCGCGGGTCCTGGACCACGGGCCACGCCGCTGTTTCACGATGGCATGATTTATGTCGTCGGCGCCAAGGGGAGCGTAAACCGCCTGGATGCGATGACCGGCGAACGGAAATGGCACGCAGAGATGGTCGGCAAGGATGTGAAGACGCCCGAATGGGGCTATTCCAGTTCGCCGGTGGTGGTCGGCAATAAGATTGTCACCTTGCCCGGCAAGCCCGACGATCACGCGGTCGTGGCCTTCGACGCACTCACGGGTAAAGAGGCCTGGGCGCTCGGCAAAGGGGAGCATTCCTACACGTCCCCGCACCTGGCCACGATCTGCGGCGTGCCTCAAGTGCTGGCCTTCACCAGCGCCGGCCTCATCGCCATCGAACCCGAGAGTGGCAAGATCCTCTGGCAGTATGACTGGGATCTGAAACAGGTGGCCCGCTGCGTGCAGCCTTATGTCGACGGCGACACCGTGACGATTTCGACCTTCATGGGCAACGACATGCGCAAACTGCAGATCGCCAAAGACGGCGACAAGTGGACCAGCGCAGTCCTCTGGCATTCGACCGATCTCAAGCCCTATTTCAACGACATGGTGGTGCAGGATGGTTATGCGTACGGCTTCGACAACAAGATCTTCGCCTGCATCGATCTGAAAGACGGCAAGCGAAAGTGGAAAGGAGGCCGCTACGGCAACGGCCAGGTGCTGCTCCTCGCGCAGCAAAAGAAACTCCTCGTGCAAGCCGAAACCGGCGAAGTGGTGCTACTCGAAGCCAATCCGGAGAAGCTAAAAGAAGTCGCTAAGTTCAAAGCCCTCGACGGCAAAACCTGGAACCACCCCGTCGTCGCCCACGGCCTGCTATTCGTGCGCAATGGGGAAGAGATGGCGTGCTTTGACGTGCGGAGGAAGAAATAGGCGGAGTAGCAATCCCCGTCTTACTCCCTCGCCCCGGTACTCCGGGGAGAGGGTTGGGGTGAGGGGCCGAAGCGGGTACTTACGCCGCCTTTGTATTGCTTTGCCTTAGACGCTTCTCATGCCCCCTGGCACCGCCTCGGTAAGTGCTGCGACCTCCCGCCAAAAAATCCATTGACGTCCAACTGTCAAACCCGCATCGTATTCGCTTCGGCACTGGCCAAGGCAGCCAGTGGAACACCTTAGAAACTCTTAACACCTTCGACTGTGCCACCGGTGCCACCGGTGCCACCTTACGCCGTTACCCCTTTTCTGCCTGGAAAAAGTAAGTCTTGATGCG
>CAYMWL010000124.1:0-13029 GCA_964394305.1 uncultured Pirellulaceae bacterium
CAGCGAGCAAACTAGTTGCCGGAATGGTGGCATTGTCACCAGCGTTAAGCGTAATTACACCCAGCGCGCTGCTGATCGTAACGCCAGCGGTCACCGCCAAATTCTGTCCTGCCGCGCCGGCGTCAGTTGCTGTGAGCAACACATCATTGCCAGCTCCAGTTACGGTGACGTTCTCGGTCACCGAGATGCTACCTGCCGAAGTCACCACAACATCGCCACCACCCGCAGAGATACCGATCGCCGCCGAAACACTTCCGATGCTCAAATCACCCGTATTCGAGATAAAAACACCACCAGTGCCACCTGTGGATTCCAGGCCGGTAATCGCCGTCTCGAGCGGATCGGCTGCTGATCCGACGCCGCTTGCCGACAACAGCACGATGCCAGTCCCCACGACATTAGCTGCCGCCAGATTGTTATCCAGAATAGCGCCAGCCACGGCGGTAATGCCACCATCGGCCGTCGTCACATTGCCGAGCAAAACATCGCCCGTATTCACCGTCAACGTATTAGCGCCGAGTACCAGATTGCTGGTCGCAGCGCCCGTAAAGGCCGAGACTGTTTCGCTCGCATCCAATTGCAATGTGGCTAGATCGGCAACGGAAACTGCTCCGGCGGTATCTGCAATAGCAGCGCCGTTTTGCAAGGTCAACGTTCCGGCATTGACGCTGGTCGTACCGTTGTAGGTGTTCGTGCCAGCGAGTGTGAGAGTGCCGGCGCCGTTCTTCACCAGGTTGTTTGCAGACAACAGCGTCGTCTGCGATACACTGGCGGCGTTAAAAAGTTGACTTACACGAGCTGCGGAAAGCGCCTGGCTGAATAGCGCCACATCGTCAAGTCTTCCCCAGTAGGACTGGCTTGAGTTGGGGCCACTGCCGACCCAGGCCGACAAAAGGTTGATGAAGTCGTCAGTCTTGCCAATTCCGCTGAGGAACAGCGCACCATTGACATACATCTGCATGGTGTCGGTCGTACCATCCTTCACGAACACCCAATTGTTCCATTGCCCCTTGAATTGCGACGTAGCGCCCGGCACTGCATTAATCCGGCTGGGACCACCTGCCCCGTTGCCTGCGTCCCAATAGACGTTGCCGTCCGTCCAGTTTAAGTGGACGTTGATCGCACGGTTGCCACCACCGGTCGCTGTCTGGCCACCGTAGATTGCGGAATTGTCAGCGGTACCGGTTCCACCTTGCCCTGCAGTACCTAATTGTGAATCGCCAAATTGCCAAAGTGAAATTGAGACCCGATTGTTGCCGGTCACGGAGAGCAACTCACCGACGCGTGCTGCGAGCACCTCGACAGACTGATTATCGGAGGCGCCTTCAAAGCGCAGCGAATTGTCGCCAGCTAGTCCAGTTCTTCCCGAGGTTGGGCCAAAGTAGCGGGCGTTATTGATTTTACCATCGTTATCGTGGACGCCTGAGTCATTCGCGACAAAGCCGCTGCCCTCATTGAACTGGTAGAAGAAGAGCGGGTCGTTGGCCTGGATTTCCTGAGCATAGGTACGAGCCGCATTCGCGCCGGCGCCGCTAATATTGCCCGTGATATTCGAATCGCCTGAACCAACTACCGTCAATGCAGCAAAGTTCAAACTGATGTTGCCGCTGATGTTGAGCGTGCCCGCTTGCGAACCAAGAGTCACGCCAGTGCTTTCGGTTAAGGTAGCGATATCGCCGGTAATCGAATTGGAGCCAGCAACATTGTTCAATGCGCCCAAGCCACCGATGCCGGAGCCAGTGACGGTGAACGAATCTGCCAACGTGATGCCGCCTTGCAAATTCAGCATGCCGTCCGCGAGGACCGTCGTTCCGCTGTTGTTGCTTCCTAGCGCGCTGCTGTGGGTGGCAATAATCGTGCCTTGTTCGATCAAAACTTGGCCGCCATATGTGTTGCCGGTTCCCGCGAGGGTCAAAGTACCGGCCCCAACTTTGGTCAGCGAGTTATTGCCGCGTGTGCGGAACGCGGGTCCTCCGGCTTCGCCGAGTTCGACGTAGTCAGTGCCGACCAAGGTTGTTGCGCCGGATGCGGAGAACGCTAAGCCGTGTCCGGTTGGCGCAGCGGAAGCATTCCAACCCGTGCTGCCCGAAACCGTCGCTCCCGCGCCTCCAGTACCATTGCCGAGGCGAATTTCAATATCATGCCAGCCGTCGCCATTGGGACCCATGCCAAAATTGGTCGTGCCGCCGAACGCATTGTTCGTCGCGCTGCCCGTAGAAGAGGGTTGATTCGAAGCGGTATTTCGCAGGTACGTGATGCCATCGATCCGAATCAGGGTGAAGTCGTCGATGCTTTCCGCGAACGAGAAGATGCCGTCGGCATCGAACACCTGCCCGGTGTAGACGAACGTCGTGTTGTCTGCCCAGGCATTCAAGTTTGCAAGTGTGTTATCGAGCGCGTTCGTATTGCCGAGCGTGACCCCTGTATCGATGACGTTCAAAAAATTCGGCGAACCAAAGAGACTCTCGTTATTGGCAGCGCTGAGACGTCGGCGCACCAGCGCGCTATTCTGAAACTCATTGAACCCCAATCCACTAATGTTGCCGGTCATATTGAAGTCGCCAGCGCCGGCAAACAGCAGCGGATTGTTTGCTGCGATGTTGCCGCTTAACGTGAGCGAGTTCGCTGCAGTACCAGAGCGAATTCTTGCGCCCATATCATTCGTAATTGCAATCGGCCCGGCAAACGTATTGTTACCGACCACGCTTTCCAAAGCGCCCTGCAGCGAATCGAGTCCCGTGCCGTTGGCATTGCCACCGCCCACAAGATTCAGCGGTTCTAAAGTGGAGTAATTCACGCCACCGGTCAATCGCAACGTTCCCCCTTCGAAGACATTGGTTGCCCCTCCTGTGGTTCCCAGGGCTCCGTTCACTCCGATCGACAGTGTTCCGGCGCTGATGGAAGTCGAACCACTGTACGTGTTGCCTCCATTCGTAAGCGACCAGAGGCCTGTGCCGGTCTTACTCAGGCTGGTTGCGCTTGCTGCCTGATCGGTCAGTTGAGTATTGAAGACGTTGTTGCCAACGTTGGTACCGGTCAAAGTAAAGGTTCGCGTGCCGGGTGTATCGAACAAATTGATGTTTGGTCCGCCGAACGAGAACGTCACCGTAGCCGCGGCAACGCTACCAGAAGCATCAATCGCGCCGCCCGCTGTGCTGATGCGAATCTGCCGGTTGGTGCTTTGCGCGGTGGCGCCGGTGTATTGCAAAGTGCCGCCGCGAAACACAAGGCCAATGCCATCGCCGACCGCGGTTTCCGCAGCCAGCAGGCGGTTGCCGAGGCTGCTATTTACTCCGTAGTCAGCAATGGAGGCCGCATTGACAATGCCGCCACCAAACGACGTAACGCCACTGTAGGTATTGGCCGTGTTACTGAGATTAAGCGTATTGGCACCAACCTTCGATAGGTTGAACGCGCCCGACACAACCCCGCTGATGGTCAGCGTTGCGGCACCGCCAACAGTCGTATTCCCGGTCATTGTCACCGGCCCGGCAATCGTACCGCCAGTGGCGCCGCTGGTCAGCGCACCTGCCCCGCCGACGCCAGTTCCCGTCACCAAAATCGGTTCGGCACCAATCGCCGCGCGAACGTCCAAAGTACCGCCGCTAGCAATCGAGGTGCCGGCTCCGGTTGTTCCTAACGCCCCCGCAGCCGTTGCCAAGAGCGTGCCTGCATTCACGTTGATAGCGCCGGTAAAACTGCTGAAGTTGTTTCCCAGGCTAAGTACGCCCAAACCTGATTTCGTCAGGGTGCCGGATCCTTGCAATTGTCCGGTTGCCCCCGTGCCATCGTTCAGCGTCAAGGTCACGCCGTTCGCCATGTCAATGGTGCCGCCGCTGGCGCCGATCACAATGGTCTTGGTTCCCGCGCCTGGGTCAGATGTGGTTGTCGGACGCAACACTGCATTGTTGTTGAGCGTCACGTTTTTCACGCCGCCACCAAGTACTGTCGGATCGGCGGTCCCTTGGCCCGTGTATTCCAGCGTACCCGCGTTGACGTCAATATGGCCGGCAAAACTGTTGCTGACGTTGGTTAGCGTGAAGACGCCGGCGCCATTCTTTGTCAACCGCGTTGTACCGGCTGTGCCGCCGCTCAAAACACCGCTGTAAGTTGTGTTGTTTGCGTTGCCAGTAACCAAGCTTCCCGCTGCCTGTAGATTGACGCCGCCGTTGCCCGCCAGCGAACCGATGGTCACTGCATTGCCATTTAGATCGAGCGAGGTGCTCGCAGCGCCGTTGACGGTCAGATTGGTTGTTACCGGAAAGACTGCTGCTGCGTTCCATTCATATGTATTCAGTGCACCCGCTCCATCGAGTTGAACGGCCGCACTGAACGCCGCGTCGATGCTGTTCAGATTTACGGTATCGCCGCCGTTGGTAATGATCGAGAGCGAGCCTGAGGGGTTGGCGAATGTGACCGATTCGCCCAAGGTCGAATCGATCGTCGAGTTGCCATCGGCGCCGCCCGAATCGCTGAGCGTAATTGTCTCGACGCCACCCGTAAAGTTGAACGAGCGGTTCACGGCCACCATGTTGTCTAAAACCGGTTCCAAACCGGTGTAGCTCAGTGTGCGACCGTCAATGTTGATGCTGCCGTCGCTATTGTTCACAAAGCTGTAAAGAATGCTCGTGGCCGGTCCTTGCAGCACGATGTTGTCACCGGGCAACACGCCCGTGTCGGTGTTGCCGGTGAACTGTGCACCAGCCAGCGGAATTGGATTACCGCCTGTGGTGTCAACAGTCACGGTGTCGTCGTCTCCCAGGCCATCGAAGATAAATTGACCGCCTGTCAAGTTCACGAACGCTCCGCCGTTCAAACTGTATTGCGGCACTCCGGCGTTCGTCTGCAACAGCAGCGTGTCTGGACCAACTGTCCCGACGACGTTCTGCGGCGTCGAGGCGGGCGCAGCCGTGGGCCGAACGAGGATTGCGAGGTTCTTGATCGTATACATGCTGGCGCTGTATCCAGCCGTTTGATCAGCAAAGGTCCAGTCTGGATTGTAGTTCGCTCGTCCTGTATTGCGGTCGTTGCCAATGCCCAGATCATTGGTGGTGCCAGTGTTCCAGTGGTTGTACGCGAAAATCGTCTGACCGGCGGTGAAAGGAGTTCCGAGCACTCCGTCCAAGTCGGAGTTGTGAATTTGAAACGAACCATAGCCAGCGCCAGTACCGCCCCCGCTGTCGCCAAAGTCCAAATTGCCGGCATTGGCATTGGCAGGACTCGGTGTTTGATTCGGCGGAGCATTTGTCGTGTTCAATGCAGCGCCGTAATTGCTATTCCAAAATTCGATATTACCCGTTTGAAATCTGGTTCCCGTTGCGATGCCAATCGCATTCGAGAACACGTTCATGTTCGTCACACCCCTCTGGAAGAATGTCCCCACCCCGGTGCGAGGAATGCTGATCTGGTTCAAATTCGTCGTGAACTGATCCATGGAGGCATACACCCACTGCGAGCCGTACATGGGTGAAGTGAGTTCGAGGTAGTACGCCACTCGGTCAAACGGCTGAGTGAAAGTAGCCGAGTTGTTGACGGTATACGCTGGCGCGGCGGCGTTATAATTGGCGTTGTTTGGAAGCGCCAATTCGTAGATCAGCGAATAGCCCGCCGCTTCGGGCACATTGTTGAAGACCTGCGTCGCAAACACGCGGCGGTCTTCCAAAGTTTCAAAGAATGTCCGGCGTCGATTTGTCTTCTGGGCAGCAGTCGCTGCTTTGCGACCGAGAAAACGAGACCACAACGACCGACGAGTGCGGTTTGACATGGGAGAGGTTTTTAAAGACCAAGGGAGATGGCGTAAGATAAGGCACAATGATTCGCTGGTGACAACTTGTGTCGACAGCGGGAATTTGTACCTGTCGTATCGAGTATAATGAGCAAGCCCTAAATATCCAGCTGTTTGCATGGGTATTGCCGTTTTCGGCCAGTTGAATATTTCGCCTCCGTAATGACTAGGCGGTCCCCCAATTCAAAATCTCTAAGTTTTTGCCACCAAAGTAGTTGAAACTGCCGCAAGCGGGACCGTAAACTGAGATCTCCCGCCTCGACCACATCCCACCCATTCACGCTTACTTTTGCGTGAGAACCTTGCAGAGAGGATGTCCTGCATGCCAGCTTTCTATTTCCGCACGATGCTTGCCTGCTGGCTGCTGAGTTGTATTTCATTTCCCTCGGGCGGATTGGCCCAGGCCGACGAAGTCGCCAGCAAAGATGCCGAGTTTTTTGAGCTGCAAATTCGGCCGCTGCTGGTTGCCAAGTGCATCGAATGCCACGGCGATCAAAAACAAGAAGCCAAGCTGCGGCTTGATAGTCGCGAAGCACTTCTCGCCGGTGGCGAATCGGGCCCGGCGTTGGTTCCCGGTGATCCGGAAAAGAGTCTGCTGATCGCGGCGGTCCATTACCGAGGCGATGCGGTGCAGATGCCGCCGAAGGGGAAAATGGATGAAGAAAAAATCGGCCTGCTGACCCGTTGGGTAAAGAGCGGCGCTGTTTGGCCCGTCAGCAAAATGCCGCTGCGGGACGAAACGAACAGCGAAAGAAAGGCCTACAAGATTCGCCCGCAGGATCGCGAGTTCTGGTCGTTCCGACCGGTCGTCAAAACAACTCCACCCGAAGCTGCCTCGTCCGCGCTCGCCAGCGACGCCATTGATGCGTTCATTCAGAAAAAACTGAGCGAGCAAAATCTCGCGCCCGCCACCCCCGCCGACAAGCGACAACTGATCCGCCGCGTGACCTTTGACCTCATCGGCCTGCCGCCGACGACCGCACAAGTAACGCAGTTCCTCGCTGACGAAGCCCCCGACGCTTACGAGCGCCTCGTTGATCGCTTGCTCGCGTCGCCCAGGTTCGGCGAACGCGCCGCGCGTTTATGGCTCGATGTCGCCCGCTTTGGCGAAGACCAGGCCCACACGTTTGCCGCGCGACGATATCCGCAGGGCTTTCGCTATCGCGATTGGCTCGTGCAACAGATGAATGCGGACCTGCCATACGATCAGTTCATCAAGTTGCAACTCGCGGCCGACTTGCTTGCGGGTCCCGAAGAGCGGCAGCATTTGCCCGCACTCGGCATGTTCGCCTGTGGGCCTGTTTATTACGGCGACAAGAACGATCTCGATCAATACGCCGACCGTGTCGATACGCTGACCCGCGGCTTTCTCGGCTTAACCGTCGCCTGTGCTCGCTGCCACGATCACAAGTTCGACCCGATTCCCACCTCCGATTACTACGCACTCGTCGGCGTCTTTGCGAGCACCGACTACGCCGAAACGCCCCTCGTCTCACCGGCCGAGATCGAAGAAGCGCAGAAGACTTTGACCGAAAAAGAAAAGCAGATGAAGGAAAAGGACCGGCCTAAAAAATATCCCTTTGCACACGCCCTCATCGATCGCAGCCAGCCGAAGACGATGAAAGTGCACGTTCGCGGCAGTCCCGACAAACTGGCCGAAGACGCACCGCGGCAGTTCCTCTCGATTCTGTCCGCAGACAAGCCGACGCCTTTCCAACAAGGAAGCGGTCGATTGGAACTGGCGAATGCTATTGCCGACCCGCAGAATCCACTTACCTCGCGCGTGATGGTCAATCGACTCTGGCAGCAGCACTTTGGTTATGGCCTGGTTCGCACGGCCGGCAACTTTGGCGCGCTCGGCGAACAGCCCACGCATCCGGAATTGCTCGATTACCTCGCCGCGACGTTTGTCGAACAAGGTTGGTCACTGAAGGAAATGCATCGGCAAATGGTGCTGTCGGCTACGTATCGACAATCCTCTTCGAACGCCAAGGCGGCTGAAGTGGATCCAGAAAATCGCCTCTGGTCGCGCTACGCCCGCCGGCGTCTTGATGTCGAATCGTGGCGAGATGCGATGCTGGATGTCGCGGGGCAACTCGACACGGCGATGCTCGGTCCTTCGCAAGATCTGTCCACAAACAACAATCGCCGCCGCACCATCTATGGTCAAGTGAGCCGCCATGAATTGAATCCGTTGCTGCGACTGTTTGATTTTCCTGATCCGAATATCACCAGCGATCAGCGACTCACCACCACCGTGCCCCTGCAACAACTGTTTGTGCTCAACAGCGAGCTCATGACCAGCCTGGCCAAGGAAGTGTCGCGAGCCGCACAAACCAGCTCAAGCGATGAAAGCGAGCGCATCATTCAGCTTTATGAACGTCTTTACAACCGCCAACCGAGTTCAGCAGAACTCGAAATCGGCCGGCGATTTGTCACGAGTAACGAACCAACTCCCGATACCCAGCTCACTCGCTGGGAACGCTATGCTCAAGCGCTACTCGCGGCAAATGAGTTCATGTATCTCGACTAATTAGCTAGCCCGACGCGTAAACGAGGGAGAAGTGCGAGTTGACCTCAACGGCGCTTCAACCCCTCACCCCCCAACGCTCTCCCCGGAGTACCGAGGAGAGGGAGCAGGAACAAGCAATATGGAAATGAACCATTCTTTATCCCGCCGCTCCCTTCTGAAAATTGGCGGCGGCTTCGGCGCGATCGGTCTTGCCGCGGCGATGGCCGGCGAGCAATCCGCTGTCGGAGCGCCATCGCCTGCGATGGTGAATCCGCTCGCGCCACGGCCAGGCCATTACCCTGCCAAGATCAAGCGGATCATCTTCCTCTTCATGAACGGCGGACCGTCGCATGTTGACTCATTCGATCCCAAACCCGAACTGACCCGGCGTCACGGCGAAAAACTCCCGGAGTCGTTCGTCGGCAAAAACACTCGCCGTCGCGACGGCAAGTTGCTGCAGTCTCCGTTTCCGTGGCAACAGCACGGCGAATCGGGCATCGAGGTCAGCGATCTGTTTCCGCAGCTCGCGCAACGCATCGACAAGCTGTGTGTCCTCCGCTCGATGTGGAGCGACAATCCGAATCATGAGCCCGGCCTGCTGCTGATGAACACCGGCAACATGCAGCCGATTCGTCCCAGCATGGGTTCGTGGTTAACGTTTGCTCTCGGCAGCGAGAATCAAAACCTGCCAGGCTATATCGTTCTTTGTCCTGGCAAGCCGGTCGTCGGGCCTTACTTGTGGAGCAACGGGTTTCTTCCCGGCGTGCACCAAGGGACGCAGATCAATCCGAAGAACACTGATCCGAAGCAGATGATTCGCGACGTGCAAAACCGTTGGCAATCGCCAGCTGCGCAGCGCGAACAGCTCGATCTGTTGCAAGCGCTCAATCAGCAGCACCTCGAGCAGCGAGAGCGCGACGCCAATCTGGAATCGCGGATTGCTTCGCTCGAGATGGCCTATCGCATGCAAGGCGAAGCGCAAGAAGCATTCGACCTAAGTCGCGAAACAGCTGAAACGCGCGCCCGTTATGGCACCGGCGAATTTGCCAACTCCTGTTTACTCGCGCGAAGGCTCAGTGAGCGCGGCGTGCGCGTGGTGCAATGCTATTACGGCAACGGCCAACCGTGGGACGATCATGGCGACATCAGCAATCATAAGAAACACGCGCTCGCCAGCGATCAACCGATTGCCGCTTTGCTCGACGATCTACAGGCCCGCGGGCTATGGGAAGAAACACTCGTCATCTGGGGCGGCGAGTTTGGCCGCACACCGATGACGGAAGGCGAGAAAGGCCGCGACCATCACGCTTCGGGTTTCAGCATGTGGCTGGCGGGCGGCGGCGTGAAGCAAGGCTATGTCCATGGCGCCACCGACGAATTCGGTTTTGCCGCTATCGAAAAACCGATGCACGTCTATGACTTGCACGCAACGATCTTGCACTTGCTCGGCCTGAACCACGAGAAGCTAACCTTCCGCTTCAGCGGCCGCGATATCCGTTTGACGGATGTGCATGGCCAAGTCGTGCACGACATTCTCGCGTAATACTCGTAGGTCGGATCGGTGCGAGTATCCTTGATCTGTCCTACAATGGCTGCATGCAACTCTTTCCACGCTGCTTCGTCACGATCGTTAGCTTATTCTCCGCCGCGATTTCGTTTGCCGACGACGACGCGGACTTTCTCTTCATCGAGAACGAATCCCTGCGCGTAGGGGTACGCAAATCGTCAGGTGGCGGCATTGCGTGGATTTCCGCGGCGGGATCGAAACGCAATCTGATTAACCATTACGATCGCGGCCGCCTGATTCAGCAGTCGTACTACGGCGAAAAAGATGGCTCGCTGTGGAACAAGCAACCGTGGCGTTGGAATCCCGTGCAAGGTGGCGATTGGCGCGGCAACGGCGCGCAATTGTTGGAATTGAAAAACACCAAAGACTCGCTCTTCGCGGCGACGTTGCCCAAGCATTGGGCCAGCGGCGAGGATCTGAAAGAAACTCGCATGGAACAATCGCTCCGGTTCGAAGGTCCGCTGCTGCGGGTACGGTACAAATTCAGTTACACCGGTGACAAGAAACATCCGCTCGCTGATCAGGAAATTCCGGCGGTGTTCGTGCAGCCAGAGTTTGATGAACTAGTGCTTTACTCCGGCGACAAACCATGGACGGCGGGTGACTTGTCCCGCTCCAAGCCCGCCTGGCCGAATGAATACAAGCCAATGACGGAGCACTGGGCTGCCTATCTCGACAAAGATGGCTACGGCCTCGGTGCGTACGTGCCGAAGGCGAAGAAACTGACCTGCTATCGCTTCGGCAACGGAGCGGCGGACAAAGGCGCCTGCTCGTACTTCGCGCCTCTGACGCAGTTCGCCGTGGAGCCGCACTTTGTCTTCGAATATGAACTGGTTGTCACAATAGGCACAGCGCAAGAGATGCGAGCACGCTTTAAAACGCTATGGTTACCGTGAGAAGCAGGCCGGCAACAAGCGGTGCTTCGCGCCCTCCCGGCAAGAGCGTCAGTTGTACTTCTGGTTGGCAGGTCTAAGAAGGAATGGTCATTGTGGGTGGAGTGGCCGGTGGTGCATCGGCGGCGACACGAGCGCGACGCATATCGGAGACGGCCGAAATCATTGTGTTCGAACGAGGGCCCGATGTCTCCTTCGCCAACTGCGGTTTGCCTTATCACATCGGCGGCGAAATTGCCGAGCGAGGTAAATTGCTGGTGACGACGCCGGCAAAGCTGCACGCCCGTTTCAATCTCGATGTCCGCACGCGCTCATCGGTCGAGGGCATCGATCGCAATTCCAAAACCGTGCGTGTTCGCGAACTGTCGACTGGTCGTGAATATGAGGAGAGTTACGACAAGCTGATCCTCGCGCCAGGCGCTGCCCCCGTGAAGCCCCCGCTGCCCGGTATCGATTCACCGGGCATTTTCACGCTGCGAAATCTCGTCGACATGGATCGCATCAAAGCGGCAGTCGATGTGGGTGCTAAGCAGGCGGTTGTCATCGGCGCAGGCTTCATCGGCTTGGAAATGGTTGAGAATCTTGTGCGCCGTGGAATAGCAACCACGCTTGTCGAACTGCAAGACCAGGTGCTGCCGCCGTTTGACAAAGAAATGACTGCGCCGCTGAAAGAAGTCTTGAAAAACCGTGGTGTCACGCTGTTGCTCGGTGAATCGGCGGAATCTTTTACATCCACGGAACAAGGCATCACGGTCCAATTGAAATCCGGCAAACAAGTGATCGCGCAACTGGTGGTGATGGGCATCGGCGTGCGGCCCGAAAATCAACTGGCAGTGGCCGCGGGACTCGAAGTTGGCCCGCGGGGTGGCATTCGCGTGAACGAACAATTGCAGACTAGCGATTCCGACATTTACGCCGTTGGCGATGCCATTGAAGTGACCGATTTCATTTCGCAGCATCCCACACAGATCCCACTGGCTGGACCGGCGAATCGTCAAGGCCGTTTGGCTGCCGACCATATCTTCGGCCGGCAAGTCCGTTATCGCGGCACGCAGGGGACAGCGATCGTCGCTCTGTTCGGCAAAATCGCGGCGATAACCGGCGCGTCGGAAAAAGCGCTGCGGCAACGCGGCCAGACATTTCGCATGGTTTATGTGCATCCCGCGCAACACGCGGGCTATTATCCCGGCGCTCAGGCGATGGTCATCAAGCTCTTGTTTGAGCCAACAACGGGAAAAGTGCTCGGCGCGCAAGCGGTCGGCTGTGAAGGCGTTGACAAGCGGATCGACGTGCTCGCGGTGGCGATTCAAGCAGGCATGACTGTTTTTGATCTAGAAGAAATGGAGCTCGCCTATTCGCCGCAGTTTGGTTCGGCCAAAGATCCGGTGAATATGGCTGGCTTTGTCGCAGCCAATTTGGTTCGCGGTGATCATCCGCAAATCGATGTGGCCGCATTGTTCGCGACAGAGGCCACACAGCGTCCCTTGATTCTTGACGTCCGTACGGTGGAAGAATTCATGGCTGGCAATTTGCCTGGCGCTATTAACATTCCAGTCGACGAACTCCGCGCTCGTTTGGGCGAACTTCCGCGCGAGCGAGACATCGTCGCATATTGTCAGGTTGGCCAACGCGGCTACATTGCCACGCGCGTCCTGCAACAAGCGGGCTTTCGGGTGCGGAACCTCAGTGGCGGTTACAAGACGTATCTGCTTTGGCAGGGTGTATAGGCAACTGCATCGTCTTGTTTCACCAGTCTGAAGCGTTAGCCAGCGAACCAATTCCATTCCTTCGCTGGCGCTTTTAGCAGGTGGAAACGTTGCTAACCTGACAGGTCCAGATTCTGCCCGGCGGCGCCGGTGGGATCTTTCGATTTCGCTTCGCTGGCGGAGTCCGCTTCTGCTGCTGGCTCGTCCTTCTTTTCTTCCTCAAATTCCCACAAGCGGCGGCCGTCGGCGTCGCGGTCGCCGGCTTTCGATTCTTCTCTTGTTTCACCGATGCCGGAAGCTTGCTCGGCGTACTCGACAGCCGCATCGCTGCGGGCTTTGTCGCTGGTGGCGGCTTGCGTTTTGTCGGTGTCGCTGGTCCGCTGCGTAGCGGGTGCCGCGGCCAGGCTGCCGATGCTTCCTAATGAACCAATGCTCATGCGAGCCCCTCCTTGCTATTGGGGACCGTTGCTGCTGGAGATTAGACCCCGAACGGCGGATTGAGAGCAAGATTGGTTTAAGAATGTAGGACGAAGGAGTGCACCGTCGTACGGGTTAAACTCCGCGAA
>CAYMWL010000125.1:0-13002 GCA_964394305.1 uncultured Pirellulaceae bacterium
ATGGCAGGTCAATCTTGATTATTGAGTACCCCTGGCGGGCTCGTTACCGCGAAGGACTGGATCGTGAAGCACTGTTAGTGCCGGGCGAAGTTCACAAGCTGGCTTTCGATGTCGGCTGGATTAGCCAAGTCTTCGGCAAAGGTCATCGCATCCGAGTGACGGTCGCCAGCACTGGAGCTCCTTTGTACGAGCCCAACCCGCAAACAGGAGAGCCATTGACCATTGAGTTCCCAAAGAATGCCGTGAAGGCGACCAATACGATTCACCACACCCGCACCCACGCATCGCGGATTCTCGCACCAGTTGCAGAGCGGTAGATGGTGGCCGGCTTTCGCAAACGCGTGCGAGCCTGCGATTCGTGGACGTGGGCCCCAAGTACGGTACTTACTGGGTCCCCTTACCTCCCCTATTTTCTTCGCTTGTCCCCCAGAAATCTGCGAACTTGACTGCTTGGATAGGTTCCCGCAGCAAAGGAGACTGGCCAATGCCCGAAGTACGCCCTGCGTATCGCAAACACGAAAAGTCTGATCGAGCCGTCGTTACCATCGACAGGCGAGAGTTCGACCTGGGCAAGTTCGAGAGTGTCGCAAGCCGCAATAAGTACGACCAGCTCGTCACGGAATGGATCGCCAATGGCCGAGTACTCCCGTCTGCCCAGCTGGATCGCAAGATAACTGTAACCAGTCTTGTGGCTGCCTATCGTCGCTTCGCGAAGGAATACTACCGGGGTTCCACTGAGGTCGAGAACTTCGAATTGAGTGTCAAACCGCTCCTGGCTCTGTACGGGCAGTTGTTGGCCAGTGAGTTCGGCCCGATCAAGCTGAAGGCAGTCCGTCAGAAGATGATTGAGGCTGACCTGTGCAGGAACGAGATCAACAAGCGAATCGGCAGACTGAAGCGGCTGTTCCGGTGGGCGACTGAACACGAACTGCTGTCGCCGACGATCTACCACGGGCTCCAGTCCGTCAGAGGTTTGGCACGAGGCAGAACCGAAGCGAGAGAGTCCGAACCTGTCCGGCCCGTCCCCGAGGCATTCGTGGACGCAGTAAAGCTGCACTTGCCGCCTCAGGTCTGGGCGATGATTGAACTGCAGGGACTAACCGGAATGCGGCCGGGTGAAGTTGCGTCGATGCGTACTGGCGATCTCGACATGAGCGGCAATGTCTGGATCTACACGCCGGCTGAGCACAAGACAGCCTATCGCGGGCTAGATCGCCAAGTCTTCCTGGGACCGAGGGCTCAAGCGGTGCTGCTTCCGTGGCTGCGACCCGCACTTGCCGATTACCTGTTTCAACCTCGCGAGGTCATGCAGCAGATCAGGGCCGAGCGACACAAGTTGCGAAAGACGCCAATGTCATGTGGCCATCGGCCGGGCAACAATGTGAAACGCAAACCGAAGAAGGTGCCCAGCGACCACTACGACACGCGAGCGTACCACCGGGCGATCCAGACTGCCTGCTGCAAGGCAGGGATACCGAGTTGGCATCCCCATCAGCTGCGGCACAATGCGGCAACTTGGCTACGAAAGGAGTTCGGCCTGGATGTAGCGAGGGTTGTGCTAGGGCACCGCTCGCCGGCAATTACTGAGCAGTACGCGGAACTCGATTTCGGCAAGGCTCGCGAGGTCATGAGCCGCGTGGGCTGAGGCGGTTCTGGGCATGCAACAAATTCTTTGCTACGAATGCTTGCCTTTTCATTTCAAGCCGGTAAGATGATCTCGCGTTAACGCCCCGGGAATACAATTCGATGAAGTTCTGCACCCTCCGCTGAGTGGGGCCGTGTTCTCGTGCCAAAGCAGCGAGATTGTGCAAATTTCGCATTTTCTTCGCGTGCCCGTCGCGTTACATCTAGAGAAGGTACGTCTACATGACTGCCATAGCCTCCCAGGATGTACGGGTGGAAATTATGAGCTAGACACAGCTCTCGCTTAACAGTGAGGGCTTTTTCGTGCCCTCACTCCTCAGTTATGAGACCCGTGCGGGCCAATTGTGTTAGTACCCAGACAAGCGGAGACATATAGCTAAAGAATTACCTACAAAGCAACTACTGATAACCAATAGCCCGCATGGCCCACAAGGATCATGCGGGCTTTTTGCGTTTATAGAGGCAAGTTCACGTACGCTAACAAGGAGATCTGAAAATGGGTGCAGTAAGTATTGTCGAAGACATGATTGAACGTTGGGATGAAGCCCTAACGGAGTCTTCAATCGGACCAGCGGGTAGTGAACCGCGAATTGTACCGTCCGTCCTTGAAAGTGCCTTTGAGCGTCTCGAACAGGCAATGAACGAACTTGATCACTCGGCCTCGTTCGCCAATCACATCGACTCTTGGCAGAGCATCGCCCGAAAGATCGATGAGATCCACTTCCGCATTGAACGCTTTAATTCGCAGACATTGGTGAGCGGATCTCGGAAAGCAATCCATCAAGCCTCCCAACTGATCTCGGCGGAGCTCGCACTCGCTGAGAAAGCGTGGGACCGGCTAAGCGAGAGGATCGAGCCGGTCGTTTCAAAGATTGCCAAGTGTGCTGTCGAAGTGCAGCGGCTCAATCCAGACCTGCTTGGGAGGCGATTGTCCGAGCAGCATCGACTCTTGGAACGCCGAGCCAACAAGATCCAGGGCTGCTGGCGGAAGCTCTGCAAGTTACGACGCGAACGTGTTGCCGAAGTCGACGAGCATCTCGCCGTGTCTGAGGCAGGTCGTGTAATGTCGCTTCCAGATCTGCCAGTTACTGACAAGGACAACGACCTGCCGGGAACACAATCTGCTGCGTGGGGACGCCGAATCGCTCGCAAGTGACTACGATCCTGCCAGTAGATTACCTGCACGCTCATTCAAGGTGGAGTCTTATTGATCGAGTCTTGCTTGATTCAAGTACTGGCCGGCATCGGTCTTACGCAATTAGTACCATTGGTGAAGGAGGCATAACTATGTAACCGCTTATTGTCGCCGCTCAACTCGATGCCTGTATTCATGGCCCGCTGGTTCAAGTGAACTACGCGGGCCGCTTTCGTTTCTTGGAGGAGTATTTATGTCGATCAGGTTTTCGCCGCACTCAATCAAACGGCTACACGAACGCTTTCCAGATCCCGACTCGATTCGGCGTATAGTCCGGCTCGTCGAGGAATGGCTCGGGGCACGCAAGTTCCCTCTACCAATAGGAACAAGGCAGGTCATACCCGGAACGGTCAACTTTCAGCCGGTTCGAATCGTGATTGCAGCAGTCTCGGCACAAGAGTTCGAGATCGTCACTTTTATCCGCATTCACGCTGACCACTGATAAGGACTCTGAAATGACAAGCAAACTCTTGATCTACAGCACCACGCTTTCAACGTGTTGCCGAAGCCGCCAGCTAATAGTGCTTAGCCGCGAAGGTGGATTCGTCACTCAAAACTGTACGTCATGCGGAAATGCAAGGCGTGTTCGAGAGGCACAACTTCCTGATCTATATTGCGTGCCGTGTGGATGTCAAATGGCCCCGTTTCAAGGCGATGACAAGTGCTTCTGGTACAGCTGCAGTCGCTGCAACACCGACTATCGGTTGCCCGATCTCGTTCCTTGGTGGTACGAGTACTTCCGCTACTGCGGCGTAGCGACTCCAAATGAACGGTAGTGCTCGGTCGGCATGAGCCGCATTTGTCTCCAGACGTCTGGAATCTAGTGTGCCTAGGTGACGCGTGAGGTGGACAAATTGTCCCCTTTGGAGAGGCAGTGAACTTGACGTCCGAGACGGGTTCTATAGTGACGTTTAAGGCCCCTGGGAGGCCCGCAGTCGCGTTCATTTGCTTTGCAGGTCCAGAATGTGGCAGGTAGTCGAATCTGGCTTCCTGCGAACGCAGAGCCAGCGGTCGCAAAACGTCTCTTGCTGGAACATGAAAGCTCAACGGAGGGAGGCTGATCCCCGGAGCGAAGCGAAGGGGTAAGATCAGCCGACCGAGTACAACGAGGCCAGCTTGCTGGCCGAAGTTGCTTTTGAGATTGTTGGAACAATCTCCTCCGCCCGCACGATGCGGAGGATGTGGCAGGGATGACGCATCCTTACTTACGTAGTAAGTAAGAGCACTGTGGGATTTATCACACTTTGCGAAATGTACCAAAAATGGCACTTTATGTACGAGAATTGACCAAAATGGTACCAAAGCTGACGTTTTATGTACCAGAAATCACAGCAGACGTCTGGAAACTGTCTAGACGTCTGGACTACACCCGAGCATTGAAGTCGACACCGCTCCCTACGCATTGCCTGCACGATGGGCCATGTTCGCTGCACGAGAATCTGCATGACACGGACCGCCTCTGTGATGGCTGCCTCGGTCGGCACGGTATCATCCCAGGGGATTCGGAACTCAGCCGACGTACAGTTCTTGCCCCACATCCCTGCAGTAAACGGATAATCGACTCCGCCGCGAATCACTGCGGGATCTTCGTCCTCGAAGTGCAGTGCGACACGAAGCATGCCTGGACATTCTGTGAGGGCTGAGGAGATTGACCACGCCCAGTGTTCAAACTACGCTCGTTCGCTTGCAGTCGTCTCACTCTCATGGAGAAACAGGTATGGCGAAGCGATCAAAGAACGGCACGAACAAGTCGCAGGCGATTCGTGATTTCAAGGCGGCCAATCCCTCGGCCTCACCAAAGGAGGTTGCCGAGGCCCTCAGCAAGTCCGGGATCACAACGACGCCTCAGTTCATTAGCACTGTGCTCTCGAATGCCCGAAAGAAGGGCGGCAAGGTTGGCAAGCGTGGTCGCAAACCCGGCCGCCCAGCCGCAGCCGGCAAGTCCGGGGAACTGCAACAGCTGATTCAGGCGAAGAAGCTGGTTGATCAACTCGGCGGCATTGATGCGGCTCGTGCGGCGATGAATGCGTTGGCTCAGCTTTTGGGATAGTCCAGTTCGTCCCGTCTTCTGCGGAGCGTCTTTGCGAAGAGCAGCGATTGTCGCGTCCGGCAGTGCTTACCGCACGCGAAACCGTAATCACTGGACCGGGCCCCAAGTACCGCTACCTTTGGAGCCTCGTTACCACCCCTAGATTCATCGCTCGTTTATGGGAGATCTACGAAGTTGACTGCCGAACCAGAACCAACGGCTGACAAAGGTAGTCGAACTTTGCCACGGATGCACGTTGAAATAGAACGCCTGAGCGATGACAGATGTAAAGTGCTTTTGCACCAAATACCCGAGTTGCTTGATCGTGCTGGTAAGATCTCGGACCCTGATGTATTACGAATCAGAGCTGACCTTGCCAAGCTTCGCGTTCTGCTAACAGACAACGTGCACTGGCAGTGCGAAATAAATGGATATTATACTATTTACATTAGCCGACATGTCCCAGAAGTCATGTGGGCTTCGGCATGTGCTTACTGTGACCTATACCGGAAAGTGGTTGCTGGTACTTCCGGCGGCATCGTTGCCGACGTTGAAACAACTACGAACGAGACGATACGAGAATGTGGTGCAATACTTGACTGGGTAAAACATGAAGCGACCTGCGAGGGTGACGGTCGACCTCCATCAACTCTGATTTGGCCAAGCACGGAATTCGCACCGGAATCTCGCGAGTACTTCGCGAGCAAGGTGGTGCCATATGCATTGCAGTTCTTCATGTTCCATGAGATGTCGCATGCATTTTACTTCGGTAGCTCATTCGCTACAGTTCTTGACGAAGAGCGGGCATGCGATGCAAAGGCGGCCACATGGATGATGAGCTATCAGTGTGAAAACGACGATGATCGGCGTTACCGAGACTTGGGGATGGCTCTCGCCGCACTCTACGTCGCTGCTAGGGGAGTTGATACTGGTGCAATTGATGGCTTTACGCATCCTATATGTTATCATCGCCTGCTAGACACTCTGACTCCACACTTCTCCTCTGAAAGGGAAGATATTTGGGCCTTTGTTCTCGCAATGTTAAGTGCCCACGCTACCGACTGCGGTGTCGACATGGCCGGCATAACGTTTGATGGCTTTCTCGATGGCGTAATTGCATTTCGCGACCGGCTGGACGCAGTTTTCAAGAGGAAGCTCGGAGAACAATACCCGAAGTCTTAATAACTGGTGGAAGTAAAGTGTCGGCTTCTCTTAACTCAGACTGGGACAACCTTGGTTACCGGTAGCATAGGATACTAGAGGTCAATCACAGTCCATACTTCGCGTTTACAGCTTCAGCCAACCAAGCCAGCTGTGACTCAGCCCGAATCCGATCAAGTAGGCTTTGCCAGCTGCACCGTCGAATAAGGCTGGGTTTCTTCAGCGACGTCCTCAGCCGGGAATAGGCTGCGGTGATCTTGCCCGTAGGGGAACACGAAGGATTGCGGCTGTCGTAGACCAACACCGCATGGCCAGAGCTTTCGTCCACTCCCTCATCGCTGGTCGTCGCTGCCAATACATTGCGTGCGAGCTGGTATGTGCCGGCCAATGGGCATTCCGGATGATCCGCCTCGGAGGTCCAGTTCGTTAACTTTGGAAGATGCTCCCAGTACTTTACGCCAATCGACGTAAGTGAGCAGCGGCTGGTACGTCCACGCTGTACAGAGTAGCTGCCGTCGCAGTGGTCCTTGGCGAAGTTGGCATCTCGCTGCTCCGAAAGACGCGGACGCGAGCATGTCCCCACATCGCTTTCCATAAGCTTGCACTCGATTGCCACCCGATACGCACCGTGAAAGAAAACATCGACGCTGGTGGGGCGTGGCTCATTTAAGTGCGTAGTTTCGTATTCCAATGTGCCATTCAGAGCCCCCGGCATCAGCAATGGCTCGCCATCATCGCAAACGACCTCAGTAAGAATGTTGGCTTGGTTCGCGACAATCAGATTGCCAAATACAGACTGTGCGAGAGCCTGAGAGCTCGTCATGCTGCGAAACCAGCGGTGACGCTTCTTTGCTGGAATGAGCTTCGCAAGCTCGGAAGTGCTGCTCCCCGATGGTCTGGACAGGAGGTTCTCACTCGCTCGATTATAATAGGAAGGAAAACAGGCGGTCGGGACTCACTCACTTCGGGTTGGTCGAAATAAGCCTCCAGTTTTGAATAAGAGCTACATGCATACTCCCAAAAGCGACGGAGCATCTGGTCTCGGTAGCCGCCGCCGGATACGACAGCGTCCCAGTCCTCCTCAATCAGCCCCTCTGCCGCATTGATCTCTGGAATGAGTTCCGTCACGAGCTGGAGATAATTAGCAAACTCACCGTTGTCTCCATCAACCAGTCGCGGCAAATCGGTCCCGAATAACAGTCTCGCGACCTTCCTCGCTGTCGGCTGAACTGCAGCGTATGCTCCGGCTGTGAAACACCACTTTGAAATTCGGTCAATCGTCCCAGAATCAAAGTATCGTTGTCCCCACGCATTGCGAATCTGTTGAGCGAGAGTCGCGGGGCGTGCACCCAGCCTGGCAAGACGGTCGATGGCCTCGTGAGCGACCGTGTCATCTTGAGAGGAAACTTCATCTATGTGTATTGACAGACGAGCGAGATGATCGAGCTTTGCAGTGCGTTTCATTGACTGGCTTTCGATTAGGGCGGTTTCACACCGAAATTGCGAAGCTCCGACGAATTCAGATTATTGCGTTGCGGACAAGCTGTTGCACAGCGGCCATTCCACTGGTTAGCCTGGCGTTACTCACCCTGTCGTCGGAAGCCGCCATGCCCCAGTCCATTCCAGCCGGGATAACCAGAGATCACGTGCTGAAGGCACTCGCCGATCTGGACGCTGGTCTTGTTCCCAGCTTTGGCCAAGCTACTGGGTACGAACTACTGCACGAGGGACGCCGCTATGCTCCGAAAGCCGTGATCGGTGTCGCGTATCGTCACTTAGGTGGACGAATTCTGGGCCACGACGAGTTCTCAGGCGGCGAAGGGCCGGGGCAAGCTAACTTCGTTTTGCGGAAGCTCCGGTTTCAGGTGGTGAAGAAGGGAGAAGCAACCGAAACCCCGCCAGAGAACGAGCTAACCGGCAAAGAATGGACCGACGACGAAGTCCGCATCATTGTCGCGAGCTACTTCGAGATGCTGAAACTGGAGTTGCACGGCCACACGTACAGCAAGGCCGAACATCGCCAGTTAATCAGCCCGCTGCTGCCGGCCAGATCGAAGGGTTCGATTGAGTTCAAACACCAGAACATCAGTGCGGTGCTGCTGGGCCTGGGATTGCCGTACATAGACGGCTACAAGCCGCGAGGGAACTATCAGGCGAGGCTTGCAGAAGAGGTCGAATCGTACCTGGAGTCGAATCCGAACTTATTGGAGACATTGCCTTCGGCTCCTGTGATCAACCCGCAAAGGAAACCGATGCTGATCCTCCCGAACCTCGACTTAGTGATCGAATCCCCACCCGATTTGATCGTTTCACCGCGAACCCGTGAGAAGCCGTGGCTGACACGTCGAGGCCGCAGGATCGATTTTGCAGAGGTCGACGCGTTAAATCGGCACTTGGGCAAGCTCGGCGAAGAGTTCGTTGTGGAGGTCGAGAAGCACCGACTGCTGCAGCTTGGCCGCGATGACCTTGCCCAGAAGGTTGAGTGGGTAGCACAGACCCTCGGCGACGGCTTGGGATTCGATGTCCTGTCGTTCGATGACACGACGGACGCCGAACGTTTCCTCGAAGTGAAGACCACCGGCCTCGGCAAAGACTTCCCCTTCTACGTGTCAATAAACGAAGTCAACTGCTCGCAAGACGTGCCGGACAAGTACCACCTGTACAGAGTGTTCGACTTTGCCCGCGATCCCCGCCTGTACATTTTGCACGGGTCGCTGCAGGATCTCTGTCGGCTCGATCCGATTCAGTTTAGGGCTACGCCGTCCGCGAGTTCTTAGCTACGACATCAGCACGCAGTTCAACGAGAATTGTCTACACGCTCGACGCTTGTCGGAAAGATCCCGGCACTCTTGGCCAGACGGGCTGCTGTGTTTTCGTCGTTTGCTTCTACAACTTTGGTTACTTCGGCACCGTCCCCACGAACACCTATAATTCGGTAGCGGACGATGGACGTATCGTACTCACGAAAAATGGGAGAGTCGGCTGACAAAGTTTTGGCTCCGACATCTGCTCCGCAGTACCTGCACTTAATCGCTTCGCTCTTGATTAGCTCAGCACAGAGTGGACACTTTTTCGCTCGGCCCGAGCTTAAAAGTTGTTCCTCATTTTCATGTTGGGATGCAGACCGTGCATTGGTTCCTGCGACGATGATTGCACCAATCAGCGGGCCGAGAAGGAAGGTGTACCAGAATCCGTAACCGAACCCGAGTCCCTTCGCTTCTGAGAACGTCCCGATGAACAATCCGCCAACGAAGTTTACCACTAGAACAATGACCAGGATGATTGTCAGTACCATCACGCTATCCCACAACAAGTCGATTAGAAGGGCCTAAACCACACGGGCTGCGGCTGCTTATCGGGCTTCAGAAGCTTCACTGCCCGTTCTGGGGCCCGGAGGTGCCAGTCACCGCCGTCGCAGTCGAATAACTCGACTGTGCCGATCAGAACGCCACGCGGTAGCTCTTCGCACGACACGGCATGAATGTCGTATTCGTCCATCATGTCAGCTTCGTCGCCGGCTGAGTATCGGCCGAGGCTGGCATAGATGTAGACCCGCTCCCGGATCTTCGTGGGGCTGTTGCGATATTCGATTTTCTTTACACCACGCATTATCGCTTCCGCGTGCGGCTGACGAATGCTCAGGGCTCTGGTGGGCTTGGCCTCCCCGAATGCCTGATTGATCTGGTCAATTGCAGGATCGCCAGCATTGAAGTAGGTCCGCAGTCCCTGGAAGAAGGCACTGGCGTCACAGTTGTTCGTTTTCGACCGGTGCTTGTGAGCCAGCTTTTGAAGCGTCTTCGAGTACGTTAGATCGCTAATGGACCGAAAGCCCACGAAGTTGGCACAGGAAGACTTGAACTCTTCAAACGTCGCACCTTCGAGTAGTGCCGGTGGTGCGAGTTCCCAGCCCGTGCCTCGGGCTTGATAGCTGCCGTCGTTATTCTCCGTGACGCGTTCGAGTTCAAACGTACTCCACAGGTAGTACCGTCGTGGTTTACCGAGGCCGGCGATCAGAAAAACCTGGCCCGACGCGTTCTTCACCTGAGGAAGCCGCGTGAAGATGGAAATCTCAGTGCGAGAGAACGGAGGGTTAGAGATGAGAAGCCCTTCGCGTTCGACGTTGTGGTATTGGACGTAGAGGCTCACTGGTCGTACTTCTCCATTAGCCGTTTGTATTCAGGAAGCTCGATTCGCTGACAGTTAACCGTGCCCTTCGACAGCTGCGACAGATCCCCATCGAGTCTGTGCCCGCCGCCGAGAACGATCAACGACACTGGCTCGTTGGCGTCGATTATCCTTTGGGCAATCGCAGCGTCGCGTTCGGCATTTGCTGTGTCGTCAAATGCAACTGTAACTTCAGACGTGACCGGATTAGCCTTAGCAAACGCGGTTTCGTCTTCTAGCGGCACGATCCGTTCAATCTCGCCGGTCATGTAGAGCAAGCCAGCGGCCCCGAGACGCAGCCGTCGCTCTCTTTGTTCCTGAGCGAGAGCGACCAGCCGACCTTCGACTTCACGTGCCTCAGCCGCTTCTGGAGAATCGGATTCGAGGTTCGCCAACAGCTCGTGTACCTTGCTCAGTTCCGCATGAACCTTCGGCAGGTTCTCGTTCTCGATGGCCTTCGCCTGTCTAACTAACTCTTCGAAGTCCTGCATTCGGCTTTCGGTCAAGCCTTCGAGCCAGACGTGCTTTAGGTTGTGCTCGCGGATCAGCTTCCGCAGCTCAGCGACCTGTTCGGCCTGGACAGCTTCCACCTCAGCGAGAAACTCGCTGTACTGTGCATCTAGGTCCTCATCGGAAAGCTGACCCTCTCCGGATTTCAAGTCGGCGGCAAAGTGGTCCTTGGGAACGTAGTGCCAGTTGCAGACGTGCAGAGCTTGGCGGGGCAGCGGGGGCGGAGTTGGTGCAGGAACCTGACTGCAGCCAGCAAAGAGGATGGCCAGAAACGCTAAGATGCGGCAGGATCTCATGACTAGCACTTTGACCGCGAGCCGTTCCAGTTTCAAGACGTTTCGACCACTTGAGGCGTACATGAGAAGATTCGTGGTGACCACAGAGGGGCTGAACCGACTTGGGCTGCGAGAGATCTGTGAGCAGTTCGCGAACGACCAATGGTCAGCGGCCCACATGACGCCGGAGCAGGCTGCTGAAGCTTTACGGGAGCAGTTCCGAAGAGTTGTGTTGCAGGAGCTGGAACTGCTTCAGATCGAGTGCAAGGACGAGGAAGCAGCTACGTAGCCACCTTTCGGGATCATGTTTCAATTGACGATTGATTCTGGCGTCGCATGAACTCGATAACATCCGCCCCGTAAAGGTAAACACGCTTTCCGAATTTGATCACCGGCAGTCCTCTGCGTCTGGCAAGATCGTATGCTCGACGACCAAGCCCCATTCGTCGACAGAACTCTTCGGCACGATACAGAGCTGTGCTTTCGATTATCCCTGGCACGTTCGCGTTTGTTGCCGCCACTTTAAGTCTCCCGTAGGTGCCGCCCTTCTGTGCTCACGGTTCATCGACCTGATTCCGCAGCTCTTCCTTCTGTATGTCCGTTAGATCTCGCCAGTCTCGATCTGCCAATCCCGCCGCTAAGGCCCACAGCAAGTTCAGGCTGGCCTTTGGCTGCTGTTGCTTAACCAGACGGTAGGCAACTACGGCTCCGATGCGTTCAAGTTCTCCAATCGTCGAAATGCCAATCTCACGCAGCCATGCAGCACTCGTTGGTCCGAGATTCCTTAGGTTCTCGATTGGCGAGCTCAGATCGCTTTCAGATTCTGCGAAACCGACATCCGCAAACTTGGCCTCCAGCTCCGTCAAGTGCTGACCTGTCGCGGTATGAATGACAACTGCTTGGTTGCGGCCGGCACTCTGTACCTTTCTGACGCCGTGGCCGAAACCCTTCAGCCGGCGACGAGCTTCAGAAGGGCCGACGTTCACGTAAAGATGAGAGCCTTTGGGAGTGGGCATCTATCCCCGCCAGGGTCGGTGGATGTTGGTTTCGCCAGATGCGTTAATTCCGCGTAGTCGCTTGCCGTGGCGGTCAGGTTTCTCCGGCCATTGCTGTTGGGATTGCATTCGCAACGCCTCGGGTACCTCGAACTTCGGAGTCTCGAAGACAATAGAGACTGACGAAGCATGCCATGATGGGTCCCGCGAAAGCGTACAAATCGCTCGCATGCCACTAAGTACGTCTCCGATAGTCGCGGGTCTCTGGATTTTGCGTTTTGCTTGCCGTTTCGATGTAGCCTCGGGGTTCGGAACGAATCGCGTGCCGCTTGCTTGTTGAAGGCGTTGAATTTGCTCGCGGTCGCTCAGTTCAATTGAACCCCACTTAAACGATGCAAACCAAGTCTCTCGGCGATCCGGTGCATCGAGAAACCGCTCAAGTGTTGCCTCCAGAGACTTAGACGAACGATGTTTCACGAGAAGAACCCCTCGTCCCGCGTTGTAGCTGAGGATGATTGCCGGGATGCCGATAATAGGATCACTCGCTGTCGCGGCGGTATTCATCACGGGTTACTCCTAGTCAGCAATTGGATGGCTTTGAGATTTCATGCGTTAGAGGGTCGCATCCAGTCCCGAAACGGCTCCAGCATCGTAGCTGCGGTGCCGAGATCGCTGTGCCCGCCAGCATCCATTCTGAAGTGGCTGCCAATCATCAGGTCAACCCACTGGTAGCCGTAGGCTGCACTGGATAGTTTCTGCAGTGAGTTCGCTAGTCCTACGCAGCTCATGCATAAGGACGCTTCCTTCAGAAACTTCATGAGCCCGGTCGTTCGCTTCAATGCCAAGCTCGGGCCCTTCGTCTCGAATTGTACGACGTCCCCGTCCTCAAACTGTCCGCCCCACTGAGGCTCTGTTCCGCATCCGATGACGATCTCGACGGGAGAGCCTAGGGCATCAGAGGCTTCGATGAGCTTGGGCTCAAGGCGGGAAGCGGAGTCCCGAACAAACTCATTCCAGAGCCAGTTCTTC
>CAYMWL010000126.1:0-12933 GCA_964394305.1 uncultured Pirellulaceae bacterium
TTCTATGCCATGATCGCACTTCCCTCAAAGATCAGTTTTGGGATAGGCTCTTAGGGACCTGCGTAGCATAACGCTCCGTGAGGTGCTGTCGAGAAAAACGCGAGCGATTCTAACGATGGTCAGATTGCAAGACGTTTCCTAAATGAGATCGACGCGAACAAGAAGCTTCCCGCGCTGCGGCTGCCACGCTAAAATTGCGTTATGAAGTACTTTCCCCAACCTATTTTCTACGCTCCTATAATTTTGCTCTGTATTGGCAGCGGTTCTATTCAGGCCGCAGAGCCAAAGCCCGTTTTCTACCGCGGCGTGAACCTCAACGGGCCGCCGGTGACGATCGACGGCCACGCTTGGGAAGGGCAAGACGACAAGAACTCGACGCGTGACTTCATTTGCAAAGACAAGGCCTTCGCCAATCAAGAAGTGCCGCTCTTGCCGGCGACCGATGCCGAGCGGGCGAAGATGATTCGCAGCAGTTGCTGGGGCGGCAACGAGGTGCAGATCACTGCTGTCCCTGCCGGCCGCTATTCAGTGTTTCTCTAAGTCTGGGAAGACAACAACAGTAAGACCTTCAACTTCGCGGTGTATGGCCGCGAAGTGATCAAGCGACGCCAAAGCGGCAACGCCGGCCGTTGAATGGATCACATGCGACTGACGTATCGGCATGCGGGGCGTGATTATCGGCTGACCGGTGTGCAGGGAAAATCGTCCGCGGCATCTTGTCCTGAAATGTTCCCGCGGCTCGCAAGTTCTTGTTAAACTGGCTGCGATGCAACTCCTCCTGCTTGGCACCACCGGATATCACCCCAGCCCGCGGCGGCACACGGCCTGTTTGCTGTTTCCGGAAATCGGTCTGGTTCTGGATGCTGGCACAGGTTTTTTTCGCGTTCGGGATTGGCTGCAGACGAGCGAGCTCGATGTCTATCTGACCCATGCACATCTCGACCACGTAGTCGGGCTGACATTCTTGTTCGACGTAGCCTACGAGACTGGTTTGCAAACCACGCGCGTCCACGGTGAAGCTGGTCACCTTCGCGCGGTTCAAGAACACTTGTTTGCGCCTCCGCTGTTCCCGGTTTTGCCGCCGCTCAGTTTTCAGCCGCTGCAAGGACCAGCCCAAGTCAGTGGCGGCGGGCTGCTGACTTACTTTCCACTTGAGCATCCAGGCGGATCGCTTGGCTATCGGATCGATTGGCCCGATCGCTCGTTTGCCTACGTAACCGATACCACGGCGCGGCCTGGCTCGGCGTACATCGAACAGATCCGCGGCGTCAACCTGCTCGTGCACGAGTGCAACTTTGGCGACGGGTACGAAGAACTCGCCGTCAAAACGGGGCACAGTTGTCTCACGCCCGTTTTGGAAGTGGCTCGCGCGGCGAAGGTGAAACGGTTGATTCTCACCCACGTGAATCCCATCGCCGACGATGCCGATCCGATGGGGTTGGGGCTGATCGCCGACCCCGGCTTGCCGGTTTCGATTGGCTACGATTTGCAGCAAATTGAGTTTTGATTCAGGAGCAGATGATGAATACGAAGTCGCTTACCGCCGTAATTCTCGCGGCTTTTCTCTTTTCGTTTGCGATGTGGCAAATGGGCACAAGTCAGGAATCGAAGGGCAAAGTCCTGCGACATATCGTCATGTACAAGTTCAAGGACGAAACCAGCAAGCCGCAGATTCAAGAAGTGATCGACACCTTCGCCGGCCTGCCGAAAAAGATCGATGGTATCGTTGCCTTCGAGCATGGCCCAAACGTGAGCCCCGAAGGCAAGTCAGAAGGGCTGACCTATTGCTTCGTAGTCTCTTTCAAGGACGAAGCGGCCCGCGATGCTTATCTAAAGCACCCGGCGCACGATGAGTATGTGAAGGTCGTCAAAGATCGCCGTGAAAAGGTTGTGGTGTTCGACTACTGGGCCGACCGCTAATGCGCCGGCGCAAAGTTCCTGTACTGTTGCAACTCGGCTGCGCGCATCTAGTCGCGCTGTTGCTGATGACGAGCCTGTTGTTGATCATCGACACCTTTTTCGTGACGATTGCTTACCGCTCGTGGCTCGAGTTCCAAGGTGAAAAACGGCCCGATCCGCGGATCGCGCAAACGGTGCTGATCAGCGGGCCTTTACTGCTTCTTTTTCTGCAGTTCTGGCTGTACGACTGCGTCCGCGATTGGGTGCTGCGGCCGCGGATCGATTCTTAACGCAAATTTTTTGCGACGATTTTTCCGGCAGTGGGAATAACCACGCCGGCTCCCTGCGAATCGCTGGTAACCATCTTTCGCACAACTCACCCCGATTTCTTCCGGAGTGCGCGCCATGAGCCAGCTAGCTGCGCAGAATTATGCGCCGGCCCCTGCACCGATACCGAACGGACCCGACGCCGATGAACCTGTTGCCAGCAACGAGCGCGGCAAATTCCTCCTGTTGGCCATGCCCAGTTGGTTTGTCAGTGGCTGCGTGCACTTTTTGCTGCTCATCGTTTTGGCGTTGCTGACCGTGGCGCCGCCGTCCGTAAGTGCCAAGCTGCACATCTCGGCCCCACCTTCGGTTCCCGATGAAGAGTTCGTCACGCTGGAAAAAGATCGGCCAGAAATGAAACTGACCGAAACCGATCAGACGCAGCCTGACGACTGCTTTCTTAGTGATCCGCAAAGTTCGCCGGTGATTGTGGATCAGCCCATCGTGCCGGTCACTTCACCGGAAGATGCCATGGCAACGGACGTAGAAATCAGCCTCATCGGCGATGATACGGTTCCCGCTACCGACATTCTGAAGAAGATCGGCGGCGTGGTGGGCAAGGGTCTCTCAGGCCGCTCCGAAGAAGGCCGCCAGGCGATGATCCGTGAGGGGCACGCCACACCGGCCAGCGAAGCCGCCGTTGCGCTCGCTCTCGAATGGCTGGCCAATCATCAATTGCCCGATGGTGGTTGGAATTACGATCATCGGCTCGGTCCCTGCAACGCGCGCTGCGGCAACGGCGGCTCGCTCACCGATTGCCGAACGGGTGCAACGGCACAGGCGCTGCTCCCCTTTCTCGGCGCGGGGCAAACGCACAAGAAGGGAAAATATCAGAAGCAAGTTGAAGCCGGCCTTTATTTTCTCTCGCAGCAGATGAAGGTTCGCGCCCAGCAAGGACTGCAGTGCGGCGACCTCGCGCAAGGGGGCGGCAACATGTATTCGCACGGCATGGCCGCCATTGTCCTGTGTGAAGCATATGGCATGACGCAAGACAAAGGGCTGATGGTGCCCGCGCAATTGTCGCTCAATCACATTGTCTACGCGCAGGATCCGGTTGGCGGCGGCTGGCGTTATACACCGCGTACGCCCGGCGATACTTCGGTCGTCGGTTGGCAGCTGATGGCTCTGAAGAGCGGCCATCTGGCCTACCTGCAAGTTCCGCCGCAGACGATCATCGGCGCCAACAAGTTTCTCGACAGTGTGATGAGCGACTACTCGTACTACGGCTACACCGATCCGGGCCGCGGCCAGGCGACAACGGCCATCGGTTTGCTGTGTCGCATGTACCTCGGTTGGAAAAAGGATCACCCCGGCATTGAAAAAGGAATTCAATTCCTTAGCCAAACAGGGCCTTCAAAAGGGAACATGTACTACAACTACTACGCCACACAATGTATGCGGCACTACGAAGGTGAGTTGTGGGTGAAGTGGAACGAGAAGATGCGCGATCAGCTGGTGAACTCGCAAGAGAAGAACGGCCATCTGCGTGGCAGCTGGCACATGAACGGCGACCACGGTAGCGACCGCGGCGGCCGGCTGTACTGCACGAGCATGGCCACAATGATTCTCGAAGTCTATTACCGGCACATGCCGCTGTACGGGCAGCAAGCGGCCGATGACGAGTTTCCGCTGAAGTAATTTGGCGGCAACTACTTCACTTCCAGCATCCGCGAAAGCGCGACCAGGCTTTCGGTCTTCGTCTGCTCATCCACTTCAATCACGTTGACCGGTTCGCTTGCAGCAAGGCGTTCCAGGCTCCAGCAAAGGTGAGCGAGATCAATCCGATACATCGTCGCGCACATGCAGACGACTGGCGAGAGAAAATGAATCTCCTGCTCCGGATGCTCATGCTTCAAACGGTTGACCAGGTGGAGTTCAGTGCCGATCGCCCACTTGGTGCCGGGAGCGGCTTTTTCCACGACGTCGATGATCTTGCTGGTGCTGCCGCTGATGTCGGCGATGTCGTTCACTTCCTGCGGACATTCGGGATGAACCAGAATCTTGATTCCCGGATGATGCTGCCGAAACAGTGCGACATGCTCGGCCTTGAACATCTGATGCACGCTGCAGTGCCCTTTCCAAAGGACCACTTTGCTGCGGCGAATGGCGTCTTCGGTGTTGCCGCCGAATTCGGGCTCATAAGGATCCCACACCGGCATCTGATCGTTGGTGATGCCCATCTTCAGCGCGGTGTTCCGCCCCAGATGCTGATCGGGAAAAAAGAACACACGACTGGTGCGGTTGTAGGCCCAATCGAGCACCGCACGGGCGTTGCTGCTGGTGCACACAATACCGCCGTGGCGGCCGCAAAAAGCTTTCAGACTGGCCGCACTGTTGATGTACGTTACCGGCGTGATGTCGTTGGTATCGATCACTTCGCCCAGGTCCTGCCAGGCCGCTTCAACCTGATCGATGGCAGCCATATCGGCCATCGAACAACCGGCCCCCAGATCGGGCAGCACTACTTTCACTCGCTCACCCTTCCGTTCGGCGAGCTTCTCCGGACGGTTGGCCAAAATATCGGCCGTCTCGGCCATGAAGTGGACGCCGCAGAAAACGATGTAGCGGCAGTCACTACTCGCGGCGGCCAATTGACTGAGTTGATACGAATCGCCGCGCAAATCGGAATGCGCGATCACCTCATCCTGCTGATAGTGATGTCCCAGGATCAACAGTCGCGGACCAAATTGATGACGAACTGCTTCGATTCGCGCCGAGAGTTCTTCGTTCGAGAGTGATTTGTACGGCTTGAGTGATGCCGGCGACAATTTATCGAGCCGGGCTTGGATGAGTGTTTCCATGCGTTCATTATAACGCACGTTGGCCGTTTTGGCTCGGAGAAACAGGTGCTGGATTAGGGCGACGATTTCAGCTCGATCGTCACCTGCGGCTGTTGCGGGCTGATCGTTGCCTTCAGTCCTGATTGGGACGGATGGCTGTACCGTTCCGGCGCCAGCCAAATCGCCTTTTCGACAAAGCCCTGTTCCGTGCCAGGCTTCGACTCATACTCAATCGTCCGCGCGGTTACGCTCACCACGTACTCGCCGGCAGCAGCACCATCATGGGGTGAGTTGGTCGTCAGGCGAAATTTGCCGGCCGCATCGGTCGTCCCTTCAGCGGGTCGGCCACCAGCGGCTGGCATGAACATGACCTTGGCGTTTGGCAGCGGCTGTCCGTCGAGTGTGACTACTCCCTGCACGGCGACAAGGCCGCTGCAACCTGCGAAAAGCATCAGGATCGTGAGCAACACCGAGATGCGTACCAGAGTATTCAACGTTGAACTTTAAACCTTGAACTTGAGTGCCTAAGGCGGCGAAACCGCATTGCCATCGGCCATCGCGCCGAGCAGTTGATATAGTGTATGATCGATATCTTGTCGCAAGTAGCGGACGCCGCCATCGATAAAGGCAAAAACAGCGCCTCCTGGATGGTTCGATTTGAAGCCGAGCGAAACCGTATCGTTGCAATCGGTGCGACAGCCATCGACGGACTGCCATTGGGCGCGCGGTCCGCAGGAGTTGTAGTTGATTGGCACGATGGTGGTCATCACGCCGCTGCCGTTGTTGGAGTTCGCCCAACCTGCCAGCGCCACACTGGAACACTTCGGCCGCATCTCGCCGAGGAAGATCGTGTTCGAAGTGCCATCGCCCACGTCGGCCAGTCGAGAGGCCACTCGTCGCGGCTTGGCAACCTCCGTGGTGCTATTGTGTCGAAAGAACGGGCCCGGGGCGCCGTGTTGCGGCATTCGCGCAGAAGCCAAAGCGAATGGATTGTAAGGATGCGAGCAGGTGCAGTTGCCGCGTGAATTACCGACGGCGGAAAGCGCATTCGGCCCGGCGGAGCCTGCATACGTCGTCAGCGCGATCTTGTTGAACCAGCCGTTGTAATCGCTGCTGGGGCAAAAGAAGACTTTGATCCGCGAGTTTCGTAGCGTATTGGCGTTCGAACTTTGCTCGATATAAGCGATCACACCTTGCTTTACGGAATCCATGTCGCGCTGGAACAACTGATACTCTCCCGGCTTTTCAAGTTGCGGCAAGATGAAATGGTGCAGCGCGCCCAGGCCTTCGGTTCGAGGCGCCGGAGCAGGCGGCGTCGTATTTTCCCATGCCGCCCAACTGCCGAGCGTGAACGATTGAAATGCATCGTGATAGTTGTGCAACGCCAGCGCGAGTTGCTTCTGATGATTGACGCATTGCGCTCGCCGTCCCGCTTCCCGCGCCGCCTGCACGGCCGGCAGCAACAACGCAACGAGCAGGCCGATGATGGCAATCACCACCAGCAACTCGACCAGCGTAAAACCACGCCGCTGCATTGTTGGGCCCTCAATACCGTTTTACTATTCCTGCAGCATAGCGCTTGCAACTGCCGCGACCTCGAACGAGGCGGCAAGATCCAACGAATCATAATCGCTACGATACTGCCAACGCAAAGCAAGTGAAAAAATCAGCCTTCGCGGCTGACCAATACCTGCTGCGCGACCGGCACGCTGAGCGTAGCCGTCGCTTCGGCGACTTGGAGCGAAATCACCCCGGCCTCGCGCCGACTGGCGGTCACTCGCCCTTGAGCACCCAGTTTCAACCCCGTTTCGGCCAGGTAACGCAAGAAATCCGGCGCTTGGTCGAGCACCCGCTCAATGCGAAACCCGTCGCCGACATTCAATTCAGAAAGTCGAACGGTCTGAGCAGCCGCCAGGGTGCCATCGGCCTTGGGAATGGGATCGCCGTGCGGATCACGAGCGGGATAATTTAAAAATGCATCGATCCGGTCGATTAGCAAATCGCTGACCGCGTGTTCCATATTCTCGGCTTCTTCGTGGACTTCGTCCCAGGTCAGTTGCAAAGTTTGTGAAAGGAACAGTTCAATCAACCGATGCCGCCGCAGCACGCGCAGCGCCAGTGCGCGGCCGGTGTCCGTCAATTCGGCGCCACCGTACTTCACATAGGTCGCCAGGCCCGATTCGCTCAGCGTTTTGAGCATGCTGGTGACCGTGCTGGGCGAAACGTCGAGCGACTCGGCCAACTGCCCGGTCGTGGCAGGGCGATCTTCCTGCGCAGAGCTGATTTGATAAATCGCTTTCACATAATTTTCGATCGTCAGGCTGGCCAAGACACAAGCTCCGCGCAAGAGAAGAGGTTCGTCGATTGTAACTGACAGACCCGTCGCTGCCAGCATCGCTTCCGTTCGCTACATTCAGGGCATGAAGACTCTCATTCGCCATGCCCAAGTTGTGCTCCCCACCGAAACCGCTGCGATCACGGTGCTGGTGGAAAATGAAAAAATCGCGGCCATCGACCCGGCCATTCATACGGCCGCTGACGAAGTGATCGATGCTCGCGGCCTGCATCTGCTGCCAGGCGTGATCGACGACCAGGTCCACTTTCGCGAACCGGGGCTGACGCACAAAGAAGATCTGTACACCGCTTCGCGGGCGTGTGCCAAAGGTGGCGTGACGACATTTCTCGAAATGCCGAACACAAATCCAACGACAACTTCGGTGGCGGCCTTGCACGACAAGTTGGCCCTCGCGGCGAGCAAGTGCCTCGTCAATTACGGTTTCTATATCGGCGCGACGACGCAAAACGTTGCCGAGTTGAAAATCGCCCAGCGAACGCCCGGCATCAAAATTTTCATCGGTTCCAGCACGGGCAACATGCTGGTCGACGAGCAGGCGGCGCTCGAAGCGATCTTCGCCGAGTCGACGCTCCCGATCTGTGCCCATTGCGAAGACGAAACGACCGTCCGTGAGAACGCCGCGAAGTTTGCCGGCACGCATGACGTTGCCGATCACTCGCGGATTCGCGATCACCGGGCCGCAGTGATTGCGACGAAGCGGGCGATTGATCTGGCGCATCGGCACCACCATCGATTCCATGTGCTGCACGTTTCGACGGCCGATGAAGTGCCGCTGCTCGCCGATCATCGAGGCTTGATCACTGCCGAGGCCTGTCCGCATCATCTGCTCTTCAGCGTCGATGACTACGCGCGGTTGGGAACGTTGGTGCAGATGAATCCGTCGCTCAAGACTGCTGCTGACTGTCGCGGTTTGTGGCAAGGCCTGCAGGCTGGGCTCATTCAAGTCATTGCGACCGACCACGCGCCACATACGCTGGAAGAAAAACGACAGCCCTATTCGCCGGGCCACGGCGGCAGCCCTTCCGGCTTGCCTGCTGTGGAAAACTCTCTCGCTCTGATGCTCAACGAAGTACAGCGAGGCCGCTGCACGCTGCAGCAAGTGGTTCACTGGATGTGCGATGCGCCGGCCCGTGTGTGGGATATCATGAATAAGGGCCGAATCGCAGTTGGCTACGATGCGGACCTGGTGCTGGTCGATCTGAACAAGTCTGCCGAGATTCGTAATGAAACGCAGGAGACTAAATCGCGCTGGAGTCCTTGGCATGGCGAGACGCTTACCGGCTGGCCTGTCCGCACTTGGGTAATGGGGCAGGAGGTTTTTCGTGACGGGCAAATTAACGCTGAAATCCGCGGCCGCGAAGCGACCTACGACCACGCCCGCGGCGGCTATTGGGCCACTTAGTCGTCTTTCGCTCCGCGAAAGATGAATCGAGGTTGCTCAACCAGCGTCAGCTGGAGCCAGCGGTACTCCGCGCCGCTCCAGCATTTCGCGCGAAAAGCCCGAACTACGCGGAGTACCGCTCGTTCCGGCAGCCAACTACTGGTCACCTCCCTTCATCGTTCGCAGAGCGAACGATGACTTTCAATGAAAATCCCGCGATTGCGATTTCATCTCGCCAACGCGGCCCATCATGTTTTCGAGCTTCGCCACCAGCACGTGAATTACTTCTCGCTGAATCTGTAATCGTCCTGACGCAATCAGCGAGGAAGCGGTTCGCGCCACCTGATAGTACTTTTCCCACACATCGACGCGGATGATCAGATTCGCCACACCCGATTCATCTTCGAGCGTGACGAACGTGATCCCCTTCGCGGTGCTCGGTCGCTGCCGCACGAGCACCAATCCCGCAACGCACACAAACTGACCATGGCGGCCACTCGCAAGTTCACCGGCCGGAGTGACCTGCAATGCGTTCAATTCCTCGCGATAGAACGAAATCGGATGCGCCCGCAGCGAAAGTCCCTTGGTGCGATAGTCGGCCATGACTTGCTCGAACTCACTCATCGCTGGCAGCGCGCTGGGGAGTAGTTCATCGTTTTCGAGTCCTGCGAGCAACGGCTGTTCTTTTTTCGCCTGAGCTAACGATTGCCAGAGCGCTTGTCGACGATCGAGCTCGAGCGAATGAAACGCATCGCCGTCGGCGAGCAGTTTGATCACCGGTTTACCGAGTTCCGTTCGCCGGCTGAAATCGACGACCGAAGTAAACGGTCGCAGTTGCCCGATTCGTGCGGCGAAACGTTCGGATAACCCAGACAAAGTTCTCAAGCCTAGTCGCAGCGCAATTCCTTGGGAGGGCGAGGCTCCCGCCGAGCCGCCGCGGCAATTGATGCCATCTCGCAGCGCATGGCTCCGCGGGAGCTTCGCCCCCAGATGCTCTAACGTGCAATCCCAATCGCTGTGATTCACATCGACGGGCAACACCGCCACACCATGTTCGCGGGCATTGCGAATGAGTTGCGCCGGCGCATAAAAACCCATCGGCTGGCTGTTGATGAGCGCACAACAAAACGCGGCGGGGTAATGGCACTTCAGCCAGGAGGACGCATACGCAAGCAGCGCGAAACTGGCCGCGTGCGATTCGGGAAAACCGTACTCGCCGAAACCCTTGATCTGCTTGAACACATTTTCGGCGAACTCCGGCGACAGCCCTTTCGCCAGCATGCCGTCGATCAACTTTTTATGAAATTGTTCGATCAGCCCGGGCTTTCGCCAACCGGCCATCGCGCGGCGGAGCTGATCGGCTTCGCCCGGCGTGAACCCCGCCGCGACAACCGCCAGCTTCATCGCTTGCTCCTGAAACAGCGGCACTCCCAGCGTATTCTTCAGCACTTCGGCGATCTCGGCATTGGGATAAATCACTTCCTCCTCGCCGGCTCGACGTCGCAGATAAGGATGAACCATGTTCCCTTGAATGGGCCCTGGCCGAACGATGGCCACTTCGATGACCAGGTCATAAAACTTGTCGGGCCGCAGCCGTGGCAGCATCGACATCTGCGCGCGACTTTCGATTTGAAACACGCCCATCGTGTCGGCCCGCGAGATCATGTCGTAAACCTGCTTGTCTCCTTCCGGAATGTCGGCCAGCGTCAGATCAAGCCCCTCGTGCTCACGCAGCAGAGCGAAACTTTTGCGAATCGCGGTGAGCATGCCGAGCGACAGGCAGTCGACCTTGAGAATGCCGAGTTCATCAAGATCGTCTTTGTCCCACTCGATGACCGTGCGTCCTTCCATCGCCGCGTTTTCGATCGGCACTAGTTCACACAGCGGTCCTTGCGTCATCACCATGCCGCCGACGTGCTGCCCCAGATGCCGCGGAAAGCCAATCAACTCGCTGACCAATTTCGGCAGCTGATAGCCGATGAGCGTCTCTTCGTCGAGCCCCGCTTGCGCGAGCCGGTCGTGCATCTTGTCAGCGTGATAACTGTCGATGAGCTTGGCGAGTTTATCAATGCTGTCGAGCGACAGTCCCAGCGCTTTCCCCACATCACGCAAGGCAGACTTCGGCCGATAGGTAATCACTTCGGCCACGATGCCTGCTCGTTCGCGGCCATATTTCTCGTACAGATATTGCAGCACTTCTTCGCGCCGTTCGTGCTCGAAGTCGATATCGATGTCCGGCGCTTCGTTCCGTTCCACGCTGATGAATCGCTCGAACAGCACATTCATGCGCTCAGGATCGACAGCCGTCACACCCAGGCAATAACAGACAGCCGAGTTCGCGGCCGAACCTCGCCCCTGGCACAAGATGCCGCGGGAACGTGCGAAGCGAACCAGATCCCACACGGTGAGAAAGTAGGCTTCGTACTTCAATTGATTGATGACACGAAACTCATGCTCTATCAGCTCGCGGACTTTATCGGGTACTCCGTGGGGATAGCGCTTCCTAGCACCTTCCCATGTCAGCCGCGCAAGATACTCCGGCAGCGATTCGCCGGGCGGCGCGAGTTCCTCGGGATATTCATAGCGAAGCTCATCGAGCGAAAACGTGCAGCGGTCGGCGATCTCGATGGTCCGCTTGATCGCCGCAGGAAACTTGGCAAACAACTCCGCCATGTCCTCGGGCGATTTCAAAAAACGTTCCGCATTCGGCAGCAGCAACTCACCTGCTTCGGCGACCGTGCAACCCGCACGCACCGCGGTGAGCACATCGGCGAGCGGTCGGCGAGCGGGATGATGAAAATGAACTCCACCGGCAGCGACGAGTGGCACTTTTGCTGTTTTGGCCAGGCGCATGGCCTGGTCGAGTTGCTGTTCATCGTCGGAACCGAGATGCAATTCGCTGAGCAGATAACAGCGATCGTCGAAGAGTTCGCGATATCGAAAAACATCGGGATGCTGCTCGATAACGCAAGCGAGTAAGCCTTCTGAGTGCGCTGCGATGTCGTCGAACGTCAGTCGGCATTCTCCTTTCGGCGCATTCCTTCTGCCAGTCGTAATCAAACGCGATAAGCGACCATACGCGCGACGATCGGTCGCCAGCAGCACGATCGGACACGCATCGACGCTATGAATCTCCGCGCCGATCAACAACTTCAGGCCGATTTGTTTGGCCGCACCATGCGCGCGGACGACACCGGCCAGACTGTTGCGATCGGTGATGGCGAGGGCCGCATAACCGAGCTCTGCCGCGCGGATTGCGAGTTCGTCGGGATGCGAAGCTCCTTCCAAAAACGAGAAATTCGTTTTGCAATGCAGCTCGGCGTATTGTCTACCAGGGCGTGCGACGGCAGAGATTTCAATCTTGCGTTTGTCGTCGTGTTGTTCGGGCATGGAGTTCTCCTAGTCAAAAATCCCATGCAAAAACCATTTGCCGTTGCTACGAAACAGCCAGTAGTGGCCGCCGTGTTCACTCTCGACGCGGTAATAATCGCGGCGGATATAACGGCCGCGCCACCAACCGGTTTGAATTCGCTCCGGTCCCCAACTCCGGCGCGTCCGGTGCTGCGCGCCTTGCCAATAAAACTGCATCGGCGGCCCTTCCGGCGCAACGGCCACCACTTCGAGTTGCACCGGCCGCGGCTCCAAAAGAAGCGGCCGCGCGGGCAAGGGACGTGGCTCTTTCGCAGGCTTCTGTTCTTTGGTGAACGTCCGTTTTTTGCCGGCTAACGGTTCATCGCGATACGCATATTCAGGCTGCGCATCGGCAACGAGTTGCGGGCGCACGACCGATTCGCGCCCGAGGCGACTGCTCAGGCGATCGATGAGCAGCGATTGTTCGCGCTCGTGATTTTGTCGTGCGGCAAACAGTTCTTGCTGCCGGCAAACGAGACGAGCAGAAAGCAAAACGGATAAACGGAGTGAACTGACTGGCCCCGGCAACACCGTGCGTTCGAGTCGCATCTGCAGCAGTTCCCGCAAATGCTGGGGATCGCTGCTGGCTTCGAACAGGCTGGCTAGCAGCTTCACTTCTTCACCAGGACATTGCATCGCGCACTCAAGCTGAATGGCACCGTGTTGCCGAACCGTCAGCGCGGCAACAACATCGTCGATCAATTGCGCGAGAACCGTTTCAATCGCAGCTCGTTGTTCGAGTGGAAATTCAAACTGCCGGCTGGCGACAATCTCGGGCT
>CAYMWL010000127.1:0-11857 GCA_964394305.1 uncultured Pirellulaceae bacterium
CTGGCGCTGGCCAAATTGCGGCAAGGTCGCTGGCTGGCGAATCCGCAGATCAACACCGTGGCCGAATCGGCAGCGGCGCATGACACGACCGCCAATGCGCAGACACTCGCTCTTGTGGGCGGCGGAACTGGGACCGGCAGTTTGCGGGTTGGCACCGTCAAAGGCGCTGCGATTTCTGTCGGCAGTCAAGTTGATCTATACAAGATTACGGTGGCCGTTGGCGACAAGATCACCGCTCAAACATTTGCCACCGGTGTTTATGGTGCACCGATCGATACGGTTATCCGAATTCTGGCTGCAGATGGAACGACCGTACTCGCCACCAACGACAACACGTTGCTCGGCGTGAACAGCATCAATCAGGCTGGTTCCGCCACGGTCGACAACGATTCGTTGGTGCTGAATTATGTGGCCACGACGGCGGGAAATATCTTCATCGAAGTCACTGCCAAGGCGAGCGGCACCGGCAACTATGACTTGATGGTGGCCAACACTGCCTTTAATAACTTCCCTTGGCAAAATCAGTCCAACCCACTGAATGTTAACAACAGCACCGACACGCCACTCATCACGGCGTTCGACGTGCTGCTTGTGATCAACGAGTTGAACAACCCGCAAATCATGAACCCAACCACGTTCATACTCCCCGCACCTTCAGGCTCGGTGGCGCCGCCGCCGTTCCTTGATGTGACGGGCGACAACATGGTCACGGCCTTCGATGCCCTGTTGGTCATCAACTTCCTAAACGAGAATCCGATCGGTCCGGAGTTCGTACCGCTCTCAGCTCCGGAAGCAATTGAAGAGGCCGGTGCGAACGGCGCGCGATCGACCAGTTCCAATTCCGCATCAAGCGGCGGGACCATTGCCACGGCACTTCCGGCTCAAGTATCGTCGAGCCAGTCGTCATCCCCGTCGTCGCAATCCACTAGCAGTGAGGGGGGGGCTTCCTCGCAGAATCCGCTCACGTGGCTACTGCTCAATCCGGTGGCTGCGGCCGGTGAAGCGACCGAATCAGTCAATTGCGGTTCTCATGAAGAAACTGATCAGGCCCTCGAAGAAATCCTGAACGAAACGCCGTAACGGCGGTGAAAATCGCTGTAGTTGTCAATCTTGCAAGATTAGCGGATCTTGAGGCGACATAAATCCGTTTTGAGAAATCTTCACCCGAACCGTGACAGCTGGCGCGAATCTCGATCTGTGTGTCAATGAGGCCGTGCGTCAACAGGACTCGGCACCATAAGTCGTTTGTCATATCGACAACGGCCTTGACTCGCACGGTACAATCAGCGGCTCCGCCAATCCAAGGATCGCAGTAGATGTCTCCCACGCTAGCAGGACCGGCGTCGTGGAATTCGGAAACGAATCCCGACTCGGCGGAACAACGAAGTCTCGCTGCCAAACAACGGCTGGAATTTCTGCTGCGGAACGCCCGCGAGGGAGATCGGCAGAGTATCGGCGAATTGCTCTCGCAGTATCGCAATTATCTGATGCTGCTCGGCATTTCGCAGTTCCAGCAACGATTGCGACCGCGCGTTAGTCCGTCCGACATCGTGCAGGATGTAATGCTGCGGGCCCATTGCCACTTTGGGCAGTTTCGCGGCCATACTGAGCGCGAATTGCTGGCCTGGTTACGCGAAATTCTGATTAACAGTCTGGCAAGGTTCGTCGAGCAACATGTGCGGGCGGCGAAGCGCGATATTCGCCGCGAGATTTCGCTGGAGACGTTTACGGCTGCGGTCGGACCGCTGCCGGAGTTGATCAATCCCGCTCAGCAGCAGGCGCCAAGCGCCAGCGTGTCGCTCGGGGAGCAAACCACGCAGCTCACAGCGTTATTGAAGCAATTGCCCGAACATTATCGCGAAGTACTTGTCCTGAGAAACATTCAGGGGCTGGCCTTTGAAGAAGTCGCGACGCGGCTGAACCGCTCGCCCGGAGCTACGCGAATGCTGTGGCTGCGAGCAATCGAAAAGCTGCGCGCGGTCTATCGGAAAGCAGAAGCAGAACAAGATGATTCCTGATTTAAGCACTACCCGAGACGACGCGAACGGAAGCGCTGCCAGCGAACATGAATCCGAAGTCGATGGCGAACGAGAACGTCTGGCCAAGATTCTCGACGAGTATCTCGTAGGTCTCGAGCGGGGCGAGCCTATCCAGCCCGCGGAACTGCTCGCACGTCATCCCGAAATGGCCGACAAGTTGCGCGGCTACTTGAGTGGCCTCGCGCTATTTCAACAGGCTGCGGCAGTTCCGCCGGCAATTTTGCCAGTCCTCGGCGGCGCATCGAATGGCACCGTGTTGGGCGATTTTCGTTTGCTGCGCGAAATCGGCCGCGGCGGCATGGGCATCGTCTACGAAGCCGAACAAATGTCGCTCGGTCGGCGCGTGGCCGTTAAATTGCTGCCACTTTCGGCGTCGATCAACGACAAGCAAATCGCCCGCTTCAAGCACGAAGCCCAGGCAGCAGCGCAAATCGACCATCCGCATATCGTGCCGGTTTTTGCGATCGGACAAGAGAACCTCATTCATTACTTCGCCATGCAATTGATCGGTGGCGAGTCGCTCGCCGAACTGATTGCTGAATTGCGCGATGAATCGGCAGCGCCGACCGAGACACTCGATCATGTCTTGGCCGTTGCGCGAATGGGCATGCAGGCCGCGGCCGCCCTCGACGCTGCGCATGAAATCGGCGTGGTGCATCGCGATATCAAGCCCTCGAATTTGTTGCTCGACGAAAAAGGGAAGGTCTGGGTTACCGACTTCGGCGTGGCCCGTTGCAAGTCGAGCGATGCGCTGACCGAAACTGGCTATGTCGTCGGCAGCATGCCGTACATGAGTCCCGAACAAGCGCTCGGCAAAGCGGAACTCGTCGATCATCGCACTGACATCTATTCGCTGGGTATCACGCTATACGAATTGGCGACATTGCGGCATCCGTGCGAAGGGGCTGCCCACGCCGAAACGGCCGTCGAGTACAGCCGTTCACAATGGCAACGGCCCCGCGCTTGGAATCAATCGATTCCCGCCGATTTCGAAGTGATTGTCCTCAAGGCGATGGCCGAAGATCGCGATGAGCGTTATGCCACCGCGTGCGAATTGGCCGAGGACCTGCGCCGCTTCATCGAAGGCGAGCCGATTTTGGCGCGACCTCCTTCGCTGACGACCCGCGTGGAAAAATGGGCGCGCCGCCATCAGCGAACCGTCGCCACCTCGCTCGCCACTTTGGCACTTGGTCTGATCGGCGTGGTGGTTAGTCTGGTGTTGATCTCGGGCGAACGTGCCAAGAAAGACGCCGCCTGGCAAGCAGCTCGGCAGAGCAATAGTAAAGCCGAAATCAACTTTCGCCGCGCCGAAGCCAAGTTTCGGCAGACGCGATTGGTGCTCGATGATTTCGCCGAACGAGTCGATAAAATGCTGGCCAATGATCTGCCAGGCGCCGATGGCGTGCGGCGGAAACTACTCGCGCAGATGCTTCCTTATTATCGCGATTTCGCGCGTGAAGCAGCGAGCGATCCGTCGCTGCAACTCGATCTGGCTGTGACTTATCGCAAGATCGGGCAACTCTCGGAGCAGATCGGTTCGCTGGATGAAGCAGAGCGCGCGTATCGCGATGCACAAACCATCTTCGCCACTTTCGTGCGGATGAGCCCCACGCAGCAACAACATCAGCATGACCTAGCGCTCTGCCACAGCCATTTGGGACAGCTTCTGCAGAAGCGTGGCGATTTGCCAGCGGCGCAAAGCGAGTTGCAGCGGGCCTTGGCCATACAGAGAGAATTGGCGAAGGGATCGACGGTTGCTACCGCAGCCCAACCGGATTTGGCCACGACCAACGTCAACTTGGGAATCCTTTTCAGCCAACTTAACAACAAACCGTTGGCCGTGGTTCATTTTCAAACGGCCATCGAAATTCAGGAATCGATTCGCGAAGCCAGCCCTGCCAATGAAGCCAATCTGCACAGTTTGGCGGCGAGCTACAACCAATTGAGTTCGCTATATTTGCCGGCTCAACCGGCTGCCGCGCGCAAATGGGTCGAACGCGCAATTGTCTTGCAAATTGGCCTGGTGCGGAAGTTTCCCGCGCGGCGAAGTTATCAAAGCGATCTGGCTTTGAGCTACAACAACCTCGGCACGATTCATGTCGGCTTGTCGAATTCACGTGAAGCAGAGCTTTGTTTCCGGGATGCGATTTTGATTCAGGAACGGCTGGTAAAAGTCGCGCCGCTGGTGAGTAGCTATCAACGCGATCTTGCAGCTTCGTTCAATAACCTGGGCATGCTCCAAGCCAATGCGGAGAACTTTGCCGCGGCGGAATTGAGCTTTGAAAAAGCACTCCAGCTGCAGCAAGAGTTGGTTGCCGTTAATCCGCAGGACTTGAATTTACTTAGCAGTTTGGGCGGCATTTACAACAATCTGGGGATGGTGCTGCAGCGCAATGAGCAATGGGAAAAGGCGAGTGCAGCATTTGAACACGCAATCGCAAAACAGCGCACAGCACATGAGTTGGCGCCCACGGTCGCTCGCTTTCGTGAATCGCTGAGCAAGCATTACTTCAATCAAGCCGTAGCGCTGCGGGAACTCGATCGCCCCGCTGAGGCCGCCGCGGCCATTGTCGCGCGGCGGGCACTTTGGCCGAATGACCCCGCCCGGCTGCAACGCATCGCCGATGAACTAGCCTCGGTCTGCAAAGAATTGCCGGTCGGCGAAGTCCGCCAGCAATTCTTGCGCGAAGTTTCACTGACTCGCACGGCTGCCACCCAGGCCAGCGCAGTAAGCGGATCAGCTCGCGCCAAGAGCCCCTTCAACGTATTTTTTCAGGATGAGAATGCGGCCGGTGTTGTCGCCGATACGAAGTAGCAGGTATTTCCCATGTTTCGTCACATGATCAATTGGCTGAGTTCGACTCGCTGGCAGGGTAAGCGAGCTGCAGTGCCGACGCGCAAGCGAGCAACGCACACTCGCGTGGAATCGTTGGAATCGCGAAGCATGTTGTCATTCACGCTGATCTACAGCGGTGACTTTCGTGCGACGGGCGTCGTAAATGACCAAGCACTCTTCAGCAGCGCCAGCAGCCTTGGCCAGCCCAGTCTGTCCTTGCCACAATTCAACGGGACACCAAGAGATTTTGATGGTGGAATGATCCCCATTCCCACGGAGCCGTGGAAATTTGAGGTTAAACCTGTCGCGCCCGCCGCGTCGGCGCAGTTAGACCCTTTGCCGGTTGACCCTCTGGCTGTTGATCCAGCAGTGAAACCTTTGGATCCGTCGCCGATGATTCCGACGCCGATCAACCCTGCGCCAGCCAACCCGAAATCCAACAATCCTGCGCCAACCATTCCCGATACAGCTGCGGGTGGCGCAGAATCTGACTCTGGGTTTGATAGCTGGGATCAGGATACGGGCCTGGAAAATCCTGGGGATGTGAAGCCCCTCGATGATCCATCGCCGCGCGAGCTGAACTCCGTGCTGCAAATGCTGGCCGGATTGAAATATCCCGTTAGCGGTGGTGAAACTGTTACCGATATCGCCAGCAATTTCGCCGCCTTCGTACCCAATGATCAACGCTTGGAAGTGATGCAATCGGAGCCGGACGGCGGAACTGTGGCCATTGCCGTGAGCGAGATCGCCGATGAGTTGGCTGCAGCCCGCGCGCTCCCGAGCGAACTTGAAGAATCGCTGCTCGAAATCACCGTGCAAATGGATCGTTCGGCAGGCAGGCTGCAAGCTTTTGAAGTGCTGACCTTAGAAGCACCTATCCAGCCAGCGCGGGACTTGCATTCGACCGAAGCCTTACCGCCAGCCGACGCTGGTGCTGTGAGATTCGAAACTGGTGAAGAAGAGAACGGCGCAGAACTCCCCAAACAAACCAGCAGTCGAGCGGCCGATCGCGAAGCTCAAGCTGCACCCGCGGCGGCTGTTGACGGCTCTCTGGCGCTTGCTGCCGACGAAAAGACCGGTTCTACCTGGTCACTAACAATCGCCTTGGTCACCTTCGGATTTGTGCTTCAACTCATGCGAGATCGGCACGGTGAACGGTTGCGAGCGAAAGCTATCGCAGTTTGGCAAAAGTTACAGACGATTGCCTTCTGGAAGTCCGTTGATCGACGAATCTAGCGGAATCGTTCGCGTCCGCAGTAACCACCAGCGACAAAACCCCATTATTTTGGGTGGTTTTTTGCCATCGTCGCGTCCAAATTTCTGCACAAGTCTGGAAATATTTGGAATTGCTTACTATAGTCGAATCCACAGGACTGCGCTGCACATTCGACTAAATGATTAAGGCCGAATGAATCCTTCAGCGTGGTAGGACGAAACGGATTCGTCCTCAGGGATCTACGGAACCCTACTTCCTGCGGTGATTTGTAGGAACCGCACCTCTCCCGGTGCCTCCTCACTGCGAGTTCGGCCATGCCGTACTGGAAGCGCCTCTAAAAGCGTGACGGAGTCACGCTGCCCCCACAATTTCCCCTCCATCGATGTTGGTTGCTTGCGGAGCTACTTTTGATGTTTGGTCGCATTCCTCGCGCGCAGGATTCGGTTCGTACTCGTAAAGCAAAGTCCGCTCGTCCCCAACGTAAGCAGCAACAACGCCGCTCGTTTTTTGAAACGCTGGAAGATCGCAGCGTGATGGCGACGATCAGCTACGTGGTCCCCGCAGGTCAGGCTGGTAATCAGAACTTCGGCGGTTCGCTGGGAATGGACTTCAATGTGACATCGCCAATCACGGTGACGAATTTGGGGGCGTTCGATGCGGATTCGAATGGCATCACAGGCACCATCAATGTGCGGTTGTACGATCGCACGGCGCCCGGCGCGCCGCTCGCGTCGGCTTCATTCAGTGGAACGAGCCAGCAACTGTTTGGCGGCAGCCGATTCTTTTCAATTCCTGCCTTGAACCTGCCCGCGGGCTTTCAAGGCCGGATTGTTGCCGATGGATACAATGCGTCTGAATTGAATGGCAATGGTGGACCTTGGACAACCGATACCGGCGGCGCGTTGACGTTTGTCGGCACCGGCTCATATCACCTCTCAGCTGGAATGTATCCGAATACCAACGATGGCGGGCCGGCTAACCGCTACGCGGCTGGCACATTTGCCTTCGTGCCGCAGTCGCTGACGACGACTTATGCGGATGACGATTGGGCGGTAATGCCGGCGGGCACGATCATCCAAGACGCCGACCCGGGCACGGCCGGTGACCAAACAGCCATCGTCGGCGCCGATGCTTTTGGAACGATCCAGGCAGCGGTGAACGCCTCGTCGGCGAGTGGCACGACGGTAGTGCGTGCGGGTTCATATTCGGAAACCGTGACTCTTGCCGGTACGAAGACGCTTGAGATTTCATCGCCGGCAGAAGCCGTAACGGTTGCCGCGCTGAACAGTGTCGCCGGACAGGCGGTGGTGCTCGAGGGAACGGCCGCACTCACAATTGGCAATGCGAGTAATCTCAACTCTACGCTTGCGGGCATTGTCAGCGGCGTGGGGAGCCTGGTGAAAGCTGGCGCCGGAACATTGTTGCTCAGTGGCCAAAACACCTTCAGCGGCGGCACCACCGTCAACGCCGGTACGCTGAATCTGCAAGCAGCTGCGGCGGGCGCGGTGAACGTAAATCCCTTGGGAAGTGGTGCGCTCAATGTGAACAACGGCGGCAACGTCATCGTCTCACAAGCGTCGGTGCCGCCGATCGGCATGCCGAACGCACTCGCGATGAGTTGGTTCACCAGTGGCGCCAACACCGCACTGATCACGGGCATCGGCAACAACACTGCCACCGGAGGTTTACTTGGGACTGCCAATAACGGTTCACGATTGCTCACCAGCGCGATCAACTTCGGCAACGACGGTGCCTTTCAAGGTTCGAGCGGAGGTCCGCTCACCGGCACGCCGATGTCGTCGGGCGACAATTACATGTTCCTCTACCGCGGCTGGTTCACGCCGGCGGTTTCGGGGACATATGAATTCGGCTTGGGCAATCAGGCTGGCGGTTCGAACATCGACGACGAAGCTGCCATCTATCTCGACACAACCGGCAACGGCCTGTTCGACACCACAGCTGGTGAACGGGTGGCCTATGTAGCGACTGCAGGTGGCTCGAATGCCAGCGCGGGCATCTCGCTGACGGCCGGAACCGCCTATCCGATTGCGATTGCGTTCCGCGAAGCAACGGGCGGTTCGATCCTGATAGCCAACGTCCGTCGCACTAGCGCGCCGGCTGTAGCTTGGACCAACATCAATACTGCCACAGGCAGCGGCGTCGGCACGTTTACCGCGTTTGGCGCCACGACGGGTGGAACTTTCGGCAGCAATCCGGTCAACATCAGCGGCGCTGTGTCGATTGAAACTCAGATCGCCAATTTTGGTTTTGCGACGCTCAATGCAGCGGCCGGCAGCCAACTGACAGTCAACGGCACCGGCGCAGGCGTGAACGGCACTTTGACGTTCGGAACGACGAATCTCGCCGGTGCGGCGACATTCACACCGAATACCGCCAATGCCAATATTTCCGGCGTTCTCACTCAGGCCGTACCGGGCACGCTTTCTAAGACAGGCGCCAACACACTCACACTCGGCGGTGCAAATACTACGTTCGCTGGTAATGTCGCTGTTACCGCAGGTACCTTGCGGATGGGCAATCAAAACGCCCTGGGCACGATCGCTGGCACAACCACCATCAGTGGCGGCGGCACGCTCGATATTCACGGCTTCCGTATTGGCCCAGACGGCAACGAGCCGATCTTTGTCGAAGGAACCGGCGTCGGCGGCAATGGCGCGATCGTGAACTCGCGTACGGCGGCAGCGCAACTCGCCGTGATTCGCAATCTGACGATGACCAACAACGCGACTTTCAGCTCAGCGAATCGCTGGGATATTCGAGACGACGGCGGTGATGCCGTTACGTTTGACATGAACGGCTTTACGCTGACAAAAGTCGGCGGCGCGGAACTGTGCATCGTCAATGGAACAATTCTCGATCCGGGCAGTGTGAATGTGAATGCGAACATCTTCCGCATTGAAGGCTCCACCGCTTTTGGCGGTAGCGGCACCATCAGTGTGGTCGGGGGAGCGACTCTCGACTTCTGGAACAACACCCAAACGCACTCTTTTAACGTGACTTTGGCAAATACCGCCAATCTCACCACCAATGACAACGCTGGTGTTGGCCCCAACTTGACCGGCACTATCACGCTGAACGGACAGGCGACATTCAACCTGGAGAAAGACTCTACGTTTAGCGGCCAGATCACAGGTACGGGCGGTTTCAACAAGAACACCGGCACAGGTGTACTTACGCTGACGAATAACACGAACAATTACGCCGGCACAACGGCAGTGAACGCCGGTACGCTTGTTGTTACGCAGCCGAACGCCCTCGGTGCGACGACTGCGGGAACAAGCGTTGGCGCCGGTGCAACGCTTCGCTACGACGCCACGGGTGGTGCGATGACCCCTGCCGCAGAGCCGCTGATTTTGAATGGCTTGGGCGCAGGTAACGTCGGTGCGCTGCAAATTGTCGCCAACGATGTAACGCTCTCGGCCCCAATCGGTTTGCTGGGCGACACGATGATTGCCAGCAACACCATCGGCCGCTTGCTCACTATTAATAGCGATATCAATGCCGGTGTTGACAGCGATCTCACGTTGGCAGGCGCTGGCAACTTCGACATCAACGGCAATATCAACAACAAAGGCTACAGCCTGTCGCCGGTCACCGCTCGAGTGTTCATCAATGCCACGGCGCCAAGTTTGACCAGCGAAACGGTGGTGACGAATTTCATCAACGGCACGACGGTACCCAATCAAACGGCGATCCTCAACGGTCCGGTGCAATTTGCCAACCTCGCGGCCTTCAACGCGTTGTTCGCGCCGACCGTGCTGGGCGACAACTTCAACTCGGTCTATGAAACGACGCTCACCGTGTCGGTTGCCGGAACCTACACCTTTGCAGCAACGAACAACGACGATAACGCGATGGTCTGGATCAAGCCCAGCGCGAACGCTGCGTTCACAGTTGCCGATCGGCTCTATGGAGCTGCGATCGGAAATAACAACACGGCCGTTGCAACGCGCTTCTTGACGCCTGGCACGTACACACTCGTGTATGTCCACCGCGAAAACACTGGCGGTGAAGCCTTCACCGGCCGTATCGGCGGTCTGGGTCATTTGGGAGTCACCGACGGCACGACGCTGCCCATCGTCAACCCAGCATTGGCTGCGGCGACGAGCCACCTCATCAAGACGGGCGGTGGTCATGTGAACCTATCGGGTAACAACACCTATGCTGGTGTGACGCTGATCCACCAAGGAACGTTATCGGTCGATTCGAACAACGCTCTCGGTGCTGCCGCACCGGGCACTGATAACATTGCGGTTGGCGGCCTGCAGCAGCACTGGCAGGTCGGCATCGACAACGGCAACCAGAGCGAATTCTCCGTCGAAGGCGGCGCAGTGAATCCAGCCCCGGGCAGCGCCACCGTGAAGGATGACGATTGGTATTTTGCTGGAACCTATCCGGCGCCCATCAATACCCTCGCTACGGATGAACCGCTTGTCAACTTTGAGCGGGCGATCACCAACGCCGATCACACCCGCCGCATTCATTTTAACCTGGCCGCCGTCGAGGCTGACGATAACTATCAGCTGCAAATCGACCTGGTCGCCAGCAACTTCACCGGTGGCAGCATTCCCATTCAAGTGCTGGTCAACGGCGTACAAGTGCATTCGCAAACGGTTAGCGCCGATGGCCTGGTAACGACACCTGCATTTACAGGTTCCTCTGTAAACATGACGACTGGTGACAACGTCGTGACGATCACGCGCACTACTGGCGTCGGCACGGGCACGCATGTGCAGTTCGACTTCATTCGCCTAAATCGGCAGGGCGTGGTCTATAATGCTTCAAATACTCAACTCGAACCGGGCACGTCGCTGACCGTCACCGGTGGCATCACGACGCCGGAATCGCTGGTGCTGAACGGTGTCACTGGTGTCTTTGCTCCAGCCGGAGCTAACACCGTCACAGGCACAGTGAACATGCTGGCCAACACGACCTACGATGTCGCAGGTGGCGCCAGCCTCGCACTGACGAACGCCGTGCAAGGCTCGGTCAATCTGATCAAGGTTGGCACGGGTGCGATGACCCTCGCAGGAACGAACGCATATACGGGAACGACCAACGTCAATGCCGGATCGCTCACGCTGCAGAATGGCGCTGCGATTCTCGATACCGCGGGCGCGGTGAATGTTGCGCTTGGCTCCACCTTACAACTGCTGAATAGTGAAACAATCTCGTCGTTTGTCGGTGCTGGCGATAGCATCGGCTCCAGCGACAGTTTGCTTGCGCTCGGCGGCAATACATTGACGACGACCGGTTCTGCGGCGATCGCCAACGTGACGACAACGGCCGGCGGCGGCATCATTGCGGGAACGAGCATCACCGATAATGACGACGACGACAATGTGACCGGACTGGATGTTTATCTGCAGGCCAGCACGGGTATCGGCACCGCCGCGAACCCGCTCGAAACTGCGGTTTCGTCGATTCAACTGAACAACACGACCAGCGGCGACGTCAACATCCTGAATAACAACGCTGGCGCCCTGCTGACTGTTGCTAATCTCCGTCCGCTTGGGTTTGGCTCGCAGAACTTGGGTGGCGCGACCACCATCGTCAACAGCAGCCCGTTTACGATTGCTGCAAATGTCATCTCTGCCGCCGCGGTAGTGTTGACGGCGACAGATTCGGCAGCAGTCGGTGACGATTTGGCCGTAAATCCTGGCGTGACCATTCAATCGACAGGTTCAACGATTACGCTTAACGCTGGTGACAATGCCACCATTCCGGCAACTAGTTTGCTCGCTG
>CAYMWL010000128.1:0-11088 GCA_964394305.1 uncultured Pirellulaceae bacterium
CTGATTGACGACACCAAGGGCCCACGTTGCCGACTTCGACCGCAAACCATGCGACAACCTGACCTGTTTAATAGTAGTAACGGGCGATCTTAGCCACTCGAAAAACGGTGTCCGGTTTTGACGCCATCGCGGCAGAAGGAGATTCTGAAAAATTCACCGGAAATTCATTTTGCAGGTAACCGCAAACGTGCGAAGTAGTTTCGGCGGGGACAGGCCGACTTTGTCCGGTTGGCAATTTAACGGCGTGCGGGGCTGGTCGGACGCCTGCGGTTCCGTCATCGTAGTGGCACTACGCCACACCTCCTTCCGCAGATCCTGCCCATGAAAATCTTGCTCATGATCACCTGTCTCGGCGACGTCGTTCGCCCCGCGGCAGGCGTGGCCACCGTCCGACTCCTGCGGCGGTTGGGACATGAAGTGGAGTTTCGCACCGCGCAGACTTGTTGCGGACAGCCGATGTACAACAGCGGCTATGCCGATCTGGCGCGCGAGCAGGCGAAACATACGATTGGCGTGTTTGCGGGCGACGAACCGGTGGTCGTTCCCAGCGGCAGTTGCGCGGCGATGGTCAAGGTCGAGTATCCGCATCTGCTGGAACACGACGAGCCTGCGCATGCCGCCGCACAACAACTCGCGGCGCGCACCTTCGAGCTCAGCGACTTCCTGGTCAATCAACTCAAGGTTACCGATGTCGGTGCGAAGTACTCTGGCAAGGTCGCTTATCACTTCGCCTGCCATCTGCGAATGCTCCAGCAGACAAACGAAGTCGAAACGCTGATTCGCAACGTGCAGGGGGCCGAGTTGATGCCGCTGCATCATCAGGATCAGTGCTGTGGCTTTGGTGGCTCGTTTGCCATTCGCTATCCGGCCGTCAGCGGCAACATGGTCGACGACAAAATGAAGTGCATCCTCTCGACCGGCGCCGATTGCCTCGTTTCGACCGACGCCGGCTGCCTGATGAACATCGGCGGCCGCTTGCATCGCGAAGGCCAGCCAATCGAAGTGCTGCACCTGGCCGAGTTGCTAGAACGTCGCTGAAACGACTGCAATGCTGGCAACAAATTGCGGTTTATTAAGAAAATGCGGCGTATAGGGGCGATGCTGAATCTGTCGATGAGCATTGCATGAGTGCCACTCTTCGACGTCGACAACTGTTCGCTTCGTTAGCCGTGGCGTGCTGCGCTCAGGCGATCCATTTCTTGCCGTCGCTAGCCGGTGCACAACAGCCAGCAAACGCGCCGCCCCGTCCCGTGCAGATTCAACCGGCCACGCATCATCAACCTGCGGAGCAACTGCAGCTGCTGCCGCTGGAACATGTGCCGACTCCGCAGCCGCGAACGCAACTCGGCCTTGCCGATCTGGAGCAGATGGCCCTGCACCACAATCCTTCGCTCGGCCGCGCCCACGCGCAGGTGCAGGTCGCGCGGGGCAACTGGGTGCAAGTCGGACTGCCGCCGAATCCGGCCGTGGGTTACTCGGGGCAACAGTTGGGCAGCGGCGGACTGGCTGAGCAACATGGCGTGTATGTCACGCAGGAAATTGTCCGCGGCGGCAAGTTGAACTTGAATCGCCAGGCCGCTGCGCACGAAGTGGCTCGCGCGGAACAGGAGTTAGTCGCGCAGCAGTATCGCGTCCTGACCGATACGCGGCAGGCGTTCTATCGCGTGCTGATCGCGCAGCGGCAGATCGATCTCTCGACCGAGATCGCCAACATGTACGGCAAAGCTCTGACGACCACCGACAAGCTGCTCAAAGCACAAGAGATCAGCAAGCTCGACCTGCTCGATGCGCAGCTCGACTTCGAAAATGCCAAAGTCGCGCTGCAGACCGCGCAGTTCAGCCATACCGCGGCCTGGCGAAACTTGACCGCAGTGCTCGGGCAACCGGATCTGCCGCCGCAAGCGCTCGCGGGGGACGTAACCGTCGCCGCGAAACCATTCGACTATCAACAAACGCTGCAGCGGTTGCTCACGGCGAGTCCCGAAATCTCGGCCGCTGCGAGCGAGATCGAACGCGCCCGCTGGGCTTATCAGCGCGCACTCGTCGAGCACAAGGGAAACGTCAACCTGCAAGCGCTCTACAACTGGCAGGACAACGGCATTGGCGGCCGGCCCGATGGCTCGCTGGTGCTTGATATGCCGATTCCCATTTGGAACAAGAACCAGGGAGGCATCGTCCGCGCCCAAGGCGAAGTCACCGTCGCCGAACACAAGCTGGCTCAGTTGGAACTCGAGCTGCAACAGCGGTTGGCTCCCGTCTTTGAGCGCTACCAAAGCGCCTCGAACCAGGTGCAACGGCTGCAATCCACGATTCTGAAACTGGCGCAAGAAAGCGTCGATCTCTCGCGCAAAGCGTACGACGCGGGCGAACTCGGCTATCTCGACATGCTCGACGCGCAGCGCAAGTACTCGCAAGCCAACTCCGCATATCTCGATGCCCTCCGCGAACTCCGCCTCGCCGAAGCCGAGATGGAAGGCTTTTTGCTGCAGAATAGTTTGCAGTCCAAATAGTCTACTCGTCACTCACCGTCACCGAGACCGCTTCTGATGATGGTCCCGGTTGATTTGCCCCGGCTGGTTGAACCGGACTCTGCTGAGCGGAGCCGGGCAGCATCTCGCGCAGCCGATGGCGCAAGCCGGGGAACAATCCACGCCGCGGCGGCGCACCCATCCCCGGAGGACTCAACGGACTAGGGTTCGACCAAGGCGAAGTTGCACAGCCGGTGCTCGCGACAACGATCAACAACCACGCAGCGATCAACCAGCGACTTGAGTGTTTCATTCTGCCTGCCAACTTCTACCTTTATTGATCGCTGTAAACTCGCGTGCTCTCTTCGCGGGTGACCGGCGTCGGCCATTCATTGCTGCTGAGTTGCACGCGGATGATAAAATCGCCGGCCTTTTGCGCACTGGCTTGCACGCGGAAGACGGCTTCTTCTTGCGGATTGAGTCGAGCCAGCGGTTCAAAGATCACGCGCGAACCGTCGTTTGCGGCGCGGGTGGGACCTTCACCGGACAAGGCTTTCAATTCAGGTGGCAAGAGCGCGGCGATGCGAATATTGGTCGCCGTTTTCGTGCCGACGTTCTTGACGCGGACTTCATACGTCGTGTCGCCGCCAACTTCGATCGGGTCCGACAGATCGGCAATCGTGTGCACCAACTCCGCCGAAGCGTCGACGTTCACGACTTGTTCAAAGGCGGTATTCAAGCCGAGATCGGCCCGGCCTTCGACGCGCAGTTTCTGATCGCCGATTTCGGTGGGAACGGCGGTCAGTTTCACATTGCCACCCTTCGTAGCCGGCAGTTCTTCGAGGCTCCAGAACACCGCGTGTTGCTGCGGGTCGTATTGCCCCTCGGCATCGGTCGAGACAAACTTCATGCCCCGCGGCAGATACGCGACCAGTTCGACATCGCGCGCCGCAGCGGTGCCGGGGTTGTTGACCGACAGCGTGTAAGTCGCCGGCCGTTCGAGGAATCGCTTCTTCGGGCCGTTGATGCCGACCTGCAGTTGCGGCGCGACGACTTCGATATTGATCGCATGTTGCGCGGCGAGGTTCGCATCGCCCCGGACGACGATGGTATTCTTGATCACGCCGGCCTTGTCAGCCCGCAGCGTGAGTTCCAGGCGTTTGCTTTCGCCGGGACGGAGCGTGCCGATTTCATATTCCAATTCGTTGCCGGCGACATGCGTCAAACCCGGCGGCACGTCTTCTTCGACAACCACGCCGGTCGCCGCGCCCGTGCCGGGATTCGTGACGGTGATCGTCATGTTGAGCGATTCGCCGATGAGCAACTTTGGTGGCGCGGTGTGTTCAATCACGAGCAGCGGCCGCGTGCAAACCGAACGAGCGGTCGCCGATGCCGCGAACGTCACTTGCGCGACGCTGCCGATTTCACCTTCCTGCTGCGGCATCACTTGCAGTTGAATCACTTGCTCATCGCCGGCTTGCATGGTGCCGAGCGGCCAGACCAACGTGCCGTCGGCGGCCCGCTGAAACTGCGGCTTGGCTTCTACGAGTTGTGTTCCCTTCGGAATGTGATCGGTGACTTGCACTTGCTGCGCTGCGATCTGGCCCACGTTCTTCACGCGCAGCTCGAATGTCGCGAGCTTTCCGACTTGAATTTCGGCCGGCGCGATTTTCTCGAGCGTGAGCGCCGGCGTTTGGGCGCCTTCGAGTTGACGTTCGCCGGGCGTGCCTTGGCCAGTTGCCTCTCGACCTGCGGCCATTTCGCGCGTCGCCGGATTGGCCGACGCGGCATAACCGCCGAGCGCACGTGGCGCTGGAGCGGGACCAGCAACCGGCGGCTCGTAAGCTTCGACTGGCGCGGTCGGCAGCGGCGCGGGCGACGGCCCGTTGTTGAAGCGATTGGCATAATCGCTCGGATTGGGCGCGACTGGCGCTGGTGGCTCCGCAAGTGGCGCGGCCGGCCGTGGCGCCAGACGACTCATGCCAGGATTCAGCGGTGCCGGCGCGTTGTTTACCAAAGGTTGCGGCGGATTTTCGAAGGCCGTTGGCTCGGCCGGCGCAGCGGGGTCCTGAGGCTGTTCGCCCGGTTGCGGCGGCGCGAGTCCAGGTTGGTCGTCACCCACGGCCAACCCATGGCCCCGAATCGGATTGTTCGGCACATCGATCGGTGCAGCACCTTCTGCCGGTGGGCCATCGAGCGGCGGCGGAGCAAACCCAGGCCCGGCGACCGGTGGCTGATAGGCTACTGGCGGCGGCGTTTCAGTGCCGTACGCGGGCTGACCGTTGTCAGGAAGTGGCGGCGGCGGAGCGCTCGGCGGCGGCGCAAACGCATTGTTATCGAACGAAAACTGCTGCGGCGCGGTTGGCGGCGGCGCGGCAGCATTCGGGTCGAATGCCGGTGACTCGGCCGACGCCTTGGCGACTTCTCCTTGACCCGTCGTCACCTTTTTCGGCGTGGGCAACGGCGCGGGCTTCGAGAAGCGCGAATAAATCTGCCAGGCCGTGACCGCGCCGGTGCCCATCACCAGCACCACCAGTGCCAGTTTGATGTTCATCTTTTCGCGAACCCACTTGAGCATTCCCCATACGCGGTTCATGTCAGTACGCCTTGCCTGTGGAACAATGACCTGTGGAACAAACTTGAGAGAATCCGCCAAGAATCAGCAAATTTGCAATCCCCCGGGTAATTAGCAAAACCTGGGGACTGCGGAAAGGGCAGTTGCTGGCCCCGTGATATCGCCGGCGCAGCTAGCAGGAGTGCGGGCCGTTCGCTGGAGCGTGCAGCGGTACGCGCCTCGCAGCCCAATTCTGCCGCTGTGCGGGCTGTGGTCTAATCCGGCTTCGTTCCCAGGGCTGGTCCCCTGGGGCCATGTCTGCCGCCCGCCCTAGAAACGTTGCCGCGATTGCCGATGAAGCGAATTCCCGTTGAACCTCTCGATTTGAACCGCTTGCAGGTCTATCCGCTTGCCCAGCGGCACAGCATGACGCGCGTGGAAGAGATTCTGGTGCCGCCCGATGCGCCGCCGAAACCACTGCGCGATCCCGCGCAAGCCGCTGTCGTAGCCGAGTGCGCGGCAAGAATCAAACGAGCCCGCGACAACGGCCGGAGTGTGATGCTAATCTATGGCGCGCACTTGCTGCGGAATGGCGCGGCGCTGTTGCTCGATGAATTGATGAGCGCCGGTTATCTCACGCATCTGGCCACCAACGGCGCCGGCACCATTCACGACTGGGAATATGCCTGGTTCGGCGCGTCGACCGAGAGCGTTGAGATGGGCGTCGCCGGTGGCAAGTTCGGCACGTGGCATGAAACGGCGCTGCACATTCACGTCGCCCTCATGGCCGGCGCGCTCGAAGGGCTGGGCTACGGCCGCGCGCTCGGCAAGTTGATTCATGAAGATGGCGTGACATTGCCGTCGGTCGCAGAACTCCGTGACGCAATCCAAAAAGATCCCGCTCATCCGCTCACGGCCGCGCGGGCTGACTTGCTGCAGGCGATGCTCCAGCAGCAGTTGCCGGCCGGACGCATGGAGGTGAAGCATCCGCACAAGCGCGCGTCGATTCTCGCCGGTGCCTACAAACACGGTGTGCCGCTGACGGTGCATCCGGGCATTGGTTACGACATCATCGCCAACCATCCGATCTTCAGCGGCAGCGTGATCGGCCGCGGCGCGGAGCTCGATTTCAAACTCTTCGGCGGCAGTGTCGCCAACCTCGACGGCGGCGTGGTCCTCTCCGTCGGCTCGGCCATCATGGGCCCGCAGGTTTTCGAAAAGAGCATCAGCTGCGTGAACAACCTGAGGCTGCAAGCGGGCCAGCCCGTCATCAAAGATCTGGGCATCTACGTCGTCGACTTGCAAGACGGCGGCAATTGGGATTGGAAGCAAGGCGAACCGCCAAAATCGAACCCGGCCTATTATCTCCGCTTCTGCAAAAGCTACTCCCGTATGGGCGGCCAGATGCAGTACCTGCAGTGTGATAATTTGGCGTTTGTGCAACATCTGGCCGCGGCGCTGCGGACCTGACTGAGTGGAGTACTTTGCCTGTGGCACACAGTGACACGATCTCTACTTACTCACCTGTACCGCCGACACTCCGCTGTTCGTGCTGATGTAGAGCACACCCGTGTCGTTGTTTGGCCCCGACGCGACGGCGAGGCCCGTGAGGATCGCGCCGCGGGCGAAGCTGTCGTGCAGCTTGCCGTCTTCGGTGACCAGGTGGATGCTGCCGTCGGCGCCGGCGAACCACCATTCGCCTTGATGGCCGTCGAGGATGTTCGATGAGGCGATCGGTTCGATCGGCTGCTGATGCGCGCCGGCGGGGAGTTGATAGTTCCAGCATTCGCGCAGCTGCGACGTGAGGCCCACCGCGACCAGGTTGCCGCTGGCGTCGTTGCTAATGCCCACAAACGAAGCCTGCGTCGGCGTGGGAAAGCTGGCGACGGCGAGCCGCGCGAGGGGCCAGTTAGCGACGGTCTTCAAGGGCTCTTCGCGACCGAAGCGGTTCAGCGGCAACACGCTGCCCGCTTCACCGGTCAGCAGGATCTGCCACGAGCCGACGTCGTTCTTCGGCGTGACCGCGAGCGAAATGACGTTCGGCGTGGTGCGGTTTCGCCATTTCATTTCGCCGCTGAGCGTCGTCGCGTGCAAGCCGAGCAGACCGACGTTCGCGGCGAGGACTTCGGCTGTGCCGTCCTCGTCGATGTCAGCGAGTTGAATATCGGTGATCCGCAGGCCACCCTTGTCGAACTCCGGATACGCGATGCGGAGCTTGAACTCGTCGTCGAACAGAAACCACTGCGGCGCGAGAGGCGAACTGCCGATGTAGAAACGCTTGCCGTCCTTATCGACGGTGGTCCGCAGCCAGGTGACGGCGGCCTGCTCGGGGAGCTCGAGTTCGTATCGCTTGATGACTTTGCCAACGAGATCGAGCTCGGCGACGTTACGCCAACCTTCGCAGACGATCAGCTTGGGCGGTTCGCTGCTCGTCGCGGGGACATACAAAATGTTGCCGGGCGACTTCAAATTGTTGTTGTCCCACAGCGGCGTGAGCTTGAGCGTTTTCGGATCGCTCTTCTTGCGAATGACCGCTTCGGCCAATTCGACAACGGGCTCCGGCTCGCGACCGCCGGCCGCGATCAGCGCGGCATAGTCGGCATGTTCGCGGGCCGAGGCGGTGAGGAGTTCCGCGGCCAGATCGTCGCCTTTCAATAAGCGCTCGATGATCACGCTCAGTTGCTTGGCGAGTTCCGGGTTGCCGCCGAGTTCGAAAATCTGCACGCGCCCCGCTTTGTCGAAGACGATGATTGAGGGCTGAAATTGGATTTTGAAAACCTTGTCGCCAAAGGCTTCGAGGTCGCGAACGACGGGCAGGTCGACTTGCCATTGCATCAGCTTGGCGCGAATTTGCTCGGCCGTCGCAAGGAGCGGATCCGTCGAGACGGCGTGGAACGTCACCTGCGGATGATCTTTGAATTCCTTGGCCGCGGCGGCCACTTGCTGTAGCGTCGCTTCGCAGGCGGGATTGTCGTGATACCAGCAGAGGACCGCGATCTTTTCGGTCAGCTGCGCCTGCGTCAGCCGGCGGTCATCGAGCGTCGTGAAAAAAAACTCGCTCGGCAGCTTGCCGAAGAGTTGCGAAGGCAAAGGCCGCGGCGGCGGCGCAAACGACTTCACCACCTTCGCGCCGGCAGGTTGCGGCAGGTCCCATCGGTCGGCGGCGATTTTGCTGTTGAGCGCAGCGCCGGTCAACTCGACCCAGAATTGCAAATCGGTCACCGTCGTATCGGTGGCCAGATCGGGCAGCAGCGCTGCCGCGGGATAATCGAGCCGGCGGAGCAGCATCTGATCGCGATCGATCCAAAACACAAAATCGCCCCCGGGCGACGGCACGGCGATCCGCCGGCAAGGCATCCGATCGGTCACCCCTTCTTCCAGCAACTGGCAAGCGACATCGGCGCCGAACGCATTGGCCAGGCCGCGCGACTCCAGCAGTAGTTCCAATTGAATCGGCTGCCGCCGCGCTCGACCCGTGAGAATGTCGTACAGCAGCGGATCGCTCGCGAGTTCGGTGAGCTGCAGTTTTTCTGGCGCTTTGCGCGTGACGATCTGCCCATCGACGTTGTTCGACTCCGGATCGGTGATTGTCGCTTTGAATTGCTGGCCGTCGCTGCGAACGGTCGCTTGATAGACATTGAGCGCAAGTTTGTTGGGCCGTTCGAAGGCAACGTTGGCGGGCCAGGCATACGAGGCCAGTTCACCGCTGCGGCGGAACTGCAATTTGACGACGGCCTGATCTTGGTACGTCTGCGCGCTGCGATACGCCGCCAGCAACTGCTGCAGCATTTGATTGGGCGAATTTTTCTCCGCCGCATTCGTCGACTGGCTGACTTCATTCACGCCGCCGGTGATGACTGGTTTGGCTGGCGGATTGGCAGGGCAACCGGTGAGCGCAGCGAGCATCGCGAGCGACCATGACCATTGAAAAACGACTTCGCACACGCGCTTGTTCACCGCAGAATCCTTTCGCAAAAACTTCCTCGCCGCATTGTGCCAGCAGCGGCGAAGAGGGGAAAGCTCAAGTTGGGTGCTAGCACGGCGGTCCCTTGGGAGGGCGAGGCTCCCGCCGAGCCGTCGCGGCGTGTATCCACGGACCTGCAAACCATGGATCCGCGGACGCAAGTCCTCTCGCAGCTCCGCCCCGCCCCCGGATTACAGCATCGAAGAGCGGCTTCACTCCTCGCTGGCGTTCGCCATCGGCTCGGCAGGAGCCTCGCCCTCCCAACTACGAGCTCACCACGCCGCAACCCGGTGTTGGTTCTTCACTCAACCATGTCCAAGCATTCTTCAATTCATCGAACACGCGCACGTTGGCGCCGCGATTGACCGCCACCAGTTCAAAAAACTTTCCCCGCTGCGTGCTTTCGCCCGGGTTGCAAACAATGGCGATGCGATGCGTGGCGCCAAAGCCATACGCCTGCAAGCCGCTGCCGAGTTGATAAAGTTCGATGACCGACAAGCTGCGTTCCGGCAGCTTGGTCGCGTCGATCAGCACGTGATGTTGATCGTGATTGCGGCAGGTCGCAGCGATTTGCCGCAGAATCTGCTCGCTGCTTTCGAAGGAAATGGTTCCTTCGATCGTCGTCTGCAGGAATTCTTCCGCGGCGATGATGCGCACGTCGTGCGACATAAGCCTCTCCGCATGCAGGCCTAAAATTGGAATAGGTTAGTGCCCCTTCCCTATCCAGAACCTTTCGCGGTGACGAGATTCACCTTAACCCATGCCGGCGCGGAAAGCGAACTAGGCCGCGGGTAATTTTTCACTCTCGTAATGGGCAGATTCAGCCGCCGGCCCGCGCCAGGCATGCAGCACCAGCAGCCCCGCGCCGCAGACCAACAGACAGTCGGCGATGTTGAAATTGGGCCACGTGTATTGCCGATAACGGAACAGAATCCAGTCGCGCACGCCGTGCTCAAATTCGGCCGGCAAACCGGTGGCATCCCACAGCCCCAGGCGGTCGTAAAGGTTGCCAAAAATCCCCGCCATCACGCAACCCAGCGCGATGGTCAGCAGCCAATCGTGCGCGGCGCGATACCAGAAGAGCCAGGTGACGATGCCGGTCGCCGCGACGACCGAGAGAAGCGAAAAGAGCCACCAATAGCCTTCGCCCATGCCAAACAGGGCGCCGCGATTGACGGCCGTTTGAAAGCCGACATAGCCTTCGACGATCCAGAAATACTTGTCCTGTCGAGGCAAGCCCAGCCAGGCAAAGAGGATCTGCTTGGTGATCAAGTCGGCAGCGAGGCCGATGATCGCAATACTGAGAAAAGTGACGTAGCGATTGGTCGGCACGGGCCCCGGTGGCAGGTCGATTCGCTCGCCATTGCGGGCTCGCGTGCCAGCAGCTCGTTCCGCTGCTGGCTTGGCAGGCGCACCTTCGTCCCGCTCGCTGCTATTCACAGCTTTAGTGGGTCGACGGCTGCTTTTCGGCGCACTTGACACAGTAAGGTGTATGCGGAAGGACCTGGAGACGGGTCTTAGGAATCTTGGCCTGGCATTCGATGCAGACACCATAGAGACCAGCTTCGACTCGCTCAAGAGCAGCTTCGATCTGGTCGAGCGTGGTGCCGTCGTGTTCCATCAGGCTGAGCGTAAATTCTTGCTCAAAAGCGTCGGTACCCATGTCGGCCATGTGAATCGGCATGCGGGACAAATCGCCGCTCGATTCGCTGCGGGTCATGCCGAGGGCGGCATCGGCGAGAGCCGACACATCGCCACGCAACCGGGCCCTGAGGGTGACGAGCATTGCCTTGAACTCTTTGGCCTCGGTCTTTTTCACGCGCTGGCTCCCTCAAACTCTGGAGGCCCTGGATTCATCTCACCAGAAGCCCTTGAAATGGACCGTTTGTACAAATAAACGGGCCTAGCCCCGTTATTATAATTGCGCCGAGCACCCTCGTCAAAGGTTATGCGCGCACGTTTTGGAGTTCAAAAAAGGCCCAGAAAGCCCGCAGCGTGAGCCGAGGGTTTCCTTTTCGGAAAAAACTCGGGGAAATCTTGCTGAACCACTGGACATCCATCCACCACTCCTTTCTGCTGGATCACTGGGGAGTTGCTCAGGG
>CAYMWL010000129.1:0-10694 GCA_964394305.1 uncultured Pirellulaceae bacterium
ACGTCCGGTGGTGTGGGAGGACGGCGGGGGCAACCCCGCCTTCTACCCGATTTCAAGTTATCCATTACACTCTGCTGCTGGCCAATTGCACTTGTCTAAAAAGTTTCCATTGCTCAGCGACGGTGGAATTTCAAGAATGTCCCAAGAACCATTCAATCCCTACGCATCGCCGGCGCACGTTCCTGGCGACTTCACGATCTCCACCGAAGCACATCGTGCCAAGCTGCGCGAGATTGCGGAAGCGCAAGTGTTCTTGATGCAGATTCTGCTCGTGGCGATCATCGGCGGTCTGGCGATTCAATTCGCTCCCGGCTATCTGCCCGAAAACTTGCGTCGATTTGCTCTGTTCGTTGGCCTTTCCGTTCAGCTGATTTTTTCGGCGTTGCAGTCATTCGCTATGTTTCGCCTGGGAAAAGCTGTCTACAGCATGGTTGGTGCAATCGGCATGGCCGTGGTGAGTTTCATCCCCTGTCTGGGATTGTTGTTTATGTTGATCGCCAATCAAACCGCCACGAAGCTACTCACTCGTGACGGTATTAAGGTTGGCTTCATGGGCGCGGACTTGAAGCAGTTTGACTGCTGATCCGCGGTAGCGATTTAGCGGCCGCCGCCATGATACACGTGCACGCCGCCGCCCCCTGGGATGGCGCGGTGCATGATCACCGGCGCGCGCCGGGTGTGAACGACGTTGCCGCCCGAATACGATCGGCCACGCGCAAAAGTCGGGGCTGCAGTGCTCACAACAATCAACGCAATCAACATCAAAGTCTTCATCTGCCTGTTCCTGAGTTTTGGTTCGTTCTCGAAAAATTTGCCAGGGGCTGTTGATCTAACAGTCTCGACTTCGGCGAGGCAGGTTCGCGTTTGTAAAGTTGGCTTTCCAACTTACAACATGATCGGGGCTGAACCAGCAAACCAGCGGAAACGTAATGCAGCCGTTGTGACGGGTTGCAATGCCTTTGGCGCTGGGAGCGGCTCTCGTGTGCTTCCACCCCTGCTCATGGGTGCGATCGAGCGATAAAATCGGGACTTCCCCGCCACTCCCTTTTTCGAAGGAACCGCGGGCGATCGACCTAATGCAACCTCTGGGCCAAAATTGCCCAAACTGCCAAAGTCCTGGGGTTCAGCCCTCTCCTTTTTGCCGTTGAGTGAAGCTACATGCCGACCATCCAAGCCTTTCGCGGACTCCGTTACGACCTGGGACATGTGGGCTCGCTCAGCGACGTTGTCACGCCGCCATATGACGTAATTTCGCCTGAATTTCAGGATGAACTCTACAAGAAGCACCCCGCCAATTTCATCCGCCTGGAACTCAATCGCGAAGAACCCGGCGACAACGAAAACTCCAACAAGTACAGTCGTGCGGCTAAGTTCCTCCGCAATTGGCGGAGCGAAGGAGTCATGCAACTGGACCCCGATCCGGCCTTGTATGTTTACCACCAAACCTTTGAAGCTGCTGGGCAAACCTTTACCCGTCGCGGGTTCATGTGCCGGGTCCGGTTAGAACGCTTTGGCCAGGGCAAGATCTATCCGCACGAAGAGACCCACTCCGGCCCCAAGGCCGACCGCCTGTTGCTGACCAAAGCTTGCAAGGCGAATCTCAGCCAGATCTTTGGCCTCTATCCTGATCCGGCGAACGCCGCGCAGAACCTGCTCGAAGAATCGGTCTTCGGCCAAACACCGCACACGGCGACCGATCACTTGGGCGTCGTGCATCGCATGTGGCCTGTTGCGAATGTGCGGACGATTTCGGAAGTAGCGGCCATCATGGAAGCCAAGCCGATGTTCATCGCCGATGGTCACCATCGGTACGAAACCGCTTGCAACTATCGCGACGAACTGGCCGCCGCCGGGCCGCTCGATTCGAACCACCCGGCGAACTTTGTGCTGACGCAGTGCGTAAGCATGAACGATCCCGGACTGCTCGTTCTCCCCACGCATCGCTTGTTCCGCGGCGTCGCCCCGATCACTTCCAGCGAACTCGCCGCGAAGCTGCAAGGCAACTTCATCACGCGGCCGATGGGCGCGGGTCCCGATCAGGCCGATTCGCTTTGGCAAGAAATCGCCTCGGCTGGTTTACAGAACAAGCTCGCGTTCTACACGGCACAGGATGACACCTGGACGCTAGCACTTGCGACCGAAGCGGGCATGCAACAACTGGCCAAGCTCGCCTCGGAGCACAGCAGCGACTGGCAAGGCCTGGGCGTTTCGATCCTGCATCGCCTGGTGATGGAAAATCTGCTCGGCCTGAACGACCTGCCGAAACCGATGTATGTGCACAGCGTGCAGGAAGTGATCGACAACCTGAAGAGCGGCGACAAAGCAGGCCGCGACGCCACCGGCCAAATGGGCTCCGGCGGCCGTTTCGAACTGGCCGCCCTCGTCATGCCCGCCACCGTCGACCACGTCCGCCTCATCAGCGAACACGGCGAACGGATGCCGGCGAAGAGCACGTACTTCTATCCCAAACTGCTCGGCGGCATGGTGGTGCATCCTCTGGAGTAGGTCGAGAATTCATTTTCGCACCGATCGTTGCGCAGCAACGGCTGAACTCCCTCGCCCCAGTACTCTGGGGAGATGGCCGGGGTGAGGGGCTTGAAGCGGAAAAGAGCCTCGTCTGCCGAGTCGTCACCATGACTGAACTCCACTTTGATCCCGCCGCACACCTCAACCGCCTCCTCACGCAGTTCGACACGCTTACGGCAACTGCTATCGAACTGCAAACTCCTAACTGAGAAGACGACGAGTTCATCCTCTGCGGCATCGTTGAGTTTTGCTCTGCAAGTCAATTCCGACAAGTGGGATCTAGGCCACTTCGAGTACCTCCGCGACAGCCGTGTTGAAGTTGTCCACGGTGCCTTCCCAGCGAAATGGTGCCGGTTCGCTTGCCTGGTTGCAGGCTACTTTCTGGGTGTGTGGCAGGCCGGTGAGATTAGTACCGCGGAAATGCGGCTGGCGGAGGCAATCGTGCCGGGCTTCATGTGGCAACACTCCGCGGCCTTTGACTATACCGACTGATACTTCGCGACCGATCGAAGGCGGAAGTGTTTCACGTGAAACTTGCCCATCTACGCTAACTTTGCCGTTTCACGTGAAACAGTTCGGCTGACCTTTCCCGTTTTGCCACTCCCCGCTAACATTCGGCCCGCTGCAAGGAGGCAAGTGTGGGCAGGATTCTGTGCGTAGCCAATCAGAAAGGCGGAGTCGGCAAGACGACCACAGCCATTAACCTGGCCGCCAACCTCGCGCGCGCTGGCCAACGCACCTTGCTCATCGATCTCGATCCCCAGTGCAACGCCACTTCCGGCCTCGGCCAAAAGCCCACGCCGCGGCACTCGCTAGTGCAACGCACACCCATTCACGATGCGGTCGTCGCGACCAGTTACGAAGGCTTGTCGCTGCTGCCTGGCAGTCGTTCGTTTCAAGATGTCGACGCACTCGCTAAGAGCAACGACAGCCAGGCCGAAGCGATTCGCCTCCACTTGGCCAATGAACTGGCCGGCTACGACTATGTGCTGATCGATTCGCCGCCGTCGCTCGGGCAGCTGACGCAGACGGCACTCGGCGCATCGACGGAAGTCCTCATTCCCATTCAGTGCGAGTACTTCGCCATGGAGGGGCTCACGCAAATGATCAACGTCATTCGTGGCGTGATGAAGAAGCATCCCGGCCGGCTTGAGTTCGGCGGCATCCTGCTCACCATGCACGATGCCTCGCTCGAACTCACCCGTGAAGTCGACGCCGAAGTTCGGGATTTCTTTGGTGAAGTGGTTTTTGATACAGTCATCCCCCGCGACGTCGCCGTCGCCGAGGCGCCCAGTCACGGCATTGCCGTGTTGGACTACGCCCCGCGCTCCCGCGGCACTCGCGCTTACTTGGAACTCTGCAAAGAGGTGCTGGAACATGAGTAAAGACCGACGTCTCGGCCGCGGCCTGGCTGCGCTCCTTGGTTCGCCTTTGGATGAAACCGCCGAAATCGAAACCAGCGAACCCGCTGCCGTTGTGCCTGTGCGCACGACGCCGCGTCTCTTCGACGATAGCGTCCTCAACAATGATGCCGACGCTGCTAGCAACGACGAAGGTGGTTTGCTGCAACTTGCCGTTGCCGAGATTCAAGACAATCCGTTCCAGCCACGCCGCGAATTCAACGAAGAAGAAATCGCCTCGCTCGCCGAGAGCTTGAAGCAGCATGATTTGCTGCAGCCGATTCTCGTGCGCAAGGTCGCGAGCAAGTATCAACTCATCTCCGGAGAACGCCGCTTGCGAGCTGCGATTCGTGCCGGCTGGAAATCGATCCCGGCCCGCGTTCGCGAAGCCGATGATCGCCTGGTCGCTGAGTTGGCCATTGTCGAAAACTTGCAACGCAAGGATCTGAACCCAATTGAAAAGGCGCTGTCGTTCAAGCGCTATCTCGACGAACATCGCTGCCCGCAGGATGAGCTCGCCCGCCGCCTGAGCATCGACCGCAGCACGATCGCCAACCTGATGCGATTGCTCGATCTGCCGCACCAAGTCCTCGAAAGCGTCCGCACCGAAAAGCTGAGCGCCGGCCACGCCCGCGCGCTTCTGCCGCTGGGCGACGAAGACGAACAAATCGCGCTCGCACAGCGCATAACGGGCGAAGGTCTGAGCGTGCGGGAAGTGGAGCGGATCGTCACGGAGCAGCTCGCTGCAGACGACGACAGCCCATCGGCGTCCGCTACCTTGCCAAAAAAGAAGCGAACCCGCAGCGATCAAATTGCGTCCCTCGAGCAAGAGCTGCGAATCGCGCTCGGCACGAAGGTCGAAATCAAGCAATCGGCCAAGGGCCGCGGCACGGTGGTGATCCACTTCACCGATAGCGACGATTTCGACCGCCTCCGCGATCTGCTGGCTGATTCTGGCCCCCAGACAAAGCGGGCAGCGTAGCTCCGGCAGTAGCATTGTCCGCCGCGGCAATTAGCGATAAACTACTCAACTTGCCGAGCACCGCCGGCGACCCTCGGGATGTAGCTCAGTCTGGCTAGAGCGCTTGGTTTGGGACCAAGAAGTCGTAGGTTCAAATCCTATCATCCCGACTCGATAAGACAAAAAGCCCGTCGGCAAGCATGCCGACGGGCTTCCTTCTTATGCGGCAAGGGTTTACGCCTGACAGGCACTGGTTCAAATGAACCGGCGGAACGGAATCAGGTCCCAATAGGCATTGCGCAAAGAGAAACTCTGTCAGCGGTCACAGAGTTCAAATCCAGCCAGCCCCTTTTCTGGCGTTCTGACCGCAGGCTGCGGGCGAATGCGATTACTCGTTTGTAGCGTCAAACGCTCTGGCCAGGGTTCATTCATCCATGATGCCGAGGGATTTGATTCGTGAATTGAGCGTTGTCGGTTTCAGACCCAGCAACGCCGCTGCCCCGTTCGCTCCGTAGACCTTACCGCGGCATTGAGACAGCGCGGCTTGGATGTTCGCGGCTTCGAACAATCGCAATTCTTCGTCGGTCAGAATGCGTTGAGGCGAGGGAGGATCTGAATGCCGCTTTGGGGCTGTCGTCGGGAAATCAAATCGCAAACGACCGTCAGCGGCAACGATACAGGCCCTTTCCAATGAGTGTTGCAGTTCGCGCACGTTTCCGGGCCAGTCGTAGCGCTGAAGCTCCTGGACATTCGCCAATGTCAATCGCGGGCGAGGGCGTCCCAATTGACGAGCAAACCGATTGAGAAAGTGCTCCGCGAGCAAAGGGATGTCTTCCACGCGCTTTCGTAGCGGCGGCAGCTCTATTGGGAATACGCTCAGTCGATAGAACAGATCCTGTCGAAAGCGACCCGCCTCGGATTCGGCTCGCAGGTTGCGGTTGGTCGCGGCGATGATGCGAACGTCGATCTTTCGAGTTCGTTCCTCGCCGATTCGCTCAATCTCCCCTTCCTGAAGAACTCGCAGCAACTTGGCCTGCATGTCCAGCGGTATCTCGCCGACCTCATCCAGGAATAACGTGCCGCCATCGGCCAGTTCAAACCGACCGGCTCGATCCCGCAGCGCGCCGGTGAACGCACCTTTGGCGTGCCCGAAGAATTCGCTTTCGTAGAGTTCTCGTGGAATCGCCGCGCAATTGACTTTGATCAAAGGTCGTTGGGCTCGACGGCTAAGACGGTGTATCTCACGGGCGACGACTTCCTTTCCCGTGCCACTCTCCCCGAGGATCAAGACAGCGGCATTGGTGGGCGCGACGAGTTCGATCTGACGAGTCACCGCTTGAAGTGCCGGAGCCTGTCCGATCAAGTCGCCAAACATTGCCGCCTGCTGCACTTCCTCGCGAAGATACTCATTCTCCTGTTCGAGCCGCTTCTTCAGCGAATTAATCTCTTCTAAAGCGCGAGCATTAGCGATGGAAGCGGCGAGATGATCGGCAATCATTCGCAGCCACTCAAAACACGAGTCGCCCGGCCGTTCGCGGGCGAATAGTCCCAGCACGCCCAGCACTTCCCCTCGGTGGATTAAGGGATGACCGACAAACGATGTGATGCGCTCGGCCGCGATCCAGTCCGGTGCGGCAACCCAAACATGGTCTAGTTCCACGTTCGCGATTTCGAGCGACTGTCCCGTGGCAGCGATTTTCCCGACCTTCCGCACGCCGATGGGAAAACGACGAAATGCTCCATCGAGTCGTTGCCAATTCGCATTCGTGTCGGTGACCGATCTGCCGGAACTTGCCACCAGGTGTAAGCAGCGTTCACGGTTTGAGCACTCACTCGCCAAACGGCAGGCCGAACAATCGTTAGGCAGAGGCGGCTGCGTGAGCCAAATGCGAACAAGCGCCACGGAAGACGCTTCCGACAATCGCTGAACCGCCAGCGGAAGTAGTTCTGAGAATTGGTGGAGCGACGCGAGTTCGAGGAGCAGTCGTTTGGGGTCACCGACGATTCCGGAACTTAGATGCTGGTTTGCCATACGACCATTGTGACGAAATCTCGTCACCTATCAACGAAATATCGGTGAACAACGACATCTCGTTGATCTATCGCAGGCGGCGATATCTACGTAAGTCATTTTAAGAAAGTGGCTTGTGACAAATCGACGAGTGTGGCACGGAAAGTGATTTGTATGAGGCCATCGGCCGCTGAACTGCTCAGCTGGCAAAAGAGGTCCATCAACTTCCGTTCTCGAAAGGTTCTACACATGTCACGAATTCACCAGATCGTTCCTGAATCAGCCACCGGAAAAGCCAAAGAACTGCTCGATGCCGTGAAGGGCAAGCTGGGATTGGTTCCCAACATGACCCGAGCAATGGCCAACGCTCCAGCGATCCTGGAAGGTTATCTCTCGCTCAGTGGCGCGCTGGGCAAAGGAGCGTTGTCGGCGAAAGATCGCGAGCGGATCGCACTCGCCGTGGGGCAAGCAAATGGCTGTGAGTATTGCCTCGCCGCACATTCGACAATCGGCAAGATGGTCGGACTCACCGCTGACCAGATTCTGGATAGCCGCCGTGGGACATCCGTCGAATCGAAGTCCGCGGCGATTGTCCAGTTCGCTCGGCAGGTGTTGGACAAACAGGGACGCTTGAGTGACGCGGACCTTGCAGACGCTCGCATCGCGGGTCTTGACGATGCCGCCATTGCCGAAGTCGTGGGCAATGTCGCGCTGAACATCTTCACCAATTACTTCAACCACGTTGCCGCGACGGACATTGATTTCCCGAAGGCCGAACCAATCGTCGATCACCATGAGGTTTGTGCAACGATCCCGGGTTGCGATGAAACTCGCTAAGCATTTTCAACGCTCCATTCGCAGAGCACCGCTTCCCACAAAACACAAACCCTATGCCTGGAGAAAGAAACCATGAAACTATTCCACAATTCCGTCGTCTTGATGACTCTTGCCTCGATCATTGCGTTTGGATCGCCTGCCAAAGCCGCTGAGCCGCAAACACCGACGACTCAAGTGTTGCACCGCACGATTAAGATCGACAACCTCGACATCTTCTACCGAGAAGCCGGTCCCAAGGATGCACCGACCATCCTGCTGCTGCACGGCTTTCCGACTTCGTCCCACATGTTCCGGAATCTGATTCCGGCGTTGGCGGAGAAGTATCACGTCGTCGCGCCGGATTACCCTGGCTTCGGCCATAGTTCGGCTCCTTCGGTCAACGAATTCGACTATACCTTCGACAACCTGGCGAACGTGATCGAGAAGTTCACGGAGAAAGTCGGCTTGAAGAAGTATTCGATCTACTTGATGGACTATGGCGCCCCCGTTGGGTTCCGACTCGCTGCAAAGCACCCGGAGCGGGTCGAAACGCTGATCGTGCAGAACGGTAACGCCTACGACGAAGGAATCGACAACGCATTCTGGAAGCCGATCAAGGCGTACTGGAAGGACCGCAGCAAGCAGCATGGAGATGCACTTCGTTCGCTTCTGACACTCGATGCAACCAAGTGGCAGTACACCACGGGAGTCCGCAACGTGGAAACAATCAGTCCTGACACCTGGGGCCATGTGCAACCGCTCTTGGACCGCCCCGGCAATCAAGAGATTCAACTCGCGTTGTTCTACAGCTACGGCAGCAACCCGCCGCTCTATCCGAAGTGGCAGGAATACTTCCGCAAGCACCAACCACCGACGTTGATCGTCTGGGGCAAGAACGACCAAATTTTCCCTGCCGCCGGTGCATTTCCTTACAAGAGCGACCTGAAGAACCTGGAGTTCAACCTGCTCGACACGGGGCATTTCGCCCTCGAAGAAGACGGAGCGGCCATCGCCACGCTGATCCGTGATTTTCTCGGTAAACAACTCACCAAATAGTCCCTCGATTCCATCTACAACCACACCAACAAGACATGTTTGTTCTTTCCGAACCGGGTAAAGCTGAGCCGAGCATGTTGCTCGCCTCGGCTCACCCAAATGTCCTTGAATTCCTCTGGAGAAGTACTATGCAACGCCTCATTTCCGTCAATCCTCAAGTCGCCACTGGCCGCACGAAGGAACTGCTCGACACGGTGCAGCAAGCCTTCGGCAAGGGAACTGCCATGACGATCATTCGGCCGCCATTTACTTTGGAGACAGCAACGGCCAAGGTCCGAGCCGCTGAAGATGCGTGGAACAGTCGTGATCCGCAGCGAGTGTCGATGGCCTATTCCGAAGATTCGGAGTGGCGCAATCGAGACCGATTTTTATGTGGTCGCGATCAGATTCGAGAGTTTCTGACAACCAAATGGGAGCGAGAACTCGACTACCGCCTCACCAAGTCATTGTGGAGTTTTACCGACAACCGAATCGCGGTCCGTTTCCAGTACGAATACCGCGATCTCCACGATCAGTGGTTTCGGGCTTACGGCAATGAACTCTGGAAGTTTGACGATGAGGGGCTGATGCGGCGTCGAGAGGCGAGCATCAATGACGTGGCTATCCAAGTCGCCGAACGCAAGTTTCACTGGCCCGCTCCGGGGCCACGACCTGCGGATGACTCGGGGATTCCCACCGTGCGATGAAAACAGCGCCCCTGTCATTCGGTAAGCGGTCCTCGCAACGAATCACCGAGAAACAAAGGCATCTTTCCATGCGACAATTTTCCAGCGATATCGCTTTTACTCCTGCGGTGAAGGGGATTCAGTCCGAAAAAGGATCTCGCTCCGGCTACGCCCGCATGGAAACAGGAGGGAGTTGGGAAACGACAGTGACCCCAGAACTCGAAGCGTTTTTGGCCGATCTGGATATGTTTTACCTGGGTACGGCGAACGCTGAGGGGCAGCCATATATCCAGTACCGAGGCGGTACTCCCGGCTTTCTCAAAAAGGTCGACGAGAAGACTCTTGGCTTCGCCGACTTCGGCGGCAATCGCCAGTACATCACGCTCGGCAATTTATCGGAGAACCCCAAGGCGTTCATCTTCCTAATGGACTACGTCCGCAGCCGACGAATCAAGCTCTGGGGCAAAGCCCGTGTCGTGGAAGACGATCCCGCGTTGCTCAACAGGCTGCGTGACTCAACCTATCCGGGCAAAGTCGAACGGGCCATCCTGTTCGAGATCGAGGCGTGGGATGTGAACTGCCCACAGCACATCCACAAGCGATTCTCGCAGAAGCAGGTTGCTCCCATTATTGAACAGCTTCAGTCAAAGATCGCGGAACTAGAAGCCAGGTTGACGACTCGGGAATCGAAGGAGAAGGCTTGTGAATGAAGGCATCCATGACAGGACATGCACTACTTTCCCCCGTCGTGGCTCGCGCAACTCAATGTGATTTGAGAAGTTGCACGCTTCCGCAATACCCCATTGGGCCTGCTCCCAACTGGAAAATGGCTCCAGAAAAAGTTCAAACGACGTCTAATTCTCCAGACGATTGTTCAAATTCGATCATTTGTTTGAACGCTGCCGCCACTGCGACCGGCTTGTGTGACACCACCCACACCTTGCCGGGGAACCTACCCATTTCCATCGGGAAGCCCATTGCCGGGTTCATGGCTCGGATGCTCCGGTCTTCCAGCGTTTGAACCACACTCCTGGCAACCTCATCGACCTCCTTGCCACTATGGTGAAACTCGAGGTTAGAGACGGAACGAGCCGGCGTCCGGATGGCCTCCCGATTCATGCGAATCACGAAGCTGATTAGCGTTTTGGTTTGGGGGAACGCCCTGAGAATGTCTTCTCGCTGATCATCGAGTGTGGGTCGGCCGCAGGGCAATCGCATCTTAATCGCCGGAAAATCCGCAGAGGATTCGTTCGAGGAAG
>CAYMWL010000130.1:0-10350 GCA_964394305.1 uncultured Pirellulaceae bacterium
CACGGCCCGTAGAGAACTCTCATCTCCGAGAAACACAACATGCCAGGCACACAAAGAATTGGACGCAGGGGTTCCTGCGTCCAAGTAGATCGGCGAGCGTTGAGTTGTCAGCACGACGTGATTTCTCGGCCTACGTTCGAACAAGTCGGCCTGACGGCTCGACGCTCGCCCGTACCCTTTCTAGAAATCCACCATGTACTTCTGCGTCATCGCACGGCGGATATCGCCCGTCGCTTTTTCGATGCCTTGAAAGATGCTGCGGGCTTCGTTGCCCGATTGCACACGTTCTTCGGTCTTCACCGCGGTGCGGGCGTGAATGTACGCTTGCTGATCGGGCACCGCGTAGTTGTAGGTATCGCCCACCGGTACGGCACCGCCGCCGAACCAGCCGTCGCGATAGGTATAGCCGTAGGTGTTCGTGCGGCTGTAATAGTCGTATTGCATCGGTGTGTTCACTTCGCGAATGCGCGAGCGGGCAGCGCCGGAGCGAATCGCGTTGTACGACGATCGCAGCGTATCCGACACGTACGCGCCGTAATTAACCAGGTCTGGGTCCACATTCAGCACCGACAGCTGATCGATCTTGCTGGCGTACTTGCTCATCCACACGCCATACGAGCCCATGCTCTGCGCGCCGGTCTTCACCTTTTTGAAGTCGTCCAAATAGCCGGTGATTTGGTGAAAATAATTGACCGATGCTTCGGCCATCTTTTGTTCCTTGGACTTTGGAACGACATCACCGGCCGAGGTTGGCAACTTGAGCGATGGCGGGCGATTGAACAAACTGCTCACGCGGCGAATGCCGCTAGGAGTCATATAGCCTTCGAGCGAAATGGTTTTGCCGCTAACTTCCGGCTTCCAGTCTTCGAATTCGTTTAGCATCACACCGTGATTGGTGAAGACGTAAATCATCGCGGCCTTGGCGATTTCGGGTGTCATTGCCACTTCGTCCTTGAAGTCAATCTTTACTTTGCCGAAAGCCTTATCGGCGAATGTCATGCCGAGCGTGATGCCGCGGACACTGGAAATTGCCTTGGCCACATTTTCGACATTGAGGTTGTACTTTTTTAGGAACTCACCCTGCTGCAGCAAATGCGAACGTACATCGTTGATCGGGAATGAGTCTTCGAGATCCAGTGCGACAACCACCGGCGTGCCGCGATCGTTTGCAAACTTGAAAGCTTCGAACAGGTAGCCCGAAACATTGAGATCATCCTTGGCCTGCACTTGCCGCAACCAGCGGGCAGCCGATTGCCGATTCGCGGGAGCCATGAACGCACCGACGTTCGGCGCGAACTTCACGAGGTAGGCATCGCTCGGCAGATCAACGACGGGCAACCCTTCGATCGTGTCCGGAGCGCCGCCAGTCATCGCGACCACCTGTTTAACGTCAGGGTTGTGATCGAGTTGAATCACGGCCGACTCCCACATAGGAGTCCACAACTGCAGGTCGAGCTCCATCGCCAGCACGGCGTACTTGGCATCGGGCGGCAGGAATGAAACGCCCGAGGCATAAGCCTTGTCGCGATTCTGAGCCCAATTGCCGGCAATGGCAGCGGGACTCTCCATCAACTTGTCGACATTGACAAAAGCCGCCACGTTGGCCGACGCAGGAATCTTTTTGGTCAGTTCGGTGAACTGTGCCTTGGCAGAAGTTCCAAAGAGTAACGATAAACAAAACAAGGACCAAACAAGCCGGTGGCAGGACTTCATGATTCGACTCGACAAGGAAAGAGAACGGGCCAGAAGTGCCCGCTGGGAAACTAATTCAACCAGTAATTCTAATTCACCTGTTGCGTCGCGTGAAGACGCGAACATGGCAATCGTCGCGGCGGATCGATACGATGTAAGTCACCGTTCGCTCTGCGAATGATGCGTGCACGTTGTTCACATTTTAACCGCTGGAGCCAGTGCTCTGAGGCGTTACGGCGATTCGCAAATAAAGGCCGAACTGCACTGCGCACCGCTCGCGCTGCGTCAGTGAATTGCAGTCCAACTCCCCCCATTGTTCGCGGAGCGAACAAGGACACTCTGACACAACCCATGAATGAAACGTTTGATCTGAAATTCCAGCACCGCGTTGCCGCAGCTTTGCTTGCTTTCGCCAGCGTGAGTCCGCTCGCGGCTCAGGATTTCACACCGCAGCAACTTCGCGCAGCCTATACGTCCAAAATTCAGCCACTCGTCGTTCGCTATTGCCACGAATGCCATTCGGCCAGGCGAATGGAAGCCGATTTAGATTTGAGGGTTTTTGCGACCTTCGCCGATCTGCAAAAACACCCGCAGGCTTGGCAGCGCGTCGGCGAAATGCTCGATAGCCTGCAAATGCCGCCGCCCGAAACGTTGCAGCCCAATGAAGCGGACCGCCGAGCCCTGCAGCAGTGGGTTCGCAGTTTCCTGACCGCAGAAGCTGCCGCCCATGCCGGCGATCCCGGCAAAGTCGTGCTGCGGCGGTTGAGTAACGCGGAATATACCTACACGCTGCGCGATTTGCTCGGCGTCGATTCACTCGTGCCGGCAAAAGAGTTCCCCGTCGATGGCGCCGCGGGCGAAGGCTTCACGAACACCGGCAACGCCCTCGTGATGTCGCCGGCCTTGGTGACGAAGTACCTCGACGCCGCAAAAGAAATCGCCGCCCATGCGGTGTTGCAGCCCGACGGCATACGGTTTTCTCAGTACGCCACCCGCAGCGACTGGACAAACGAAACGCTGGCGGAGATTCGCAGGTTCTACAGTCAATTCACCGACCCGACCGGCGGTGACCAGGTCAATTTGCAGGGTATCGTCTTCAATACCAACGGCGGCGGACGATTGCCGATCGAAAAGTACCTGGCAGCCACCATTGTGGAACGCGATGCACTGCGCAGCGGTCGTATGTCTTTGGCCGCAGTCGCCAACGCACGCGGACTGAACGCCAAGTATCTCGGCCTGCTGTGGCAACATTTGATCGATGAGAAACCATCGTTCGCCTTCAACAGCCTGCGCGAACGCTGGCGCGCAGCGACAAAAGCCGAAGATGCTGCAGCAATGACTGCTGAAATCGCAGCCTGGCAGCGGGGCCTATGGCGGTTTGGCTCCGTCGGGCACATCGGCAAAGTCGGCGGCCCAAAACGCTGGCTGGAGCCGCTGAGTCCGCTCGCGAGCAAGCAACAACTGAAATTCAAACTGCCGCTATCAACGAACGGAGAAGACATTATCCTGTCGCTAGTCGCGGGAGATGCAGGCGATGGCAATGAGCAAGACTTTGTGCTGTGGCAACAGCCACGGCTCGTCGCGACAGGTCGGCCCGATTTGCTCCTGCGCGACGTACGTGCGGTGACTCATGAACTAGCCGCGCGGCGGACTTGCATTCTCGCGGCGACTACGAAATACCTGCAGGCAAGCGCCGAAGCAACTGCCGCGGACGGCAAATTCGATGCAGCTGAATTAGCCAAGAAACACGAAGTTGACCTCGCGCCGCTGCAAGCCTGGCTGAACTACCTCGGCATCGGCGGCGGCAGCGCGACGAAGATTGAAGGGCACTTTACTGCGAAGCTCGAAAACGCCGGCGAATACAAATTTGTGCAAGGCTGGGGAAGCAATCAAACCCCGTTACTCCTTGCCAATTCATCCGACCAACACGTGCGGATCCCAGGCAACATGCGGCCGCGCGGCGTGGTCGTCCATCCATCGCCAACGCTTCGCACGGTAGTGGGCTGGCAAAGCCCGATCAGCGGCAAGTTGAAAATCGAAGGAACCGTGACGCATTCTCATCCCGAGTGCGGCAACGGCGTGCATTGGACGCTCGAACATCGCCGCGGCAGCACTCGCCGTCAGTTCGCTTCTGGCACTGCCCAGGGTGCGAAAGAAAGCAAGTTCGGGCCATTCGACGATGTGGCAGTGCAAATCGGTGATGTCATCACGCTGTCGATCGGCCCACGCGACGGCAATCACAGTTGCGACTTAACGAACCTCGATTGGCAGCTGACTTCGCCAGGCGAGAAAGACCGCGTTTGGAATCTGGCCAAAGACATTTCGAGCAACGTCCTCGCGGGCAATCCGCATAACGACAGCCTGGGTAATAAGGGTGTCTGGCATTTCTTCACCGAAGCCGATAAACCGCAGGCAACTAGTCCCACCATTCCCGCCGGATCGCTCTTGGCGAGATGGCAAACCGCCGCGACCCTCGACGAAAAGAAAAAGCTCGCAACAGCCGTTCAGGTCCTGCTCTCAGCTAGTCCGCCCGGTGCCCAAGACGGTCCCGACTTAGCCCTGCATCAGCAACTCACTTCGCTCAGCGGGCCACTCCTCAGCAGCGTGTTGAGTGAGAAAGCAACAACAAACACGCTGCCAACCCCAGAGTCGATCAAGAACGAATATGGCCTCGACCCGCAACTTTTCGGCAAACATCCGAACGGTACAGCGATCGACGCCAACAGCCTGTGCGTGCGAGCTCCTTCGATTCTTGAGATTCGTCTTCCTGCGGCTTTAGTTGCCGGATGCGAATTGGTCACAACCGCCACACTTGATCCCGCATCCGGCAAGGAAGGAAGCGTACAAGCCGAAATCGTCAGCGGCAAAAGCGCCGGTGTTCGCTTGCAACCTGCCGAAGCGAAGACGGTCGTGGGAGGCGGCGCCTGGACCGGCGACAATCGGCAAACTTCCGTTTCCGCACCGATCCTCGTCAATGACAACTCCGCGGCAAAGCAGCGAATCGAAGCAGAACTGCAAGCATTCCGTGAGTCGTTTCCCGCAGCTTTGTGTTACACCAAGATCGTGCCTGTCGACGAAGTGGTCACGCTGACGCTCTTCTATCGCGAAGACGATCATTTGGTCAGGCTGATGCTCGACGACGCGCAACGCGAGAAGCTCGATAAGCTTTGGGCTGAGTTGCACTACGTCAGCCAGGATTCGCTCACGCTCGTCGATGCGCTCGAGCAACTCATTCAATACGCTACGCAAGATGCCAATCCCAAGGTCTTCGAACCGCTCCGTGAGCCGTTCGCCAAACGAGCGGCCGACTACCGTCAGCAACTGATTGATTCGGAACCGTCGCACTTGAGCGCACTCCTTGCCTTCGCTGCAAAAGCATATCGTCGGCCGCTGTTGCCGCCCGAGCAAACGGAACTTCGTCAACTCTACGGAAAACTGCGTGCCCAGGAGTTGCCACACGAAGATGCCGTCCGCCTCACGCTGGCTCGCGTTCTGGTTTCGCCAACGTTTCTCTACAAAATCGAAAAACCAGTCCCTGGCAACAAGCAGGAGCCAGTTACCGATCTGGAACTCGCCAGTCGCCTCAGCTATTTCCTCTGGTCGTCGCAGCCCGATGAAGAACTGCTTGCGACAGCCAACGCTGGCAAGTTGCGCGATCCGCAGATTCTTGTGGCCCAATCGCAGCGAATGCTCAAGAGCGACAAAATTCGCCGCCTGGCCACCGAGTTCGCCTGCCAATGGCTGCACATTTATGACTTCGATCAACTCGATGAAAAGAGCGAGCGGTACTTTCCCAAGTTCAATTCGCTCCGCGAAGCCATGTACGAAGAGTCGATTCGTTTCTTCAGCGACCTCTTTCAAAACAACGGCAGAGTGCTCGACATCCTTGATGCGGATCACACCTTTGTGAACGGCGATCTCGCCGCGCACTATGGCATTCCAAATGTCAGCGGCCCGAATTGGCAGCGTGTGGCCGATCTCAAAAAGCTCGACCGCGGCGGCATTCTTGCGCAGGCAACGACGCTTGCCAAACAATCCGGTGCATCGCGCACGAGCCCCATTCTCCGCGGCAACTGGATCAGCGAAGTGTTGCTCGGCGAACGGCTGCCCCGCCCACCAAAGGACGTGCCGCAGTTGCCCGATGAAGATTCCGCCACTGCGCAACTGAGTGTTCGCGAACTGGTGGCCAAGCACAGCAGCGATGCTAAGTGCGCCCCCTGTCATAAGCGGATTGACCCGCTCGGCTTCTCGCTGGAGAACTTCGATGCCATTGGTGGCCGTCGCGACAAGGATCTCGGCAATCGCCCGATCGACACGGCCGTCGTCACCATCGACGGCAGTAAGTTCAGCGGCCTCCCCGGCCTGCGTGATTACCTCGTGAACACTCGCCGCGATGCTTTTGTCCGGCAGTTCTGTCGCAAGCTGCTTGGTTATGCTCTCGGTCGCAGCGTGCAACTTTCCGATGGACCGCTCCTCACGGAAATACAGTCCAAGCTGAAAGCGAAAGACTATAGGATGAACGTTGCCCTCGAAACGATTATCCTCAGTCGGCAGTTTCGCGAGATCCGAGGAAAAGACATGGTCGTCGAAGAGTAACTGCCGTTTACGTTCCGCGAGCACATCAAACGAACTCTCCCCTAGGAAATAGATATGTCCTCTGATCACCAATTCTCCCGCCGCACGATGCTGCGCGGCCTCGGCGTCTCGATGGCTCTGCCATGGCTCGAATCGATCAACGTTTGGGGTGATGAAAAACCAGGCGCGGAAAAGTCTAGCGAAGCGCCGGTCCGCCTGGCCGTCCTCTTCGCCGGCAACGGCTTTCACAGCAAAGAGTGGTGGGCAAAAGGGGAAGGGGCCGCGATGCAACTCGGCCAGGTTCTCGCGCCGCTGCACGACTTCCGCGAGAAGACACTGTTTATTCAAGGGCTCTACAACGAACAGGCTCTCAAGGGAAACATCCACAGTTCGCAAACGGGCAATTTGCTCTCCGGTGCGCCGCTCGCATCCGGCGGTGACATTCGCTCGGGAACCAGTGTCGATCAGTTCCTCGCGCAAACGTATGGCCGTTCGACGAAAGTGCCGAGCCTGGTGCTGGGCTGCGAAAAGTCGAACCCGTCGGTCCACAAAAATTATTCGATGCTCTACAGCTCGCATATATCCTGGACCTCGCCGACAACACCGACCCCCTTGGAACTTTACCCTGCGCTCGCTTTTGATCGACTCTTCAAGGATGAAGTGCAAAAGGGTGACAAGAGCGTCCTCGACGCCGTGCTCGCCGATGCGACCGATCTGCGCCGGCAAATCAGCACGAGCGATCAGCGGAAGCTCGAAGAATATCTAGACTCCGTGCGCGACGTCGAACAACGCATCGCCGGCGCGGGTAAGAAGGGCGAACTGCAAGGCTGGCGGTCGACGCTCGACAGGCCGAACATGCCGCGGCCCGCGGACGGCATTCCGCAGAACATCGCGGAGCATATGCGGCTGATGTGCGATATCCTCGTGCTCGGTTTTCAAACCGACACGACCCGCATCACCACGCTCAAGCTCAATAACGATCACTCGTCGCTGCGGTTCCCGCATCTCGGCGTCGACTACATGATCCACCACCTACTGTCGCATTCCGACACGGCCGATTGGCTCAAGGTGAATCAGTTTTTCGTCGAGCAACTGGCCTACATCGCCCGCAAGCTGGACAGTATTCGAGAAGGGACGCGGACCGCACTCGACAACAGCATGCTCATGTTCTGCAGCAGCATGATGACCGGCAACCACAACGCCGATCAGTTGCCCGTCGTTATGGTCGGTCGCGGCGGCGGACGGATCGCCACCGGCAAGATTTTGAATTACCGCGATCAGCCCAACCGCCAGATGTGCCGGTTGTATTTGTCGATGATGGACAAGATGCAGCATCGGCCGAAAGAATTCGGCGATGCGAAAGAACCGCTGAATGAAGTTTAGCGTCATTTCATTCCCACCTCCCTCCCGCCAACTCTCCCTGCCATGCCAACTCGCCGTGACCTCTTCGCCTCCGCGGCAGCGCTTGCCGCAGGGACTGCGTTGCTGAACGAAACTACTTCCGCCGCGCAAAATCCTGCGGCCAATGTTGCCGATCGCATCACCACGCTCAAAATCACCGGCCTGCGGGCCACGTGGGTCAATCCGAATGTATTCATCCGAATCGAGACCAATCACGGCGTCGTCGGCTGGGGCGATCTCAAAGGCGTGGACCCGCGCGTCAGCAAACCGCTCGTCCAATCGCTGTTCGAATTGATCAAGGATGAAAATCCCACGCGCATCGAGCACCTCTGGCAAAAGGTTTATCGTTCGCATCGCAACATGCGCGGCGGCGCGCTAATGATGCACACGCTGGCGGCGATCGACATGGCCCTATGGGATATCGTCGGCAAGTTGCACAACGTGCCGATCTATCGCTTGCTCGGCGGTCCGACGCGCGATCGCATCCGTGTGTATCACACGCCGCAGGCCCGCAAAATTCCGTGTTATCCACTGGAACACAGCACGAATCCGCTTGAAGTCGAAGCCGTTGTGAAGCGCGTCGCGCAGGCTCGCGAGACGGTCGGACCCAGCGGCGCCGTGATGCTCGATGCCCATTCGGCCGTTCCTCCCGCTTCGCTCATACAAATTGCATCGGCCCTCAAGCCGTACGACGTGCTTTTTATCGAAGAGCCCGCGGTGCCGGGGAACATCGAAGTCTTCAAACGGCTGAAAGAGCAAATCAGCATTCCGCTCGCGGCTGGCGAGCGGGACCGTTACATCTACGAGATGATTCCCTATCTACAGGGGGGGTGCCTCGATGTGCTGCAGCCCGACTGCTGCCATGGCGGCGGCATCACGTCGATGAAGAAAGTGGCCATCCTGGCGGAGGCCTTTCACGTGCCGCTCGCGCCGCATTGCACCGCGAGCAGCCTCGGCATTTCCGCGAGCATTCAAGTCGCGGCGTCGATTCCGTTTTTGCTGATCCATGAGTTTTATCCCGACAACAAGGGCTTCAATCCTGGCTCGATCCTGCGGATTGATTGGTCGGTGGATAAAGACGGTTACGCTGCTTTGCCGACCGGGCCGGGGCTCGGAGTCGATGTTGACGAAGCGGCGCTTGAAGAAGCGGGCAAAAAGCCGCAGTCGTATAAGTGGCCGGGGCAGAAACTGAAAGATGGTTCGATCGCAGATTATTAAATCGAGAGCACGCACAACCATGACCAACCGCCGAGACATCCTCACTTCGCTGGGCGCTGCAGCCGCGGGCGCATTCGCCTTCAACGCTTTTCGCGGCAACATGAATGCCGCGCTTGGCGCTCAAGCCGACAACAATCCTGCTGCGCAAGTTGCCGACAAGACATCGACGATCAAAATCACGCGAATCACGCCGACGCCCGTAAAGCGGAAAGTATTCCTCAAGGTCGAAACCAATCACGGCGTGACGGGCTGGGGCGAGATCGATCAACTTGAACCGTACGTGGCGACCGCGTTGGTGAAGTCGCTCTTCGAATTGCTAGACGGCGAAAACCCGACTCGCATTGAGCACCTGTGGCAGAAGATCTATCGTTCGCATCGCGACATGCGCGGCGGGCCGTTCATGACACACACGCTCGCCGGCATCGATATGGCCCTGTGGGACATCACCGGCAAACTCTGGGGGGTGCCTGTTTATCGCCTTTTGGGCGGCCCGACGCGCGACAAAGTGCGAATGTATCCGTCGGCGAAAGCCACGAAAGTCGGCGCTGGATCTCAGCCCTTCTCAGGCACTCCCGCGCAGATCGAAGGAATCGTCAAGAACATCGAAAACGCCCGCAAGCAAGTGGGCCCCGATGGGCTCGTGATGTTCGACGCTCACTGCGCTCTGCCGCCGCCGTTTTTGCTGCAGCTGGCCGCGGCGGTGAAAGCGTATGACTTGCTCTACATCGAAGAGCCCGCAGTGCCGGGGAACATTGAAGTCTTCAAGCGACTGAAGAAGCACATCAACATCCCACTCGCGGTCGGCGAGCAGGCTCGCACCATTTGGGAAGTGATTCCCTATCTGCAGGAAGGTTGCGCTGACATTCTGCAAATCGATTGTGCTCATACCGGCGGCATCTCGCAGATGCGCAAGATTGCCATCCTCGGCGAAGCGTATCACGTGCCACTGGCTCCGCATTGTGTGACGACGGATTTAGGCGTAACGGCCAGCTTGCACTGCAGCGCGGCGATTCCATTCTTCTTGATTCACGAATACTATCCCAGCATCACGCCGACCGGGCTGGTGAAGAAATCGTGGTCGCTAGACAAGGATGGCTACGCGTCGCTACCCACCGAACCCGGCATCGGTTGCGAAGTGGACGAGAAGGTGCTCGAAGAACTCGCCAAACAACCCTCGCCGCCGGAATGGCCGACACGTGGCCGTTTGCCGGATGGCTCGATTGCCGACTACTAATTTATTCGCACTGTCATTTACTATCCCGCTGATTTGGTAGCAGCTTGCACCGAATGGCAGCAGCGTTCTTGGCAGCCAAGGGCTGCGCGTAGATTTCTGCGTTTCAATCCAATTGCATGGCCCGCCGCTGCAGATTCGGAGCTGGCGAGCGACGGAGGCGAATCTGCAGAACTTCGCTATACTTCAGCCTGACAGTTCGAATTAACACGGATGGATGTCCATGCTTCGCT
>CAYMWL010000131.1:0-9602 GCA_964394305.1 uncultured Pirellulaceae bacterium
GATGTTGATCGCCACGGTGAAGGGCGACGTGCACGATATCGGCAAGAACATCGTTGCTGTCGTGCTCGGCTGCAACAACTACGAAGTGATTGACCTGGGCGTGATGGTGCCGGCCGAGAAGATTCTCGATACGGCAATCAAAGAAAGTTGCGACATCATCGGCCTGTCCGGGCTGATCACACCGAGCCTCGATGAGATGACCTACGTGGCTCGCGAAATGCAACGCCGCGGCATGACGCTGCCATTGCTCATCGGCGGCGCGACGACCAGCGCGAAGCACACGGCCGTGAAGATCGCGCCGCAGTATCAACAGCCCGTCGTGCACGTGCTCGATGCATCGCGCTCGGTCGGCGTTGTCGAACGGCTGCTGAATCCCGATTCGCGGCCAGCGATCGAAGCGGAAAACAAGGAATTGCAGCGGCAGTTGGTGCACTCTTATTCCAATCGCCAGCAAAAGCTGGTGCCTCTCGAAGAAGCGCGAGCGAAGAAATTCACCACCGACTGGCAAACGGTGCGCATCGACAAGCCGTCGTTCACCGGCACACGAGTGCTGAAGAACATTCCGCTCGCGAAGATTGTTCCCTACGTCGATTGGTCGCCGTTCTTTCAAACCTGGGAGTTGAAAGGGAAGTATCCGCGGATTTTCGACGATCTGACGGTCGGGCCGCACGCGAGAGCGCTCTTCAAGGACGCTCAGGAACTACTGAAGTCGATCGTCGACAAGCAGCAGCTTGTTGCGAACGCTGTCTATGGTTTCTGGCCCGCGAATAGCGACGGCGACGACATTGTGCTCTTCACGGACGAATCGCGCAGCAAGGAATTGACTCGCTTCCACACGTTGCGTCAACAATGGCAGCGACAAGGGCAGGACAACTTCCGCGCGCTGGCCGATTACATCGCGCCGCTTGGTCGCGGCCGGGAGGATTACCTTGGCGCGTTTGCGGTGACAGCCGGTTTAGGCTGCGACGAAATGGCCAACGAATTCGTCAAGCAGCATGATGATTACAACTCGATCATGACCAAAGCCCTTGCCGATCGGCTGGCCGAAGCGCTGGCCGAAATGCTGCACGAGCAAGCGCGGCAGGACTGGGGCTACGAACAAGTCGGAGCGTTTTCCAATGATGCGTTAATCGACGAAGACTATCGTGGCATTCGGCCGGCGCCGGGTTATCCGTCGCAGCCCGATCACACGGAAAAGCGGATCTTGTTCGACCTGCTCCAGGCCGAAGAAAACGCCGGCGTCAAACTGACCGAGTCGTTTGCGATGTGGCCCGCCGCTAGCGTCAGCGGCCTGTATTTCGCACATCCCGAAGCTCGCTACTTCGCGGTCGACCGCATGACGCGGGACCAGGTCGAAGACTATGCTCGTCGGAAAAAAATGCCTCTCGCCGAGGTCGAACGCTGGCTTCAGCCTAACCTCGGTTACGACGCTTAAGGTATGATGTTTAATTCGCCGGCCGCCTGGTTTTGCGGCTGGCGACTCCCTCCTTTGCATGATGTTTCATGAATTTCATCCCGCTGCTGGATTGCTTACCACTGGGCCTGATTGAATTTTTGGGTCAGAAGGTGGAAGCTTCCGACCTGGCCGTTGTTGGCCTGCTCGTGCTGCTCGAAGGCGTCCTCTCGATCGACAACGCGCTGGTGCTCGGTTTGTTGGCCAAACGCTTGCCGGCGCATCAGCGAGCGCGGGCTTTGAGCTATGGTTTGATCGGCGCGTTTGTATTTCGCGTGATTGCGATCTGCACGGCCAGCTTGCTGCTGCAGCTGCCCTTTGTGAAGTTCATCGGCGGCGCTTATCTCGTCTACATCGCGGTCAAACATCTCTTCTTCGAATCGAAACACGAAGGCCACGACGATATCCAGCTCGATGAGCACGGCCATCCGATTATCATCGATGAGGAAACGCACCAGCCCGTTACGGGCAAGCGTGAAGAGGAAGAAATCGAACAGCGGTCGCCGCTCCCTGTTGCCCCCGCGGGCAAATCGATGGTGGGTGCTGCGTTTTGGCCGACGGTGCTTGTCATCGAACTAACCGACATTGCGTTTGCTGTCGACTCGATCCTGGCGGCGATGGCGCTTGCCGGCAGCCATGTCGAAAAGCTTTGGGTGGTGATTACGGGCGGCATCATCGGCGTGGTGTTAATGCGTTTTGCCGCGGCGATTTTTATTCGCTTGCTCGAAAGATTCCCGCGCTTCGAAATGTCCGCGTATTTGCTCGTGGTTGTCATCGGCTTGAAGTTGCTCGCCGACTGGACAGCCAATAGCGATTGGAGTTTCAACAAACACTTTGCCGAAGGTTGGCTCGGGAGCGCCAAACCAACCTTTGTTGCGATCGAAAAATCACGGCGAGAAAAGGTTCACAAGTACGAACATTGGCTGGAAGAGAGCTATCCGCTCAAACTCAAGCCGGAAGAAGAAGTGCTGGAAGATGCCGTGGAGAACGCGCAAGAAGCTTTGGAAAAGGCTGGCAATCAGCAGGAGCAGGCGAAGGCTGCTTTGGTGAAGGCCGAGGAAGAACTGAAGTATTACCACGAGCATCACATTCCTCACCTCCTCAATTTCCACGACCTCCGCCGTCCCGAATGCATGTCGTTCTGGATCATCATGATGGGATGCTTTGCGTATGGCTTTGTGCCGGGGAAGAAGAAGCACTAGCTGGTTGCGCGATTCAACGAAAAAGAAGCCCGAGGCGTAAGCCGAGGAACGTTGCTAGCGTCCCGCCAGCAACGACACCGAATGGCTACCCGCAGGCTGTTAATGCAGCACTGGGCAGACGTCGAACCAACTGCGGCTTTGCTGCCGCATCCATTCGTCCGCTTGATCGGGGCCCCATTGGCCCGGTGGATAAAACTCTAGAGGCGGTGCCGCGGGGCTTTCCCAGGCCGCGAGAATCGGATCGATAATTCCCCACGCCAGTTCCACTTCGTCGCTGCGGGCAAACAGGCTCGCATCACCGTTGAGTGCATCGAGTATCAGCCGCTGGTAAGCATCCGGCATCGCGCCGGTAAACTCGCGCTGAAAGCTGAAGTTCAAATCGGTCATCCGCAGTTTCATGCCCGCGTCGGGCACCTTGGTTTGAAAGTGCAGCTGAATCCCTTCGGCAGGCTGAATCTGAATCACCAGTCGGTTGGCGTCGAGGTTGGCCCGCGGGCCATCGCCAAAGAGCAATTGCGGTGGTTCTTTGAATTGAATGACAATCTGCGAAGTGCGGCAGCTCATCGCCTTGCCGCTGCGGAGATAAAACGGCACTTTGTTCCACCGCCAATTGTCGACGTTCAGTTTGAGCGCGGCGAAGGTCGCGGTATTGCTTTCGGCCGGGACGTCTTTCGCTTGCCGATAGCCTTCGTACTGGCCGCGAAAAGTGTTGTGCGCAAAGTCGGCGCCGCTCATCGCACGGATGGAGCGAAGCACTTTCACCTTTTCGTCGCGGATGAAATCGGCCTGGTAGCGGGCCGGAGCTTCCATCGCGGTGATCATCAGCAGTTGCAGAATATGATTCTGAAACATGTCGCGGAGCACGCCGCTCTTGTCGTAATAGCCGCCGCGGCTGCCGACCTCCACTTCCTCGGCCACCGTGATTTGCACGTGATCGATGTAGTTGCGATTCCAGATCGGCTCGAAGATGGAATTGGCAAAGCGCAGCACGAGCAGATTCTGCACGGTCTCTTTGCCCAGGTAGTGATCGATACGATAGACCTGCTTTTCGTGAAACACTTTGTGCGTTGCCACATTCAGCGACTTGGCAGTCACCAGGTTCGTGCCGAACGGCTTTTCGATGATGATTCGCCGCACGCCTTTCGACTCCTCGGCCATGTCGGCGGCGCCGAGTTGGCCGATGGCCATTTCATACAGCGTGGGACTGGTCGACAAGTAGTACAACCGGCTCGACGGGGCATTCTGCTCGACTTCGGTTTCGAGGAATGTTCTCAGCGATTGAAAACTCGCGGCATCATCGATGTCGCCGCGGTGATAAAAAAGGTTGCTCGCAAACGACAGCCACTTCCCTGCGTCAAATTCCTTGCCGCAGAACTTTTCGGTCGTCGTCGCGAGTTCCGCCCGCCAGGCGTCGTGCGAGAAGGGCGTCCGCGAAACGCCAACCACGCGAGTATCTTTCGGCAGCCTTCCTTTTTGATGCAACAGGTAAAGTGCGGGAATCAGTTTGCGGCTGGTGAGATCGCCTGAGGCGCCAAAGATCACGACCGTGTTCGGCATGGGAAACTTTCTTCAGTTCCAATTCTAAAATCGCATGGAAGTAAAACCGCCATCGACGTACAAATCTTCGCCGGTGATGAACGAGCCGCCGCGGCGAGAGAGGAGCAGGATGGCCGCCGCGACCAACTCCTGCGGTTCGCCAAAGCGGGCCATCGGCGTTTGGCGAAGAATGTTTTCGACACGCTGAGCGTCGAGAATCTTGCGGTTCTGTTCGGCGGGAAAGAAGCCGGGGCAGAGCGCGTTGACCCGCACTTTTTGCATCGCAAATTCGCGGGCGAGGTTTTTGGTCAAGTTGATGACGGCAGCCTTCGCCGCGGAATAAGCAAAGACCCGCGAAAGCGGCAAATGCGAAGTGACGCTGCCGATATTCAGAATGCTGCCGCCATTCTCCTGAGTCGCCATGTGCGGCGCAAAGACCTGGCAACCCAAATGCGTTGTATAGAGTTGGCTAGTGATCACCGAGTTCCATTGCTCGTCGGTGATTTCAGCATAGGGGACCGCGCTGTTGGTCCCCGCGCAATTGACCAGCATGTCGACATTGCCGAACCGGGTGAGCGTGCCGCGGAGTAACTGCTGCACCGACTCGCGCTGGTCGGCATTCACTTCCAAAAAGATCGCGCGGCCGCCCGCTTGTTCGATGGCAGCCACTCGTTCGCTGCCCCGCTCTTGCGATCTGCCGGCGACAACCACCACCGCTCCCGCAGCGGCCAGGCCTTCCGCGAGCGCGCCGCCGAGCACACCCGTGCCGCCGATGACAACGGCCGTTTGCCCGCTGAGTCCAAACAGTTTTTCCAGAAACTCGCTCGCCATGAATCACTCGTTTCGCAATGATGCCCTCGAATTATCCCGTCTGTGATAGCCCTGATCGTAGTCTTTCAGGGCAATCTTGGGGAGAACCGTGCGCCGGGTGATTGCGGCAAGCGAGTGCTGGTTAGCGCGAGCTTGCGACCTTCGGGGAAGTGTTATGGGGCGGCTTCTTAGCAGGTAGTTTGTCCAAAAATCCCTGTGCAGACGCGACTTGATCAGGGGTGAACTGATATTCCTTCGTGCCACCGACTTCGCGCCGCAGCAGGCCGGCTAATTTGCTGAAGGACAAATCGTCCGTCAAATGCCAGGCCGCGGCTTGTGCAGTTCGTTGATCCATTTGATCCTTGCCCAGCGAAGTGAGAACCGCGGCGAGCTCTGGCTTGTCGCACACTTCCGCGAGCGGTTTGAGTTGGTACTTCATCCGCGCATCGGGACTCGGCTTGCCGTACTCGAGGCACACGGCATCGGCTTTGATCTTGATGGCGCGACCCGCGGGAATGTTGAACATGCCGCCGAACAAGTTGCCGCCGCCATTGTTATTGCCTCCGCGGTTGCCGCCATTTATGCCGAGGCCCAGTTGCTGCGGCGCTTGCTGCTGATTCTGGTTTTGGCCGCCGGGGTTCGGAAAGCCAAACAAACCCGGCTGCTGGGCCAGTATAGGAACTGCGCCGAGCGCGGGCGGCAATTGAATCGTGAGCGGACGCTCGGTTTTGTTTTTCAACTGAATCGTTACGCGGCGCTCGCTCTGCGGCACGACTCCCACTTCCAGATCGCCCGCTTCCACCGCGGCAAAAACATCGGTTCCTTGTACATTGCCCTGCGAATCTTGAACGGGATTGAAGGCTGCGGCTGGCGAAGCGCCAAGCAAGGAAACGATACAGCCAATGACAGCAAGCGAATGGCGCAGCAGCCATCCTGAAAAAGAACGGGACATTGGGGGCTACCTCAAACTCTCTATTCCGACAGCCAGCAACGGCAAAAAGAGAATTTGCGAGTTGTTGCCAGCAGAGCCCCTGCGTGCGTTCATACTATCGACAGAAGGAGAGGAGTGCAAGCAATGAAATTTGTTGGCAGCCACGTTCCGGCCACCGCTAGCAACCGCAAGCATGGCCAGCCCGATTACATCTCAAACGTCTTCACCACTTCCGGCGGCGCGGGGCTATACATCAGCGGTTCCATCGAGCAACTGGCGCGACCTTGGCTGAGGCTGCGCATCGCGGAGGAGTAGCCGAAGAGTTCTTTCAGCGGCGCGTGGGCTTCGATCGTGGTCAACGTGCCGCGGTTGTCGGTGCGGGCGATGATCGCGCGGCGGCGTTGCAGATCGCCGACGAAGTCACCGTGATAGTCGTCTGGCGTGACGATGTCGAGCTTCATGATCGGCTCGAGCAGCACGCGGCCTCCTTGTTCGAGCCCCTTGTCGAAGGCATCGGCTGCGGCGATCTTCATGGCGATATTGTCGGTCTGTTCAGGGTTCCATTCGCCGCCCAGTACGCTCACGCGAATCTTGATCAGCGGAAAGCCCGCGATCAATCCGCCCCCTTCGCCTTTCGCCTTCAGTTCATCGACGGCCGCAGTCATCAATTCCGCTGGCACACCATCGACCGGATTGAAATTCAGCACTGTCACGGGAGAAGCAGCTCCAGTGACCGGTTCCATTTTCAAGCGGACTTTCGCGAACAACTGCTTGCCGGCGATCAAGCGATTGCATTCGCCAACCACTTCCACCGCGTGATCGATTGACTCGCGATAACTGACCTGCGGCTTGTGGAACTTGATGTTGAGCGCGAAGTCACGCAGCAAGCGGTTCTTCATGACTTCCAAATGCAATTCGCCCATGCCACTGATCAGTGTCTGGCCGGTTTCGCCGGAGATGACCGACAGCGTCGGATCCTGCCGCTTGAGCATGTCGAGCGTGTCGTTCAGCTTCTTCCGCTCGGTGCTGTTCTCGGGCTCAATGGCCATCGAAATGACCGTCTCGGGGAACTTGATTGTCTCCAGCAGGATTGGCTCGCGCGTGTCGCAGATCGTGTCACCGGTGATCGATTGCCGCAGGCCGATCACGCCGACAATATCGCCCGCACGCGCTTCATCCACTTGCTCTTCTTTGCGAGTCGCATGAATGTGCCACAGCTGCGCGACGTTCTCTTTCAGGTCCTTGCCGGGGTTCAGCATGCGCGAATTCGATTTCAGCACGCCAGAATAAACGCGCACCCAGTGCATGTCGCCGGTCTTGGCTGGCAATACTTTGAAAACCAGACCGCAGAAGGGTTCATCGGGCGATGGCTTGCGCTTTTCCGGCCCGGGCGTTTTCTTTTTTTTGTCCCCCACGGCTTCCCCCTCGACAGGCGGCATTTCGGCGGGGCTGGGCAGATAGTATTGCACCGCATCAAGCACCGGCTGCACGCCAATGCCATGCAACGCGCTGCCGCAGAGCACCGGTTGAATCTGCATCGAGAGCGTCGCTTCGCGCAGCGTCTGGCGGATGAGATCGTTCGAAATCGGTTTCTCCTCGAGCGCGAGGCTCATCATTTCATTGCTGTAGCTATACAGCTTTTCCAACAACTGTTCGCGCCAGGCCGCTGCGTCGAGCTGCATGTCTTCAGGAATCTCACCGATGTTCACTTCGCGGCTGCTGGCGTCGGTGGGGAACGTGAGAAACTTCATCTCGATCAGATCGATGATGCCGCGGAACGGATTGCTTACGTGCGCGGGTCCTTGCCCCACTGGAATTTCGATGACGACCGGATTGCCGTGCAATCGCTCGGTGATTTGGCCCAGAACTGCTTCGAAGTTTGCTCCTTCGCGGTCGAGCTTATTGATGAAACAGATCCGCGGCACTTTGTAGCGATCGGCCTGCCGCCAAACGGTTTCGCTCTGCGCTTCCACACCTTCTCGAGCGCTGAAGACCACGACAGCGCCGTCGAGCACGCGCAAGCAGCGTTCCACCTCGGCGGTGAAATCGACGTGCCCGGGCGTATCAATCAGGTTGACGACGATATCTTTCCAATTGAACGTCACGCACGCGGCATAGATCGTGATGCCGCGCTCCTGCTCTTCGGCGTCGCTATCGGTTTCGGTGGTGCCGTCGTCGACCTTGCCCACGCGATGCTTGGCGCCGCTGAGGAATAGCATTCGTTCGGTCACCGTCGTCTTGCCCGCGTCGATGTGGGCAATGATGCCGATGTTGCGAAGTTTTTCTAGCGAGCGAGAGGACATGTGATTTGCGACTTCGAACTACGAACTTTGAACTTAAATTTGCGCACGAAAAAGCCGCGATGTGTTTTGGGCACCGCGGCTTTAGTTATATCGAAAAACTACCAGGCGAAGTGAGCGAACGCCTTGTTGGCGTCGGCCATGCGGTGCACGTTTTCGCGCTTGGTGAAGGCGACGCCTTCTTTATTGTAAGCAGCGATCAACTCGTCGGCCAACTTCAGATACATCGGACGACCCTTCTTCTCGCGGCAGGCGAGCAGAATCCAGCGAATGGCCAGCGATTGCTGACGATTGCGATTCACTTGCATCGGCACCTGGTAAGCAGCACCACCGACGCGGCGGCTGCGAACTTCGATGTACGGCTTCACGTTTTCGACCGCAGTGTGAAACACTTCGATCGGTTCGCGATCCGGAATCTTTTCCTTGATGTAATCGAGGGCTGCATAGAACAGCACCTGGGCGACGCTCTTCTTGCCGCTGTACATCAAGCAGTTGATGAACTTGCCAGCCAGGATCGACTTGTAGCGAGGATCCGGCTTCAACGTAGTCGCACTGGCGGTGATTCTGCCCATACTAAATCCGAAAACGAAAGCGGTGAACTTGATTTGAAGCAATCCGCCACGGCCAATACCGCAGCGGTGAGTTTGATCGGTAAAGCAGCAACAGCTGCTACAGGGCCTAGGAGCCCTTGGCCCCGTACTTACTACGGGCTTGCTTACGGCCGGTGACGCCCAGTGTATCGCGGACGCCGCGGACGACGTGATAGCGCACACCCGGCAAATCGCGAATACGACCACCACGCACGAGCACGATCGAGTGTTCTTGCAGGTTGTGGCCTTCGCCCGGAATGTACACGGTCACTTCGCGGCCAGTGCTGAGACGCACGCGGGTGATCTTCCGCAGAGCCGAGTTCGGCTTCTTCGGAGTCATTGTGCGAACGATCAAGCAGACGCCCTGCTTGAAGGGGTTCTTCTCGAGCACGGGCGACTTGCTGAACACGCGCTTCTGGCGGCGTGGTTTGCGGACCAGTTGGTTAATCGTGGGCATACTGCGGTACGTTTCTGATTTACGCTTACGAAACCTGCCAGGGAATCTATTCGTTCCTGGGGAATCCAATAACCTACCAATCCTGCAGACCCTGTCAAGGCAAGGTGGGCGACCTTTCCAGAATGTCGGCAGCACTTGTGGTCGGGCCAAATGCACCCAACTTCGAAGCCTGCCATATCGACGTAAGTTCGCGTCGCAAGCAGCCAAAATCCCATCCTGTTTGTTGAATAAATGGCCTCCGGCGCGACCAAGAACTAGCGCCAAACAAGCGAATGGCTCACTTAACACTGTTAAATTATTCACCACGTGACTTTTGGCAGCTA
>CAYMWL010000132.1:0-9362 GCA_964394305.1 uncultured Pirellulaceae bacterium
CGCCCACCTCGACCATCAAACTGCCCCATCACTCACCAGAGCGTGAACGGTTACTCGTCGAAGTCGAAACCACCGCCGATCTGACATGCGCTTCACAGCCAACCTATGTACCAGGTGATGGGAATGTCGCCGAGACGATCCTCGTTGAGCACAGACCGAGTGTATCAATCGGTGTGGCGGATCCGTCGATTAGTGAAGAGATGGAAGACACGACCACTTTCACGATCACTAGAACCGGGCCGACCACTGAACCCTTGATTGTTAGCTATCGAGTATCGGGGCTGGCCAACTACGAAAGCGGAGCAACTGACTACACTTCGAACGTTGCATTTGGGGCGAATACGCGAATCAGTGACACCATCGAGATCGAAGCCAATGAATCGTCGGTTACGATCGACATTACAGCCATCGACGATGCGATTCGAGACAATGGTGAGAATGTCACCATTGAGATTCTCGCCTCTATCGAAGATTACGAGATTCAAGGCCCAGCGAGCGCCACCACAATTATTGTAGATGCGGATTCCACCCCGCCATCCCTGCCCGTCGTGACGATCACAGGCCCCGGTGCTGCGGTTGCGGAGGGAAATAACGCGACATTTACCATCTCGATCAGTGGTGTCACTACTCCCGTGACGGTTTACTGGGGTACTGTCGATGTCACTGCTGTTGCCAGCCGTCCCGGAGGTCTTGACGGCGACTACACGAGAAGTTCGGGTTCGGTAACGTTAAGCTCGTCGAATACGTCCGATACCTTTACTGTTCCAACATTGCTCGACGGAATATTCGGTGAGCCGGAAGAGCAATTTGGCGCTGTCATCACAAGCATAGTCGGCAACGCAGTGCCAGGCAATTACTACGCAGCGGCCACCATCTACGACGTCACTCCGCTTCGTGAGATTCGAATTGACGACGTCAAAGTCACGGAGCCAAAAAACGGGTACGTGGAAGCAATTTTTACCGTTACTGCATCCGGCTCAGGCACAGCCGTAACCGTCAACTGGACTACTCAGGACGATACAGCAACGACCGCGAATTCCGACTACTACGCTGGCAGCGGAACGGTTTCGTTTCCTGCGAATGCAAGCGGCTCAACTCAAACCATCGCCGTTCAGGTTCGTGCAGACTCCGTCTATCTGGAAGGCGATGAGTTCTACGACGTCATTCTGAGCAGTCCTTCGACTGGAGCAAAGATCGTCGACGATACCGGTCTCGGCACCATCGTTGACCGTGACAATCCGGACGGCGACTTGGATTTGATCCTTGAGCACACGACGTATGTATGCGCATGTAATTGCTGTGGCCAAGTGCCCATCGACGCCAAGGATGGCGATCCGATCGTGGCCGTCGGCACGATGCAGCCGATCTACCGCGGCGATGGTCCGTTGAGCTCGCAAGGCGTGGTCAATGTCGCCGCGCAGTTCGATACTTCGCGATTGCTAGAGAGCGTCGATGTGCGGTTGAAGATCGACGGCAGCTGGCTGTCGCCAGTCTCGTACCAAGGCATCACGGCCGGCGACTCTGGTTGGCTGGTCTTCACCCAGGAGATCGACCTTTCCGGCAAGAGCACCTCGGCCGGCTATCCGCTGGAGATCGAGGTCAAGGCGTACTACGACGACGGCGACACGACTCGCAACAAGACTGGCTTCACTTACATCCTCGACAAGGAATCGGAAAGCGCGTTCGGTCCCCGTTGGTATTTGCCCGAGCTCAGCCGGTTGGCACTCACTACCTCTGGCTCGCACCAGGGCGCCGCGCTGATCTACGGCAATGGCTTGGCTCGCTGGTATGCCAAATCCGGCGGCAGCTTCATCACTCCTGATGGAACATTTGCCAACCTGGCAGCAGTGGGTGGCAACTACCATCTAACCCAGCCCACGGGCGAGGTCGATGTCTTCAATTCGAGCGGCATGCTCATTCTGCGACTCGATCGCAACTGGAATCCAACGCGTTACGAATACACCGATGCCGATGGCGATTCGAAGGTCGATGAAATCTCGAAGATTGTCGATATCTTCGGCCGCGGCACGGAATACAAGTATGCGTCCGGCAAACTGGACTCGGTAACTCAGTTCGGGCGGGAAACTACGTATACCTACACGGGCAATCTCATCACCGGCGTCGAGCATCCCGATCCCGATGACGGCGGCCCGCTCGCCGCACCCACTCAGTCATTTGCTTACGATGGCGACGGCAGACTCATCGAGCATGAAGATCCGCTCGAACGATCCACCACTTACTCTTACGACGATTTCGGTCGAGTCGACCAAATCACCGTTACGGACGAGACCGATCGCAAGTTCTCTGTTCTGGCTACGCTAGGACTCAAACAGGGGAAAACGGGGTCGCTGCAAAATCCGCTCAAGATCGAAGATCTCTGGGCCACGCTGGAGGACGGGCGCACGCACACAGCCAAGGTGCGCACCGACGATTACGGCAATCAGACCGAGTACGTCACTTCCGAAGGCGACACCACCATCACCGAGCGGAATGCGGACGGTCTGCCGGTGCGCGTTACGCAGAAGGGTAAAGGCGGCGATCCCGATCGCGTTACCACGAACGAATACAACGCCGACGGCCAGCTCACGCGCAGCAGCAACCCCGACCACTCCGATCGGCATTGGGAGTATGATCCCGCTTCGAAACAGCCCTCCAAGTTCACCGACGAGCTCGACCGAGTCACCGAATTCAAGACCGATGCCCAGGGAAACCAGCTGAGCGAAACCAAATTGCTCACCGATCGTTCGCTGCCGCCGCTCCCGCCGAGCACTCCCAATCAGCTGCAGCGAAATCCGTACAACATCTACGACGTCGACGGCGATCGCCGCCTCACCGCGATCGACCAGGTCATTTTCGTGAACTGGCTCAACACCGAAACTCCGGGGCCGGTCAGCGGAGCGGGCGACGGCAAGTTTCGCGACGTCAACGGCGACGGCTATCTCGACGCGCTCGACTACATCGGATTCATCAACTACCAGAACGCCTACGATCCCAACGTCACCACCACTTACACCTATACGTCTGCGGCCGACAAAGGCGCCTTGGCCGATCTGCCGAACGGTCTGCTCCTCACGGCGACCGATCCGCTCGGACGGATCACCACCTACGCGTACGAAACCAACACCGCCGATCCCGACTTCGGCCGGCTGCTGTCGGTGACCGAAGCCGACGGCCTGGCGGACGAAGCCACTACCAGCTACGAGTACGACACGGCCGGCAACGTTACCGCCGTCGTCGATCCGCTCGGCGTTCGGACCGAGTTCGAATACGACAACCTCGATCGCAAGATCAAGATGATCGAAGCTCATCCGTCCAACCCCAGCCTCGACGGGCCCGTGACGGAGTACGCCTACGACGCCGTCGGCAACCTCACGTCGGTCACCGATCCGCTCGATTACGTCACTTCGTACAAGTACGACAGCAAGGACCGGCTGATCGAAGTCACGCAGCCCATTCCGGTCGGTGCCAATCCCACCGACGCGCCGGTCACTGTTTATGAATACGACGAGAACGGCAATCTCACGAAGATCACCGATCCGCTCGAACGGGTCACGGCGTTCGAATACGACGAAGCCGATCGGCTGGTGCTGACAAAGTATCCGAACGACACGCAGGAAGAGCTGAAGTACAACGGCTTCGGCGAAATCATTGAGCGGAGCGTGATCGGCGTCTTTGATCCCATGACCGAAGACGAAGAGGATTTCACCGCCACCACCAGCTACGAATACGACGCGTCCGGCAGGCTGATTTCGACGACGCTGCCGGAAACCGACGGTGTGATCGGATCCAAGCTTGACGACAAATCCGTCTACAACGCAGGCGGCGAACTTCTCAACTACACCGATCGCCTCGGCCGCACGACCAACTACAGCTACGACAGTTTTGGCCGCTTAAATCTCGTCACGCTCCCCGAACCAACCAGCGGCGCGGGTCGGCCGGAGTTGTGGACTGCGTACGACAACGTGGGGAACATCCTCGCCGAGATTGACGCGCTCGGCAACTTCACCGAATGGCGATACGACGCGCTCAACCGCGTTCAGCAGATTCGGGCAATGGATCCCGACGGCACGGGCAGCCAAACGTCGGCGGTCACGGCGTTCACGTACGACGACGCGGGTCGGGTCACGATGGTCAACAACCCCGCGGGGCGCGATACGGAATACATCTACGATCGCCGTGGCCAAAACACGCAAGTGACCGAGGCCTACGGCACGGCGCTCGCTGCGACTTCGTATTTCAGCTACGACGACGCGGGGAACCTGTGGCAGAGCAAAGACCCGCTGGGAAGAGTCGTGACGTTCGGTTACGACCGGCTGCACCGGCTGGTGGATCAGGTCGGCGACACCGACGAGATGGCCTATTCCTACTACAAGGACGGTCAACTCGAAACGGAGACCGACGGCCTCGGTCGCGTGACGACGTACGAATACGACAACATGGGACGGATCGCCAGCGTCCTTTACCCCGCTCCCGGTGGCGGCGCCACGCAGCCGGAGACGACCTACACCTATGAGGACCTCGGCAAGTCGTCGCTCGTCACGGTCGCCGACAAAGCCGGCGACAAGCTGATCCGCACCAGCAACGCCTGGGGGCTGCTGATCGAAGAAGACCACGAGGGCTCGGTCACCTCGTACGAATACGACCTCGTCGGCAATCTCAAAACCGTCACCGACCCGATGAGCCGGGCGACGACGTACGACTACGACGATCTCGACCGCCTGATTCTGGTAACCACCCCCGATCCCGACGGCGGCGGCGGCGTTGCTGCCTCCGAGACGGAATACGAATACGACCTGGCCGGCAACCTGCTCAAGGTGATCGACCCGCTCGACAACGAAACGACGTACACCTACGACGCCCGTCACCGACAAATCAAGTCCAAAGATGCGCTCGCAGGCGAAACGACCTTCACCTACGACAAGATCGGCAACCTCACTTCGCTGACCGACCCGGTCGGCAACGAAACCAAGTGGGAATACGACATTCTCGATCGCGTGACGAAGGAAACGAACGAGCTGAATAAGAGCCGGTATTTTGAGTACGACGACGTGGGGAATCTCACGAAGCGCACTGATCGCATGGGCCGGGTCATCACCTATCTGCACGACGACATGAATCGAGTCGTCAATGAAACGTGGTGGGGCTATGTGGGCTGGACGCCAGCGTTTCCACAGATGTATTTCTACACCGTATCTGAGCCTGTAATAACCGACGAGGTGCAGCATGTCGGGTTCCTTGCATCAGCGGACGTGACGGGCTCGTTCTACCTGACACACAATGGCAGCTATAGCACTAACAATTTTAACTGGGACGCTTCTCCCGGCGACGTCGAGAGCGAACTCGAAAACATGATGGGCGGGTTCGGTTCGGGCAACGTTAGTGTTTCCAAAATTGTTGACTACTCGTACTCTCAGGTGTGGGAAGTTACTTTCATCGGAGCCTTGTCAGGAACCGACATCCAGCAACTTGACATCAGCGTCGTCTCTATTGTTGCCAACGATTCCAGCCCTGTGTCTGATGTCAAAACAACCACCGCCGAGGGGAGCACCACCAACGAGGTGCAACAGTTCTACTTCGGCATTACGGCGGGTGGTACTTATACACTCACCTTCGATGGCCAGACGACCTCGCCCATTGCCTGGAACGCGACCACCAGCGAAGTCGAGTCGGCATTGGAAGCCCTGTCGAACATCGACGACGTGGCCGTCACCGTCGGTTATGGCGATGTATATTTGGTTGAATTTCAAGGCTCGCTCGCCGGCGTCAATGTGCCGGAGTTGACAGGCGATACCAGCCGACTGACGAGCGGCGACACTTATAATGTCTTGGAGTACGAATATGACCCTGCGGGGCAGCTGGAGTTTGCTGGTGACGAAGCTGGATACTACGAGTACGACTACGACGGCCTGGGCCGGCTTAAAGTAGAGACCCAGAACATCGTCGGCTTGCCCCAGGTTGTCTTCGAAAGCGAGTACAACGTCAAAAGCGGCCGGACATCGCTCGCGGCGTCGATTGGGGGGACGGATGACTTCCTGCGCACCTACACGCGTGATGAATGGAACCGCGTCACGCAACTTCTGGACGAAGGCCAGAGCGGCGGCAACGGCGTGGTGCGCAAGGAAGTCGACTTCGACTACAACGCATCGCATCAATTCGAAATGATCTCGCGGTACGAGGGAACCAGCCCCACGTTAGTTGCCACGACGTCGTTCGGCTACGACGGCATGGGGCGGCTCGACGATTTGCATCATCAGAGCAGCACACCCGCAACGCTCGCCCGCTATCAATACGACTTCGACCTGGCCAGCCGCATCGAGCAGATCACTTCGCACGTCGATGGCGTGTCGGATTACACCTATGATGATACCAATCAACTGACGGACGCCGATCACGCAGGCAGCGGGCCGCCGGATGAGACGTACGAATACGACGCCAACGGCAATCGGGATAGCAGCGGCTTCGACGTCGATCCAAACAACCAGATTGCCACGGACGGAACATACAACTACACGTACGACGATGAAGGCAACCGGGAGACCAAAACCTCGATTTCCACGGGGGACAAGGAGGAATACACCTGGGACCATCGCAATCGCCTGATGGCGATCACGTTCACAAACGGGTCGAACGTCGCCACGAAATTAGTCGATCACACGTACGACGTTTTCAACCAATGGATCAAACGTGCGGTCAATACTTACGTTAGCGGGACCTGGGAAACTTACTTCACCTACGAATCTGGCCAGATGACCTATCAGTGGGACGGCCCCTATTGGGGTGGCTATCCCGCCATGACGCATCGCTACTCGTGGGCCGAAGGAGTCGACCAGTTCCTGGCCGACGAGCAAATCACGACGCCGGGAACCGCAGGAAACGCTCTCTGGGGTTTGGGTGACCACCTGGGAACGCAACGAGATATTCTCGATCTCGATACCGGTACTGTTTCCGTGGTCAACCACCGCGACTACAATTCGTTTGGCTCTTTGACAAGTGAAACCAACGCAGCGATCGACCTGATCTTCGGCTACACGAGCCGGCCGTTTGACGAGTTTACTTGGCTGTCAAATCACCTCAACCGTTGGCTGGACGCTTGGCTGAATCGGTGGATTAGCGAGGATCCGATCGGATTTTTGGCTGGAGACAAAAACCTCGGTAGATATGTTTCGAATCAGGCACTAATTCTGCTTGACAGCGATGGGCTGTCCGGACGGAAGAGCGGCAGCTATGTAGTACAAGGAACGGATCATCATGTGGTCCCAGTAGAGCTATGGGGAGGTTATGGGTTTTCTGACGAAGCAAAGAAGGTGTTTGACCTAGGAACGAACGCAGCAATCAAAACGCCCGACCATGACTTTAGCAGTCACGGAAGAAGGAGCGGCTACACAGCCTATGTTGAAGAGGAGCTACAAAAAAAACTCAAGGAGTTCAAAGCACGTCATGCCGACCAATGTGGGCGGCTCAGTATTCCAGATCAGGTCAAGTTTGCTGAGGAATTCACAAAATATGTTAAAAGTGGCGCTAATGGCCATAAATATATAACTGGCTTTAATAAAGCAGCAGGATCCGGTGGCATTGGCGCCGTTCGAAAGTGGGCGCAAATCGAAGGACTAAAGATCTTTCAGGCAACGCCCCCTAATGCCTCTAAAAACATCGCTGAATTCGCGATTACGGGAATCAAAGTATTGCAGGCACTACCTGGGGAGGAGAAGTTCGCGAAGCTTCTGGGCAAAAACCTGCTGAAGATGCTGCCGCTTGTCGCAGCCGCAATTGTTTACAACAATGCGCGTGCAAGAGGCGCGACGCCCGGTCAGGCATGCATTGTGGTTGGTGTCGAAGAATTTAATCCGCTTCCAGTAGGTTTTGACGAAATCTACGATTCCATGCAGTTCTTTGACTACCTTGAAGCAGAGCGTGATGCGATGGCAGAGCGTGTCAGGTCAAAGTATGGGATCAACGGAAAGTCCGATTACTAGCATTTCAGTGCGCATCGTGTGATTAGCTAAAATTTTTTGCAAAGGTTGGCGAGTGTCGCAGTAAGGATGTCGACTATGTTGTATCCGGTGTCTGACAATGGTAAGTATGGATACATTGATTCCAGTGGCAAAATTGCTGTGCGTTTGTTGTATGATTATTGCACGCCGTTCTGCATGTTCGGGGCAGCGTTTCGCGATGGCGCAATGTTTGTGGTACAGCAGTCAAATAAGGTGCGCATGGTTGCCGATGGCGTTTCTCCTGGATATCTACCATTTAGCGAGGGGATTCTTGCTGTAAGTCACGGTGACCGAGAGGGATTGATCGCTGCGGATGGAAAATGGGTATTACCACCCTACTTCGATCAAGTGTGGCCAATGTCACAAGGAATATCTGTTGTTCGAGAATCGGAAACTTTCGGCGGTTGCGATGCTTCGGGAAAGATAGCTATTCCAATGAAATTCTCATGGATCGCCGGGTTCGGAAAGGGATGCGCGAGTTCATTTGCCGTAGTTGACGGCGTGGGAATCCTTATTGATCGGACTGGTGCTCGAGTTTCAAGAGTTTCGTTCGAAAACGGCTATCGCGGGCGACTTGGCTTGCATCCCGTCAAGTGCAATGGCTATTTTGGATTGGTGAATGAAAAGGGCGACAGCGTTGTGCCTTTTCGGTTCCAAATGATTGAAGCGACGTCGGATTCAGCATATTTTGCAGCGACACTAGATTGGGTGAGTTGGGGCATTCTTGCTGCGAACGGGGATTGGCTTATTGCACCGAAGTTCTCCTGGATTGGCCGTTTCGGCGACGGGCTTTTTGTCGCTGCCATGGAGGGGCAGTGGCATTCAGATGGGTTGGAAGATGCCAAGTATGGATACGTGGATACTGAAGGAAAATGGGTGATATCTCCTCGATTTTCGCGGGCAAGTGCGTTTGTTCACGGAATGGCTGAGATAAGAGAAGAAAGCAGTTTCGATGGTGCTCAGGACGGTTATATAGATAAGACAGGAACGATTATCTGGCTTCGACCTTCACCGCAATTTGAGCCATGAATCGGCGGAGTGGCACTGTCAATGTCTTGAAGAGTTCCGAAAGTGTGGTACTGGCCAGAGGCAGTACTGAAGCGGGTACAACTTCACCCTGGCACAGCAGCCCAAGCCATCTTTTGGCGAGACGTCGCAGTTGCCATAGTCGGGTACTCCATCCAGCCTGACGAATGGAGCACGAATCGCACACAATCCGACTGTTGGCCAGTGCTTTCGGGTGGTGTTCAATAAGTCGGCGACTTTTTGAACACCGGCAGGCGTAACTCTCGGGTTTCCGAGGTCTGCGCGTTCAAGTGTCCGTTCCGCCAACCGCGTCTTTGATCTTTTTCTGCTAGCGGCCAAGCTAAC
>CAYMWL010000133.1:0-8935 GCA_964394305.1 uncultured Pirellulaceae bacterium
CACCCAGCCAAATTCCCAAGCCGCCGCCGAGCGGAATCGGCGACGTATGCACCTTGCGCTGATTCGGTTGATCGATCAACCCGACCCGCGGGCTCAGCCAGCGCATGAAGTAAGTTGCCACCAGCGCAAGGATCAAGCTCGGCAATAAACTGCCGAGCAAAAAAACGCAGGTTTGGCGAAAAGTCATGAAGCCTCACGAACAGCGGCATTTTGATCCCTTCGGGATCAAAATGAATTGACAGTCGACAACCGTGGCTCGCAAACATCAGCGGGATGCATCCAAGTCACTGGGGAACTTCAGCGGAGTCGGAGTTTCCATCTTACCGTCATCAGGTCGCGTCACAAACGCTGCCAAATGGCCAGTGAGCAAGACAGTGTCGGCGCCAAGTTCCAGCTGGCGAGATCGAGGCGAATACCAGGTTGCCTGTTCCAACTCGCCCACTTCGGTTTGATCTTTGGGAAACCACAGCACACCGAACAGCCATGTGGGGAGCATGCGGACGACCCAGCCTTTTTGATATTCGACGACTTGCAATCCCAGCGAAACCGGAATTCCGTTCACACTCCCAGACCCCCACCAGGATTTTCGTAGCGGCGGGCCCGGATCAAAATCCAAACTCCACGCCACTCCCGCTGCAAACCGTAGAATGAGCAAGATCGACAGGACGAACAAAAAGCCAATCGCCGCGCAGAGCCAGCCGATGATCTTGTCGTCCATTGCCTGGTTCGTCTCTCAATCGTTAAGCCAGTTCAAAAATCGCTTCGATCTCGACCGTGATATTCCCCGGCAGCGAACCCATGCCGACGGCGCTGCGGGCACCGACGCCGTGCTCAGCGCCCCAAATGTCGCGCCACAGTTCGCTGCAGCCGTTGATGACGGCTGGATGCTTGTCGAACTCGGCCACGCAATTAACCATGCCCAATGTTTTCACGACGCGCTTCACACGATCGAGGCTGCCGAGATTCGCTCGCAGCGTCGCGAGAATCGCCAGGCCCGTTTGCCGAGCGGCGTCGTAGCCCGCTTGTTGATCAACTTCCGAACCGACGCGACCGACGTGCAGCGAACCATCGCTCTTCAGCGGACCATGGCCGGAGACATAGGCGGTATTGCCGAGGATGACGATCGGCTTGTACACACCCATCGCCTTCGGCGCAGGGGGCAGTTCCAACTTCAATTCAACAAGCTTGGCTTCAGCACTCATGAGATATTCCTATGATTCAAAGTGAGATGTTTCGAGTTGATTAGTAACGCAGCACCTTTGGATCGACCAACTGCGACCAGGCATCAATGCCGCCGGCCATATTCTGAACATACGGAAAGCCCTGTTCACGCAGCCATTGGGTCACCCGCATGCTCCGGCCGCCGTGATGACAGTGCACCACGATCCGCGAGTCGCGCAGGGGTTCCAGTTCTGCCAACTTGCCGGGAATTTCCCGCATGGGAATCAGCTTGGCCGCGGCGATGTTCGCCGTTTGATGCTCGCTCACTTCGCGGCAATCGAGCAACGTAAAATCCTCGCCGGCATCGAGCATTTGCTTGACGGTAACGACATCAATTTCGAGCGGAGTTATTGCTGGCGGCATGGCGAACTTGGTGGGGGCAGTAATTGTCAGTGAGAGAAGGGATTGTTACGGCCCGTGTTGTCAGCCGTCATAAGGCATGTCATTCTATCGCAGACCCCGCCCGCCGAAACTCCCTGCCTGCTCTTCGCACGTCGCGATTGTAAATCTGGAAAGAGGTCTGCGTGACCGCTGTCAACTCTGCTGCTGCCCGCGAATTTGCCGTGGAAGTGGTGCGCCAATTGCGCGACGCCGGCTTTCAAGCGTTTTGGGCCGGTGGCTGTGTGCGCGATCAATTACTCGGCATTTTGCCCAAGGATTACGACGTCGCCACCAGTGCCCGACCTGAACAGGTGCGCGACCTCTTCGGCCATCGCCGCTCGTTGCCGATCGGCGCGGCGTTTGGTGTGATCACCGTCCTCGGTCCCAGATCGGCCGGGCAAATCGAAGTGGCCACGTTCCGCCGCGACGCCGCTTACAGCGACGGTCGCCATCCCGACAGCGTCACCTTCAGCGATCCGCAGGAAGACGCGCAGCGGCGCGACTTTACCATCAATGGCTTGTTTTATGATCCGCTGGCGGAACAAGTGATCGACTATGTCGGCGGCCAGGACGATCTGCAGAGCGGCGTAATCCGCGCGATCGGCGTGCCGCGCGATCGCATCACCGAAGACAAATTGCGGATGCTCCGCGCAGTTCGCTTTGCTGCGAAATTTGGCTTCGCCGTTGAGCCAACCACACTGCAAGCCGTGCAAGAACAGGCGAACGAATTGGTAATCGTCTCAGCCGAACGAATCGCCGAAGAACTGCGCAAGATGCTCACACTCGACCGCCGCCGCCTGGCCGTTGAACTGCTCGCACAGGCACAGTTGCTCGAAATCGTGCTCCCCGAAGCGCGCGGCGTGCATACACAGGCCTGGCAACAAACGCTACGCATTCTCGAGCGACTGCCGAACCCCACTTTTCCTCAAGCATTCGCCACGCTGTTGCGGCCGCTCGCTGAAACACCCGCAGCACTCGCGCAACTGGTCGATATCGTTTGCCGCCGGTTGAAATTCTCGGTCGAAGAACTCTCACAAGTGCAGCGTTTGTTGCGCGAAGAGCCGTTGCTCCGCCGAGCCAGTCATTTCACCTGGCCGCAACTACAACGGCTGCTCGCCACGCCGGGCATCGAAGCGATTCTTGATTTTGCCGCGGCTGTTTCGCACGAGCTCGATCCCGACGCACACGAACTGGACCTTTGCAATCGGATGCTCGATCTCCCCGCCGCCCTCATGAACCCGCCGCCCCTGATCAACGGCGAAGACTTGAAACTACTGGGCCTTTCGCCCGGCCCGCAGTTTCGTACCATTCTCGATCAGGTCCGCGATCAGCAACTCGAAAGCCTGATCAACACGCCCGAAGAAGCGCTGCAACTCGCTCGCAAAATCGCGGGCAAGTAAAGACTCGCCAACGGCAAGAAATGAAAAACCCTCAAATGCATTGGCATCCGAGGGTTTTTCGAGTTTCAGTTTTTTTACCGCAGTAACGCGGTGCGTTCGACGAGCGAGTCGAGCTAGTTATTGCGACTAGCGAGTCGAGGCAACTTTTTCGACGGCGAAGAAACTGATTTCCTTCGTCTCGCCAGCGGCGAGGTCAATCACCTTTTCTTCGGTGACGATTTGGCCATCGCGTTCCATTTCGACGCGAACCTTGTAGCCATTCCAACCCTTGCCGTTGCTCAGGCCAGTCGTCTTGAAGACGCGGACTTCGCCAGCGGCGGTGGTGGCGTTGCCGGCCAGGTAAACCTTGGCTGCAGCAGGCACGCGAACGGTCAGCGAGGTTTCCACCGTCTTGGCTGCTTCGAAATCGAAGGCCAACGAGTTGGTGGCACCGGCGCGGAGGTCGATGGTCTTGGTCTGTTCGAGCGTTTGGCCGTCACGAACGACTTCGGCCCGCACTTCATAGGCATAAGCCATGCCGTTGGCGAGGTCACGCGACACATACTGACGAACTTCGCCCGTGCTGCTCGTGGCTTGGCCGTTGACGAAGATCTTGGCATCGGCCGGAACGCTAACGGTCAGCAGGCCTTCAGCGCGGTGATTGCTGGTCATCGGTTGAGCAGGAGCGGCAGGTTGAACCGGCACGCCTGGTTGAACCGGAGCTTCATAAACTTCGACTGGTGCGTAAGAAGCGCCACCCGAGCTACCGCCCGACGAACCACCGGAGCTGCCACCCGAGCTACCCCATGAACCACTGCTGCCGCCAGACGAACCGCCCGACGATCCCCAGCTGCCGCTCGAACCGCCACTGCTGTGGTGGTGACGACGCCAGTGCTTGTGACCGCTCGAGCCGCCCGACGAACCGGATGAACCCCAGCTGCCACTGCTGCCGCCAGACGAACCGCCCGACGATCCCCAGCTGCCGCTCGAACCGCCCGAGCTGCCCCAGCTGCCACCCGACGAACCCGAGCTACCACCACTGGAGTGGTGCCAACGCCAACCGGCGAACGCTTCGCTCGCTTGACCAATCACTGCCACACCCGCGACAGCAGCGATAGCAACAGAGCGCAACGCCTTCAAAGACTTCGACATAACAACCTCGTACTGCAGGACCAAAAGTGTGTGAAACGCGACGATATTCCGAGGGAATTCCACCCCGGAGGATAGTCAAGCGTAGCTCGCAATTCAAGCAGCTTGGGGTATTTTTAACGAAAGGGCAATTTGGAGCGACGTGCTAGCGATAATGCGTTTGGTGCTGATGATGCGGACGACTGTTGCGACTGGCGGTCCGCAGAATCGGCAAATCCCCGTCATTTGCCGATTGCTTCGCCCCTGCGACAATGTTTGCATGCGTGTCATTCCTGTGATCGATTTGCTCGGCGGCCACGTCGTTCGGGGCATGGGAGGCCGTCGCGATGAGTACCGGCCGATCCAGAGTTCCTTGGTTCCAGGCAGCGAACCAGCCCTTGTCGCTACTGTCCTGAAGGAGCGGTTTCAGCTGCCGCGGATGTATGTCGCCGATCTCGATTCGATCATGGGAGGAATGCGTGACGTTTCTTCCTGGCGGGTGATCGCGGCGGCGGGTTGGGAGTTGACGATTGATGCGGGGCTGCGAACGGCGGACGAAGTTGTGTCGCTCGCGGAAATGTTGCGAAAAGAATTTCGCACCGGGGAGTTTGTGATCGGGCTCGAATCGTTTCGCAGTTTGGCAGATTTGGCGGAACTGGCGCGAAGTAGAAGCGTGGACATGAACCAGGCAGTATTCAGTCTCGACATGAAGGCCGGCGTGCCGCTGACGCAGGATCCCGACTGGCGCGGTGCTTCGCCTCTCGAATTGATGAGCGAAGTTCATTGCTGTGGCATTCGGCGCGTGATTGTGTTGGATCTGGCTGATGTCGGGAGCGGACAAGGAACTTCGACGCTGCCGTTTGTCGGTCAATTTCGTGCACATTTTCCTGAACTCGAAATCATCGCCGGCGGCGGCGTGCGCGGCCTTGCTGATCTGCAACAATTGAAAACCGTCGGCACGAACGCGGCGCTGGTTGCCTCTGCTTTGCACGATGGCCGCCTCACTCCGGCAGAAGTTCATTCCCTCAACCACTAACCGCTTATGAAAAAGTCGAATGCGCTGACTGAGTCGTATGCCTCAACGCAGCAACAGGCTGCGAATACGCAGGCCGCGCTGAGCCTTGGCAACAGTTCGAGCGAACTCAGCATTCCTGAACTACGGAAAATCCGCCGGGCGATCGCCGGCTTGATGCTGCTGCTCGCGGTACTTGTCGCCTTCCGACTGTGGTGCTTCGAAGGGCTGCTATTTCCCGTGCGCATTGTGGGCTCGTCGATGGCCGACACATTGGCGGGGCCGCATTACGAGGTGAAGTGCGCCGATTGCAGCCATCCGTTTCGCTGCGATGCGGTGGCCACCACCAATGCGCTCGAAGCGGAATGTCCCAATTGCGGATATGCCCACAACAAGCTGCGACCGAGCGATTACCGCGCGGGTGAGCAGGTACTGGTCGATCGCTGGGTCTATCTCCTAGGCCGGCCCGCACGTGGCGACGTGGTGGCTTTCACGCATCGCGATGATGAATCGCAGCGCATCGTGAAGCGGATCGTTGGTTTACCGGGCGAAACGATTGCCATTCGCCGCGGCGATGTCGTGGTCGATGGCAAGCCCGCCGCGAAAACACTCGCTCAACTCCGGCGCCAGGCGATCCCGGTTTACGACGGCGAACCGCCGCAACTTTCCGCGGAAATCCCCAACCGTTGGCAGCCCGCCGCAGCCGACAGTTACTGGCTGGAGCGGGAGCGGGCCTTTTTGTATCGCGCCCAAGTAACGCCCGGCTCACAACCGAAGGCCCAGACTTCGTTTGATTGGCTGTCGTATCGACAGGTGTTGCGTCGAACAGCGCCGCAGCCGCACACGGTTTATTCGCCAGTGCTCGATTTCGATGCCTACAATTCAGCGCTCAAACGCAACTTGAATGAAGTCTCCGATCTGCTGCTCACCTGCCGCGCGAGCATCGCCAAATATGGCTGTCTCGTCTTCGCTGGCGTGGATGGCGAGGACCGTTTTGAAGTTCACCTTTGTCACGACGAACACAAACTCAAACTCTTTCAAAACGGCAATCAGCCCGAACATCTCATTGCCGAAGAGTTGCTCCCACATCGCAATCACGATGAACCAATCGACATCGAATTCGCGCTCTGCGATCAACGTGTCCTCTTCGGCATGGATGGCCGCCAGGTACTTGCTCACTCCTATCAGCGCAAAAAGCAAACCGAGAAACAAACCGAGCCGCAGCTGCAAATCGGCGGCGCTGGTGCGCGGATTCGCATCAGTCATACTCGCGTCTATCGAGATCTATATTATCTCAATCCCAACGACACCAACGCCAACTGGTCGGCACCGCAGCGCGTGCCGGCGAACCATTACTTTGTGCTGGGCGATAATCCGCCCCTCTCTACCGACAGCCGGCAGTGGCCGAACGCCGAAGTGCCGCTGGCCAACATCCGTGGACGCGTCATTCGGCCGTGGTGGCTGGCCCGGTAAGTTGGCAGCGAATCACTTCCCCAGCGACTGCGCGACGTCCGTGCGATACGCAGTGAGTGCTGGCCAAATGCCGACGATCATCGACAGCAGCACGAGGGCCGGCACGATCAGCCATTCCACGGGAAAATAAACCGCGTTTGCCAGCGACGGCGCGATCTTTTCCAGCGGATAAACAAACGGCTCGCCGAAGCCGTGAAAGCCGATCGAAAAACCGGTTTGGGCTTCGATCGAAGGACTGGCGATTAAACAGGCAGTGTGCCCCATCAGCCAGCCGATGGCGCAGCCGCCAAGTGACAGCAGCATCGCTTCATACAAAATCACCCAGCCCACCGTAAAGCGATCGGCGCCGAGCGCGCGCATCACGGCGATCTCGTGCCGGCGATCATTCATCGAGTTGTAAATGCTCACCAAAATGCTGATGCCGGAGACAAGGCAGATCACAAACGTCAAAGCGAGCAGCGTGAATTGCACTGGCTTCACGATGAATTCAAACATGCCGACGATCACCGCCACAGGTGCGACGGCCTGGGCTTCCTTCCCTTTGTTAACTGCCCCTTCCAGAAACATGCCTTGCTTGGTATCGCACTTGATGAGCAATGCGGTTACTTCGCGCTGTTCGGTCGGCAGCGGATCGGGATCGGCCTCGCGCTCGATCAACAGTTTTTTTCGTTGGGCTTCAAAGAAGCGTTTCTTCCGTTCTTCTTCGCTCAGTTTTTCAGCAGGCTCATCGGGTTTTCGTTCCGAGGTCCGCGGATCATCGACGGGCTTGGCGTGATCCTCCATCAAATAAAAGCCTTCCATGTTCACAAACACGCCTTTGTCGTTTGGCGTGCCGCTATTCTTCAGAATGCCGACGACGGTGAACTTCCGCTCGTGCAAGTGACCATCGGCGGAACCATGCGCGGGCGAGATCTGGTCGCCAAGCTTCACACCCATTTCACGCGCGACGTGCGCGCCGACAACCGCTTCGAAATAACCATGCTCCAAGCTGTGATGTTTGAAATTGCGCCCCTGCGCAAATTCGTACTTGCGATTGTTTTCCAGATCCCAGACCAAGTCATCAAACAGCGCCGGCGTGGTGCCGACCACGCGAAAGCGTCCGTAGTAATCGCCCAAGCAAAGGGGAATGACCAGGTCACACTGTGGACCGTAACGGCCGTTGCGGTTGAGGTCTTTCCAGTTCGCATCAACTTGCTTTTCTCCCGCCAGCGCGCTCTCAATCGCCAGCTGTTCGATGCCCGACGACGAGGCAAATGCTGCCAATTCAGCCGTCTGCCAAAGCTGCTCGTGCCCGCGGATTTTCAGCGAATCCTTAAGTAAATCGGCTCGCTGTTCCTTCTTCAGGAACTCGAGGTAATAGTCGTACGAAATGTTCTCGACCGGCGAGCTGAGATAGAAGACGCTGTTGAGAACCAGTTGCTCTTTGCCACCTTTCGCGCCGACGATCATGTTGTAGCCGAGACTGGCGTTCGTGTAGAACGACTTCGACAACACGCCGTGAATCGTGAGCACCGCCACAACCAGCATCACGCCGAGCGCCATCGACAGGCACGTGAGCGCCGAAGCCACACCACGTTGCAAGATGCTTCGCCAGGCGATGGTAAAGAGACTCATGGGGATGTTTCCTACTTCTGCCTTCTAACTTCGCACTTCTGCCTTCGCCGCTTGATTCACTTCTTCCAGCTTCACTTCACGCTCAAACTGCTTCGCCACTTCGGGCGAATGCGTGACCAGCAGCAGCGAGATGTTCTCTTCGCGGCAAGTGTCGCGAATCAAATCGACAATCATCTGCTGATTACGAGGATCTATGTTCGCCGTCGGCTCATCGGCCAGCAGCAAACTCGGCTTGTTCGCCAAAGCCCGCGCCACGGCCACGCGCTGCTGTTCGCCCACCGACATCGCTCGTGGCTTGTGATTCAGACGATGCTCCAGCCCGACACGCTTCAGCAGTTGACGCGCTCGCGCCGGATCCTTACGGCCGCGGACAAAGGTCATCCCCAGCAGCACGTTCTCATACGCGGTGAATCCAGAAAGCAGATTGAACGTTTGAAAAACGTAGCCAATCTTGTCGGCGCGAACCTTGTCGACTCCGGCCTCGGACAACGCCGCGAGGTTAATCTTGTCGAGCCAGATTTCACCTGCGTCGGCCCGGCTGATGCCGGCGATCGTGTGTAGCAGCGTGGTCTTGCCGCAGCCACTTCGGCCGACGATGACGAGTTGCTCGCCACTCTCCACGCGGAAGTGTGGAATGTCAAGAATCGGCAGACGACCGCCCCCCGGCTCGGTAAACGTCTTTTTCACGTCGCGCAGTTCCAGCATCGGGGCGGCTCCTTAATGAAAC
>CAYMWL010000134.1:0-8700 GCA_964394305.1 uncultured Pirellulaceae bacterium
GGCCTCGAGATAGGCCTGCAGCGCCCGGTCGAACTGCCGCAAGTGCTGCCAATTTTCAGCCGTGGCCAGCAGGGCGCGCAAGCGCCATTGGTCGTCGGTCGTTAGTGGCGTGAGGTATTTCAGAGCCTCGCTGAAATTCTTCGCCCGTGTCAAACACGCGGCCAATTCGAGTGAGGATGCTGGTTCGGATGGAAAGCGCTCGTAGCGGGCAAAGGCGACTCCCAACTCGATCCGCCGCAGTTCTTCGGTCAATTCTTCCACCAGGCGGCGGTGAATGGCGGTCGGCGCGATTTGAACGAGGCGAGCCGCGATCGCTACGCGGTGACGGGCGCGACCCATCGAAATTTCTTCTCCCAACCGGCGCAATTCGAGCTCGGCGCCCACAGCGCCGCTTTGCGCGGCCAACAATTGCTCCGCCGCATCCCACTGGCGATCGTCAATGAGTTTGGCGACGCGAGCACTCAGCGGCAACGATTCATCGCAGATCATGCCGACCGCGCCACGTTGTGTCGGTTCGTCCATGGCTTGCAAATATCTCAGCGCCTCGGGAACCGCAGAGTGCTGCAAAGCGCTCCGCCAAACGTGGGCTGACTCAACGAACTGCCCCGCCGCAGCGAGCGCTTTGGCCCAGGCCGCGAAGAGCGTTTCGTTCGCGGGGCTTTGCTTGCAAGCGGCCCGCAGCAATTGAATTTGCGTCGGCAGGTGATCGAGTTCGCTGCAGATTTGCGCGAGCTGGAATAAAACCGCTGGGTCGTTTGGCCGTTCCGCTAACAGTTGCCAACCTGCCGCGAGCGCCTTGCGCCAATGTTTCACGTTGATCGCGGCTGCGAGTTCCGCGCGCAACTTTGGCAGTTGCCAGAACCAGTGCGTTGCTGTTTTGCCGCTGGCCCGCTGTAGATTTTCGAGCAAGGCTGCCGTGAACAGGGTGTTGCCCGGATCGAGTGTGCAACATTCACTCAGCACCCGATGCACGCCCGCAAAATCCGGTGGCGCTTGGGCCGCGAGTTTTTTCGCCCGATCGAATTGCCGCGCCAGGTCGTGACGCTGCGCTGCGGTGAGGACGGCCGGGGGCGAATGACTGGCAGGGGTTTCGTTGGCGGAGTTCGTCATTACACTCAAAGGAATTCGATCGTTCGCGCTGGCACGTTTTTTTGGGGTCGATCGCCCGCGGTCCCCGCAGCGGCAAATCACGTTCGATCGCCGCGGCGGCTCGGCAGGAGCCTCGCCCTCCCAGGGAAAGTCACAATTCTTATGGTACCACCCGCCGCCCCAAAAAATGCCGCGCCGGGCAAGGTCTACCTGGTCGGAGCGGGGCCCGGTGATCCGGGATTGCTTACGCTGCGTGGCGCGGAATGTCTCGCGCGGGCGGACCTGGTGTTGTACGACTATCTCGCCAACCCGCAACTCCTCAAGCATTGCCGCGCCGATGCAGAACTGCTTTGCCTCGGCAAGCATGGTCGCGGCCGGCTGTGGACGCAAACCGAAATCAACGCGCGGACCATCAGCGAGGCAGGGCAGGGGAGGGTGGTCGTTCGCTTAAAGTGCGGCGATCCGACGGTCTTCGCCCGCGCGGCGGAAGAGATCGAAGCACTCGTTGCCGAGCACATTCCGTTTGAAATTGTCCCCGGCATCACCGCTGCTTTCGCTGCGGCCAGCTATGCCGGACTGCCGCTGACGCAAAAAGATCACGCTTCGGCTGTCGCGATTGTGACGGGACAAGAGAATCCCGAGAAAACGGGCGAACGTCTCGACTATGGGGCGCTCGCAAATTTCCCCGGCACGCTCTGTTTCTATATGGGTGTGACTTCCGCGCGGGAATGGTCGCGCGGATTGCTCGCTGCGGGCAAATCGCCGGCAACTCCGGTTGCCCTCGTTCGACGCTGCAGTTTTCCGGATCAGCAAGTTTGGCAAACGACGCTCGGCGAAGTCGCCGCGTTTGTCGAACAAACCAAACTCCGGCCGCCCGTGATTACCATCGTCGGCGATGTTGCCGCGGCATCGCGTGATTGGTCGTGGTTCGACCAGCGGCCCCTGTTTGGCCAGCGCGTGCTAGTCACGCGTCCCGCGCATCAAGCCGAAGATTTGCGGGCGCCACTCACAGAACTTGGCGCTGAAGTTTTGCTGCAACCGGCAATTGAAATCGGCACGCCGAACGACTGGGGCCCGGCCGAGGAAGCCATTTTCACGCTGCCGCAATACGAAACGATTGTGTTCACCAGTAGCAACGGCGTGGACTATTTCTTCGAGCGACTGCACTCGCTGGGAAACGATGCTCGTTGGCTGGGCCACCGGAAGATCGCCGCCATCGGACCTGGGACAGCGGCCGCGCTACGAAAGTATTTCGTGTTTGCCGATCTGGTTGCCACCGAACATAGCGCCGAGGGTTTGGCGGAGTTGCTGTCCTCGACTTCGTCGTCTCATTATCTGCTCGTCCGCGCGAGTCGAGGGCGTGAGATCCTGCCCGATCAATTGCGCGCTGCGGGCAAACATGTGACGGAAGTCGTCGTCTACGAAAGTCGCGATGTCAAAGAACCCGATCCCGAGATTGCCGCCTGGTTGCAATCCGGCAAGATCGATTGGATCACCGTCACGAGTTCCGCCATCGCGCGCGCGCTGCACGCGATGTTCGGCGACGATCTTAAGAAAGCCAAGCTCGCGAGCATTAGCCCAATTACGTCAGCAACCTTGCGGGAATTGGGCCATGAACCGGCCGTCGAGGCAAGCGAATACACGATGCCAGGGCTGATCGCGGCGATTCGTTCGCATGGTACTCATCTCACTCCGTGAGATGAGCACCGTTTACCGCTGATAAATCGGCAGATACGCCTTATCCAGCTGCAACATGATCAAGTTGCACGCGGTGACATAGATCGGCCCGATGTTGCCGGTCCAGCTGCCGTCGGCCGTTTGTTCGTTGACGATCTTATTATAAAGTTTATCGCGAAACGGCGCCCATTCGGTTTCACCTTGGCGATACATCACCTGCGAGTAATACAGATAGGTGTAATGCCAATGGCCGAACGAGTTCGGACCTTCGGACAAGTTTTGCAGGTTCTTTTTGCAATATTCGAGCATCTGCGGCACGTGTTTGTCGTCGTACGCGCCGGCGTTGTAGAGCGTCGCGAGCGCTGCCGCAGTGATCGCCGGGCGGCTGCTGCCACGGTTGCGACTGGAATAGCTGATGCCGCCGTCCGCGTTGCGGCATTGATAGATGTATTCCTTCGCTTTGTCGATCGATTCGCCGGGAACGACGATGCCTGCGTTGCGGCAGCCGCGCAGCCCTTGCACTTGAGTAATCGTGGTCGAGCCTTCGTCGAAGTCGGGCTGATCCTTGGTGCTTACATAGCCCCAGCCGCCGGTCGGCGCTTGGGCTCGCACGCTAAACTCGACCGACTTTGTGCACGCGTTGACGATTTCTTCCCGCACGTCTTCGTCCTGCTCTTCGCCCAACACTTGCGAGAGAAAGAGCATCGAAAAGCCATGCCCGTAGGTATAGCGATTGTCGTTCCGCGGATCGCCGATCAGGCCGTTGTCGCGCAGTTTGCTGAGCAGAAAGTCGACGGCCTTGCGAATGTGCTTGGCGTACGGTCCTTGCGTCGTCGTAGAACCAGAGCCGATCAGCGCGGTGCCAGCGAGGGCCGTCATCGCCGTGGGGTAACCACCGGCCGTCCAGTGCCCTTGGGTCGACTGGGTCTTGGCGATCCACTTCAAACCTTTGTCCATCGCGGCTTCCCATTTGGGATCGCGCTTGGCGGCTTCCGCAGTTTGACCAGGCAACAACGAAGCGCCCGCGGCGCCGGCCAGCGCCAGCAGCGCTTGGCGACGGTTGAGCGCGGAAAAACCAGCGGAATGCGTCTGGCCATCTGGCATGGCAGTCATCTTTCCGGAGAAGTTTCTTGAAGAGGTTCTGCGAACATTATCGTCGCCCGACAGCTGGCTGCAATCGAAACTAACCGCCATTTTACGCTGCCAGCACCGCCCAAGCTGCAATTAGTCCCCCATTTGGGCTCGAAAGTTCAACGCCGGCCTGATTTTTCAACATCCGGCCCAACCGGACACAGATGACGATTTTCGCACTCCTGCGGGTTATCGCTTGCCGGAACCGCCGATCAGGCGGATAATCCCGGGAGTAGGTTCAGATAAGAATCAGGGAGGCCATCGCCATGCGTCGGTTCATCATTCTCCTCGCGTTGCTGCTCGGCATCGCGGTTGTGCAATCCGTTCAGGCCCCCGCGGCCTCGGCCCACATCGGCCGCCATTGGCACGGCGGTTGGGGACATCGTCCCATCGGTGGCTGGGGGCATCGCTATTACGGCTGGGGACATCGCAACTGGGGCTTCGGCCGCGGCTATGTTTATCGCCCAATTTATCGCGGCTGGTATGGCCATCGCCATTTTTATCGCGGCTGGTATGGCCATCGCCATTTTTATCGCGGCTGGGGTTACGGCGGGTACGGCTATAACGCGTACTATCCGACAATCAACTACGGCTATTATCCGAGCTACGGCTATCCAACCTATTACTACGACAACTGCCAGCCCATTTATCAAACCAACAGCGCGCCGATTTACTACGACACTCAGTACAATCCCAACGCGCTGTTGAACTATTACTCCGGCGCGCCGAACGGCGGCGTGAGCAACCAGTTGACGACCGGCACGATGATCGCCCAATTGGCCGACTCGATTCGCAATCAGCGGACCGCGGCAGGCAACAACGGCGGCCGTGTGCTCGATGGCAATGGGCAGTTGCTGAACGGCCGCCTCGCCAACATCGGCAATGGCCGGCTGCGGGGTGTGGTGCAAAACATCGTCGGCGGCGTGGTGCAAAATCAGCAAATCAATGCGAACGCGATCAACGTTCGCTATTCGAATCCCGATGCTCGCAGCAAAGCCCGCGCGTACCTGACGCAGGGTGACAACCTGTTCCGCGAACAGCGCTACGCCGCTGCCGCGCAGCAATATCGCGCTGCCGCCAGCCTTGCTCCCGACCTGGCCGAGGCCAACTGGCGGTACAGCCACACGCTGGTAGCGATGGGCGAATTCGATCTCGCGGTGAACGCGGTCAATCGCGCGCTTGCGGCGAGCAGCGACACTGGCCGCAACGGCTTCACGCTCGATTCGCTCTACGGCACGATCGGCACCGCGAAGACTTCGCATCTCGAACGTCTGGCCAACCAGGCTCTGGAGACCGATTCGCCGAATGCGTATTTCCTGCTGGGCCTGACGCTGCATTACAGCGGCGAAGCACAGCGAGCCGAGAAGTTCTTCGCCAAAGCCGCGGAAGTGACACCCAGCAGCGCTACGCACATCGCGGCATTTCTGCCAGCGGTGAAGAAGAGCACACCGGCTGCACCGGCCACTCCGCCGCTACTCGCACGAGTGCCGAGCGATACCTAATTCGCTCTTTCTGTTGGAGAGGGCGACGACGCTCACGCGTTCGAGCCACTCTCATTCGCGGGCACCGGAGCATACTCTGCATACTCATTGCAAGCCGCGAGCGCTTTCTCCGCGGCGTGCAGCGCTGCGGTGGTGCGCGTCTCCGGCACGGCGGCTGCATGGTGCAGATAGGCCGGATGCTGCATCACGTTGTTTTCGATCGTTGCCGAGATTTCATCCAGCGGCAAATGGCTGAGGCGTGTGGTATCGAACGGGTTTTGCAGTTCCATGCCGATCTGATCGAGCGACAACAGCGGATAGGCCACCAGCAGCACAATGATCGGCGTCATCACGCCCGTTTTATCGACAATCGCGATCGGCAGCGCGACCAGATACAAAAACAAAAAGCGGCGGATCTTGATCGAAAACACGCGCGCCAGCGGCGTTTTCATAATCCGTTCGCAGGCGCCAATGTGATCGATGAGCGTCGCTCGTTCGTGCTCGGCCTGAATGAAGGCAAAGCGATCGAACTGCCCGCTGCGCGTCGCTTGGTGCAGCAACTGGGCGATCCTGCCTGCCACGTGCAGCGGCGCATGGGGAGCCGCGGCCAGTTCGGCGGCCTGTTGCGGTCCCAAGAGTCGCTTGAGTTCCTGCCAGTCGTCATCGCCCCGCAACTTGCGAATGCACGCGTGCGGGAAGGCCGCCACCCAATTCGCAAACTCTGCTTGCCATTCGCGATCTTGCGGACCATACACCGCGCCGATTGTCGCCAGGTTGCGCGTCTGATTGACAATGCCGCCCCACAGTTTGCGGGCTTCGTACCACCGGTCGTAACCGGCGTTGGTCCGCGTCACCAGGAGCAGCGCGAGCACCACGCCCACGATTTCATACGGCGCCACGCCCAGGCCCGTTTGCACGCCGGTCCATTCCACCACACTGTGCACAATCACACTGATCGTGCAAAACACCAACACGCGGGCCAGCACATAAGGCGTGACCGAGCCATGCCATTTGAAAACTTCGTACCAAAAATCCTGCCGATACATCATCGGAGTCTCTGCCTTTCGTCAATCAGTCGGCACGCGGCTAGCCACTCGCAAACAGTGCCATCGGAGTATTTCGCAAAATCTGCTCGGCCGGTTGCGGCCACAAGGGTCGCAACAGCGCGCTTTGACGGCGATGTCCGGTCACCACCAAATCGGCTTCCCACTTGAGTGCATACGGCAACACCGCATATCGCGCCGAGCCGCGCAGCCAACCACATTCGAATGCCTGTCGCCGCTGCCGCGCATAGTCGGCCAGTTCGTTCAACAGGCTCTTGGCGCGTGTTTCGGTTTCGCCAATCGCCAGCAGCCGCCGTTCCGCGTCGGGAAACAAATCGTGTCGCAAAAACTCGCGCACTGCGGTGTTGGCCGCTGCGGAACCGTCACTCACCAGCAAGACGCGCTGGATCGGCGCGAGCGGCGTGCGCAGCACCAGCAGCGGCTGCACGCCAGCCGACAACAGATTGATCACTTCCGCCCCATTCAGACCGCGTTCGTGTGCGACTGCGGCGTGGGGCAAGGGAACTGCAGAAATCGTCAAATCGTGAAACTGTGCCTGCCGCGGCAAGATCTCAAACGGGTCGCCCCGTTCGCGGCGAATATCGAAATCAACTTCCGCCGCAGCGCACGCAGCCGACAACATCGCGCGAACGCGGCTCTGACACTTCTCCACGGTTTCGAGCACGCGGAATTCCGTGCAGCAACCGATGGCCGCTTCGCAACTCGCAGCCTGCACAAAATGCCGCATATCAACCAGCGTCAGACCGCGCAATCGAGCCCGCCGAGCGGCCGCCAACTGCACGCCGAAGTCGATGAACTCCTTCGCAGGCTGCGCGCCATCCAGGTGGAGCAGGACGCTACTGAGCATGCAGAAAGACCCTCCCTGCGGGGTATTCGAAAAACCAAAAGCGCGCACGAAACCCATTGCACATCAACAACTTGCGACAAATTTTCGCGGTTGACGGCACTTGCCGGAAGGTTACATTTCTGTAACTTTAGGGATCCTCGCCCGAATTGACAATTTCATTTCCACGCAACCTTCCATGCAAAATTTCTATGAGCGGCAGATCGTCAATGCGGCACATAACCAGCATCAAAGGGAGGTACGACAATTCTTCCGCTAGCCGGCCGATCGATCGGTCGGATCAATGTTGAGCATCGATGATTTCAACGTTGCTCTCCCAGCGACGTATCCGCGCGCCTTTTACTCCAGTCAGAGACCTGCCGTGACAGAAAAGCTCCAAGACCTCAACTTTCTGCATCTCTTTTATTTTTGGATGGTCGTGCGTCACGGCGGGATCACCTCGGCCTGCGATCGCCTGCATCTGACGCAGCCGACCATCAGCACGCAGATTCGCAAACTGGAAAAATCGCTCGGCCACGAATTATTCAATCGCGAAGGGCGCGAACTAGAACTGAGCCAGGTCGGTAAAACGGTTTATGAGTACGCCGACGACATGTTCGCCGTGGGTCGCGAGTTGCTCGGCGCGCTGCGCGGCGTTCCTTCGCAGCGGTCGCTACGACTGAACGTCGGCGTGCCGATGGTCATGCCCAAGCTGCTCACGTACCGTCTGCTGAAACCGATCCTGCACTTTCCGCAGCCGCTGCAGATTGTTTGCCACGAGGCGCCGCTGGACGACTTGGTGAGCGACCTGATGCGTCATCAGCACGACGTGATTCTCTCCGATACGCCGATCCCCTCGAGCAAAAAGGTTCGCACGTACAGCCATCCGCTCGGCAGCTGTGGCATCGCGATTTGCGCGGCCCCCGAGTTAGCCGGTCGGCTGCAGCGCCGCTTTCCGCAATCGCTCGATGGTCAGCCGATGCTGCTCCCCGCAGCGAACACGGAACTGCGGCGGTTGATCGACGGTTGGCTGGACGATCTCGGCATTTCGCCGCGGATCACAGCCGAGATCAACGACAGCGCGCTGTTGCAAGTCTTCGGCAACGCCGGCGCCGGCGTCTTTCCGATTCCCGCGGCCGTCGTCGGTGATGTGCAGCGGCAATTCAACGTGGAAGTGGTCGGCCAACTCGATCACCTGCAATTGCACTTCTACGCGATCACGCTGCAGCGCAAGCTGTCGCATCCCGCCGTCCTGGCGATCTCCGCCGCCGCGCAAGACATGCTCTCGGCCGTGAGTGCCTCGCCGTAGAGCCTGCGCGCGGCTCTGGCTCCCACTATCCCACTCCCACTCTCCCACTCGCCCATCTATTCGTGCTGCCGCACGGTTGCCGGTGGTTCGTTCGTGCACGCTGCTCCTTCGGCTCACGCCTCGGGC
>CAYMWL010000135.1:0-8666 GCA_964394305.1 uncultured Pirellulaceae bacterium
CTTCTGCCAGGCGGGTGACAGTTATTGGCACAGGCCACTGTCGCTTCCAGGCCCCGGCACTGCCCCGCTGGGGCTTTTTTATGCGCACTAGGCAGGTTGCAGGCCGTTCAAGTCGGCCTGTGTGCGTTTGCTTCAATCATCAGTCGATAGCCGCGATCTCATCCTGGCAACTGCCTGCTGAAACTGAGACCGCTGTTTCGATTCCTGTTCGTTCTCGCCCGCATGGGTTTGGTCGGGCTTTACCAAACTTTTCTCCGTTAATCCGCTTCATTTTGCGAATGTCACTCGACGTCCGCTTCATCGACTTTGTCTCCCTTGTTTCCCTTTTCCCTCTGGAGTTGACACCATGAATCTGTGGCTTACTAAGGTTGTTCGCCCGCCAGCGTTAGTCGGGGTCGCGTTCCTACTATCCTTCTTTTCCATTTTGACTCTCGGCTCCAGCGTCGCTGAAGCGCAACAAAAAAAGCCCAACATTCTTGTCATCTGGGGTGACGACATCGGCACTGGGAACATCAGCTACTACAACCGCGGCATGATGGGGTATCAGACGCCCAACATCGACCGTATCGCCAAAGAGGGTGTCTTCTTCACCGATTATTACGGCCAACAGAGCTGTACCGCCGGCCGCGCTGCGTTCATTAACGGCTCCTGCCCAGTTCGTACCGGCATGACCAAGGTCGGCATCCCCGGCGCACCTGAAGGCTGGCAGAAGACCGACGTCACGATGGCCACCGTCATGAAAAGCCTCGGCTACACTACCGGTCAGTTCGGCAAGAACCACCAGGGCGACCGCGACGAACACCTGCCCACCATGCACGGCTTCGACGAGTTCCTTGGCAATCTCTATCACCTCAACGCCGAGGAGGAGCCGGAAAACGAGGACTATCCCGGCGACAAGGTGTTGCCCGGTGGCAAGACCTTCCGCGAGGTGTTCGGCCCACGCGGCGTCCTGCATTGCAAGTCCGACGGCAAGGGCGGCCAGACTATCAAGGACACCGGTCCGCTAACCAAGAAGCGCATGGAGACTATTGATGAGGAAACCGTCGCCGCCGCCAAGGATTTCATCACCCGCATGAACAAGGAGGGCAAACCGTTCTTCTGCTGGTGGAACGGCACCCGCATGCACTTTCGCACCCACGTCAAGGCGGAGCACCGCCACAAGGGTAACGACGAATACACCGACGGCATGATCGAGCACGACCTGCAAGTGGGCGCACTCCTCAAGCTCATTGACGACCTCGGCATCGCGGACAACACCATCGTCCAATACTCCACTGACAACGGCCCGCACTACAACACCTGGCCCGACGCCGGAACCACTCCCTTCCGCAGCGAGAAGAACTCGAACTGGGAAGGTGCCTACCGCGTTCCCTGTTTCATCAAGTGGCCTGGCCATTTTCCCGCTGGCAAGGTTCTCAACGGCATCGTTTCCCATGAAGACTGGCTGCCCACCTTCGCTGCCGCCGGTGGCAACACGGAGATCGTGGAGCAGTTGAAAAAAGGTGTCGAACTCAACGGCCGCACTTACAAGAATTTCATTGACGGGGCCAACCAGCTCGACTACATCAGTGCCAAGACCAAGGAGTCGGCGCGTAAGAATTTCATATATGTGAATGATGACGGCCAGATCGTCGCCATGCGTTACGAGGACTGGAAAGCCGTCTTCCTCGAAAACCGTGGCCAAGCCTTCGAAGTCTGGCGCGAGCCCTTCACCGAACTCCGCGTGCCGCTGCTCTTCAACCTCCGCCGCGATCCGTATGAGAAGGCCCAGCACAACTCGAACACCTACAACGACTGGTTCCTCGACCGCGTATTCATCCTCGCACCGATGCAGCGAGTTGCCGGACAGTTCCTCATGACCATGAAGGAGTATCCGCCCAGCCAGAAGCCCGGTTCCTTCAATCTGGAAGGAATCCAGAAGAAGATCCAGGCCACCATGGGCGGCCGCTAATCAGCGATTGCATTTTTTGGCCGCCGTCCGTGAGGGCGGCGGCCGTCATTTTCTAAGAAGCCAGGCCATGAAACTCATCACCCAGTTCGTCCTTGCCGTCATCTGTGCGCTCTCGTGCGAAGCTGTTGCCCAGGACCGCACCATTATCCCTCTTCCCGAACCGAAATTTGAAGGCAAGATCGGCGAGACTTACAAGGACTCCGAGGGCGCTTGGCCGAAGCTGCCCGCGCCGCCTGCCGGTGCGCCAAATGTCGTCGTCATCCTGCTCGATGACGTGGGCTTCGGGCAAACCGGCACCTTCGGCGGACCGATCCCGACGCCTGCGCTAGATAAGCTTGCCACGAATGGGCTGCGCTTCACGCACTTCCATACGACAGCGATCTGCGGGCCGTCGCGCGCGGCGCTCATCACCGGGCGGAATCACCACAATGCTGGCTCCGGCTTCCTGGCCGAGTGGGCGACAGGTTTCCCGAGTTACAACAACATGATCCCGAAGACCACCGCTTCCGTCGCCGCCACGCTGAAAGGGAACGGGTATGCGACTTCATGGTTCGGCAAGAATCACAATACGCCCGACTGGGAAAGCAGTGTGGCCGGGCCGTTTGACCGCTGGCCGACGGGCATGGGCTTCGAGTATTTCTACGGCTTCATCGGCGGCGAGACGCACCAGTATTATCCGGTGCTCTTTGAAAACACCAAAGCGGTCGAGCCGAAGACCTCGCCGGAGGAAGGTTATCACTTGATGACCGACATGACCGACCGAGCAATCAACTACATCAAATATTCCAAGTCCGTGGCACCACAGAAGCCGTTCTTCATGTATTTCGCCCCCGGCGCGGCCCACGCCCCGCATCACGCGCCGAAGGAATGGAGCCACAAGTTCAAGGGCCGGTTCGATCAGGGTTGGGAAAAGGTGCGGAAGCAGACCTATGCCCGGCAGCTCAAGAATGGCATCATCCCGCCAGATACGAAGCTGACACCGCGTCCAGACTGGGTGCCCGCGTGGGAGTCGCTTTCCGCCGATCAGAAAAAACTCTACCTGCGCCTGTTTGAAAACTTTGCGGGCTACCTCGCCTTCACCGACCACGAGTGCGGTCGCCTGATCGACGCCGTGAATCAACTGCCCGATGCCGACAACACGATGATTATCTACATCGTCGGTGACAATGGCGCGAGTTCCGAAGGCGGACCCGACGGCACGCTCAATGAAGTCAAGGCCCTCAACGGTTTCCCGACTCCGCTGGCGGACAACTTGAAGCACCTAGACGCTATCGGCGGTCCCGACGGCGAGCCCCACTATCCCGTCGGTTGGGCCTGGTCGGGTAACGCGCCGTTCCAGTGGGTAAAACAGGTCGCCTCTCACCTCGGTGGCACGCGCAACCCTATGATTGTCACTTGGCCCGCGCGTATCAAAGACAAGGGCGGCATCCGCACCCAGTTCACGCACCTCATCGACGTGGTTCCCAGCATTCTCGAAGCCGCGCATCTTCCCACTCCCAAAACCGTGGACGGCGTACAGCAAAAGCCGCTGGATGGCGTTTCGTTCCTCTCCACCTTCGACCGTTCGGACGCCAAGCCTGTGCGCCAGCGCCAATACTTCGAGGTCTTCAGCAACCGAGCGATTTACGACAATGGTTGGATCGCCTGTGCCCAACACACCTTCCCGTGGCGTCAGGACTACGCGCCGGGGAATTGGGACAAGGACAAGTGGGAACTCTACCACCTCGACGAAGACTTCAGCGAAGCCAACGATCTCGCCGCGAAAATGCCGCAGAAACTCGCGGCCATGAAAGCGCTCTTCGACGAGGAAGCCAAGAAGAACCATGTTTATCCGCTCGACGATCGCGGCACGGGACGCATCTACATTCCGAAACCCTCGCCCGGCGGCAGCGATCCAAAACGGACCAAGTTCACTTACTACTCCGGTGCCGTGCGCCTCGCCGAAACGGCGGCCGCGAATACCAAGAACCGTTCGCACACCATCGAGGCCGATATCACCATGCCAGAAAAAGGCGGAGAAGGCGTGCTCGTCGCGATCGGTGGGAGCAGCGGCGGCTACTCGCTCTATGTGCAGGACGGCAAGCTCGTCTATCACTTCAACTGGTTCGACGAATCCCGCACTGTCATCACCTCCAGTCAACCCGTGCCCGCCGGCAAATCCACCGTCCGCTTTGATTTCGCCTATGACGGCGGCGATCTCGGTAGTGGCGGCACCGGTACGCTCTTCATCAACGGCAAAGAAGTCGGCGAGTCGCGCATCGAGAAAACCGTCCCCGGTCGCTTCGGCATCGATACCTTCGGCGTCGGCATGGACACCGGCTCGCCCGTGTCCAATACCTACAAGCCGCCATTTGCCTTTACCGGCGATATCCAAGAAGTGCGCATAGAACTGAAATAACCAACCATCCCAACGCGCGAAGGAATCCCATTGTCATGAATGCAGCCATTTTGCTCTTGTCCACCCTGCTCGCCGCCACCCCTGTCGAACCGACAGCCCGTTGGAACGGAATGATTGCCGATGAATCACTCCAGAAACTAGCCCCTGCAGAAGGCTTCCTCTTGGACGCGAAATCGCTGGCGAAGGTTTGGAAAGCATGGAGGCCCAAAGAGGAAGTCCCCACGGTGGATTTCATGAAGGAACTAGTCGTTGTAGGCGTCGTGCCTGGGCCAAATTCGGTCCTGATGCGGCCTGCGCTGGATGAGAATGGCGATTTGCAATTCATCTTCGCAGGCACAAAGAAGGGCGGTCCGGGGTTCGGCTACCTCATGCTCAAGATCAGCCGGGAGGGAGTCAAAACGGTCAATGGAAAGCCGTTAGAAGCCAGCGGTGTTCGAGGCGACGTGTTGATCCCAGAGAAAGTTGGTTCATTCAAGGACCACGCTTTGGAGATTCTGCTCTGGGAATACGACCCCCTGTTGGCTGATGCCCCAGCTACTTTGATTGACAAGGTCTTCGTCGAGAAATACAGCCACGAAGAGGGCAAGCCTACAGAAACTCCGTTTGCGGTCGGCACAAAGCTGAAACCTCGTGAGGATCGTCGTTACTACATCACGGTGTTTGTCGTGAAGGGCGAGGATCGAACTCACATTGGCGAACAGGATGGAAAGAATGGGCTATGCAAAGTCTTGACCCAGGGAAATCCATCGACGGTGAAGATGATCGCCCGCCCCGTTCGGTAGTCGAAGTTCCGGTTACCCAGTTCCAGGAGCTTCCATCCGAACTGAAATATCTACGAGAGCGTGATGCCCAGCGATAAGCATGGGAACAGTCTGTCATACGCGTCTGCCGAAGAGCAACTTTGAACTGGTCAGTCATGGGTCAATTCCCGATGGCAACTTCGAACTTCAGTTACCGGCTGGGAGTGTCGTTGCACCAGAGGAAAGGTGCGTTGCTACCTGCGACTGCCACACCTTCATCTGGGATTCGAGTTCACATGGCGAGTAACCAAGTACAAGAACGCTCTCCTCACGGACAACGAAGGTGCTGGCTTGCACAAGCAACTTCATCAGGCGTTCTGATGGGCGTTGCCGCCACAAGTTGCTTACGGAATCTATTGTTCGAGGCACGGGCTTGGCGCCTCGGTCAAATCGACCTCGGCGCGTCGGACGTCACGTCGGCCGAAGCGGCGAACTTTAGCCTCATCGCCTGAGATGGCCGCGCGAACTCGCTGGCGTGATTGCCAAAATTTATGAGCACCCGAGTGTCACTAACGTCATGTCATCAGGCCAGGGCGATTTGCGCCGTACGATTTCTTTTTATTCGACGGCGGAATAGATCGCAGTTTAAAAGGGGGCGCATTTTGGGCGCATGTTGCACAATATCACGCCCGATGCGTACAATACGGTGCCACATGAGCCGCGACCAGAAGCTAAGTTACGTCAAGAGGTTGCGTCGCAAGTGATTGACACTAAAGAAGTTCCGAAAAGCCATTGAACGGATTCAAAATCCTGTGCCCGCAAGGGCGTGCCGGTTCAAGTCCGGCCTCTGGTACTTCTTTCTTCTCAACAACTTGCGACGCGCGGCTTGACTCTGACAAGCCCTCTATAATACGTCGCCGATGGTCCCGTGGGCGCATTTTGGGCGCAGCGGGCGCTCGTACCGCGTCGTGTGGCACTTGCCAGAATCGGTTTCTGGCGAGTTACATCAACCGCGTGTCTTTGCCACACGATGCAACAATGGCTAGTTTGTTTCAACGCGCAGATTCCATCCACATCCGCTTTCGATTCCAGGGTGCCGAGTTCAAACGCACCCTCAGGACACAGAACCAATCCGATGCCGATTGTGCTCTGGCGATCGTCGAGCAAACGATCTATCGGATCCGCACCGGCCAATTACAAATTCGCCCGGACGTAGATCTTGGCGACTTCATCGTTAGCGGCGGCACACTGTTGCCGCCGGCGCCCGCGGCCACAGAGCAACCGGCGGCACCCTCTTTCACCGAGCTCAAGGACGACTACCTGGCCCACATCGAGTACATCGCAGCTCCCTCGTATTTGGGCTCCCAGCGAACCCATCTGAAGCATTTCTCGGAGTTCCTAATGGCCCGGGCAAAAGATCCGATTACGTCGATTACCGATCACGACATCCAGAAGTTTATCAATCGGCAATTGGCAGGCCTCGACCCGAACACGGTCAATCATCAGCGAATCACGCTCGTGCAGTTTTACAAGTACATCGTGAAGAAGCGGCGGCTGATGGAGCAGTCGCCCATGCTCAACATCGACAAGATCTCTTTCGGCTATGACCGCTCCCCGTTCCGGACGAAGGGGGAGATTGAGGCGATTCTCGCCCGTGGCGGACTGGACGAGGCGGAGAAGCTAAATATTTGGGAATGCCTCTATCTGAATCCAGCGGAGATTGCTGGGTTGTTGAATCTCGTTCGCCGGCGCGCGGAGTTCGATACGTCGCCGATGCTGCATGCGATCGCCGCGTACACCGGCATGCGCCGCGGCAAAATCACCCGCCTGAAGTGGATCGACGTCGACCTCGGTGCCAATGTGTTGACGGCTCATAGCCGCAAGCAAAGCCGTTCCCGGCGAGAAGTGACCCGGCGAATCGACATCCATCCAGAGCTGAAGGAATTACTGGAGAAGTGGCGATTCGATCATCCGCGGGGCCAGCACGTTCTTTGCTTGGATGGCACCACGGATCCGCTTTCGGCCGATAACGCCAACCGCCGCTTCTGGCAGCCAATGTGCCACACATGGTGGTGTCTCGACCCAGTGAAGCGCTGGTACAAAATCGGCTTCCACACCTATCGCCACAGCTTCGCGTCGAACCTAGCCTCACTCGGAGTGGATCAGCGGATCATCGACGAGTTCATGGGCCACACAACGGAGGAGAGCGGTGAAGGTGCTGGAAGGGGTACAAGCAGCACTCCCTCTCAGCCGGCGGCGCCGAATGTCGCCACCTGAGTTTCGGACAGGGCCGCCCCGAGCCCATTTCTGACGAGCTTTTCCAATTCTGCCCGTGGAATCAGTAGACGGCCACGATCGCCTGTGCCGGTAATGCGTATCGCTTGTATCCTCTCTTCCTTAATCCAACGCCGGACCGTGTACTCCGCACGCCCTACAAAGGCGGCCAATTCTTCGACCGTGTAATGTTCTTTACGCTGTCCGGCGAGCAACAACCGCGTCATTCATCTTCTTTGTGGTTCGCTGGGCTCCCCAAAACGCGGCAATTCGTCGGGCGACTTCGGCTCGGTGAACCGGACCTTCGACAAGTACGATGTTGTATGCGATCTCCGCCAGCACAATCGTCGGCGCCTCGTGCAACGGGCGGGACGTGTCCGCTCGTAACCCAGTCAACTGAGCCTCTTGATATTCAACTGCGACATCACCTTCGTCAAACACTTGATCATCGTCCGAATCTTCAAAAGTGTCCTCGAAGTCGTCGGTGACTTCCTCAGCTTCGTCATCAAGTTCCGAAGATGGTTGCGTAATCAATCGGGGCTGTTTGGCTGATTCGATCGCAGCGAGCAATTGTCTAAGCTGCTCTTGTGGTTGGCGAAACCAATCTGTGCTCCAGATCCGATGAATAATCCAGCCACGGCTCTCCAGCACGTCTTGACGCAAGCGATCTCGGTCGCGGGCCCATCGTGCGGAATGGTACGTTGCACCATCGCATTCCACGCCTAACAGAAAGCGACCCGGCTTGGCCGGATCCTTCACCGCCAGATCAACGAAAAAGCCGGCGACGCCGACTTGGGGTTCAACCTCGTACCGAACAGTCTCAAGGGACAACATCGAGCCCTCTGGTACGTACTCGATGAGGACGCTGACGATCTGACGGCCAATCGCTCCGAACGCGGCCCTGGCAACCGCAGTTGGGTCAGGCGCGCCACCGACAATGTCCTTCTGAAGATGTTTCGAGATCCGACCATTTCTGCGGCCAGTGGACTATTCATTTCGCCGTTTCGTGCGCATTTCCAATAATCTAATCCCCGTTCAACGATCAAAATTGCGGGGCGCATTTTGGGCGCATGATGCACAAAATGATGCCCGGCGAGTATAATACATCGCCACATGAGTCGCGACCCGAAGGCGAGTTACCTCAAGAGGTTGCGTCGCAAGTTCTTGATAGCAAAGAAGTTCTGGAAACCGCCGAAACAGATTCAAAATACGATGCCCGTAGTGACGCTGGCTATGTCACAACTGCTTTGGTAACCGTTCACGCTCTGGTGAGTGATGGGGCAGTTTGATGGTCGAGGTGGGC
>CAYMWL010000136.1:0-8487 GCA_964394305.1 uncultured Pirellulaceae bacterium
CCAATAGCAGTCCAGTTCCGGGGGTTGGAATCGAACCAACGAATTTCTGGTTCAGAGCCAGACGCCACTACCAACAGCAGCTGCCCCGGAAAATGCAAACACGAAATTTATGAAGTGCGCAATTTATGAAGTGCGCAACAAAAAACCCGGCGTCTCGCGACACCGGGTTTCTAGCCTGCGTGAATGGCTATCGGCCGGTGTCAATTGGACGAACGAAGATGGCAGAGTTGACTCGCGCTACGTGCGCACGCCGCCCATTGGGCGGACGACTGACTCTGTCGCTGAAAACTGGCGGAGGAAAATAGAGTGGCCATGTCTAACAATCCCAGGAGCAATTTGGAGCTGCGTTTGGTATCTGGGGGAATAGACGCGTTCGGCGCGTCTGGGTTCGCAGGATGATTACAAAATAATCGCCACGAGAAATATGATGCGCAGCGCCAGCGCATTATTCCCCGCCTTGCACGGCCCAAGTTAGAATTTGTGCTACATCCTTCAAAACCATGGGGCGCAACAATGATGCGACATCGCTTGATCCTGACGAACGTGACGACGTGGCTGTTCCTATTAATTTCGGTTCCCGCCTGGGCCGCCGATCCGCCTGTCAAGAAACTGATCTTGGCAGGCGAGTCGTTTCTTGTCGCCCAGCGGCCTGCTTTCATCCTCTTGCCTTCCGAAGAGAAACGGACAAAACCGCAGCCTTGGATCATGTACGCGCCGACCTTGCCGCCGTATCCCGATGCCGCCGAGAAGTGGATGCATGAAAAGTTTCTCGAGGCGGGAATCGCCGTCGCCGGCATCGACATCGGTGAAGCGTATGGCAGCCCGAGGGGACAAGAGCAGTTCACAGCACTGTACGACGAGCTGACGAAGAACCGCGGTTATGCGGCGAAGTGTTGCATGCTCGGTCGCAGTCGCGGCGGCCTTTGGGTCACGAGTTGGGCTAGTGCACATCCAGACAAAGTTGCGGGCCTCGCCGGTATTTATCCGGTCTTCGATTTCAAAACGTATCCGAGCATCGCTCGCGCGGCGGGAGCTTACGGTCTGACTGCGGCCGAACTCGAAGCGAAAGCCGCCGATTTCAATCCGATCAACCGCGTACCGATTCTCGCCAAGGCCAGAATTCCGGCGTTCATTATTCATGGCGATGTTGACACCGTGGTGCCGCTGAAGGAAAACTCGGCGACGTTTGTGGAACATTACAAAGCGGCTGGCGCTGAAGATAAAGTGCAACTCGTCGTTGCCAAAGGTCAGGGACATAACTTTTGGACTGGCTTTTTTCAATGCCAGGAGTTGATTGATTTTGCGATAGCACGGGCGAAGGCAGGAGCGGCGAAGGAGTGAAATTGTTATCGCACGCGTTCGCAACTCGCGCTCTACTGAACTCTGGGGATTGCTGGCGCGAGGGGGTGAAGAGGTGTTGATGAACCATGAGCAACGCCCCCATTCGCCACCAAACGAAAGAATCGGCAGTCAAAGCCACGCCTCTAGAATCTCTTCCACCTGCTCACCCTCCAGCGTGTCATGCGCGAGCAGGTGATCGACGACCGCTGCCAGCGCGGCCCATAGGTCGTCCCGGCTGAGTTGCTTGTGCAGTTGAAGCGAGACTTGTTCCAGATAGCGCAGCCGCTTGATGTCGTCGGCGATGAATGTGGCCGCAGCTACCCACGCGGCTTGCCAATCAGCGGCCCATTCGGCAACGAAGCCAGGATGAAACGGATTGCCGCTGTGGATCATTTCGGCAACGGCCCCGGCCAGGGCAACCTGCACATCTTTCTCAGCCTGCTCGCGTGCGGAACAGCGGCCGCGCGGCCAGAGAACTTGTGTATCTCCGTAACGCTGCGGCCCATCATCACGATCAGGCTCAATGGTGACCGAGCGAATACGGGCGCCGAGCAAGACGGCAATGAGCACATGGCCAGCTTCATGATAAGCGACTAATTCCGACATATGTTTTCACGCTGGGAGAACCCGCGAAGGTTTGAAATACGAACCAAGTGATGATCGCGGCGGCCCGGGGTAGCTTCGTTCTGCCGGGAGCTTATTCCGTAATCAATTCGGCCAGTAGGTTTTCTAGTTCAGCATCGGCTTTTGATTCTTGCTCCTTAAGTGTCTTCAGCTCGGTGCGCCGGTTCTCCAGTTCGGTTTCGATGTCGCCGAGCTTTTTGAGATAACGTTGCAACAGTTCGTTTGCTGCCTTCTTGTTCTCTTCATTGGCCAATTCATTGGCCTGCAGTAGCGGGATGGCTTGCAGGTTGTTGCGCAGCCGCGCTTGTTCGGCAACCAGGTTGGCGGACTGAGCTTCGTTCTCAGAGCGAGCCGCAGTGGCGTCGGCGAATTTGGTCCGCGCTGCGAACAGCGAGTCAAAGGCCTTTTTGAATGCTGGTGTGGCAGCTTTGAGCTTGATGTACTGATCGATCGCGCCGGGCTCGAGTTTGGCCAAGGCAAACTCTTCCGTTACTTCGCGTTCTTCCACGATGACGAGTTTCGGCGGTTTGCCTGGCTCGGCAGTTAGTTGGAAACGGTTAATGGCGCGGGTTTTTTCGGCGGCCTCGGGCGAGACGGCTTTCCACTGCGGATCAGGTTCGCGTTCAATCAGCAACTTCTTGGCCGTCTTCGAGGAATTCTTGATCGTGTATTCCGTCCTACGGGTCACTTTCGACTTTGTGTGCAGACCGCCTTTGCGAATTCACATCAACTGGTCGATTGGCCCCTACGCGATGTCATTGAGAAGATCTCCAATCAAACGGGCGTTACGATTCGCTTGTCGAAAAAAATCGAAGACGGGGGCGTGCAACCCGACCAGCGCGTGATGATTTCGGCCCGTGATGTCTCGGCTGAGACTTTTCTATCCCTGCTGCTGAGCGACTTGAATCTGACCTTGATGGTGAAACGCGAAGTGCTGCACGTCACCACCGCCGAGGATGCCCAATCGCCCGAGAATATGATGACCCGCATCTATCCCGTCGGCGACTTTGATCCCATCGTCGGCATGATCACGACAACCATCGAACCGGATAGCTGGCAGGATGTCGGCGGCCCGGGCTCGATCACGGGGTTTGAGAATTCACGCTCGTTGGTGATTGCGACCCGGCGCGATCTTCATCAGAAGATTGGTCCGCTGATCGTTTCTTTACGGTGGGCGAAGGGATTGCAAGGCATTCGCCCGTCAGAACCGCGGATTGAAGCAGGTTCGTCAGCATCAAATCTGCTGCCTCTGCCGCGACTTTCCGCCCCTTTTCCGGTACCCGATCGGGAAAAATCGGGCACCGTCCGCGTTCGTCCATCGAATCTGCCACTGGTGCCAAATTCTAGCGGCGGCGGTGTGTTCTAGTCTGCCGATTGCCTGAATCGCCAAAAGTCCATGCGATTTATTGGATTTTCGGGTGGTGCCCATTATACTGGGTGGTACGAGCAAGTTCTGCGCAGGCAGATTGGCGCTTACCTGCCTCGTGGGCGTTGATTTCTCCCCAAATCCAGCTGTTTACCTCTCCCATGTCAAACCGCATTCGCCGGTCGTGGTTCTCTCGTGTTCGGTCCGCATTCTTGGTCGCGGCCCAACCATCTCCCAAATCACTCGACAGGTCGGCGGCCAAGTCGCAGCGACGGCAGGCGTTTTTGGAATCGCTTGAAGATCGCAGCATGATGGCGGTTTGGTGGCAGGGCGATGTCTCCAGCGCGTGGAGCGATCGATTCAATTGGACGACGAATCCAGCGGTCGACACTCCCCCGGCGGCCGCGCCAGTTTCAGGCGAAACACTCAACTTTGATACCACTGCAGTCGGCTTCAATCTCGGCGCCGCCCAGGGTTATACGCCCAACAACGACATCGCCGGATTGTCGAACCTGACGATCAATATCAACGACACCGGCAGCAGCGACTTTACATTGAGCGGTCTAGCGGCGGGGGTGTCGGCGGCTGGTATTTCGAGCAATGTGTCGAATGGAACTGCTGCGACAATCAGCATGCCACTGACTTTACCCACCACCTCGATCGGTGTGGTCAATGCGGGCTTAACGCTTTCCGGCGCGATCACCGTCGCGAGTGGCGCGACGGTAACACTGGACGCCGACACTGCGGCAGCGGTGCTGACCACGACGGGGCTGCTGACCAACGCCGGCGGTTCGACGGTTACGCCGACGATGCTTGTCGATGGGCCGGGGATGATCTCAGTCCAAGGAAATAGTACGGCGTTTCGTGGCAACTGGCAGGTGCCGAGTGGAACCTTGCGAGTAACCAGCAGCGGCTCGTTTGGTGAACCTGATGCCGCGTTGCCGTTGACCGGCAGTACCTTGGCTTTGAGTGGCGGCACCCTGCGTGTGTTCTCGGACACAACGCCAATGAGTTTCAATGCAGGAGCGGGAACCAACATTCCTGTCACGGTTACAGCCAATTCATCGATTATTCTGCAACGTGCCTCTACCACCGGGTCCATCGAGGCCAACTTTGGCACCCTCTCGATCGGCTCCGTTCAATTGACAGCGACGTACGACAACAGCGTGGCTTTTAATGCTGCAGCGCTCGTCGATTTTGAAGGGTTGTCGACGGTTACCGGTGACGCGACCTTTTCGATGATCCGCGGCGCTGTGGGGCAGAATCAGCAGGTTCGCTTCAATGGCGGCATCTCCGACGGCGGCGTTGCCCGCAACATTACGTTTGACAACACCAGCGGCTTTGCAGGCGAAACCATTGCTTTCTTTAACAGCGCCAACCGCAACTTGAACGCCGGAACTCAAATCAGCTTGTCCGGTTCGCAGTTAGTGCGCGTCGTCGTCGCTGGCCAGAGCAGCGGCGTCGATAACGCCACTTATCGATTTGCCGGTACGGTGGGAGGCAACGGTCATATCTTGGATTTGCGCAATACCGCTGCGACGGGGGTAACCGCTCCGGCGACGTTCACCAACAATTTGGTGCTGGACGGCAACGGTGAACTGCGGAATAGCCGTGTCAACACCGGGAATGGCAATGTGCACACGATCGGTTCGATCACGGTCAACGGCGTACGCACGCTCCATGTGCGGGGCAACGGCAATGCGGTGAATACGAATACGGCATATACCGTCAATACCAGCGGTGTGATTTTGAATGGCGACGGTTCGCTAAACATTGAGAACAACGGCTCGGGCGTGGGAACGTTGAACGTAACGGGAGCGGTAAGTGAGATCGCAGGCCCCCGCGGGCTGACGAAGTTGAATAACGGCGTCCTCGCGCTCAACGCCGTGGGAACTTATACCGGCAGTACCACGATCACGCAGGGCACGGTGATCTCCACGGCCAACAATGCGCTGAGCACCGGCGCCCTGACGATGGGTGGCGGAACGACAGTCGGCAATCTCGACCTGAGCAATGCCAGTCAAACGGTCAGCACTCTGAACGCCTCAAGCAACACCGCCACGGCGAATACGATTACGATCGGCGCCGGTCAAACTCTGTCCGCGACCAGCACGGTGACGATTGGCGCTGCAGTGACGACCACGCGACTCAATATGAGCGGCGCTGGTTCTTTTGTGAACAATGCTCCTGCCACAACATTCCAAGTGGGCGGCAACTCGTCCAGTACGACCGCTGGCAACTCCGCCACCTTGGACATGTCAGGGCTAGGCACTTTCACCGCCACGGTGACCACGTTCCGCATCGGCGACAACCAAACTGGTACCGGCAATGGTGCGAGCACGGTGATCCTCGCTGATAACAGCACCATAACGGCCGCCACCCTCACAATGAACACCGGTCGTGCGAGCTTGCAGACGCTCCGGCTCGGTTCCGGCACGAACATCATCAACGCCAATAGTGTGCAAGTGGGCCAGGTCGGCAATCGCGCGAGCGGTTTGATTAATTTCAATTCGCCGACCGGCACGTTGACTCTCCGCAATCAAGCGGGTTCGGGACGCGCTGCGTTCGATATTGGCTGGGGCGGAACGGGAACCGATGCTGCCATCACGGCCGATGTCAATTTGACTGGTCACAGTGTTGATCTGTTGGTAACCAATTTGAACATCGGGCAGCGGACTGCCTCGGGTGCTACGCAAACGGGCGGCACGCTGGCCAGCTTCGCCTTCGACACCGGCATTTTGGATGCAACAGCGGTGAACATGGCCTCGAAAACTGGCACGACGGCCACCAACGCTGTCATTGGTGCAACGCTGACGATCGGCGGCACCGCGACCGTGACGCTGGGCTCGATTACTGCCGCGACCAACAACTATTCGACGGGCACCGGTAACTCCAACGCCACGATCAACATCAATGGCGGTACGACGACGGTCACTGGCAACGTTACGCTCACCGCCGGAACTGGCACGCAGACGACCACTGCCGTTGCCAACCTCAATGGCGGTGTGCTGCGCGTGAATGGCAGCATCGTTGATGGTTCGGTGACGACGGGTGTCAGTACCGTCAACTTCAATGGCGGTGTGGTGCGAGCTGGTGCTAACAATGCGACCTTTATGCAAGGCTTGGGTGCGGCTAATGTTCAGGCGGGCGGCGCGGTCATTGATTCAAACGGTTTCAATATCACGATCGCTCAGCCGTTGCTTGATGCAGGCGGCGCCTTAACAAAGCAAGGATCGGGAACGCTGACGCTGACGTCGACCAATAATACCTACTTAGGTGCTACGAACGTCGACGGCGGCACTCTCGCCTTACAAAACGGCGATGCCGTCGACGACAACGCTGGGCCGGTGAACGTGTCCCTTGGTGCGACGCTGCAGTTGCTGAGCAATGAAACGATCTCGGCGTACAACGGCGCTGGCGATTTGATCGGTTCGAATGATTCGACGCTGGCCCTCGGCGCGAACACGCTGACCACGACTGGCAATGCGGCGATTGCGAATGTCACCACCACTGCAGGCGGCGGCATTATCGCTGGTGACAGCATCACCGATAATGATGATGACAACAACATCACCGGCACGAACGTTTTCCTGCGTGCTGCAAACGGCATCGGCACAGCGCTCAATCCAATCGAAACCGCTGTTGCAGGCATACAACTCCACAACACCACTGCTGGCGATATCAACGTCGTGAACAGCAACGCCGGTGCCCTGCTCACCGTTAGCGATCTCCGCACATTCGGCTTTGGTTCGAGCAACGTCGGCGGCGCGACGACCGTCGCTAACAACAGCCCGCTCACGATTGCCGCGAATGTGACTTCGGCGGGGCCGGTCGTTTTAACTGCTGGTGAATCCGCCGGAGTCGGTGACGATCTGACGTTGAATGCGGGTGTGCTCGTCGATTCGACGGCTTCGTCAGTGACCCTCAATGCAGGCGACAACGCGCTGATCAACGGCAACGTGACGAGTGCGAACAGCACCACGATCAACATCGACGCTGGCAATCTTGATGCCGGCACGGGCGGCAACTTGAACATCAATGGCGTGATCACGACTCCCGCCGTTGGTCTCGGTGGCGGGGCCTTTTTAAATGGCCAATCCGACGACGACACCTTCACATTCAATCCCCAAACGACGACAGAATTTCGCGTCTTAGGCGGCTTGCCGTCGGGGACGATCACGGGCGACACGTTGGTCATTGATGTGTCTGTCACCACCGCTCCCACGTTGACGGTACCGGGCTCGATAGCACCTTATAGCGGTCTGGGTTCTGGCGCATGGGACTTCACTAGCGCTCATCAGCCGGTGCTGTTCGGCAGCATCGAAGTGAACACCATTACCGGTAATCATCACCTGACCTATGACAACAGCATCAGCCCGGTAGCGAACGTGATTGTGATGCGCGATTCGGCCTTGCCTACCGCTCGCTTGCAACTGCGTGACGGTTCGACCGTCGGCAACATTATCTATCAAGGCAACCTAGCGTCGATTCTCTCGCTGCGAGTTCTCGGCAGTGTGGGGAATGACACCGTGACTGTGGATGACATCAACACGCTGCCGAACTTTGGCGGCACGGTGCCTGGGGTGAGTGACAACGCGAGTCTCGGCGGGCCGGCAGAGTTTCTCTTTGATGGTTTGGGTGGCAGCGACACGCTGGTTTACAACATCAACGGAACTACCGCGTCGCATTCGTATGCCATTGGCAATGGCACTGGCGCGGCTGGTTTGGAAGGTGAAATTCAAAGCGTCGCCGCCGGCGTAACCTTGGATGCCTACTTCCAAAATGTCGAATTGACGCAGCGGACCGGTATCGGTCCAGCTCCCGGTGCGCTCGCGATCATCGGCGATTCTGGCGCGAACGTGTTCAGCACCGCTGCCAATGGTACTGCCACGCGCACCGACATCACCGGGTACACCCCGTTCGAATTCAGCGGCAACAACTATTCCAGCCTGGCCATCAACGCCGTCGGCGGGATTGATTCCATCGATTTGGTGAGCCTCGGTGGCTCTCAGGATAATGATCCTACTGTCACACTCAGCGGTGGCAGTGAGGATGACACGATCCGCGTCCGCAGCACAAGTCTCAACACGGGGCTGATGATGCTGAACGGCAATGCTGGCAGCGATTTGTTTCAGTTGTTCAACGGCGCGAGCAGC
>CAYMWL010000137.1:0-8425 GCA_964394305.1 uncultured Pirellulaceae bacterium
CCCCCGCCTCGGCTTAGAATTCCTTGGAATCAGCTGACTTTGCAATCCTCCTGAGCCCTATGCAAACCCAATTCCCGTCACAGTTGTCCTGATGCGACAAAGATAACTGTGCGCGCAGATGAACAACGAATAGCCATCTTCTCCGAAGGTGCAATTGGCGGTCCGCTCGCCGGTGTTAAGCCGGCCGATTGGCTGGCCTGCCGGGGTGAAGCAATAAATGCCACCCGGGCCAGTCGCCCACACATGACCTTGTGCATCGACGGTCATGCCGTCCGGCGAACCAGGACGTTTTTCTTGCACCCAAGCTGCGGGATCGTAAAAAACCCGACCTTCGCCGAGCGTGCCGTCGCGGTTCACCGGGAAGGCTCGCCAATGGGGAAAGACGGAGCCGGACTGTGAGACATAGAGTGTCTTTTCATCCGGCGAAAAGGCGATGCCGTTGGGACGCAGGAACTCCTTTGTCAGTAACGTGACTTTGCCATCGGCGGCGAGGCAATAGACGCCGAACCAGCCAATTTCACGGCCGGAATCGTTTTCGCCCTGCGGCAGACCATATGGCGGATCCGTGAAATAGAGATTGCCGTTGCTGTGATAGATCAAATCGTTCGGGCTGTTGAGCCGTTGACCTTCGAACCGGTCGACGAGCACCGTCAGCGAACCATCGTGCTCGATCCGCTTGAGGCAGCGATCGCCGTGGCAACAGGCCACGACGCATCCTTCGCGATCAACTGCCAGGCCATTGGTGCCGGGTTCTTTGCCGGTAAACGGTGTCTGCCCCGTATAACCAATTCCCTCGCGAAACAGCTGCAGTCCGTTCCACGGATCCCAACGCATGGTGCGGTTCGGCGGAATATCGCTGCAGAGCAGATAGCCGCCGTTCTTTAACCATACGGGTCCCTCGGACCAGGACATCCCTTCGCCCAGCACTTCGATTGCTGCGCCGGGCGCCAGTAATGGTTCGAAGGCAGGGTCCAGCACTTCGATCGATCCGATGGTCTTCATATCGCCCTGCGATTCGTTGCTTTGCTAATTTCGCTTGTCACCGTTGGTTGGGTTGTAATTGAAATCGAAGAGTAAATCCATGAGTGCATAGTCAACGGCCCAGTCGCGGCCCGCGCCGGTATATACCCAGTCGAACTTGCCGTCGCTGGTGACAGTCGTTGAGTTGATCTTCCCCGCCAGGCTCGTGATGCGCGTGTTGAACGGCTGGCTCGAAGTCCAGATCGCTTGAATGGCATGCAACTCGGTCATGTTGTTCGCATCGCTGAAGTTGCCGCTAATGATCAAGTCGTCGCCGCCATCGCCGAGGATCGTATCCAAGCCTTCACCGCCGTTGATGATGTCGCCCTCGGCGCCACCCGACAGCCAATCGTTATCCTGTGCGCCGATCAGCACATCCTTGCCGGCTTCGCCGTAGAGGAAATCAGCACCGGCATCGCCGTAGAGGAAATCATTGCCAGCGCGACCAAAGATGATATCGCTGCCGATGCCACCATGGATCACGTCGTTACCTGCACCACTCAAGATCAAGTCGTTCCCCGCATCGCCATTGATCGTGGCAGGTACCGGCAGATTGGGATCCAGAATGATCCGATCGTGGCCATTCAGGCCGTTAATGAGAACGCGACCGAATGTGCTTTTGTCGAAGTAACGCAGCACACCGCTGAGCGGAACCAGAACTAGCGTGCGGTTGCCGACTCGCAGCACCGTGATCAAGTCGAGCGAATTCGTGCCATTGACTACCAGCAATCCCTGACCGGGGTTTTTCGGATCAGGAACAACGGTCACGAGTCCCGGCTGTGTGATCGCAGGAGCAATCGTCACTGTAAAGGTGCGCGTGAACATGTTCACACCGCCATTGGCCGTGCCGCCGTCGTCCGTCACAGTGACCGTAATCATCGCCGTGCCCGATTGGCCGGCAACGGGCGTAAAGCTGAGCGAACCCGTGCTGCCCGGCGAAGTGTAGGTGATGCTCGGATCGGGGAGCAGCGCCGGATTGCTCGAAGTCGCAGTGACCGTCAACGTTTGCGTTTCACCACCACCGGCGGTGATGCCAGTCAGGCCGATCGTCTGCAGCCCTGGATTGTTTGGCAGTGAAACGGCGGCGATCGGATCGAGCGTCGGCGCATCGTTCACCGCAGTCACTTGCACGGTAAAGGTGTCGGTTGTGGTGCTGCCGTCGCCGTCTTCGACCGTCACGGTGATGGTCGCAGTGCCGGACAGATTGGCCGCCGGTGACAAACTAATTGTGCGATTAGCGCCGCTGCCGCCGAGCGTGATGCTGCCCGGCGGGAACAGCGTGGTGTCGCTGGAACTGGCCGTGACAACCAACGAACCAGGGGCAGTTTCCGCATCGCCAACGGTGAACGGAATTGCGTTAAGCACTGTGCCTTCGTTGGTCGTTTGATCCGCAATGTCGCTGATCGTCGGCGGCGTCTGTGCATCGTCATCAAGATTCGTCACCGCCACATCCATCGGATTGAAGCCGGCATACAAAACGTCCGTGCTGGTGGCTGTTCCGGTCAATATCGTGTATGCAATGTCGCCGTCATCAACCGCGTCATTGACGCCCGTGACGGTAACCGTTTGCGGTACATTCCAATTCAGCGAAGTGAAGGTTACGTTGGCCGGCGCGACCGTGCCTTCAACAGTGTTGTCGCTTGAGAGAGCAATCGTCACATCTGCCGTCGGCTGCGAGGTGAGCACGACGGTAAACGTTGCAGTTCCGCCTGCTTCCGTCGTGATCAAGCCTGTTGTCGGAGTTACGGTGATGCCCACCGGTTCCACGACATCCGTCAGCGTGATCGTCACCGTGTTGCTGGCGGTCAAGTTGCCCGAGTCCGTGACACGAACCGTCAGCGGGATGCTGGGGCCCGCCTCGAAGTTCAGCAGCGCCGAATTCGCGACGGTAATCTCGCCAGTCGACGGATTGATCGCAAACGCGCCATTGTCGTTGCCGGCCGTGATTGCAAACGTCTTGGTATCTCCTACATCCACGTCGCCAGCGATCACCGTGCCGACGCTGGTGCCGTTCGCGCTGTTCTCTGCAATCGTGAAGCCTTGCGGAGCCAGCGTCGGCGCGTCGTTGGTGGGAGTAACCGTGATGGCAAACGTCGTAGCCGGAATCGAAGCCACGCCATCGCTCACGGTAAATGCAAAACTATCGCTGGTTGTTTCGCTGCCATTGTGAGCATAGGTCAGCGCCCCGGTGTTGATTTCGAACTGCGTGAAGGTGCCATTCACTGCGAGCGGCGTGCCATTCAGAGCCAAGATGCCGTTCGTCGGCACAGCCGTTAGCGTGTAGACAATCTGTGCCGGGACGGTATCGGCATCGGTGACTTGCAAAAGCGTGTTTGCGATCGACGTCGCGGCAGCTCCTTCGGCGACGGTCAATCCCAAGTTGGTCGTGACTGCCGGCGCATCGTTGACTGCAGTGACGGTAATTGCAAAGCCCGTCGTTGGAATCGAACCGCCCGCACCATCGCTCACGGAAAACGCAAAGCTATCGCTGGCCGTTTCGCTTCCGTTGTGAGCATAGGTGAGCAACCCCGCATCAATGTCGGCCTGCGTGAACGTGCCGTTGGCGATCAACGGCGTTCCATTCAGGGCCAGCGTGCCATTAGTCGGCGCATTAGTAATGGTGTAAACGAGTTGCCCGGCGGCGTTGTCGGCATCGCTGACTTGCAGTTGCGCGCTGGTGATCGGAGTCGCGGCAGCTCCCTCGGCCACCGTCAAGCCGAGGTTCGTCGTGATCGTCGGCACGTCGTTGGATGCCGTCACGGTGATCGCAAACATGGTCGTCGGAATCGAACCACTTGCACCATCGCTGACGGTAAAAGCGAAGCTATCGCTGGTTGTTTCGCTACCGTTGTGAGCGTAGGTCAGTACGCCGGCGTTAAGATCCGCTTGCGTAAACGTGCTGTTCACGATCAGCGGTGTTCCGTTGAGAGCCAAGGTTCCATTCACCGGCGCCGTTGTCAGGGTGTAAACAATTTCCGCTGCGGTGTTGTCGACATCGCTGACTTGTAACTGCGTATTCGCAACTACCGTCGCCGTGGCTCCCTCTGCCACCGTCATCCCTAAGTTCGTGGTGACGGTTGGCGGGTCGTTGACCGCCGTTACGGTAATCGCAAAGAGCGTCGGCGGGATCACACCACCGCTGCCGTCGCTCACCGTAAAGCCGAAGCCGTCGCTGGTCGTCTCACTGCCGTCATGGGCATACGTCAGCAAACCGTTGTTGATGTCTGCCGGCGTGAAGGTGTCGTTCACCGCAAGCGGCACCCCATTGAGCGCCAGCGTTCCCTGAGCCGGTATCGCGGTCACCGTGAAGACAAGTTCCACCGGGCCGTTGTCGACATCGCTGACGGAAAGTTGCGCACTGCTGATGACGGTCGCAACTGCTCCTTCGGCCACCGTGATTCCCGTGTTGTTGACAATCACCGGCGCATCATTCTGCGGCATCACTGTGATGCTGAAGGTGGTATCACCGATGGCGCCATTTCCGCCATCGCTGACCGTGAAGTGGAACGAATCGCTGGTGGTCTCGCTGCCGTCGTGGGCATAAGTGAGCAAACCGCCGTCGATATCGCTCTGAGTGAATGTGTCGTTTACAAGCAGCGCCACACCGTTGATCGCCAACGTTCCACTCACAGGAACAGCCGTCACGGTGTATTGGATCTGCAGTGGCGCGTTGTCCACGTCTTCCACGAGCAATTGAGCGCTCGTGATTACTGTCGCGGCCGCACCTTCCAGAACCGTCAAACCAGTGTTGTTCGTCAGCGTAGGGGCATCGTTCACCGCCGAAACGGTAATCGTGAACGTCGTATCGGGAATCGTGCCGCCAGCGCCGTCGCTGACCGTGAAGTGGAAAGTGTCGCTGGGCGTTTCACTGCCATTGTGCGCGTAGGTCAGCAGGCCACTGTCGATGTTCGCTTGCGTGAAGGTATCGCTAACCACGAGCGGTGTGCCGTTCAGCAACAACGTGCCGTTGCTGGGAATCGCGGTGACCGTGTATGTCAGAGCGGTTGCACTTTGTTCCGCGTCGGTGACTTGCAACTGCGTATTGGTGATGATTGCGGTGGCTGCTTCAGCGATCAACAGTACCGTATTCACAGCCACGGTCGGCGGCGTATTGACGGCAACCAGCGTGATGTTGAAGGTTGCCGACGGAAGTGAGGCGGTGCCGTCACTAGCAATGAAAGTAAAGCTGTCCGCCGCACCGGCGGCCGGAGCCGTGTAAGAAACCTTGCCGGTATTGAAGTCATCCTGCGTAAACGTGCCGCCGCCAATCAGCACGCCGAAGCCCGCCAAGGTAAGCGTGCCGGCTGGAGCGGAGCCGAGCGTATAGACGAGTTGCGCGGCCGTGTTGTCGACATCGGTCACCAGCAGGTTGGTGTTCGAGAGGACAACGTTCAAATTCAACGGCACGTTTGTCAGGCCGCTGTTCGTCACCAGCAGCGGGGCATCGTTCGCAGCCTGGACGGTGATGAGGAAGTTCGTCGCGGGTATTGATCCACCCGCGCCGTCGCTCACCGTGAAGGTAAACTGATCGCTGAGCGTTTCGCTGCCGTAATGAGCATAGGTCAACAAGCCACTGTTCACGTTGGCTTGGGTGAACATGCCGCCCGCGAGCAATGGAGTGCCGTTGAGTGATAGCGTGCCATTCGCCGGCACTGCGGTGACCGTGAAGACAATCGCCGAGGCCGCAGTATCGACATCGCTGACGAGCAACCTGGTGTTATCAATGACCGTTGCAGCCGCTCCTTCAGCGACCGTTAGTCCCAGATTCGTGGCGACCAGCGGCGCATCATTGACGGGCGTGACAGTGATCGCAAAGTTGGTTGCCGCAATCGAGCCGCCAGCGCTATCGCTCACCGTGAAGGTGAAGAGATCACCGAGCGTCTCGCTGCCGTTGTGAGCATAGCTGAGCAGTCCTGCATTCACGTCGGCCTGTGTAAATGTGTCGTTGGCCGCGAGGGCCACGCTGTTCAAAGCCGACGTTCCATTGGCCGGGACAGCCGTCACGGTATAGACGATCTGGGTTGCACTGCTGTCGACATCGGTTACCAACAGCTGCGCATTGCCGATGACAGTCGCTGCTGCTCCTTCGGCCACCGTGAGACCAGCGTTGAGCGAAAGCACGGGACTATCGTTGGTCGGCGAAACGGTGATCGCAAACGTCGTATCCGCAATCGTTCCGCCAGCGCCGTCGGCTACGGTGAAATGAAAACTGTCGCTCGTCGTCTCGCTGCCGTTGTGGCTGTAGGTGAGCAAGTTGTTATTGATGTCGGCCTGCGTGAACGTGTCGTTGAGCACCAGCGGCGTGCCGTTCAGCGCCAGCGTGCCGTTAGTCGGCAACGTGGTGAGCGTGTAGAGCAACTGTGCTGGTGTATTGTCCACATCGTTGACCAGCAACACCGCATTGGTGATGGCGTTCGCCGCCGACGCTTCAGCGACGGTAAAGCCGAGGTTCAGCCCGATCGTCGGTGTATCATTCAGCGGAGTGACCGTGACTGCAAACTGAGTCGCCGGAATCAAGCCCCCAGAGCCATCGCTCACGGTGAACGTTAAGCTGTCGCTCGCAGCTTCGCCGCCATTGTGGGCGTAAGTGATCAGCCCGGCATCGATGTCGGCCTGCGTAAACGTGCCGTTCAAGGGAACTGCGGTGCCATTGTTCGCCAACACGCCGCCGGTGGGCAGCACCGTCACGGTGTAAATCAGATTGGCGGCCACATTGTCGATGTCGCTAACTTGCAACATCGCATTCGTGATCACTGTCGCTGCTGCCCCTTCGGCCACCGTCAAGCCGACGTTGTTCAAAATGGTCGGCGCATCATTTTGTGCGGTAATGGTGATATTTACGGTATCGGAATCAGTCAGCGGGCCGCCGGTGCCGGTATTACCCAGGTCATCGGTTGTAATCGACAGTGTATCACTGCCGCTGGAATTAAATGGTGACGAATAGCTTAGCCCCTGCAACGCTGCGTTGAGCGCAGCCGCGGTTCCCGTGTACTGCAAGGTGTTGGAGCCATTGCCGGTACCCGCCAGGCCAGCTAGGCCACTCAGCGTCAAAGTGCCGGTGGTTACCGAGAGAGAAACCTGCAAATTTGCCGCGCCCGCATCCGGATCGCTGATGGAAATGGCGTTGCCGTTGCCCGTTGAAAAGACGAGGGGGATGTCTTCGTTCGTCGATTGTGCGCCAGGGACAGTGTTTGTCGGTCCGACGTTCGCGCCACCGGCTGCGGTCGAAGTCACGGCGACATTATCGATACTGATCTTTGCTCTCGAACCAGTTGTTCCGCCAGTTCCATTGAACTCATAGAACCGGATGCGCGCCGTTGCGCTGTTGTTGAAGCTTGTTGGCAATTGAACGGCTGAGACGGTGCCAGACGCAGCGACATTATTGAATACGGCGACAGTCGAGCCTGCTAACTCTGTCCATGTCGTTCCATCCGTACTTGTAAATGCCTTTAATGTGGAACCGCGGTTACCCGTCGAATTATTGACCTGGGCCCAGTCGAAGCTAAGAGTGCCTGCAGTACGGCCGGAAAAATCCAAGTACAGGTCAGCTGCAACCGCGGCGGAACTGTCCGTCGTTCCAGTAGTTAATAATACCAGAGTACCGGTGCCTCGTTGGACGCCACCGGAACTGCCGCTCGAAAAGGTCGCTGAAGAGACGGTCGTCCGCACACCGTCAGGAATAACGCCGGTTGCATTCACGGCAACCGAGCCCCAATTGGCGGCGCCCGCGCCAGCTAGAAAATCGTTGGTCCAGTTCGCGATGTCCGCAAAATCTTGCAGATAATTCCCACCAGCCATGCTGTAGGGCGTGGCGATCATCATCGCTCGATCTTCCAGCCCCTCGAAACTCGACTTACGAAACTGATTCAAGAAATTCTGACGGCGGGCATTGCTGTTGGGCTTGCGGCGGAGCATGCCACGGAACGATTGCGCGAACTGCTGGAGCATTATCAAAATCCTTGCGATGAGCGAACCGCGCGCAGGGGCCTGGAGATCTGATCAAGACACCCGGCACGAACTGGATGCACAAAAAGCGATTGGCGAGAACAAAACGCGTGGCCCACGACGAATGGCAGTTCGACGCCAGCGGCCACCGGTTGCGGCAAGGGAGAGTTGTGCAACGGCGGGAGGATAAGGCCTGTTCGCCTTAATTCCCATGATTGTACTCGCACATTCTTTTTGGAAAACCTTTTGGTGCGCTCTTCGCGCTAATTTCCCGAGAAGTTTGCCGCAAAACTGGCCGAGAACCGGTCGCAGCGCCCTTCGGATCCAGGCGGGTCGTTGTCAAATATCCGTTGGAAAGCTCTGCTCTTTAGCAGGCTATCGCCGAAGAATTGCTTTTGCTATCGTGTTTCATTAAGGAGCCGCCCCGATGCTGGAACTGCGCGACGTGAAAAAGACGTTT
>CAYMWL010000138.1:0-8034 GCA_964394305.1 uncultured Pirellulaceae bacterium
CTTCAGCGGCGGCGCCGGCCGCCGCTTCGGCGGCACGGGTGGCATGTATCGGTAAAGGATTGAATTCCTCCTCCTCGATAATCCGAAAAGGAGGAATATTGGTTCTGCTCAAACCAAAGAACGGATTCGCAATCATGCAACGCAATTTCATCAACGACCTGCGCTGGCTCATCATTCTCGCAGCCGCTGCGGCCTCTACAGGCTGCACCAGCATGCCGGGTCGTGAATGGTTCACCAGTTGGAAGCCGAGCTTGCCTTCGCCAGGCGCCACGGTTGCCAAGGAAGAAAAAATTGCGAAGTCGAAGGGAGCCACTCCCGAGGACAATGCGATTGCCATGGAAATCGCTCGCGGCCGCAACTTTGAACGGGGCGGTCAGTGGGACAAAGCGCGCAAGGTGTACGAGGACTTGCGAAAGAAGCATCCCGAGAACGCCATCATCGCCCATCGCCTGGGGGTTGTTGCCGACTCGGAACGCCGCCACGGTGAAGCCGAGCAACTGTTTCGTTTTGCACTCGAACGCCGGCCCGACGACGCGCAGATCATGAACGATCTGGGCTACTGCTGTTACTTACAAGGAAGTTTGTCGCAAGCGGAGCCCTACCTGCGGCAATCGGTTGCGATGCAACCCGCCAATGCTCGCTTCCGCAACAACCTGGGCCTGGTGCTCGGCCACATGGGCAGGGTCGAAGAAGCCCTCGTCGAATTCCGCGCCGGCGGCAACGAAGCCGACGCCATGTTCAACATGGCCTTCATCTACGCTTCGCAAGAGCGGACCGAGGAATCAAAGGCCTGCTTCCGCAATGCCCTGGCCATCGACCCCACGCACCGCCGAGCTCGCGAAGCCTTGGCTTCGTTCGAAGAATACGAAAACAAACCCGCCGCTTTGCGTGAGCGAGAAATGGATCTCGCCGAAAGTGGTGGCCGCTGGGTTCCCTACCAGGAAGCCGGTTCCGTCCAACAAGCGGCAGCCCAGATGCCGCTCCCGAGTGCTCGCGACGCCAGCAAGGCCACCCGCGCCTTGCAGATGCAGTCTCGCGGTCTGCAACAGCAGAACTCGGGCGTACAATAGCGGGCCATCGTCCATGATGGTTACCCTTAACCGCTTTTTTTTGAGGGCCTGTTTTCCATCGTGTTTGGTGAATTAATCGCCCGGTTTTGACAGGGACATCAGCGCCGTTACCGGGAAATACGCAGATCGCACTGCCGAATTATTCACCACGCACCCTCTTTTGCGCACCGGCAGAATCGACGCCGTTAGTAGCATCTGATCGCGAATTGCGCCGAAAATGCCAAGCATTGCGTTTTGTATTTTCACTAGATTGTCAAAGAACTTGTGGCGTTACATTGTAAGACTTGTGATTGACACCTTAGGTCTGCGCTCCTGCGCACCGTCGCGTTTCCTGGGAGGGCGAGGCTCCCGCCGAGCCGCCGCGGCGTACCAACATTAATTCGCTATTGCAGGTTCGGCTGGCGTTTGTCGCCGTCTGCAGGTCGATCGCCCGCGAAACCTTCTATTGCCTTCCAACCTGTTTGCCCCGCGCTGGCTCGGCAGGAGAGCCTCGCCCTCCCAAGGAACATGCGCCCCAAGGAGCACGCCCTTGCGAATGCGGCGTCTGACCGGCACGATGAGGGCATGAACAAAGCCTTTGTCCGCGAGCCCGATGCCGATGACGTGCTCTGCCCGCGCTGTCAGTCGCTGGGAGAAACCGTGCTGCCGTCAGCTTTCGCGGCGAACACGACTGCTGAACAACGCAAGCCACTTGCCGACCGCGTCTTTTTTTGCCCGGCCGCGAGTTGCCCGGTCGCCTATTTCGATGCCATGGAATCATCGATTGCTGCCACAGATCTGCCGCGGCTCGTCTATCCCAAAGATCAAGCCGCGCCGCTGTGCGGTTGCTTTGGCTTGACGCTGGATGACATTCACGACGATATCGCCGAGGGTACGCCGCGACGCATTCGCGAGTTGCTGGCTAAATCAAAAACAGCGGCGGCACACTGCTCCACAGCATCGGCGACAGGTCGTTGCTGTCTGCCCGAAGTGCAACGTGTTTATTTCAAACTGCGCGGCGGCGTTTCATCTTAGGAAGTCCATGTCCAACTTACCCTCGCGCGACGAACTGGCGACTCGCTATCTCGAACAGCTCCCTTATTCACCCTATCCAGTCCAAGAAGAAGCGCTGCTGCAGTACTTCACGGCGGAGCAAGGCGTGCTGGTGTGCGCGCCCACGGGAACCGGCAAGACGTTGATTGCCGAGGCCGCATTGTTCGAAGCGCTGCACACCAACACCGTGGCGTACTACACCACGCCGCTGATCGCGCTCACGGAACAGAAGTTCGCAGAGATGCAGGATGCAGCCGAGCGCTGGGGCTTCTCGCGCGATGATGTCGGCCTGGTCACCGGAAATCGGCGAGTGAATCCCGATGCAACGATTCTCGTCGTCGTCGCCGAGATCCTGCTGAACCGATTGTTACACACGGAAGCATTTGATTTCAGTTGCGTGTCGGCTGTCGTGATGGATGAATTTCACAACTTCGCCGATCCCGAACGTGGCATGGTGTGGGAACTGACGCTCGGCATGTTGCCGCCGCATGTTCGCTTGTTGCTGTTATCGGCCACCGTCGGCAATGCCTTTGAATTCACGCAATGGCTGCGGCACAGCCATCAGCGGAACATTGAACTGGTGCAAGGGACCGAGCGGAAAGTACCGCTGTCGTATCTGTGGGTCGGCGATGAACTGCTGAACGAGCAAATTGAAAAGATGGCCGAGGGGGATGATGCGAAGCGATACACGCCGACGCTCATCTTTGCCTTCAATCGCGACACCTGCTGGAACATCGCCGAACAACTCAAAGGTAAAACGTTGCTGGCCGATGGGCAACAAAAACGCCTCGCGGCGGAACTCGACCGCTGCGACTTTTCGCAAGGAGTGGGGCCGAAGCTGAAGCAACTGCTGTTTCGCGGCGTGGGTGTTCATCATGCGGGCGTGCTGCCGAAATATCGGCGCATTGTCGAAGACCTCTTTCAAAAGAAATTGCTCAGCGTGTGTGTCTGCACCGAGACTCTTTCCGCAGGCATCAATCTGCCGGCGCGCAGTGTCTTGCTGCCGACGCTGCTTAAAGGGCCGCCGGGCGACATGAAGCTGATCGAACCGAGCAGCGCGCATCAGATTTTTGGTCGTGCGGGCCGGCCGCAGTTCGACAATCAAGGTTACGTCTTCGCGATGGCGCACGAAGATGACGTGAAAATCCTGCGCTGGCGGCAGAAGTACGATCAGATTCCGGAAGACACCAAGGATCCAAATCTGCTTCGCGCGAAGAAGGAACTCAAACGGAAGATGCCGACCCGTAGCCAGAATCAGCAATACTGGCAGGAGTCGCATTTCATCGGTTTGCAGAAAGCGCCGCCGGGAAAGCTCGCGAGCCGCGGGAATTTGCCTTGGCGACTCCTGGCTTATCTGCTCGATGCTTCGCCGGAGGTTGATCCGCTCCGAAAGCTCGTGCAAAAACGCTTGCTGGATTCCGCGAAGCTGGTGCAGGGGCACAAGCAACTCGATCGGATGTTGATGACCATGTGGGCGGCCGGCTATGTGACGCTGGAACCACCGCCACCCCCGAAACTAACTGCAGCGGAAGTCGTCGCGGAAAAAGAAAAGGCCCAGCCAAAGAAACCGACGGAAACCGAACGCCTGATGTCGGCCGCGCTCGCGCAGTTGGCAAGAGAGAAGGCCAGCGGTCCATCGGCCGAAGCGGCTCGCAAAGAAGCTGCCAGGCCTGCGGAACCTACGGTCGTTGAATATCAGGCCCATCGCGCGGTACCTACGCCGGAGATGAAACGGCTCCTCGGCATTCGCAGCATCAATCCGCTCTATGCGGTTTATCTGGTGAATCAATTAGGGATCGCCGATCGGAACGAAAAAATCCAAGCGTTCGAAAGCGTGCTGGAGATGCCGACGACGGCGGCGCGACTCGCGCGGGTTCCCTGGTATGAAGACATGCCGCCTGGACCGCTCGCCACCTTGCGCCTCGATCAAGAATTGCTGCAACTGGGGCTGGCGACCGCACAGCAGCTTGGCGCGCCGATGAGCGATGAGGAGAAAGAAGAACAACGTCGCTTGCCTTACGAAGAACGCGTCAAGATCTTCACGCTGGCCGAAAAACTGCGGCTATTATTCGATGCGCAGTTCCCCGATGTGCATACGCTCTACACCACGCCGGTCTGGGCCGTCGGTGAGTTACTCGTCTTTCAAGGGCAGTTCAATAAGTACATCACTGCGCATGGCCTGCAGAAGCAGGAGGGGATTTTCTTTCGGCACTTTCTGCGGATGATCTTGCTGCTCAAAGAACTGTCATCGTTGCATCCGCCCGAAGTGACGCTCGCCGAGTGGCAAAGCGAAATGAATGAAATCGCGACGATGCTGACCGAGTGTTGCCGGCAGGTGGACCCGGAGAGTACGGATAAGACACTTGAAGACGCGGCGAAAGCGGGACTATAGTCGCCGCTCGCTCGGCGATCGGTGAATCGAGGCGGATTCGCAACCGCCTGCGATCGATTGCGCCTTTGTGAACCGCAGGATCAAACGGAATAGAATGTCCGTTCGCCGAGCGATCGGCGACTAACCGAACAACTCTGTGATCGGCTCACCGGTGCATGCTCGGTGCGGTCGATTCTGTTGGTCATAGAGCATCGCATTCGGCGAGATGCCCAGCGCGTGATGCACGGTGGCGATGAAATTCTCGGGACTGACCGGTTTGTCGGTGGGATAGGCGGCCTGTTTGTCGCTCGCGCCGTAGACCTGGCCGCCGCGGATGCCGCCGCCGGCAAGGACGACGGATTGGCAAGGGCCCCAGTGATCGCGGCCGGCTTCTTTGTTGATCTTCGGCGTGCGGCCAAATTCGCCGAGCATGGCGACGAGCGTTTCGTCGAGTTGCCCGCGATCGGACAAATCTTCGAGCAACGCCGAGTAACCCTGATCGAGCGGCGGCAGGCAGTATTTTTCTTTCAGCATCTGCAAGCCGCTGACTTTGCCCAGCGACCCAGTGCCACCATGATTGTCCCAGACATTAGCCACATTGCCGTCGGGGCAGACGTAGTACCAAACAATCGTCACCAGTTTCACGCCCGCCTCGACGAGTCGGCGGGCGAGCAAAAACCCTTCGCCATATTCATTGCGACCGTAGCGATCGCGCAACTTGTCGTTCTCTTTGTTCAGATCGAACGCATCCTTGGCCGCAGAACTGGTGAGCATCCGAAAGGCCTGCTCGCGGAACTTGCTCAGCCCTTGCACGCGCTGCGCGCCGCCTTGATTGAGGCGATCGAATTCTTCCAACGTCTTCAGCAAGCCGACACGTGACTGCAGCCGATGTGCATCCCAGCCTTGCGGCAGATCGATGCCGTGCGCAGCACGCTCGTTCACTTCGGCGGGTGCTTGCAGTTCCAAAGGATCATGCTGCGGGCCAAGGAAGCCGGCATAGGTTCCGGTGTAGATCACACCGTCGTGACCAATGGGCCGCGGAATCGTCACGCTGCTCGGCATGTCGCCCGGCGGCGTCAGATAGCTGACGACACTACCGAGCGTGGGAAAATCACGGCGGTTCCGTTTGTTCCGCGGCACGGCCAGCGTGTTGTTGATCTGGCCGGTGAGCGTGTGATAGACGCCCACTTCGTGCTGATTGCTGGGATGCGTGTACGAACGGATGATCGCCATCTTGTCCGTATGCCTGGCGATCTGCGGCAGTTGGTCGCAGATTTGAATGCTGGGGACAGCGGTGCTCGTGGCGCCGAACTGGCTCTTGATGCCATCGGGCGCATCGAGCTTAGGATCGAAAGTTTCTTGTTGCGGCGGCCCGCCCCAGAGATAAACCAGGATGCAGGCCTTGGCTGGATTTTTTCGGATCGTGGTTTGAGCTTGTTCTTGCGCGGCGAGCAAACCGCGGAGCGTCAGCGTGCCGAGGCCCACTTGTCCCAAGCGAATCATCGCGTCGCGGCGGTGCAACATGGCAGCGTGCCTTTCGCTTCAACCTAGAACGATTCCTTCCACATCTCAGGCACCGCCAATTGGAACAATCTTGCGCCGTAGAATCCAGTGTTTTTTTCGCTGCGGTTCCGTCTGGGCGTTGTCAACGTAGGGTTTCGATGCGGCGTTTCGCTCGAGCGTAGCTCTAGCAATGCCCTTGCCAAACAGATTTTCAGCACTTTGGCAAGGTCGTGTTGAAACTTTCAACTAGCTCTGCTTAGAATGAGCCACGCGATCGGAGACCTCGCAGGGACTGCGAGTTACGTCCATATCACTGGATGCAACTGCGCGCCCTGGAGTGTCAGCATGTGCTTTAATTTTTCGCCGTTGAGACGAACGGCTCCTCGATCTCTGCCAGCATCGAGGCCTGTATTTCTTTCCCCATCGATTGGGTTGTGACCGCCAAGAGTCGAGCATGGTGCTCGCTACGTTGCTCGCGATTTTTCGCAGTCTGATTCGCCTCCGAATACCAAAAGTCTCTCCATCCAAAGGAATGAAACATGGTTGCGTCGCTCGATAACAGCCAATCGATCGATCTGCCGGTGCTCCTGAACGCGATGAGCGCCCTCAAACGGGGCGATTTTTCCGTTCGCCTGCCGCACGACTGGACCGGGGCGGCGGGGAAGGTGGCCGATGCGTTTAACGAAGTCATCGAACTCAACGAACGCATGGCCCGCGAACTGGAGCGGATGGGACGTGTGGTCGGTAAGGAAGGCAAGCTGACGCAGCGTGCCTCGCTAGGCGATGTGCGTGGCTCGTGGGCCGACTCGATCGATTCGGTGAACGAACTGATCAACGACCTGGTGCGGCCGACGCGCGAAACGGCCCGCGTGATCGGCGCTGTGGCTCAGGGTGACTTATCGCAGTTGATGACGCTGGAGCTCGACGATCGCCCGCTGCAGGGTGAGTTTCTCGGTACCGCGAAGACCATTAACAAAATGGTGGATCAGCTCAGCTCGTTTGCTTCCGAAGTGACCCGCGTGGCCCGCGAAGTGGGTACCGAAGGCGAACTCGGCGGTCAGGCCCAAGTAAAGAACGTGGCCGGTACGTGGAAGGATCTCACCGACTCGGTGAACTCGATGGCCCGCAACTTGACGGGGCAAGTGCGTAACATCGCGGAAGTGACGACGGCTGTAGCGAACGGCGACTTGTCGAAAAAGATCACGGTGGACGTGAAGGGTGAATTCCTCGAATTGAAGAACACCATCAATACGATGGTGGATCAGCTGCGGTCGTTTGCCTCGGAAGTGACACGCGTAGCCCGTGAAGTGGGAACGGAAGGTCAGCTTGGCGGTCAGGCGAAGGTGGAAGGTGTGTCGGGCACGTGGAAGGATCTCACCGACTCGGTGAATTCCATGGCGAGTAATCTCACGGGGCAGGTGCGAAATATCGCGAACGTGACGACCGCCGTGGCGAAGGGCGACTTGTCGAAGAAAATCACGGTCGACGTGAAGGGCGAGTTCGGCGAGCTTTCGAACACGATCAATACGATGGTGGATCAGCTTAGCTCGTTTGCCTCGGAAGTGACTCGAGTGGCCCGCGAAGTGGGCACCGAAGGTCAGCTCGGTGGTCAGGCGAAGGTAGAAGGTGTTTCCGGTACTTGGAAGGATCTCACCGACTCCGTGAATTCGATGGCCGGTAACTTGACGGGCCAGGTGCGTAATATCGCAGCGGTTACGACGGCGGTGGCGAACGGCGACTTGTCGAAGAAGATCACCGTCGATGTGAAAGGCGAAATTCTCGAACTCAAGAACACCATCAATACGATGGTCGATCAGCTCAGCTCATTCGCGGCAGAAGTGACGCGCGTAGCCCGTGAAGTGGGTACCGAAGGCAAACTCGGCGGTCAGGCGAAGGTGGAAGGTGTGTCCGGTACTTGGAAGGATCTCACCGACTCAGTGAACTCGATGGCCGGCAACTTGACGGGCCAGGTGCGCAACATCGCGGCGGTTACAACCGCCGTGGCGAATGGCGATTTGTCGAAGAAGATCACCGTCGATGTGAAGGGGGAAATTCTCG
>CAYMWL010000139.1:0-7000 GCA_964394305.1 uncultured Pirellulaceae bacterium
GCCCACCTCGACCATCAAACTGCCCCATCACTCACCAGAGCGTGAACGGTTACCTACAAGGTTTGCAAAGTCAACGTGGATACAAATCAGCCACTCGCAGCGAAGTACAACATTTCTTCGATCCCGGCGCTCCTCATTTTTTATGGCGGCAGGGTGGTTTCCCAGCATTTGGGGATTACACCAGAAGCGACGTTGCGGGCGGAGTTGCAGCGATGGAGCCGGTGAGTGACTAGCGTAGTCCCCGCGCCCCGCTACTCCGGTGAAAGGGCCGACGCGAGGGAGTAGGAAATTGTGAGGATGATCTATGAGCGAGTCTGCCGAGAAAGAGATTTCGCGAGGGCCGCCGTTCGTGGCCTGTGCATTGCTTGTGCTGATGTCGCTGCCAGTCTTGTATGTACTCTCGCTGGGGCCCGCGATTTGGCTCGTCGAGAATCAGTACCTCAGCACTCCGCTTGCTCAATGGTTCTATTGGCCGCTAGAACTTCTCGGCGAACGAAGCGAGTTCTTCACGAGTTGTGTGCGCTGGTACGTTGAATTTTTCCGCTGATTGCTTCCGTTTCGCGCAAAAAATGCCCCGCAATCCTTGCGGGGACTTGGTTAGAACCCTTCGTGGTTCGAACGATCGGAGTCACTTACTGCAACTCGCTGATTGACGGAATCGTCTAGCGATAACGCCGGCAGCAGTACCACATGCCGTTCGCGCCCTGCGCGTAGCCGACGTCGACGGTGGTCATGCCGCTGTTGGCATAGCAGCAGATGCTATAGGCATGTTCTTTGCTCATACCCATGCCGCAACCTTCATAACCCGTGTTGCCGCCGAAATGCCCGACGTAACCGCGCGAGGCCATGATGTTGGCCACGCCTTGGGCAGTCGAAACGTCGAACGCGTTCGTGGTTTTCTTGGCAACCGTGGAGGTTGCGGCTGTCGAAGTCGTGGTCGTCGCACTCACCGGCGTCACTTTGACAACCTTGGCCGCTGGGGCCGGAGTGGTGGAAACGACAGGTTTTTGTACGGTGTAAACTGGTTGAGCGTAGGTTGGTTGGTAGTAATTTCTGCCGCGACGAGCTTCCGCCGTGTTGGCAACCATGAGCAACAAACCAGCAATAATGAAAGCAATCCGTTTCATTCGATCGAACTCCATCTAAAACACAAATCAAGAGACAAACGTGAAGCATGAGGACTCACATCGCGGGACTCCTTGTGTGGGGTGAAAATGGCCAGGCAGTCGCCGCAACCTGGTGACAGGCCTGGAATCCAATGCGGACCGGGAGATCGCCTAATGCGGGCAGGCCGTCGCCCACAAGCAGACTCAGCGGTACAGCGTTAACGGGTAGTGACTGATTGGCCCGACCATGGGCCGCTAGGGTGGGGATGAAAATGCGTGGGGTTGGCAGGTGGTTTGATCAGCGGGCTAACCGCCCGTTGATCAACATGAACTGTCGACGATTCCGCGTACCACAACAGGGCGAGAAATGCAGATTTCTCAGCGGAATTGCCACGCATCCTGCGAAGGTCTTTACAGAGCAACCTTGCCCTGCAGAGCTGCCGCGAACGTCCAGGATGGGACCGGTCCGCAAGCCAACTGTGCGGACAAATCTAGCAACTGACCCAAACGCGCCAAGCCCCGGTTGACAACCAGGGCGATTCCGCGTTGGTTGCGGGGCGCCCAAAAACGGGATCGGCAGGAAATTCTATTGACCGTCGACAGGCGAATCGATGTGCCAACCAACATTCACCTAACGACTAGTGATTCGAGCTAACGTGATTGAGTTTCCGGTGCGATGCGGAACGGGATAAGATAAGCACACGAGGCTGACGATGTCTGCGGCTGCAAATTTTCGAACTCTGCTCATGCTCCTGGCGGTGCTGCCGTTATTGGTCGGTTGCTTGCCTGTGACCACTCCGCCGTCAACATCGCCGCCAGTAACGAGCCAACTGCCCGCGGCGCCGGGGATCGTTGAGAAGCCGCCCGTGACAGAAGATCTGAAGTGGGAACGCCTTGATATTGGCATGGAGCCTGATTCCGTTTATCAACCGTGGATGCTGACCACTGCGATCAAAGTGCTCGAGGGGCAGCCGGTCCGCATCAAAGGCTGGATGCACGGCGCGGTGTTTCAGCGGAGCAACATTCGCAACTTTCACCTGATGCGCGAAAAGGAATGCCCGTTCGGTCCCGGCGGCCAGGCCCATCACGCCATCGAAGTGGTGCTGCAAGGTTCACTGCGGACCGACTTCAGCGTGGAAGAAATTACCGTGGAAGGAATCTTTCACGTGGTGCCCGTCACCGGCGAGAATGGCAAAACGTGGTCGCTGTATCGGATTGAAGGGACGGCAGTGAAATGAAACGAACTGAAATGAAACGAACAAGGAACGTCAAGATGAGTAAGCATTTTCAGTGCGCTGGTTGGTACTCCGCAGTTGCGATGAGCCTGCTGTTGCTTGCCGGTTGTCCGCTGGCAACAGAGCCGACCGGCGCAGTCGGGAGTGTTTCTCCGCCAGCAGCGCAAGTGCTCGCTCAAGCGACGGCGGAAAAGCCAGCCGAGAATCCTGCGAAAGAAACGCCGAAGAAAATCGATGATTCGAATCCCGCGAAGGGGCAGCGGCCGCGGGCTGATCGCACGCCGCGGAAGCCGGGCGATCCGATCAAGATCACGTTCGACAACATCATTCTCGGCATGCAAAAGGACATTCCATTCCGTGAGTGGATGATGAACGACGAAGTGAAGGAACTCGAAGGACAGCGCGTGAGCATCACCGGCGTGATGTGGGGCGGCGTGGAAAAGCCGAGGGGCATCAAAAAGTTCGTGCTGCTTCGCAACGCGGAATGCAAATACGGCCCAGGCGGCCAAGCCGATCACCTGGCGCATGTCGAATTGAAGGCAGGGCAAACGTTCGACTACACCTCATCAACGGTGCGGGTCGAAGGCAAATTGAAAATTGCTCCCGAAACCGGCACCGATGGCAACACCTGGTCGTTGTACGTGCTCGAGGATGCGACAGCGAAGTTACAGTAGTTCCGAACGAAAGAGCCTCGCACGAAGTAAGAGGCTCTTTAACTAACCACTGAAAGACCTGCCATGAAAACTCTCCCACGATTTCTCTTTTCGCTCCTCTGCTTGTTGCCTCTGTCCGCCGCAGCATCCGACTATGGTGTTGCCCTCGAATCAACCAAGGCGAAGCGCGACGATGCCGCGAAGATCGACTGGTACGACGCCCGCACGATCGGCCTCGAAGGCCAGGCTTTCACCGAGGTGAAGGCTCCTTACGATCGGCTCCCCGCGCGGGCCGAAGGGAAAGTGCGCGAACCCGTTTGGAACTTGAGTCGCAATTCGGCAGGGCTGTGCGTACGGTTTCGAACTGCTTCGCCGGCCATTCATTGCCGCTGGACGAACACTTCGGCGCGACTGGCGATGCCACACATGCCGGCGACGGGTGTGAGTGGAGTCGATCTGTACGTGCGGGATGAAAAAGGAAATTGGCGCTGGCTGAGTGTCGGCCAGCCCAAGGAAGGGGCAACACATACAGCGGCGCTTGTCACCGGCTTACCAGCAAAAGAACGCGATTACTGCCTATACTTGCCGCTGTACAACGGCGTGTCGGCCGTCGAAATCGGCGTGGCAGCTGGCAGCGACTTGGCTCAGTTAAAACGGAACGATGCGAGTTCGTTGCCGATCGTGTTCTATGGCACCAGCATCACGCAAGGCGGCTGCGCTTCGCGACCTGGCATGGTCCACACGGCGATTCTCGGCCGACGACTCGATCGGCCGGTGATCAATCTCGGCTTCTCCGGCAACGGCAAGATGGAAGCGGCTGTTACCGATTGTCTCGTCGATATCAACGCTGCCGTGTTCGTCATCGACTGCTTGCCCAACATGACCGCGGCCGAAGTGACTTCGAACACCGCGCCGCTCGTAGCGACCTTGCGCAAGGCTCACCCCACGACGCCGATTGTCCTGGCCGAAGATCGCACGTATAGCGATGCCTTTTTGAAGAACGATCGCGCGCAGCGGAATGCCACCAGCCGCGCGGCTTTGAAAAAGATCTTCGCTGAGTTGCAAACGCAGGACAAAAATCTGCACTACCTCGCCGGCGATCAGCAGCTTGGCGCCGATGGCGAAGACACGGTCGATGGCTCGCATCCGACCGACCTTGGTTTCCTCCGCATGGCCGATGAGTTCAGCAAAGTGATGGCGCCGTTGTTGAAGTAGCAGCTGCAGGCCTTACACTGAGCACGCGTCGTCGCCCGGAAACGCCCGCGCGGAGCGTACCCAGATGGACACTCGTTCCCGTTTCGATCCGTACCTGCCGCAGCTCGGATGCGTCCTGTTGCTGCTGGGTTTGGTATCGCTGTGCGTCATCCCGATTTTCATGATCGATATTGCCCGCGATGCCCTGAAGAAGCTGCACCTGAGCGGCAGTGGCGCCACGATCGTGCTGGTGGGGATCTTCGTTGGCAGCTTGATCAACCTGCCGCTATATCGCGTGAACCGCGACGACGATCAGCCGCCGCCGCGCGATTGGGATGCTTATCGAATTGGCGGCCGGTGGAGTTGGGTGCCGCTGGAACGCAACAGCGTGCAGACAATTGTCGCCGTGAACGTCGGCGGCTGCGTGATTCCAGCAGGCCTGGCTTGCTACCTCGCAACGCATCTGTGGCGAGCAGGACCACAGGTGCAGTGGGCGCTGCTGATCGCCATGCTCATCAATATTTATATCTGCTGGCGAGTCGCGCGGCCGATTCAGGGCCTGGGGATTGCTATTCCCGCCTTCGTGCCGCCACTGGTCGCGGTGCTGGCTGCTTGGATCTTGCTGGCCGGTGAACGCTACGATCCGTTGCGGGCGCCGGTGGCGTTTGTCGCCGGTGTGAGTGGCCCGCTAATCGGCGCCGACTTACTGAATCTGCGCAAGTTTGAACGCATATCGGCCGGCGTGATCTCGATCGGCGGCGCGGGGACCTTTGATGGAATTGTGATCAGCGGTTTGGTGGCCGCGTTCTTTGCGTAGCGATGTTTGGTCGCACACAGGTCGCTTCGAGTATACTGACGGCAAAGGAACATTTGCCGCATGCCCGCGACCGTCAAACATCTAACCGTCGATGATTCATCCCCTTACATTGGCGAACGCGCCGATCGGGCGGTGCAGGCCCTGTGTGCATTGTCGAAGTCGCAGGTCAACGGCTTGTTCGATCATCAGTGCGTGAAGGTGAACGGCATCCGTTGCACCGATGCGGGCCAGCGGCTAATGGCCGGCGATCAGGTCGAGCTGACCTATTACCCCGCGCAGCGATATCACCCCCTCAACAAGCCGCGGAAAAATCTGGGCTTTGAGATTGTCTACGAAGACAAGCACGTCATTGTCGTCAACAAGCCGGCCGCGCTCTTGACCGTGCCGACGAAGAAAGGCGAGACCAATACGCTGCTCGACAAGGTCAGCGAATACGCGCGGCACGTGAGTCACGTGCGAGCGGCATTTAATGCCCACCGCCTCGACCGCGGTGTTTCTGGATTGCTCGCCTTCGGCAAGAGCCTGCAGATTTCGCAGGCGATTCGCGATCAGTTCGCGCTGCACAAACCCGAGCGCGAATACATCGCCGTCGTGGCCGGACACATGGCGAAAAAGGAAGGCACGATCCGCAGCTTGTTGGCGACCGATCGAGACCTGAATCGTTTCTCGACCGACGACGAAGAAGTCGGCCAGCTGGCGATCACGCACTTCAAAGTTGCGGAACCGCTGCTCGATACGACGCTGGTTACGATTTGGCTCGAAACGGGGCGACGGAATCAGATCCGCGTGCATTTTGCCGAAGAAGGATATCCCGTGCTGGGCGATCCGCGCTATTCACCTGAGATTGCCGCGCACCGACATTGGCCTGCAAACCGCATCGCCCTTCACGCCCGCAAGCTGGCGTTTGAACATCCGGAAACGGGTGAATTATTGAAATTTGAAGTGCCGCTGCCAGAGGAGATGGTGCGGTTTGTGAATGGTCAGAAGGCGCAGGCGACTCGTGAAAAGAAATAGAACCGCTACTTTCGTTCTAAGCCTGCCGGTAGCTCGCTCAAGCGTTCGAGTTCTTTGATCTCGGAAAAGTACCACGGTTTGCCGGTGACCTTCTTGTAGCCGATGCATTTGGCCGGATAGTGCGCGCCGTCGTGCTCGCGCCAGTCGCTGAAGCGATGGATGTCACTCCGCCAATCGATGCGGGCCAGGCGATGATTCGCTGCTGAAAAGTGCAGGTCCATCGCCGGTGTGATACTGCCGCTGAGACGCAGGCCGAGCGTCTTGGCGTCATTTTCCACGACTCCTTCGAGCGCTTCGATCTTCGTGTTAGGATCGGTGAGCGCTCGCAGCGTCCATGCCCAAACGAGAAAAGTGGCAGGTTCTTTCTCCTCCTTCACTCGATCCTTTTTGCCAACCCACCAATGGTTCGGCGGTTCGCAGACCGAATTCCGCTCAAAGCCTTTCTTCGTTTCGTCGGAAGAGACATTGAGCTGCTCTTTGAAGCGGAAGAGCTTGAGAAGTTTCTCTTCACCGCCGCCAGCGGTAATGACTATTTCGACGAGAGCTTGCGAATCGTCTTGGGCGGAGGAATTTGCAGCAAATAATAAGCTCGCAGCAAGTACGAAAGAGAAGGAGCGGAACATCGGCAGGTGCTCGTTGAAACAAATGGTTAGTTCACTCGCAGTTCAGCCCCTCACCCCAACCGTCTTCCCGTGAGTACACAGGGAGAGGGGGTTCGTCGTTTGGGGTATTACCATCTTATTTTTGCCGCACGTCATACACCGCCAACGATTCCTGATCACGGACATACAGCTTGCCGCCGGCGACGATCGGATGCGCCCAGGCTGGTTTGCCGTGGCTGTTGATCTTGAACTTGCCGTGTTCGACGTACTTTTCAGAATTCACTTCGGCCAGAGCCAATTCGTGACCTTCGCCGAGCAAATAGAGCATGCCGTCGGCCACGCAGAGCGAGCCTTTGCCGCTGGCCCGGTTCTGCCACTT
>CAYMWL010000140.1:0-6647 GCA_964394305.1 uncultured Pirellulaceae bacterium
ACGCATGTCCCACTTCTTTGACAACCCCACCAAGTACGCTCAATCCGGAAGAGCCCCAATCATTGCTACATAATGACTGGGACATTCTTGTTCCCCATCTGTTTGCTCGGCTCGTGGAGGTCTCGTCTGAACACGAGGAGGTTGAGCGATGGCTGTTTATGGCGGTTAGGAGTGCGGTTTGCGGACAGGCGTTATCGGCGGTCAGGCGGACTACAATGGGGACAAATCGCAAGGAGGTGATCAGCGCAGCGCGTCGCGTTTTCGAGGTGTTGCAAAGTGTTTCGAGAACTGATAATCAGTGGATGCGGTCTAGGCTAAAAGGCGCAATGTTCCTGTTGAGCGAACACAGGTAGACTTGTGCAGCGATTGTATTTCCGCCGGTGGGTAACGTGAATCTGACTAGCCTCCGATCGAATTGGCTCGTAGTGCGAGAAGCATTCGGTGCTCCCATATTCAGGGACTTGGATGTCTGCGCCTTCTCCGGATTCTGTCTCGTGCAGGCCTGCGAGCGACACTGGTCGGCAAAACGTCAACCTCTTTGAGGACTTGAACCGCCGCATCTAACCCCAGATGAAGCAAGCGCTCGAAGAATGTCAATGCCTCGTCCTGCGTATCCGGAAATCGTTGTAAGGTTAACGAAATATTGACAAGCTGAGCACCACTTTCGTAGAGTTCACTCGGGTTGTTGGTTGTTTGCAGCATAGACTGGCAAAGTGAAAGCACTAGGCGTCTTTCCTCAGGAATCAGGTTTACAAGATGCGGCACAAGGTCCTGGAGGCGAATAACCGCGAGGGAGCTAGGATGTGCCGCAAGCGCGTTCAATAGTTGCAGAGTGCTCTCATCCTTTGCGAAATCGTCGCGTGCCTGAAATACCTGGCTAATACTGGATCCAACCTTGCGATTTGCGTAAGGGATGATTCGAGCCAATGTCTCCGCGGCGATTGGACGAAACTCAACTTCATCCCAAAGATTCGCGGCCGCGTACGCAATTCCGGCGATAGGTGACTCGTCCCACTCGATAGTCCCGGACAATTTGGCAAGTTCCATTTCGAGCTCTTGACGAGCCCAATGATGATTGTCATCGCGGAATGCAATCAGGGCCAGCAATTCGCCATACGCTTGCCTCAAGATTGTTTTGTCGGCGCCTTTTAGTTCGCCCAGAACATTACGAAGGTTCTTTTCATCCATAATGTCCGAGATGTTCGCGAGTAGTATCAACCCATCGCGACAACTGCCGAGGATCGGAAACTTTTGCAGAAGAGACTCAATGAACCGCACTCCGCGAGTCTGTGAGTCTCCGGCGAACCGTAGGTCGGATAATGAAGAGCAAAAGTGAGCCCACGTTTGTCCGCCAATATTCCCCGCAACACAGGCTTCCAATTCTCCAATCCATTCGGCGTACTGTGGAGGATTTGCCCGCAACCTTGCAGCTGTTACCGCCAGTAAAATCCAAAACGAACGACTCGTCGAATTGATACGAAGTTGTGCAGCGTTTCCCCACAGCACCGATGACTCTTCACTCCGGTAGGCTTGCTTCTCAGTATCGATGACATCATGCGGTTCCGGATCATTGGTCGCGGACTCCAGGAGCCAAAGATGAAGCAGGTTTGTGATGTCCTCGGGAATCTCCTGGCCACGCCGGTACATGAGGTACGCGATCTCACGCCGCAATTGAGTATCCCTGGGAGCAGAAGCGGCTAGTGTCCTCACGAATTGCAAGATCTCCGTACTGTCCAGAGTCGATTCAGAAAGGCCGTTGAACGCTGCTGCTGCTGCTGTCTCGTGTCCTGCCGCAACGAGTTGGATTATTGTCCTGGCTACTTTGGCTGGATCTGTCTTGTTCAACTGTGCAAGTTCTCTACTACCGTCGACGGCGGTCCCTGATTGCTCCCAGCCTCCAGGAACTTCAATCTTGGTTGTAGGCAACCCGTCCGCGCTAATAATCCGGTCGACTATTTCATGTTCACCTGCCGCTGCCATTTCAGTGTGCGTCATTGGCGGAACATGGTTAACAAATCCGGACCTAATTCTCGGCCTTGGTTCTGGCTCCCAGTCTTTCAGTTCAGATTTTTCTGTTTCGACAAGCAGCCGAACATCCTCCGATTGCAAGTCAGGAGGAATTGCACAAAAGAGCCGCAAACGTGCTTCGCGGTCCCAGCGAATTTGACTCTCGCAAAGATCGATTCCATCACGATACTGCGACCAATTGGCGATGAGTGTCTCAAGTTGGCGAAGTTCGTGCGGCAGCAATTTGGGCGCGATAACCCTGATCAATTGCAAAGAGTCAGATTGATCGTACCCTCTGTTGTCTCCGAGCGCGAATCGACGCCGGTCGCCGGTCAGGTAGCTCAACGCCATCTCTGGCCAGTCCACAGCGAGTATCGTTATTCCCCGCATTATTAAGCGCTGAACGAGCTCGTCCTCAGAAATCCACGTTGGACGAGTGACTTCGATGAATCGTACAGGATCCGACTTTGCCAAGCCATCAATTGCAGTAACAAAGGCCTCCAGAACTGGCGGGCGGTGTGATCTCGGCTCCTCAGAGAGGCCAAAACTGTAGCCGGTATATCGAAACAACTGGGTACTGTAGTAATCGCCGGAGTGCTCTTCGCTTGTAGCTACGAACCATGCCCATCCAACTCTCAGAAAGTCGAAAGGAACAGCTTCAGCAACTGTGGATAGGTTGTACCAGCGCTGTTCATATTCGATTGGATTTCGAGAGCCATCGGCGGTTGCGGCGATGGTATCAATGAATAGATACGGGGCATACTCAGGTTTCGCGGCACCGAGCACGCTTACCAAATTCTCAGCCCAAAACGACCGACCCTCCGGCTTTCGGCCTACTAGCTGTCGGGCAAGCTCAAGCTCCCTACCACCCCAGGAACCGGTTTCGGCAATTACCCGCTCCGTCAGTTCGTCAAAGTCCGGGTTCGGAAACCAAAATTCCCTGACTAAGTCGAAACACTTACCATGGGAGTGATCCCAAGCCTCGTTGAGAACACCAACCATCGGCCATTGGGTACGTGTGGCATCTCGCATGTACTCCGGAAAATGCGAGTCCTGAAATGCGGTGAAGTAACCCGAGTTCGAACGAATGCCGACCAAAACTCGCGTCGAATCCTCTGGATCACGAAGCCGCGTTCCAAGTAGTTTGATCTCGAAATCCAGTGGAGGATTCTGCTGGCTAAGAAAGTCGATCAGCAAGTAACGAATATGAAGTCGTGTCGTGTTCGACAATAGCCCTTCAATTTCGGTGCGGTACTTTTGCGTCGATGTATCGCGCAGGTATTGCAACACAGCCCATATCGTAGGGCGCACTTGGAGTGACTTCTGTCGTTCCAAGACGTAACTGCTAAACGATCTTTCTAGCCCCACGAACAGTCTTGCTTTAGCATGTTCAAAAAGTGTTTGGTGAGCAAAACCGACTTTCCCCTCTTGGGCTGCCAGTAACCCCTTGCTCTCTAGCGACAAAATCGTGCCGGCGAAATCTGAGAACTCAGAAAGTGGAGCCCAAAGCAATTCATGGTCTATGAGAAACACCGTGAGCTGATCAAGAACGCGGGCTTCTTGTGTGGAGTGAATCTGTTCGTTCCAAATTGAATCAAGCATCAAGTGGTACGATGCAAATGGATCATTCCTGCCAGTCTTCTTAAAATGTTCTAAGTACACGTGGAGGTGTTGTGGCGTACGGAGAAGGTCACGGAATGCTGTAGGCCAATTTGCGGCTCCAACAACACCGTGTCGCTCTAGCTGTGTGGCGACATCCTCCCAAGACGGTAATGACAAAGTCACTTCATCCGCTTCGAGTAGAGCGAATCGCGAGTCATGTCGGAAATCGAAGTCACGACAGGAACAGACAACGGACACGTGTGGCAGCTTTGCGCACTCCAAAAGAAATTCGACGACTTCATTGAAAGTTGTCGTGTTGATCGCGACTACGGCACTCAGGGCGTCGAGCTGGTCAACTACGACGAGGACAGGTTGAATTGCGGCTACGGCGCGGACGGCTTCTATGGCGCTCATTTCCAAACCAAACTCGCGGTTACCCCAATCGGCTAAAGCTCGCCGAGAAGGCAGCAAATCAGCTTTGAGCGCAAGTGTGGCAATTCCAGCGTTTGCTGCCAACTGCGCGAGCAGGGCGAGGATCGATGTCTTCCCACTTCCGGGACTTCCTAGCAAGCACAACACTCGACCGGAGTGCTCCTCGCTACGCGTAAGTAGATCTTCTAACTCGGATCGCGGAATGCGGTCGTCAATTTGGACAACCCAAGCATTCAATGCCGCAGAAGAAGTTGCGAAGGCAGAGATGACCGTTGCGAGCGATTGCTCAGACCGCTCTGGAGGAAGGTCAAGTAACACCGAGGTTCGAAGGCTCGGTTGGAACTCAAATGCGGAGAGCGGAATGCGAGTTACGAGCGAGTGCAGAAATGATGACGCGATTAAGCATGCAAACTCAGTCCATTCGTCGGCTCGCTTGAATCCGACGACATCGCTAATTCCTCGCACTGACAGCAAGGGCAACTCTCTCGGACGAGCTCGCCGCGCGGCTTGGTAAGCACCGGCTAGTTCCATCTCTATATGCGTAATCTGCCTGGCGATCGCTCTTCTCGAACGAAGGTCGCCTGTTGATTTGACGAGTTCGTCCGAAGAGGCGACGGCACCCATAGTGAATTTAGGTAGCCGAGGGGCGTTTCCAGGGCCGAAGTGGTGGGCAAAAGCAGCTCTTACCTTTTGACGATCGTCGTCCGATCCGTAGTAGCGATCGTCGGTAATATCGTCTGAATAGAGAATTTGTGGCCTCGCACGGCCGACTTTCGAAGGATTGCTCCAATCGCCAAGGATTTCCCGAAATGCAGGAAGGGCAGAGAGCAATCGCTCCACGCTTGCTTCCATGGAGCCTCCCGAAGTCCGGTATTCTCTCGGCCTACCTTCTATGACGGCAGAGACTGTGAAGTCGACCAAAGTGTCTGCGAGGAGCACGTCACCGAGCGTAAATTCGGAATCAGGCACTGCTCCAGCAATCCCCGTCAAAACAAGCCATTTCGGCGACAAATCTTCGATGGCATACTGAGTGCATAAAGCAGCGGGGACTGTACCCTGGCCGTATGATCGAGTTACTGCGCAGGAGATGAGGGCGCTCTCAGCGTTCCGAAGCTCGCAGTATTGGTACGCCTGCCTCCCGCCGAAAATGCTGCCCACGGGCTGAAAGCGATTCAACACTGCTTGAAACTCGTCTTCGCGAATGGTGATCACGACAAAGTCGATGCGACCTCGAACGTCGTTAACTTTTAGAATCTTGGTCATAGTTGCACGGTGGAGTTGGAGATCTGGACCGCTGGATTTTACGCGAGTTGTGTAAGAATCGACACAACTGCCGCAGATGAATACCGAGATGTCTCCCGCAGGTCCACTGGCGTTCAAGTGCCTCGCAGAATGGTCGTCCGCCACTTGACGCAGCCTCGTGTGCTTGTCGGCGAGCGCTGCCGAGTAGCCCGACCCGAGCTGTCTGATCCGATGAATTTGCCGATGCTCGATTGACAAACAATCGTCGTAACGCAAAAATTTGCTTTATGGAGCCAGCGCTGAAATTTGACACCGTTGTCCGTTCCGGCCGACTGAATTTGTCCACCGCGAGGTACGTGCTTCAGTCGCCAGAGCACTTGCCGGGCATGCCTGAAGCGGGGACGCCAGGACGTCACCGGCGGTTCACGATCGAGCAGGCGATTCGCCTTTGCGTGTGCGCACACTTGCAGGGCGCCGGAGTGCCGATGCAACAGGCGGGTACCGCAGTCATTTACCTGGCACAGAGACTTAAAAGTGCCCACAAACTATCCTTCGGCGATGCACCCGTCAAAACGATGACCGACCCTTGGATGCTTCGACTGTGGGATGGCACCCGCATCAAATTTGACGGTGGGAGTGCTTTCTCGCTTCCGAGCAAGACCACTTGGTATCGTCTAGCCGATGGAGCCATCGAACGAGCGGTGCCCCGCCCGATCATATCGTGCGAGTTGAACATTTCTCGGCTTCGCTACTTGCTGGAATTCTCGGCGATTGAGGAAATTTCGCACTCTGATGATACCGCTGAATGATTCGTAACCTTACCGAAAGGAATTGAATATGCAAATCTCGCCGCCGATCATCAGAAAGCCCAATCTGCCGAGCTTGCGTGTTGCCGTTTTTGTTCGCTCCATGTGCAATGGTTCGCTCACCTCACGCTCGCAACGGGTTCATCGCATCCGCGAACTCCTGGACATGGTCTGCCGAGAGCCACTCAAGGTTATCGCTATAAGCGATGCGAGTTCACAATCGTTTGATCGCGCTGGCCTTGCAGCAAGCGTGCGGGCCATCGAGACCGGCGAGGCTGATTTGGCCGTAGCAGAGAGTTGCTACGAGATTTCATGCGACTCTCGGATAGTCCGCGAAGTCGTGAAACGCTGCATCGACAACGGCGTTCGGTTCATCGCCTTTCAAGATCAAATCGATACAGCTGAGCCCGACTACGCCTCGTACTTGGAAGGGTATCTGGCCGAATGCGGGGACGAGGACGACGAGTAGTGGAGCAGACGCCCAAGAACGCAGCTAAATTAGGGGTAGTGGGTCAGTTTGAATTCTTCTTTTTGTACGGGCCGCGCTTCTTCGATTCT
>CAYMWL010000141.1:0-6630 GCA_964394305.1 uncultured Pirellulaceae bacterium
GCCAATTTTCGCCTCGGCGCGAAGAGCAATTCACGCCAGGCCGTGAACGGTTACCGCAAAGCGGCCAAACCACTCCGGATAGAATTCGATAGAAGCCTTCATGTGTCGTTGTTCATGGCCATATGTTCGCAATATGGAATGACGATGCCGGTGTATTTCAGATACATTTAGGATTATTTCCATCCGTACTTCATACTCGATTGCAATTGTATAGTAACCATTTCCGCACGGCTTTGCATAGGACTTGATGCGTTTGGGTATTATAGCTGTATGGCCAAGCCTACGGGCTCCCAAATTCTCGGTTTTATACGGAACGCCAATCGCGGAGCCGGGGTAGAGCTTGATCGTGCTATATGTATCTGGAATGCTAAATGTTTTCGAAGTGCTATCATTGTTCGCGCTTAACTGAACGGGACGCACGAATGAATAAAGGTGCGACAGTGAAAATGATGGCGATTGCGGTGGGCGGAAGCCAATGCAGACTTCGGGCGGTGCAAGTCCGGTTGGATCTAGGGTGGAAATTATCTGGTTATTAACGTATCCAGATAGGCTGGCATTGCCACCTGCAAACCCAATCGGATCTTCGCTAATCCATTTGCCCACCGCAGCGTCGTACCACCGGTGAAGGTTCCACTGCAATCCCGTCGTGATATCCCACATGCGGCCCGTATAACCGATTGTGCTGGCATACGTGACATTGGATTGCGATAGCAGATTGCCGTACGAATCCCACTCGCGGTGGTTGGCGACGATGGCATCGTCGGTCGTGCTGTTGTAGGTGACCAGATCGCGGATGGTGCCGAGGTGGTCGCCGAAGGTCCAGAGAACGGCGCCGGCGCTGCCGAGGCTGCTGACTTGCTCGTCGGCGATGGCTTGGTCGACTAGGAGGCCCCAGGCGTAGCGGTGCGAGAGGTTCGTGTCGTCGTCGCCGTCGAACTCCAGGACGACCTGGCCGGTTTCGTAGACGAAGAAGGTGTCCGCGAACGGGCTGCCACCGCTGCCATCGTCGTCGAATCCATTGGTTGAACGCATCGTAATGCTGCTCGGTCACTTGCAGCACGTTATTGGAATCGTCCTCCTCGATCACCTTTGTCAGGCGATTGCGGAAATCCCATTCGTACCGGGTCACATACCCGTTGCTGATCTTCGTCCGCGTTAGCCGGTTTCCTTCGTCGTCATACGTGTAGTTGTACGTGCCATCGGAATACAGTTGGTTGTTGGGATCGACGTCGTAGCCCGACATGATCCGATTGCCGTTGGCATCGTATTCGTACGACTCATCCGTCATGCTCGCATGATCGGCCGCGAGAAGCTGATACGTGTCGTCGTGAACATACTCACTGAGCCCGTCGAGATAAGAATCGATTGCCAGTATCCGGCTCCCCGCGTCATAGGCGTATTCGTACCCTGCAAGCGGATCGGTGCCCCAGCCCGATGTCGGCGCAGTGGTGCTTTCCGAATGAACCAACTTGGTCAGGCGGTTCATGTCGTCGTAGAAATAGTACGACGCGGCAACGAACTCTGTCGCCGATGTTGCCGCGTATCGATTGATGCTAGTGTACTGGCTGATTTCGTTGTAGTTGAATTCAATCCGCTTCGGGGCAACGACGTTACCACCCGAGGCGGTTTGCTGCACCATCACCGACAGCCGCTGCATGTTGTCGTAGGTGTAGGTGTTTCTGAAATCCTTGGTCGAATCGAACCAAGCTTGCAACTCGGTTCTCCGGCTGGCCGCGTTGTAGACGCTCTCGAACTTGATTTCGGGATTGAGCCCCGTGATGCTTTGCACGAAGCTTGTCACGCGCCCCAGGCCGTCGTAGATGTAGTCGTACACCGCATCCGGATCGCTCACTTGCTCCAAATCGCCGTCGTCGTTGAACGTATAGGCAATGACGCGCACGAGGTCGGCGTTGGTCAGATCATTCGCGCGATAGAAGAGCGGCGCGACGTTCTGGTTGGCATAATCGCCGATGAAGGTGATCGTCCAGGGACCGCCCGCAGAGCCGGAAACAGAGATCGTGTTCGCGCCGGATAGCGATTCGAGGGCCGAATCAATTTCGCCCGTCGTTGCATCCCAGTCAAGCGCAGCCGACCAATTGCCGCCGAAGCCCAGTCGGAACGTGCCGCCGGTGGTGTTGCTGAGCGTGACCACTTGCACCTCGTCATTCCCGCCGCCACCTTCCGTCGAGGTGGAGACTCCAACCGCCGGAAACGCGTCGTCTTCCCACCACTCCTCCGCGATTTGCCGCTGCAGGTTATCGTACTCGTAGACCGTGAACCGGCCAAGCCGATCCTCTTTTTGGATCAAGTTCCCCGCAGCGTCGTACGTGAAGTACCGATGCTTGCCGAGTTCATTCGTTTCCTGCGTGACGCGGTTCAGCGCATCGTAAATCCAGGTCGTTTCATTCCCCACCGGGTCGGTCAGGGACAGCAGATTGCCGTTGTCGTCGTACGCGAATGTCGTTTCGCCGCCCAGTGCGTCTCTGCTGACGGTCCTGCGATTCAGGAAATCGTATTCGTAGGTCGTTTCAAACTGCAGCGAATCACGGACTTTTGTCTGGTTCCCGTTCAGATCGTACTCGTAGTGCGTGACCGGTGCCGCCACGCCACCAGCACCATCGGGGTCTGGCGCCGTTACTTTGATCAAGCGTCCGAGGGCGTCGTACTCGTAGGTGGTGGTGTTCCACCAATCGAGACCGCCGTTCTGAATTCCAGCGATTTCAATGCCGACCGTGCGAGCGAGAGGTTCAACTGAGTAAAAGCCGCTGGTCTGGAACGACCACGAGCCAGGCGAGGTATCGGCAAGCGTTTCCACCGTCCATACTCCGCTGCTTGGCGAAGTGACACTGAAACTCAACGGATAGAACATGTAGTTCAGCAGTGATTGCACCGTCCCGACCGATGCATCAACTCCAACTGGAGTTGAGCCTCCGGCAGAATTGAGCAAGGGAAGCCAGTTGCCAGTGTCAGGCGAACCAACGAGCGAAAATTGGTCGATTTGATGCTGGCCCGCGTTGCCTTGCGTGTCAGTCGAAAAGCTCGGCGAACCATCCGTTGAGTTGGATGAAACCGATAACTCGGAAATGTTCTGATTTGCCAGCGAGCCTTGGAACGTGATTTCGTATACGTTGCTGAAATTCAGATAAACGGATGTGTTGCCACTGCCGAAGATCGAATCGAGAGCTGACTGAATACCATACGTATCAAGCGAATAAACGGTCGCCGAGCCGTTGATTTCAAAGGTTCCCGTGGTTGCACCGCCCAAACCGAGCAACTGCTTCTCACTGCTGCCGCTAATCGCAGGCTGAATGTTGCTCACAGAAAGCCCAACGCCGTCGGTCGTTCGCACATAATTGGATGTTGTAATCTGTGGCTGATCCTGTTCGCCGAGTTCTCCCCGAAAGAGAAAGATCATGCCGCCTGGCGCTTCGGTCACGACGATATTGCCGTAGCCAATGTTCGACAGCCCCTGCAAGTAATTCTGCGCATCACTGGCAGTCAATATCGTGCTGCTCGTAGAGTAGCCGTCAAAAGTCAGCGAAAAGTAATTGGACGAGTCGGAGATGATCGAGACAGGTGATGCCTTGGACCCGAAGTACAGCCGTTGGATTTCATTCTTCGCGAGCCCTTGCGACTCGCTTAGCAGTTGCCCGGCCGCGTCGTATTCTCGATAGGTTAACGGCGCATCAAGCAAGCCCTCGCCATCCGGATCAGAGTAAACAGCGAGAATCTGATTTCCCAGCAAATCGTAACCGTAGACCGTTTCGTTCTCCATCGGATCGATCATTGCGATCATCTGCCCGGCCGAGTCATACGCATATTTGGTAACGGGGCCAGTGAGGATGCCTTTCCCATCGGGATCGGGAGCGGTGACGGAAATGGTTCTTCCCAATCCGTCGTATCCGTAAACGGTCTCGCCGCCGTCGGGCGCGATTTGCTCGGAAACTTGCCCCGCATCGTCGTAAACCGTTTCAGTGATCAACGCCGACAGACTTCCTGTGCCATCCGGATCAGGGCTGATGACCTTTACCTGACGATGCCGATTGTCGTATTGGTATTCGGTAGTGTGGCCGAGCGGGTCGATTACGAATCGCAAATTGCCGGCCATGTCATATTGGTACTCGGTCACTGGTGCGCCGTCGCCAGGATTCGCCTGGGTTATCTTCGTCAGCCGGCCGAGAATATCGTAGTCGCGCGTCGTGACATTCGAATTGGCGTCGGTTTCACTGATCAGATTGCCTGACTCATCGAATACCTGATACATGACCGGCGCATCCTTTCCGCCAACGCCATCGGGATCAGGCAGCGTGATCTTCAAGTTCTGGCCGTAGTTGGTGTACTCGTAGGTCGTAACCTTGCCCAGCGCGTCTTTCGTTGAGATCACACGCCCCAGCGGGTCGTACTCGGTTTCCGTCGTGGGATTCACCAGGCTCGCCGCGACACCGACAGTGTCGGTCGATACGAACGGAGTCGCTCCCTTGGTGCCGGTGATGTCGGAGATGGTCATCTGCGCGATGTCGGTGCCCGACAGGTCTCCTTTGAACGTGATCGTGGCTTCGGTGGAGGTGTAGGTTGCCGACGTATTGCCGGCTCCCCAGATGCCGTCGAGAATGCTTTGCAAGTCGCTCAGATCGGCGAGGTCGACAATGCCATCCTTGCTGTTGCCGTTGAGCTTGAATGTCCCTTCGGTCCCGCTGTCGAAGTCGATGATCTGAACTTCGCTGACCGCCGTGGTCGGATCAGCGATCTCTGGCAGGATCACCTTCGTTTGGCGACCAAGTTTGTCGTATTCAAACGTGGTCTCGCGACCGAGAGGATCGGTGATCGATTCGACTAGCCCACGATCGTTGTATTTCGTCGTGGTGGTTGTGAGACTCTTGTCGCCGTCGTGGTCGGGACGCTCGACCTTGGTCTGACGACCGCGATTGTCGTAGGTGTAAATCGTTTCCCGCTCTAGCGGATCGATTTCTTTGACCAGCCGATTCCAGACGTCGTATTCGTATTCAATCTCAGGCCGCGGCAGCGGGTCGCCTCCGTCTGGGTCAGGCAGTGTTTTGAGGATGAGGCGGCCAAGCAAGTCGTAGTCGTAATCCGTGCGCCGCGAGAGTTCATCCAACTCATAGTCGATGGTGCCATCGGAGTTGTAATAAGTGTACGTTGTAGCCTCATCCGCTGTTCCATCGGCATATGTCACCGAAGTTACATCGCCACGGGCATTGTAAGTGTAGACCGTTACACGACCGAGCGGATCGGTCATCGTCTCCATGAGTCCTGCCGGCGGATCTGTGGGACCGCTCGGCGCGGCGGTGTAGGTGTACTCGGTGACGATGTCATCGGTTTCCAAGTTGATGAGATCATCGATTTCGCCGATCACACGCCGTTCCGAACCCACCAGCCCCGTCGTGAAGTTGACGTCATAGACGGTCAAGAGCCCGCGTTCGTCCGTGTAGCTGATGGGAACGTTCCAAGTCGGATCGTAGTCCCAGGTGAGCACGGTGGAATCCGGCAATGTCTTCTGGATCAGATTGCCAGCTGCATCGTAAACGAAAGAAGTGATGGGCGCTGGCTGGCCACCTGCACCATCAGGGTCTGGATCCGTTTGATATGTCACGCGGCCATCGGCGTCGCGTACATAAGTCGTCTCGTTACCAAGCGCATCGATTGACTTGATCGGCAAGCCAAGTGGCCCTAGAACGTGCGTTGTTGACTCGCCGTCCTCGTCTTCAAGCTCGCTGAGGAGATTATCAACTAAAATCAAATCGGAGCTAATCAATGGCAAGGTCGACACGTCTTGAAACGCTTCGGTCGTTCCATCCGGATTTTCACGCGCGCTGAGAGCGCCAAGCGCATTGTAGGTGAACTCGGTGACTTTGCCGTTATCGTCTGCCGTTTCGAGGTAGCTAGTCCCTGTCACGTACGTATACGTCGAAACCAGCGCGTCGAGTGGGCCTGCATCATCGGGATCGGGAAATTCGATGGTTTCGAGCTGGTCGTCGCCGTCGTAGGTGAAGAGCACCTCGCGGCCGTCGAAATCGGTGATGCTGCTTACCCGATCGCTGGTGTACGCGAACGTCAGCGTGCGGCCGTCGTAGGTTTCGATTTCGAGAATGTCGTCATTGTCCGAGTCACTATCGGCATCGGTATAGGTGAAGGTCGTGGTGCGGCCATGGCGGTCCACTTTTTCGGTGACGAAGCCGAGCGCATTGAATGTTTGGTAATCGCCCCAGCGATTGGACAGCGTGAACGTGCCGTCCAGATTGTTATGTTCAGTTCAGAATCGCCCCATTTACCGGAGATCACAGCCTCTCCCGCGATTCGATACCAAATCAAGAGAACGCCCGCCAAAATCATCGTTCCGCCGATACTTACCACACTGACGATCAATATCGGAGACGAACGAGCGAGGGTTTCAGCAGTCGTGTGAGTGCTGCTAATCACATAAGCCAATAAAACCGCTGCCGCGAGAATGAACATCATCGCTGGTCCCAAGATCAGACCGTTGATGATCACGTCCGCGTTTGCTCGCCGCTGATCTAGAGACGGTGTCTTGATACGTGATTTAGAATCGGCCATTGCCCCAGGGCAATCGCATCTAATTTGGCGTTAGTCTTGCATTGAACCTCCGGAAGT
>CAYMWL010000142.1:0-6230 GCA_964394305.1 uncultured Pirellulaceae bacterium
CCGAAAACCTGTAGTCCATCGTTGGCGCGGTCTCTAAGTCGCGTCGGTCACATCGTCCGACGCAGCTAAGTCGCCGCCTCAACGCCACTGCTTTGCCTCTGCTCAAGGCGGCACCGATTTCTAATTATCGGAGCCGAGACTTCCGTACCGTTTTTGAAAGTGGTTACCGCCGAAAAGGAGCCAAAAATGCTTATCGGTCAGTACGCTTGCGAATCGAGCCGAGACGCGATAATCTCAACAAATCCTCGTAAAAGAAGCGGTTTTCGGTGTCGCAAGAAATCTGGCTCATAACCTCGAGGTCGTCGGTTCAAATCCGGCCCCCGCAACTTATATTGACGGTGTTATGACTGCCATACCGTCATGATTCACAAAAGGTCGGCGTACCACCACGCCGGCCTTTTCGCATTCTTTGGCCATGTCTGGCCCGCAACCACGCAAATTGTCAGTCTCAAAGTGGATCTAGCAGCCCTTGGCGACAAATAGGATGCGAGGTCGCTGAGCCGTTGAAGAATATGAATTGATTACCGATAGGCTGACGGACTCTCATTCCATTCGGACGTTAACTTTTGGGAATCTGAATGCCGATTGCTGCGGTGGCGACAGCCAGCCCGATGAGGTTCAATACGACGATTAGCAGCCCCACTCCCCAGATAGTCTGTGTGCCATCATCGACCTTATTCCGCTTACTGCGTGCGAACTGTGTAACGGCAATGCCACAGACCCAACTCCAGTGGAGCATGATGTGAATTAAGATGCCGAGCGCTAGCGTGGCGATGAGGCCGAACTGCAGGTTGCACCATTCGTTGTAAGAGTATCCCCACAACAGCCAACCTGTCGCGTCCGGACCTGGCGGAAAGACAAAGCGAACGATGACTGCCGTTGCCATGAGCGCACAAAACAGGACGAGCAAAAGTGCATCGAGCAGAAAATTGACCTGCGATCGGGTAAGACTCATGAATACTTTGCCCTGTTACTTCGCAGCTTGCGCACAGAAGGGACAACCAGGAGCCGGCTGTCCAAATGAAAGATGAGTCGCGCCGCGAACGAGCGAGACACAGCCCGTAATGAGCAGGCACCAACCCGCCGCGGCAAACAAGCGACGCCGGGAAACAAGGCTGAGTAAGTGTCCCGACACGCCGGCCAGCATCAACAGGGGCGCTGTGCCAAGCCCGAAGACGAGCATAGTGAGGCTCCCCAGTGCGATCTGCTGCGTGCTTGCGGCGAGCGTGAGCATGCCGTACAGCAATCCGCAAGGGAGAAATCCTGTGCAGATACCGGCGAGTAGAGCACCTGTAAGTCCGCGGCCGCGAAAAAAGGGAGCGAAGAGCAAGCCCAAACCGCAGGACGAATGCGTGCTTGGGCCCGGTGAAGTAACAGCAGGTTGCGCCCCGCGCTGCCAACGAGCGTTCAACCAGGCTGCGATTCCCGCTTCGTGCCAGCCCTGATAGAGGAATACTATCCCAGCCAGAATCGCTAAAGCAGCTGGAACATTGATCAATACCATGGAATTGCGCGCCGCCCATTCTCCACAAAATCCAGCAAGAGCTCCGAGAAATGAGTAAGAAAAAATTCGCCCGAGCGAATAGAGCCCTTGCCGCGCGAAAGCGCCCGACCAGCCTGTTGAAGTAGCGCTCAGTTGCAAGGCAAGCGGACCGCACATGCCGAGGCAATGCGCCGTGCCGAGAATTCCGGCGAGGAACACTAGCGGGAGTTCGATCATCGAACGCCTCCAGGGACGATTCGATCAGAGATGACGCTACCGTATAAGCGATCATCCGGCATGGGCACATTGCTTGGCTCGTCAGTCTTGTCTCCTACTGACTCGAAACGAGTCAGCGAGAGAGAATTCAGAACAACCATAAGGCCGCTGAGTCCCATGGCCACGGCGGCGATAACTGGATGTAGCCAACCGGCGGCTGCGAGCGCAATGCCGATGAAGTTGTAAAGAAATGCCCAGGTAAGATTCCAGTGCAGTGCTTGCACCGTGCGACATGCGAGGCGGCGCAGAAACGGCAATGAACGAAGTTCATTCCGGAGGAGACAAATCTCGGCAGAGTTGCGGGCGATGTCTGTTCCACTCGCCAGAGATACCCCCACATCAGCAACTGCGAGAGCAGGTGCATCGTTAATGCCGTCGCCCACCATGGCGATCGGCCTTGCGGATGGCGGAACCTGCTGCAGGGTTCGGAGCTTTTCTTCTGGCAGCAATCCAGCGCGAAATTGCATGCCCAGCGACCTGGCGAGCGCGCTGGCCCGCGGTTCGCGATCACCGGTGAGCATGAGCAACTGCAAATCTTGCTGGCGGAGTGCCGCGAGCGTGGCCGTCAGATCCGGTCGTAGCTCTTCGGTAAACAGGAACTGTGCACGCGCTCGGCCTAGGCAGGCAAGCAAGGTTTCGGCGGCAATTTCCGAGGGAGGAAAGTTAGAGCAATCCACGCCTTCGGCTTCGAGCCAGCGGCGATTGCCAAGATAAACGATCGTGCGTTCCCTGGCGTTGATTGCCCAAATGCCTCTTCCGGGTAAATGGCGGATTTGTTCCACAGCCGAAGCAGCGCCAGGCACCCAGGAACAAATCGCAGATTTACGAATCGCAGCAGCCAGCGGATGACTGGAATCTTCCACCAGCGGACGCAGAACGGTGGCAAGGTCATTGGGGGTGATGCCATCTCCAAGCTGAAATCGCTGCAAACGCGGTTCACCGGTTGTCAGCGTGCCCGTCTTATCAAAGGCAATCGTTCGCACATGTGCAAACTGAGTCAGAGCATCGCCGCTGCGGATCAAAATCCCTTCTTCCGCAGCGCGCGAAATGGCCGCCCATAATGCCATGGGCGTGGCCAACCCCAAGCTGCATGGGCAAGCGATGACGACCACCGCCACCGCGGAGAGCAATCCCTGCTCCCAATTGCCTCGCAGCCCATGCAACAGCAGGGTGCCGCCGGCGGTTAACACCACCATCGGCAGAAACCACTGGCTGATTCGTTCAGCGAGTCGTTCGTACTTCGAACGTGCTTCGGCGCCTTGTTTCACGGCGGCAATCAGCCTCGCCATCGTTCCTTCCCCAGCAGGCGCCGTGGCTCGGATGAGAAGCGGCGCATCGATGACAAGCGTGCCGCTATAAACCGGCGAACCCAGGCATTTCGAGGTCGGCATGCCTTCACCAGTCAATGCCTGCTCATCGACTACGGCTTCGCCGAGCGCAATGCAGCCGTCGGCGACTATCCGTTCTCCGGGTAGAACGCGAAACAGTTCTCCGGTTTGCAGTGTTGCAGCGGGCTTAATTTCTTCTTGGTCGTCGCGCACGATGCGCACCGTCTCGGGGAGAAACTTCGACAACGCGCGGAGAGCCGCGGTCGTTTGCAGTTTGCCATTTGCTTCCAACCATTTCCCCAGCGTCACACCGAGCAGAATTGCGCAAGCGACTTCGCAATACACATGGCCCCCAAAGAGCACGGACCACGCCGAATAACCCATGGCAGCAGCCACGCCGACGATGAGCAGCACACTCATCGATGCTCGGCCGGAGAATAGTTCGCGCCTCGCGTCCTCCACAATTGGCGGCCCGAGAAACATGATCACGGGCAAAGAAAACAGGAAGGACGCATAACGAAACAAGTCGTACCAGACGGCCGGCATTGCCCCCGAGTTGTTCTCCCGTTCCGACCAGAGGAGCAATGTACAGACCATTACGTTCATGGAGAAAAAAACAGCGAGGCCCAGCCGCGTCATCGTCCATTGCATTTGCGCTTCGTCGCCATGGGCAACGGAAAGCGAAGCAGCAAATCGGCAGCCATAGCAACAATAGCGATGTCCTGCTGCGTCAGCACTCACGCCATGTGTGAGCGGCAATTTACAAAAATCGCACTGCGGGCGGGAAGCAACATCGACCGGCATCGGCAGAGACATAGAAATCTTCAGTGCTGCGGAAAAAGTTCAACCCGCAGCGCGGGAAACAGATAGAGAATCGTATAGGCGATTGCAAAGATCCAAAACCCGATCCAGATCGCGCGCACGTACCAGGGAATTTCGTTGCCCACGTAGTCGTGAAAACGCTGATCGTTGTCGGGAGTGGTTGGTTCAGTAGTATTCATGGATTGATGGGCCTACCTTTGCTTCTTGAGCGGCACGAACGCGGTCTGTGAGCTACGTGCGTCGAGTTCTGCTTCGCGGTCAAGCATCTGATGTTTGGGAATTTCAATGTCGCGAAACATGCCCCGGCCGGCCGCCCACAGCAACAGGCAGAAAAAGCCTAGGCTGGCGAGCAGGTAGTTCATGATCGGCGCAATGGCAAAGGCACCGCCGGCTTCACCCTTCGCCACGTTAATGAGTTCAATGAACTTCCCGACAAAGCCATACCCGCTGGGAATCAAGATCAAGACGGCCAGCAAAATTGTGATTCGGAACTGCCATTCATTCGGTGCCAGGGTTTGCTTCGTACTCATTCCGCCCTCCGCAATTCATCGAGCTCTTCGTAATAGGGGTAGCTATCCAGCCAGGAGCCGAGCCATTGAACATAGGCAATCAAGGCCAACCCGCGGCGATTGGGTTTGTCAGGTGCACTCTCGAACAACCAGGGATATTCCGGCATCGGCGAATCCGTTGAGACAAGCGTTGGTTTGTAGAAGTGAACCGCGTGCCAGTCGTTGCTGCGGCGGCCACCCTCACGGCTAAGATCAGGGCCGACGCGGCGAGTGCCAAACATCACGGGGCGTTGTAGTTCGTTTTGATACTCCTCCGTCTTGGCCACTGGACCGAAGCGGAGCGATTCATTCGAGACGGGCCGCACAAACTGACTATGGCAATGCCAGCAACCTTCGCCGATATACACCTGCCGTCCGAGCCGGAGCATCTCGGCGGAAATATCGATTTCGCGCTGTTCAATCTTCTGGTTCTCTCGCTCGAGTTCGAGCCGAACTTCTGCGGTGGCATCCACCGCCAACTCCTTCTTTGCTGGAAATTCGCCGTAGCCTTTTTGAAAGGACTCTGGATAGCGATCTTGCAAGTTGCGAACCTGACGCACGAGCCGCGGATTCACTACTTGTTCGGCAGTTTTTTCGGGCAGGTCCTTGTACATCATCATCGGTAGCGCGCCGTTGCTGATGAAGGCGAAGACGAAAAAGCCCACGCCCGCAACAAAAAAGATGCCTGTCTTACTTTCAAACATTGGAAAAAATCCGATCGATGTAGTTTCGGCTTCGTTGGCTGGAACTAGTTGCCCAGGACGACAGTTGATGTGCTCTCGTTGCTCCCAGCGGGTGCACTCGCGCCGCGAACTGTCATCGCCAGGTTGTACAGGAAACAGAGTAGACCTCCGAACATCGTAAGTCCGGCAAAGGCCCGCACGATCCAGAACGGCTGTGAGCCGTTCACGGAAACTTCCCAGGGCTGCAGCGACGCCCAGTAATAGCCCTGAAACATGCCAACCAATGTAAGGTCAAGAAACATCACGAACAGGCCAACGGCTGAGAGCCAATAGTGCCATTCACACAGGCGGCGGCTGTACCAATCGCGCTTCAAAATCAGCGGGATGATATAGGTCATGATGCCGAACAGCCATAAGGAGAAAACGCCGAACATCACCAGGTGCGCGTGGCCCACGACCCAATCGGTAAAGTGAATCAGCTTCTGGAACGTGAGCGTGACCTGCAACGAGCATTGGAAGCAGGTGATGAAGTAAAACACCATGCCCGTGTAGAAGAAACGGATCGGCAGGTTGTCGATAAACGCCCGGCCGCGGCCCCACAATGTCCCGAAGAAGTTGATCACCACCGTCGCGACCACCAACTCGACGGCAATCGTCGAGATAACTGCTCCGTACTGCAGAAACATAGGAATCGGCGTGTACAGAAAGTGGTGAATCCCTTGCAGCGGGTAGAAAAACGCAAGACCCCAAAATCCTACGAGCGACAGGCCGTGGCTCCAGATCGGTTTCTTCAGCAGGATCGGTACAAAGTAATACATGAGTCCCCAGCCGAGGGGCGTCACAAACAGACCGACGAGGTCGTGAATAAACAACCCGCCGATCGCGCCGGCGCTCGTGCCCGCGACAGTGTATTCCGGCAGTAGATTTCCCATCGCCACGGTGAGCGGAGTCCAAACGAACATCGCCATGAAGTACCACAAGCTCACATACATTGGCCCTTTTGTCTTGGAAATCGGCGCCATGAAATTCACACCAACCAAGACCAGGCCAACCAGCGCGAGCGGATCAATCCAAAACGGTGTCTCACCCC
>CAYMWL010000143.1:0-5700 GCA_964394305.1 uncultured Pirellulaceae bacterium
GCTGCGCGACATCGACCTGCGCCGGCGCACCCAGGCGGGCCTCAACAAAGGCGAAGCCCGCAACGCGCTCGCCCGCGCGCTCTTCTTCAACCAGCTCGGCGAACTGCGCGATCGTCGGTTCGAGAACCAGACCTATCGCGCCTCCGGCCTCAACCTGCTCGTCGCCGCCATCATCTTGTGGAACACTCGCTATCTCGAAATGGCGCTGGCGGACATCGGCACAGCCGACGAAATCGCACGCCACATCGCGCCATTGGGCTGGGAGCATATCTCGCTGACCGGTGACTATAGCTGGAATGTTGAAGATCAACCCGATCCGGACGCCTTGCGACCGCTGCGCGCCGTCAACTCCCTACTTGCCGCGTGACGTTCGCTATCCGTTCGCCCTTTCCGTGCAGATACGTCACTTTCGTGTAGTCACCCCTAGAAGGCATAGATCTACGCTGCGACGAGTGAGCAAATTATCCGCAGCAAGCCGATTCTGGTCCATCAAGCTGTATCGGGGGGCAAGGCACCGTTGCGTAAGAGCAGAAAACACAACAGTCGCCAGCCTTGGGGCGCAAAACTATGCCGCAACCTGTGCAGTCATAGAAAAACTGGCACGCATTGGTCGGCATGGTCTCGGTCTTCATGGTGCCACAGCTCGGGCAGGTGATCGTCGATTCAAGAATTGCGGTTCGGTCAGACATAGGAATATCCAAGGAAAAGCAAAACTGCACCTGCCACCAAACCAATGAGCAGCAAGCCGCGCACTGCGGGCGGCGTGCAAACACCGTCGGCACTACAAGTGATCGCCTGACGCTGAATCCGCCATAGTAACACGGCCCCGCCTATGAGGCTGAGCGCGCTAAAGCAAAGCAACAGGGTGCGATATGGAGCGGCCAATTCCGCGACACCACCCAGCCACGCGGCGCTAAGTCCGGCGGTCGTCAGAAAAATGGGCAAAGCGCAACACGAAGCCACGCCAAAGGCAGCGGCAATCCCGCCTAGCGTTAGAAGTGCAGCGCCGGACGCTTGTTTGGGTCGCTCCGCCTCGGGTGAGTTTTCAGGCATATGTGGCTCCTTGAGTCTGTAGTCGATATATATTACCATCTGTAGCAACTACAGACTCAAGCCTTTTCTTTGGAGCGGGATAATGATGGATGCGGCGATCGCCATTGGCGAGCTTTCGCGACGAACTGGCTGCAACATCGAAACGATCCGGTATTACGAACGGATCGGCATTCTTCCCAAGGCTGACCGTCGCGGGCGCTATCGGAGTTATGGTAGGGCGGACACTGAACGGTTGTCATTTATCAGGCGCGCGCGTGAACTTGGCTTTACACTTGATGAAATCCGCGCTTTGCTCGGGATAGCAACGACGAACGAAGTATCCTGTTTGGAGGCGCGCAACATTGCAGCCGCGCATTTGGCGAATGTGCGCGCACGATTGACCGATTTGCGAAAGATGGAACGGATTCTAGCAGCCACCGTGCAAGCCTGCGACTCCGGCATTCACATCGAATGCCCATTGATTGAGACACTCTCTTTGCCCCCTCGCAAAGCTCCGCAATCTTAACACCAACGCAGAAGGGGAGGCAGAAAGACTGCCGCCCCTTCATCCGTCACGCCGCAAGGCGTTGCTCTTCAACCTCTTCAAGTGCGTCGTCGGTTTCGGCTTCGCCGCTATCCGCCACCTTCGCCGCGCCGGTAGCGGCGGGGTCAAATCTTATCACGATAATCCTCATGGCGCATGGTGGGCGCGATACCGAGCGCGGCGTCAAGCGCCGAGCCGACTCCAATATTCTGTTGTTTGATGGGTCGACGTCCGCGCTTGATCCCGACACGATTAGGTAGGTTCTTGATGTCATGTCGGCCTTGGCTGACGAAGGAAAACCGTGATCTGCGTGCCCCAGATGGATTTCGCGCGCGAAGTTACTAACCGCATCCTGTCTACGGATCAGGGGCGCATCTTCAAGGGCCGCAGACCTGCCGAGTTTTTCAGAGCGTCCGATACCGAACCGCCTCGGGCCTTTTTGAAGACGCTCGTTCCCATTGATTGCGTCCAGGAGGAGTATCGCCAAGATAATTGAACAGAAGACTCACTGAATTGGGAATTGAACGTCCTGAGGTCACGGCGCCTGTCGCCAACGACCTTCATGCAATGGCTGATCCCAACATCCTCACCATTTCGGGGCAGCGTACGCGCGCTGGAGGCAGCATCTTCAACGGAACACGGGGTGCGAAACTCAACCTCGAATTCGGCGTCGAAACCGCACGCGTTTGTGCGATCGCACTATTGGCGGTTGCAAAGTCAGCGTTGGGAAAACAGGCTTTAATTTAACATAATCTTTGTTATCGAACTTTTGAATCGTTCGATTCAACGCGTCGGCTTTTGCGCATTCCAGCGCTCAAAATGCGGCCGCAATGCGTCAGGCAACTCTGCAATAAACGCGTCATCGATAGGATAATGGCGCATGGCAATCCAAACGGCATCGAGCACCGCTATACCTTGCTTGTGATCCTTGGCGATTTTTTGCGGATCGCGGCCAGGCTTTTGGGCCATCCAGAGCTTCTGCAAGGCAAACCAGCGCGGATCGGGTGCCACCATTCGCGCAGCCTCGCCATCGCGCACGCCGACGACGCGGTCGACACGCCGGCCGTTCAACAGCCATTCCTGTTCGGGGAGCGGAATCGGACGTGGTCTGTCCTGGGCGACCTGCCCCGAGGCCCGACTGGGTGCTGAAAGGATCTCGACCTCATAAGCCTTGGCATTGCGCGCCTGAAAGGGCCGCTCGGTGTTCACCGCATAAGTCATGTCTGCTTCTTTGAGCACCTTCCATAGGGTTGGCCGCTCCTCGTCAGCATCGAGTCCGGTGAGCGCCATGTCAAAATCCATAGTCATATCCGGGGCATCGCGGATGAAGCCGTTTGCTTCGAGAGCATAGGCAATGAGCGCGTTGGTTCCCACCACCATCGCCTGCTCCCCGAGATAGCGCAAACGGTCGGCTTCGCGCAGGACTTTCCCTGCTTCTGCAGGCAGCATCGGCAAGCGCAAGGCTCGATAGAGGCTTGCCTGTTCGACAAGAATTTCCTTGGATTTGCTGAGACGCTCTTTGAGTTCCGCCTTCTCGGTCTTGTATTGGTCATATTCTGACTGCTTGTCCTTATCGAGCGGACCCTTGCTCTTCATCGATCCACGACGATCGGTGACTTCATAAAGATATTCGCGGCCTGAGACTTCCTTGATCCGCATATTATAGGGCATGTCGTTGAGTGTACGCAGCGCCTCCATCCAGACCTGATAGGCCTGGTCGAGATTGACGATCACCCTCGCCTGCTCATCTGAAAAGGGCTGAAAAGCCATATTTACCTTGCAAATCTCCTAATGCCATATTTTGCAGGGTAAAGTACGAATTTGCAAGCATTACCCTGCATTAGGGCTTCCCCGATCAACTGCAGGGTAATTCGCGCTGCGCTAGGCGCACACATGCTGCGCGAAGAGGTCCGGCTGGCGTGCAAGAGCGCGGATACTGTTATGCGTATCGTGCTTGTCTGACGGCATCGTTTTGCCCAGCGCCTCCAAGGCAAGAGGGCTGAGGATGTAGACAGCGTGGCGTCCTGCACCGCGATTGACGTGATTGGTCGCGTATCCGGCATAGTGCCGTGTCACGAGTCCTACTTTTACCAGATCTGAAATGGCACGGCTGACATTTTGCCTTCCCACATTGCGGGCCTGCTCGCCAAGCTCATGTGCAATCACCGCCTGGTCATGTTTTGGATCACCAGTCAACTGCGCTGCGAGTTGGGCAGCAACGCGCTTGCGCATAGCCTCGCGCCGCCCATCTCGGCTGCTCAGCGGCATCAGTCCGGCCACTAGCCAGTCGCGGATGGTATAGGATATATTGCCACGCTGGATGAAAGGCCCTGCCCGACCCCGTCCATCGATGGCATCGGCAATTAGTTGGAGCACGAGAAACGCATAACGTGGTCGCTTGCTGTGCTCAGCCAGCAGAGCAATCACATGGCCCAAGCCGTTTTGTGGTTCATCCCTCTGCATCGAGCAGTATTGAGCACAAAAGGTGAATCCTGTGAATCCCCTTTCTGAAAAGAAGGCGCTTTTGTCATCTATGACACTTTACCGGCTGGCAAAGTGTCATAGGTGCTTGCCGTCGATCCAATTGAGGCTGCCGCGCGCCAACCACGCGATCACCGCGCATAAAGTGCTGTAAAATATAAATTCGCTGGCGAATGGCACTTGCCTTCAATCTTTCTGCGATGCACCATTTGTTGAGGGTGGTTGTGGTGACTTTGCTTGCAAGGGTCAGGGGGAGACTTTCATCATGCACAACGCTTCGAAGAAAATGATGTCTTTCGAAAGCGAACGAAGCCTCGGTCCGGCAGGGGACGCCTTGTTCCTCGACATCCGCCACTGCATTCTCACCGCACAATTTGGTCCTCGCCAACGGCTTGACCCGGCAAGGATGGCCGCACAGGCCGGGCAATCGAAAGCCGTTGCGGCGTCGGTTGCGCAGGCCCTAGTCGACCATGGCTATCTCGTGCCGGACAATGATGGCGACCTGCGAGTTGTTTATTGGACACCAGCTGCGTTCGCGGACCTGATTGGGGCCTGCCATGACCTGATCGGGCTTGCGATCGGCAAGTGCATGGACCGGATTGACGCCACAGGCTTGGCGCATCTCTCTGAAGCGCTGAAGTTCGAGTTTGGCGATCCCATCAGCGCGACGCAGGTCGAGGCATTCCAGATCCGGTGGTGGATATTCTTCCACACTATCATTTCGACGATCGAGGTCCGCAATTTCCGCAAGATGATGCTCACCGGCATGCCGCCCGCGTTGCGGCGGCGCGTCATCACTTCGCTCGATAGTAGCGGACTGCGCTCGATGCTCGCAGACATGAAAGCCTTGATCGATGCATTTGCTGATCGCGATGCAGCCTTGGGCCAAGCCTTGCTCGCACACCAGTTTGCTGCCTTCACGCCGCCAGTGATGGCTGCGAACGAATTCTACAACCGCTACGCCTCCGACAATGAAGTCGATTATGACAGACCTGCCTTGCTCAGCCATCCGCTGTTCCGCGATGCCGATAGCGCATTGCCGCCCTTCGGACCGGGCATGCGTGAACCGCTGTCGTGGGACGAGTTCAAGGCGCTTTCTCTTGAGACTTGAGGCCGGGCTTAGCGAGCTTGGGGAACGCCGAAGGGAATGATCCGGCCATCGAGGCCGGCTTCCCGCCCCCCTGCCCCAAAGCATCTACCGTCAAGCACAGCATTGCACGCAATCCGGGCGGTCACGGCCGGCGAACGTTGCTCGATGGCCTCATTTTGCGCTCCCCAGACCGTCAAGGGGCGACGCGCCATCTCCACAAAGGAGATCATTGCCTTCTCGGCATGTTGAGGCATCTGGTCAGCGACCGCCGTTACGACCTTTACAAGCGCTTGGCGTGCGTTTTCGTTCTGGGCAAGCGTTTGTGCCCAAACCGTCTTGCGAAGTAGTGCATTGGGGCCCAAGCTCCGCGCCATGTCGGTGATCGTCGCGACCCGTGCGCACCGGATCAGCTCTGCCTGCACCCCAATGCTCTCAACGATACGGCTTTCGAGCTGCGCGGGCGATGAAGGATCGAAATCCTGTGTGGCGCGAAGCCGCGCCAGCAAGGCATCACTTTCAAACTCTGTCCGCCGCTCGGCGGCCTTTGCGGCCG
>CAYMWL010000144.1:0-5510 GCA_964394305.1 uncultured Pirellulaceae bacterium
CAATGGGAACGCCGGCTGGCAACTTCCCTAGCGGACCACCACCAGCGGGGAATCTGCCGAGTGGAGCCATGCCACCACCTGGAGCACCACCGCAGCCTGGCGGGCCACCAGCTTTCTTTCCAAATCGAGCGTTTCAATAGAGGCCGCCTGAATCGCCAATTCGCAACTACTTCACTCCGCCCGGCGGAGGTTTCGTTTGCACACGCGGTAGTTCCGCAGCGGGTGTTTCCGGGGTGGGAACATTCTTCGCTGGCCGGGAGTCAAACGTGACGGGTTCGGCCGTGGGACCTGGTCCAGGTGGGCTTTCGGGAGCGTTGCTGCAACTGCAACCGCCGGTCAGCACCAGCGTTGCGCATGTGATTAAAAATACCGTGGGAACTTTCATTGACGACGATTGCTTTCGAAGGGATGCTTAGTCCAGCTTGGCACTGAAGCCATCACCAATGCCGCTGCAATAAACGTAGGCATTGAAATCAATATTGGTTTGCACTGCCTTAACCGAACCATCGGCGATCGCAAACTGGCAAATGTTGGGATGCTCGGAATTGAAACCACCAAACTGCCAGGTCCCCAGGCCAGAACCCGAGGTGAGATAGCCGCCGCCCATCCAGGTGAAACCAAATTCGCGAGTGGCGTTGCTTGTCCCCGTCTTACCACCGACCGCTTCGCCGAAAATGATCGTGTTGCTCGTGCCGTCGCTGATTTCCGACATCCGCACTTTGCTGCGGTTGTAAAAGATGCCGATGTAGAAGCCCCAACCGGGAATGTTGCCGGCATATCCACCCATGCCCATGTAGTTCGTCCGCCCCAGCAGTTTGCCGGCGGTATCAGGGACGGTGGAGCCAGTGTAATAGGTTTCCCAGGGGCTGGTCGAAGTATCAAGATAATAGGGATACAGTGTGGTTAGCGTGCGATCTGCCGCGTGCCGATAGGGATCCGTCGAAGGACAAACCAGGCTTTTGGTTTTCATGCGCGAGGCATCCTGCGTCGACGCGTCATTCCACCACGTGGGCTCGCGAATTTCGTGGCTCAAGGATCGTCTGATCAGATCGGCTGCTGGCTTTTGCTCGAGATAAGGTAGCAGCGACGCAATCGGTCCAATGCCTTGATCGGTTGAGGACACATACGTTGCCACCGGTTCCGCCGACAGCATGCCCGGCGGAAATTTCAGATGCGTATCATGAAAGTTATGCGCGGCCAGCACCACTTGCTTCAGATTGTTGCTGCACTGTGATCGCCGCGCGGCTTCGCGGGCGGCCTGCACGGCAGGGAGCAACAAAGCCACCAGCACACCGATAATGGCAATAACCACTAATAGTTCAACGAGCGTGAAGCCATATCGAAGTCGAGCAAAACGGTGCGCATTCATTTGCAGGCGAAACAACATCAAAGGGCCTCCCGCACGTGCAATCGCATGGAAGCAGTTGCAAACAAGGTGGATACGTAAGGGCGAGAGAGGTGGGATTCGTCTCGGCCGGAGAATTTCCGAGTCGCAGCTTCAAAGTGTATGCGACAGACCGAGGCAACTTCAACCAAAAAGAGGGCGAAATTCTAACAGTCCAACTGACGCACACCGATGCGAAATTTCGGCCTCGCCCCATTACTTCGTCGGGCCACCAGGGAGTGGAATCGGGTTTGGAAGGGTGTCGGTTGCAGTTCGCGAGATCGTCGGCGCTACGGGGGCAGCAGAAATCGGTGGCGTGACCTCGCCACTGTTCAGGCTGCGAACGTCACTCACTGGCCCTGGTCCGGGAGGGCTTTCGGGAATCGATGAGCAACTGCAGCCTGTGGCCACAGCCAGCAGGCTTACCCACAGCGTCCAACAACAAATCAGTTGCTTCGTCATAGCCATGTTGTTTGCTACTGAAGAATGTTGCTGAGCTGCCCATCGGCAATGCCAGCCGCGTACATGTACTGGAGATAATCGACATTCCGTCGAATTGAGCGAACCGAACCATCCGCCAAGGCAAACTGAACCACGCCCGGATGCTCGGAACTAAAGCTGCTGAAGTTGTTGGTTGCCAGGCCCATGAAATTTGCCAGATAACCGACGCCCATCCAGGTGTAACCATATTGCCGCGAGCCGTTGCTGCTCGTCGGTTTGCCGCCGATCGCTTCGCCGAACATGAGCGTATTGCTCGTGCCGTCGGTAATCTGGCTCATCTTGGTATCGCTGCGGTTGTAGAACATTCCCTTGTACATTTCCCAGCCAGCAATATCCGCCGCGTAACCGCCGCAGCCCAAGTAGTTTGTGCGTCCGAGTGAACGACCTCCGGGATCGGCCATCGAGTCGAGAAAGTAGCTAATGCCGCTGGGGTTGGGACCTGCCGGCAACAGGCCAGTCGGATAGTTCAAGACAATCGTCATATCGGCCTGATGCTGATACGGATTCGTCGAGGGGCAGACGAGCATTTTGGTTTTCATCCGCGCGGCATCGACGGTCGAAGCATCATCCCACCAACGCGGCTCGTGAGAGTCGTATTTCAGGTTCCGCTGAATCATCGCGGCGGCCGCGTTTTGCTCGCAGAAGGGCAGCAGCGTGGCAATCGCGCCGATGAACTGGTCGTTCGCATAATTGGGAACGTTCATCGGGGACGATGGCAGCGTGCCGAGCGTGCCGGCCGGAAAGCGGCCGTAGGTATCGTGATGATGGTGCGCGGCCAGCGCCACCTGCTTGATGTTGTTGGTGCACTGCGTGCGGCGGGCTGCTTCGCGGGCCGCTTGCACAGCTGGGAGCAGCAAGGCGATCAGCAATCCAATGATCGCAATCACGACCAGCAACTCGACCAGCGTAAAGCCGCGTCGGCGTTGAATAGCTCGGCGATTGCGAAACAGGGGATGCATGATATTCTCAGGCTGCGAGCATTTTAGGGTGTTTCCTAAGATACCATTTGCGGGGAATTTGAGCCGGATTTTGACACGTATTTTCCGCGCCGTCCCGTCGACTTCAGCGGTTCGATTGGTAGGCTTGTAGGATCTATGCGGCCGAATCCGTTGGCCGATCGGACCGCAGCAGTGAACTGACTGGAAGGAAAAGATTTTGACCCAGCGACAAACGACCGGCGTCGACGGACTCGATGATTTGCTCGGCGGCGGCCTGCTGCCCGGAACGCTCACTGTGGTTGTGGGCGCAACCGGCATCGGCAAAACGCAATTCGGCCTGCAATTCGCCCAGGCGGGCATTGCGCAAGAAAAACGCCGCGGCATCGTCTTCGACTGCAGTTCCCGCGGCGATTCACAGAACCATGCTGCCTACTCCAAGCGGATGTTCGACGCCAACCTCGCCGTGGCCGATGTGAACCGCCTGGTCGAACTTGACGACTTCTTTGCCGCGAGCAAACAGTTCGGGGATTACTTGCACGTTTTCGACTACAGTGGCCAGCGCGTGACGCGCAAGGATCTCGATTGGGATGATTGGCGCAACTGGCAAGCTCACCTCAATGCCCGGCTGCGGGCCGCGATCTCGTTTCTCTACGGAAACTTCGTGCAGGGTTCACGTCGGATCGTCATCGACGGCATCGAACCCGTTGATCGGCCCGGCGAATCAATTCAGTTTCATCTCTTCGAATACGTCTATCACCAGGTGCTGCGGAAAGATCCCGAATGGGTCGCCCGCGATTTATTCCGCGAACACTATCGCCAAAACGCCGCAGCCGCCGCTGCCCATTTATACGATCCGCAAAAACTCGGCTGCGTGCTGCTTGTCACTTCGCACGAAACGATGCTCGATGACCTGATCAGCCGTCCGCTCGCGGAGGGCGATGTCCTCTCGAACGCCAACACGCTGATCTACATGGGCAAAACCCGCAACGGCGACCGCATCGGCCGCAGCCTGTTCATCGCCAAGCACCGCGGCAGCGCGTGCGATGAACGGATCGTGCCCTACACGATCGATGATCGCGGCGTGCATATGGGGTGAGGTGGAAGGGATGAAGAGAGGAAGGGATGAAGAGGTTAGAGAAGACGAACTCCCTCGCCCCGTACTCGGGGAGAGGGTTGAGATGAGGGGCCTGAGATACGGACGATCTAGCAAGGCAAGCCAGATACGCCGGAACTGCGAAGTCCCTTGTTCCGACCTACGAAGGTCTGTGTAAAATAAATCCGTTGGAGTGAAACGTACTTCTTCCCGAGTGCAGAATGATTGCCGACCCCACACCCACAACCGCTTCGCCTCCTTCGGCTGGCCTCGAGAATGAGGTTCTGCTTTTGCGCGCGACGCTCGACGACGCACTCGGCCGAATTCACCGCTTAGAAGAACGCATTGGTGGAAGTACTACAGATGGCGCGCAAGGCGAAGTTCCTGTTCCTGAACCATCAACTGCGCCGCGGCCGCTCATTGCACTCGATGCTCCTGCGATGACTGCAGCCCTTGCGCTATGTGCCGAAGTATTCCCAAATAGTCGAACGAAGTTGGAAGTGCTGAACGATCCCGATGATCCAGGCCGGTCATGGCGACTTATCACCGTTTATTGGCGTAGTTCGGTGCGCGAAGCAATTGATCAGCAGTCCACCTGGCACAATCAATTCGACGCCCTTCATCCCGAGGCCATCCACGACATCAGCCTGTTTGTGGTGCCCGAATGAAGCCGGCGGAGTTCTTGGATTTTGCGACCTGGTTGGCTTTGCAGCGAACGCCAACACCGCCTTTGTTGCGCTCGGTCATCAGCCGGGCTTACTACGGATCCTTTCATTTAGCAGCCGAATTCATCGAAAGCCTGACGCATCAAACTCGCGCCAAGCACGACGCTCACATTTGGTTAATCGATAGCGCGTTTGTGGAAGCTCACGAAGCTGGGAGGCGATTAGAGAAACTCAACTCGATTCGCATCAAAGCAGATTACCGGTTGAATGATCCGGAACCTGAACTGCCGACCGTAGCGCGAACATGTATTGAACTGGCCCGAGATGTTCAAGCACTTCTTCAGGTTTGTGCTGCCGCGAGCCCGAATGAAGTGATCGCTCGGCGGTCGACCACGTGACTTTGAAATTGGGCCTTAGCGGACTATACGAATTAGATCCCTAAGTTCAGCGAGCGTGAGGAGCGGTTCTCGCAAGTGGACCACAGAATGACAGTTTGGGCACAGCGGAACCAAGTCGATCGTGGGGTCAACTTGCTGCACGCCCGATTTTGATAGAGGTTTTAGGTGATGTACGTGTATCAGTTTTGCCGCTATCGAGCCGTATACATCTTCCATGCGACGTTCGCAGCCCACGCACTTAAAGCCGAAGTGTTCCAAACACCTTTCGCGTAGTGCTTGGTTTCGTTCGTATTTCGTAGCGAGGTATTTGAAGAATTTTCCGTCTTGCGCAATTACGTCATTAACCTGATTAGCGATTGTCGGTTTCTTTTGAGGTCGTTTTCGGACAGCAAGTGGAAACGAAAACCCCCATTTCAGATTTGCGACTTCTGACGGTGATGTGCCTGATGGAATGAGGATCGAACTGGGGAACTCTTCAGGGCAATCGCATCTTAATCGCCGGAAAATCCGCAGAGGATTCGTTCGAGGAAG
>CAYMWL010000145.1:0-5306 GCA_964394305.1 uncultured Pirellulaceae bacterium
CACCACGACCTCGCGCTGCTGCAAATGTTGGCCAACTGGCACGCGGAGCAGGCGGAGAATTCGACGCCGCTTGCCAATCGTGGCGGCATGCGGCGGCGGTAATTTGGCGGGGCATTTTGGTCTGATCGACCGATTGCCCCCACTCTCATTTCGCCTACAATGCAGGACTCGATTGCCAGTCGGCCAGCATCTTCATGATGGCCGCTGGCATCGCTGGGCCTCTGCCCGAAAGGGGCCCTCGCGAGGGGGAAGCGTGAACCTGGTCAGGCCGTAATTGGAGCAGCCATAAGCGACGTACTCTTGTGCGGGGGCCTCTTTCTGGCAGCGGCTTTTTGTTTTTAGCTCCCTCGCCTCGGTACTCCGGGGAGAGGGTTGGGGTGAGGGGCCGAACCTGGTACACACGCGCTGCTCTGCCCCTCTCCCTAGCCCTCTCCCCGGAGTACCGGGGCGAGGGGACCAGAATTCCTGGTTCCCTTCGAATGGGCTTTCCGCATGGCAACTCTTTCTGACGAACCTGCCGCGAATGAAGCTTCCGGCGGCAACTACGTCGTCGTCGCTCGCCGCTACCGCCCGCAGGATTTTCAGCAGCTCGTCGGTCAGCCACAGGTCTCGCAGGCTCTGGGCACGGCGATTCATACCAATCGTGTCGGCCATGCGTATCTCTTCACCGGCGCTCGCGGGGTCGGCAAAACCAGCACGGCGCGGATCTTTGCGAAAGCGCTCGATTGTGTGAAAGGCCCGACCACGGAGCCTTGCGGCGAGTGTGATATCTGCCAGGGAATTGCGGCCGGCAGCGATGTCGATGTGATCGAAATCGACGGCGCGAGCAACCGCGGCATCGATGAAATTCGGCAGCTGCGCTCGAATGTGAACGTGCGTCCGAGTCGGGCTCGTTACAAGATTTACATCATCGACGAAGTCCACATGCTCACGACGCAGGCGTTCAATGCGCTGCTGAAAACGCTGGAAGAACCGCCCGAGCATGTGAAGTTCATCTTCTGCACGACCGAGGCGGATAAGATTCCGATCACGGTCCTTTCGCGCTGCCAGCGGTTTGATTTCGCGCCGCTGCAGTCGCAGGCGATCATCGATCGGCTGCAATACATCTGCAATGAAGAAGGGGTGACCGCGGAACTCGGGGCCTTGCAGATTCTCGCGCGGCGGGCGAATGGCTCGATGCGTGATAGTCAGTCGCTGCTTGAGCAGCTGTTGTCGTTCAGCGGTAAAGCACTGACTGCCGCCGACGTGCATCGTTTGCTGGGGACCGCGCAAGCGGGGCGGTTGTCGGCGCTTGCGGGAGCACTCGCATCGCGCGATGCAGCAACCGCGCTCGCGTTGCTGGATACAGCCATTCGCGAGGGAGTGGACGCGGGACAACTTGCGGAGCAGTTGCTGGGTTATTTGCGCGATGCGATGGCCGCCCACCTCGGGTGCCCATCCGATTTGTTTCTGACGACGGAAGCCAACGATGCAGAAACTTTGAAACAGCTTGGCGACTCGCTTGGTTTGGAAACGTTGCTCGCGGCGGCGCAGATCCTCGATCAAGCACTCGTCCGCATGAAGCAGAGCACGCAAACGCGAACGCTGGTCGAAGTGGCTTTGGTCCGCATCGCGCGGCTCGAGCAACTGCAGGCTCTGCCGACCCTTATCGCGCAGCTGCAAAGTGGGCTGCCGATTTCGGTTCCCGCGGCACCAATTCTGCCGCGGAATGCTAATGCAATCAGCGCGCCTAATCCGCCCGATTCGCAGCCAATCGGACCGCCGCCGAACCAGATCCCTGCACCGCAGGCGACGGCTCCGCCGACATCCGCTGTCGATCAAAAAAAAACGGCCGACGTAGCTGAACCAACCCCTGTCGAGCCTGCACCGCTAGCGAACGACAATCTTTTAACCGACGAAGAGGCACGGCTAATTTGGCCGCAAGTCCTGGAGCAGATTCAGGATATGACGTCGGACTATGCTCGCAAGGCAGTTGATATTGCAATTTCCGGGCCAAACAGGCTGGTTCTGCGCTTCAGAAAAGCGTATAGTCATTTTAAGGATCAGCTTGAGCGTCCTGAGCGTCGCCAACGGCTGGAGCAAGCGCTCGCCGAAGTCGCTGGCCGCACGATTCGTGTGGAATTCGATTTATTGCCGGATGAGCCCCAAACGGCTGCTCCGGTAGCCCGGCCACAGCCGACGGCCGCCCGCCGTCGGCAACGAATTAAGGAATTGGAACGCAACTTGCTTGTCCAGCAGGCGATCACGGTCTTCGACGCCGAAATCATCGACGTCATCGATCCGCCACTTGCCGAAGAAGCCGTACCTCCTGAATCCATTCCGACACCTGATACCTGATCGCTAACCCCGCTCTATGGCCCAAGTCACCGATTCTGTGAGCAAAGTCATCGAGGAGTTCGCCAAGCTCCCCGGCATCGGTCGCAAGTCGGCCGAGCGGCTCGCGTATCACGTGCTGCGGGTTCCCAAGACCGAAGCCCTCGCGCTGGCCGATGCGATTCGTGCGGTTCGCGAGAACGTTCGCTACTGCGCGACGTGCTTCAACCTGGCCGAGAGCGAGCAGTGCAGCATTTGCGCTGATCCTCGTCGCGATCGATCACAGCTTTGCGTTGTAGAGCAGCCGCGCGACCTGATGGCTCTGGAACAAGCCGGCGTCTTTCGTGGCTTGTATCACGTGCTGCTCGGCCGCATCGCACCGCTCGACGGCGTGGGCCCCGATCAATTGACGCTGCCGCAACTGGTGCAGCGCGTGCGGCAGGGTGCGTTTACTGAAATTGTGATGGCCACCAATCCCACCGTCGAAGGGGATGGTACCGCGCTCCATATTTCGAACTTGCTCGCGGAGTTCCCGGTGAGCATTACTCGCCTGGCCCGCGGCATTACGACCGGCAGCATTTTGGAATACACGAACAAAGAGATCCTCGCCGATGCCTTAGCGGGTCGGCAACGTTTGTAAGTTCTTTGATAACTCACTGAAATCACTCAACCATGCGACTATCCTTTGGCCTTGAAGCTCGGCAGCTGCAAAAGCAGATCCTCGCGCCGCGGATGATCCAGTCGATGGAGATTCTGCAGTTGCCCCTGCAAGCGCTACAGGAACGGATCGAGCAGGAGCTTTCCGAAAATCCGCTGCTTGAATTGCAAGAGCGCGATCCGACGCTGCCGGAAGAATCGACCTCGGAACCCGATCTCGCCGGCAACGAGCGGAGCATTGACGAAAAGCCGCTGGTCGTCGACGAAGCCCACAACAACGCCGACGATTTTGAACGGCTGTTACAGCTCGACCGCGAAGTGCCGGACTATTTCGACGAAACCACCCGCCGCAGTGCGAATCGGATGGACGAAGATTCCGACCGCGCGCATGACACCATCTCGAATGTCGCTGAACGCCCCGAATCGCTGCAAGACTACTTGATGCATCAGTTGGGTGAACTCGATGTTCATCCCAAGATGATGGCGATGGCCGAGCGGATTATCTCGGCGCTCGATGCGAAAGACGGCGGCTACTTACGCAGCAGCTTGCGCGATTTGCTCCCTGCGGACGCTCCTCCGGAAGACTTGCAGCTCGCTGAAAAAGCGCTCGCGCTGGTGCAATCGCTCGACCCGCCAGGCATCGCTGCCCGCGATTTGCGAGAATGCTTGCTGGCGCAGTTGCGGCCCGAGATCGATTTGTACGACGAACAAAAAACGCTGATCAGCAATCACCTGGAAGATCTGCGCGACAACCGTATGCCGCAGATCATGAAGGCCACAGGCTATAGCATCGACCGCATCAAGGAAGCCTGGGATGAACTGAAGAAGCTCAATCCCAAACCGGCCGCGCAGTTTGCTGAAGTGCACACCGCAGCCGTCGAACCTGATGTGGAAGTGGTGCGCGGCGAAGACGGCAAGTGGCAGGTGATTGTCGAAGAAAGCCGCACGCCGCAGCTCTTTATCAGCAAGTACTATCGCGAGCGGCTGGCCAGCGGTGAAGCGACTCCCGAAGAGCGCGAATACATCAAGCGCAAGGTGCAAGCCGCGCAGTGGCTCATCGAATCGATCGAGCAACGCCGCAACACGCTGACCAAAGTCGCGCAGGCGATTGTCGAACATCAAAACGAATTTCTCGAAGAGGGCCCCGAGCACATTCACCCGCTGAAGATGCAGCAGATTGCCGATAAGGTCGGCGTGCACGTGACGACGGTTAGCCGGGCCGTGGATGACAAATACATTCAAACGCCCCGGGGCATTTATCCGCTACGGCGGTTCTTCGTCGGCGGCACGCAAACCGAAGACGGCGAAGATGTGGCCTGGGATATCATTCGTATCCGCTTGCAGGAAATCATCGACAAGGAAGACAAGTCGAGCCCGCTGAGCGACGACGACATTGTGCACGAGTTGAAAAAGCTCGGCCTGGAAGTCGCCCGCCGCACGGTGACGAAATATCGACAAAAGATGTCGATCCCCAGCAGTCGCCAGCGGCGCGACTGGTCGAAAGCATAGTCGTCTAATAGTCGCCGTTCGCTCCGCTATCGGTGAATGCGGCAGAGTATCGCCATGGGTCAACGGAACCAGCGGTACTCCGCGCCGTTCCCGCCGCCTTGGCCAAGCGAGCAAATCCGGTGGGCCTCGTGTGTACACTCGACCCACCCTACGGCTTCAGCCGACGCGAGCGATGCTGCCTCGATTCACCGTTCGCGGAGCGAAGCGGCGACTATTGGGCTCGGCGCAGCATCATCCAGGCAGTTGGCGCGACGACGAGGCCCATTCCGATCAACGTTTGCAGGTTGAAAGTGCGGCCCCAGATCAGGCTTTCGAGCAGCATGACGATGGCAACTTGCGAGAGGCCGACCACGGCCACGCGGGCTGCATTGCCGGTGGTGAAGGCCTTCGTCAGAAACAATTGACCCGCCGTTGCCGACAGGCCAACCCCCAGCAACAGCAGCGCCGTCGGCAAAGTAGCGGCAGTAGTTCGCTGCTGCGGAAAAATAAAGCAGGCCGCCATGCTCATCAGCAGCGCGACTCCAGAAAAGTGCGTGACGATCGCTCGTGGATCGAGCTGCTTCAGCTTGTGCAGGCCAATCAGCGCGATGCCGCTGGTGAACGAACTCAGGAGCGCTGCGCCAAACGCGAGGCGTGCTTCGAATGCCTGTGGCGGTTGCATCAGACACATGCCAGCGATCGACAACAAGATCGCCACCCAAACTTCCAGCGACGGCAGTTCACCGAGAATGGGCCAACTGAGGACCGCAACCCACAGCGGATACATGTTCGTCAGCACGAGCACTTCCGACAGGCTGTGATGCGTCATCGCATAAAAACCACAGAGC
>CAYMWL010000146.1:0-5153 GCA_964394305.1 uncultured Pirellulaceae bacterium
TGCGAACCACTCTCTAGCAGACCCGATTTCCCACCTACTTTCGAGAACCCTGCCCTTGACTCGTCTTGCCGCGAGATTTCTCTTGCATCCATCAGCGGCTGTCGATACTTTGAGATGGATGGTTCTCCCGCCACCTTGGTCAACGAGGCGACCATGCTTTCCCTCCTCGGCTCACCGCGCGCCAGCGCGTGTAATCAGCTGTCACGACGGACCGTGCTCGAAGCAGCCGGTGCGGGGTTGTTCGGCTTGACTTTGCCAAAGTTGTTGGCGGCCGAAGGGTTCGCTAGCGGCGGGAAGCCACGGGCCAAGTCGGTCATCTTTTTGTTTCTGTTTGGCGGGCCGAGCCAACTCGAAACGTTCGACATGAAGCCGGACGCGCCGGCGAAAATTCGCGGGCCATTTAAGACCATCGCCAGCCGCAATCCCGAACTGCGGGTGAGCGAACATCTGCCGCGGGTTGCCGGGATCACCGATCAGTTGTGCGTTATTCGCACGATGACGCATAACTACAACGATCACAGCGGCGGCGGGCACTACATTCAAACAGGGCATCGCTGGCAAGTGCCGGTCGGCGGCGGCTTCAATGCCACGCCCCGCGATTGGCCGTCAATGGGTTCCGTAACGGAGTATCTCTCCCAGCGTTCGCCGCAGTCGAAACAAGGGGAACTGCCGAACTACGCGGTGCTGCCGAATTTTCTCGGCAAATTGCAGGAGTATTCGTCGCAACTGCGTCGGCCCGGCGAGTACGCCGGGTGGCTGGGCCGCGGTTATGACGGGTTGACGACGAGCGTGGGCAAAAAGTCATCCAAGGACAATCCGTATTTTCGCGATTGCACTGATGACGAACTGAAATTCGAAGTGCAAGGTTTGTCGCTCCCCGAAGGAATGACGCTCGATCGTGTGCAACAGCGTAAGTCGCTAACGTCGCAATTTGACGATCAACTGCGGCAGCTTGATCGCCACGCGGGGATTGCTGCGTGGGACAGGTTGCAGCAGCGGGCCATGTCACTGGCGACTTCCTCGGCCACGCGACAGGCATTGAATATCGCGGAAGAAAACGCCGGTTTGCGTGATCGCTACGGCCGGAATCTGTTCGGGCAGTCGACGCTCATGGCTCGGCGCCTTGTAGAAGCGGGAACACGGTTTGTCACGGTGCACTTCGATGCGGTCGATGGCTATAGTTGGGATTCGCATACTACGAGCAACGACTTGCAGAAGTTCTTGTTGCCGGCGCTCGACAATGCGTTGGCCACGCTGGTCGGTGATCTGAAAGACCGTGGTTTACTCGACGAAACGCTGGTAGTTTGCCTCGGCGAAATGGGGCGCACGCCGCAGGCCAATGCCACTTGGGGCCGCAGTCACTGGAGCACGCTGTTTCCCGCGGTGCTCGCTGGCGGCGGCGTGAAGCGCGGCATTGTTTACGGCAGCAGCGACAAAGACGCGGCTTATCCAATCGACAGGCCCGTGACGCCCGAAGATTTGGCCGCGACCATTTACGCCGCGCTCGGCATCGATCCGCATTTGCAATTGCCCGATCCGCAAGGGCGGCCTGTGTCGATCGTCGACGACGGCCGCGTGCTGAACGAACTTTTTGGTTAACCTTTCCCACCCACCCCTTTCCACATCCCGCCGCGATTTAGGAATTACCGATGCTCACCTTCCACGATGGAAACTCACGACTGGGGCGGAGAAACTTTTTGCAAGTTGGCAGCTTAGCGCTGGGTGGTCTGACGTTGCCGCAACTCCTCGCGCTGCGCGAAGCGCAAGCGGGTTCAAGCGGTAGAGGAAAAGCGATCAAAGATCGTAGCGTGATCTTTGTGTTTCTGCACGGCGGGCCGAGCCAGTTCGAAACGTTTGATCCCAAGATGGAAGCGCCGAACGGCGTGCGGAGTGCAACGGGCGAGATTGCGACGAAGTTGCCCGGCATTACGTTTGGCAGCACGTTCAAACGGCTCGCAGCGATGAACGACAAATTCAGCATCGTTCGCTCATTTCGCAGCGGCGACGGCAATCACGACATCAAGCCGATCGTCGGCAAGACGACGCTCGGCGCGAACATGGGTTCGCTCTATGCCCGCATCGCCGGCGCGAATCATCCCGTTACCGGTATGCCGACGAATGCTGCGCTCTTTCCGCGAGCAGTTGATCCCGATACACAAAAAGAAACGAGCGCCTTTGGAAAGTTTAGTTCGACCGGCACGCTGGGAACGGCGTATGCTCCGTTCTCGCCCGGCGGCGAAGGCAATTTTCAGAAAGATCTTGAGTTGCGACTGGCACGCGAGCGCGTCGAGGATCGCCGCAACTTGCTCGCGGGGCTCGATCGGTTGCAGCGTGGGCTTGATGCACAAGGCAATGTAAGCGGCGTCGATCGTTTGCAAGCGCAGGCCTTTCAAACGGTGCTCGGCGGCATCGCGAAGGCGTTTGATCTGTCGCAGGAAAACCAGAAGACAGTGGAGCGTTACGACACCGCGCCGCTGGTGCGTCCCGATCAAATCAGCCGCAAATGGAACAACTACAACAACTATGTTGACAATGCAAAGTCGCTCGGCAAGCTGCTGCTGCTCGCCCGCCGGCTGTGCGAAACGGGCTGTGGCTTCGTGACGGTGACGACGAACTTCGTGTGGGACATGCACGCTGACGTAAACAACGCGAGCGTGGAAGAAGGTTTTGGCTACATGGGCAACCCACTCGACTATGCGTTGTCGGCACTCATTGAAGATTTACACCAGCGCGGACTAAGCGAAAAAGTGCTGGTCGTCGTCACTGGCGAAATGGGGCGCACGCCGCGGATCAACAAGAACGGTGGCCGCGATCACTGGGGGGGACTCACTCCCCTGTTGCTCAGCGGCGGCGGCTTGAACATGGGCCAAGTCATCGGTCAAAGCACGGCCGACGGCGGAGAACCTCATACCGAACCGCAGGAACTCGATCACCTGCTGGCAACAATCATGCATACGCTGCTCGATCTCGGACAGGTGCGGCTAATGACGGGATTGCCGCAGGACCTGCTGCGGGCGATCACGACGCCGCGATCGATTACAGGGTTAACATAGCCGTCGCTTCACGCCGCGAACGATGAACGGACGTCGCCCTGCAGTTGACCTGTGCGGCGTACCGTATGCTCCAGCCGGCGTCGGCAGTTCTCGCTCAATTCACCGACCGCGGAGCGTTCGGCGACTATCCCAACATTGGCAGTGCCATGCTCGGTGGCTTCGACATCGTACTGTCGGCGATGTTGCGCACGAGCGTGGTAACGATCTTTTCCAGATAAGGACCAACGATCGGGTCGTCGTAGTTGCCTAGCGTTGAACCGTCGTCGCCATTGATGCGGATTTGCATGTTGAGCGGCACTTCGCCGAGAAATGGTGCTTTCAATTCCTCTGCTGCCTTGCGTGCGCCGCCGGCGCCGAAGATGTCGTACCGTTTGCCGGTATCGGGGCAGATGAAACCGCTCATGTTTTCGACCATGCCGAGGATCGGGATGTTCACTTTACGGAACATGGCGATAGCTTTTACGGCGTCGATGAGCGCCACTTGCTGCGGCGTGCAGACGACGACAGCGCCGGTCAAAGGCAATGTTTGCGATAGGGTGAGCGCAATATCGCCGGTGCCAGGCGGCATGTCGATGATCAGATAATCGAGATCGCCCCAGTTTGTATCGCGCAGGAATTGCGTGATGGCGCCATGCAACATCGGCCCGCGCCAGACGACCGCTTCACCCGGCGGTACGAGAAAGCCCATCGACATCACGGGCATGCCTTCAAACTTCACCGGCTGGATTTTGTTATTCTCGATCGGCGGTTTACCCGCATCGGTCAATCCGAGCAGCGTCGGAACGCTAGGGCCATAAACATCGGCGTCCATCAGGCCGACGCTGCAGCCTGCCCGTTTCAAGCCGAGCGCGAGCGTGGCGGCAATCGTACTCTTACCGACGCCACCTTTGCCGGAGCCCACCGCGATCACGCTCTTGGCAGTCAGGCCGATCTGGCCGATTTTGACCGGCGGACGTTCGTGCACGGCAAGCTTGATGCTGACGTCGTAGAGCGCCGGGAACCGCCGGCGGAGAAGTTCGCGAAGGCGGTCGCGGATTTCATTCTTGATGGGCGCCGAGTGCGAAGTGAGTGCGAGTGTGAGCGACAGCTTTTCGCCCTCGAGATTGATGTCGCGGACTTGCTGCGTTTGCATGACGCTGCGGCCGGTTTCGGGGTCTTTGAATTCGGCCAAAACTTTTTCGATGGCCGCAGTGGTTACTTCAGAACTCATCCGATTTTCCTAAGCAGATCAAAAGTGATTATGTAGTGACGGGAGCAGCGTGCACCGCGAATCGGGGCCAAGGCAGACGTTGCCAAATAGCGATCGGCAGCGGCAACTGACTCGCGACGTGCCGGCGAAAATGCCGCTGCACAAGTCGTGCGGCGGGGGGAAGTTGTTGAGCGCGATCGATCGCCAGCAACGCGCCCGCTTCTTGCAACAATGCAACAGCTGTTGGTTGGCGGGCGATTTCTTCAGCACAGAGCGCAAACACGCGAACTTGCGGAAACTCGTTCTGCCAACGATGGAACGTGGCGAGTACGGCCGCGAAATGTTCGGCATCGACACTAACTGCCGCGATCGAGCCGGGATGCTCGCGCAGTTGATTTTCGCACTGCGTGAGCGACAGCGCGGAGCTCAGCCACGACCAGCGATGCGCCGGCAGCGCACGCCGCCAGGCCGCGAGCCAGCGCGGCGTGCGTTCGCAGATGATAAGACGAAGCTGAGACATGATTGATTGGCCGTTATCGGTAATCCCTCATGGTAGGAAGGAGGGGCATTTTCTACAACGGGCACGTTGGAGTCCCTTGTGGAGTCCCGGGACTCGCGATACCAATCAAGATTCCTCGCTAATTGCGAATGACGTTGCTGACTTGATGGTCCCTAGCGACAGCTCGCTTATTGCAGGTACTAGGTATGCCACAACTCGGCAAGTTGTTGGAGAAATTTGGCCGATTTTGCTGTCGACGGGGATGTGATCTTTGGGCCCGAGGCCGGAAATGTCACAGACGGCGGCTCTTCACGCCTGAAAAAAGAGCCGCTTGCATCTCCTGCCTCATTCTCACCTGAACCGCACGGCAAGTGAATTCACTGCCAACCGAGGAGCACCGCCATGTCCCCCG
>CAYMWL010000147.1:0-5074 GCA_964394305.1 uncultured Pirellulaceae bacterium
ATTGCGTGTCGCTGTAACATTCAGCGATAGGCGGAAACACGTCCCGACTCCAGGTGTTGAATCGATAATCGAGACTTCGCCATCGAGCAATTCGGCGAGGCGTTTGCTGATGGTCAAGCCCAGGCCGGTTCCGCCGAACCTGCGGCTCATCGAGTTGTCGCCTTGGCTGAATGGCAGGAACATCCGCTCGTGCTGTTCGGGCGTCAGCCCGACGCCGGTATCGACCACATCGAACTCGAGCCGGGGGGGGTCAACTTCGTCTCCGGTGAAGTTCGGGCTTGGATGCAGCCGAATCTTTAGCGAGACACCGCCAACTTCGGTGAACTTGATTGCGTTCCCCACCAGATTGACGAGAATCTGGCGGAGGCGAATCGGATCGGTTTGAATCGTCGCCGGGATTTGTGTTTCGTAGCCTACCGACAAGGCAATTCCCTTGCTGTCGGCACGGACGCGCATCAAGGAAAGGACTTCGTCGACCACCGCCATTGGCGAATAAGCAACCGGTTCGATCGTGAGTTTGCCGGCCTCGACTTTGGAGAGATCCAGAATATCGTTGAGAATGCCCAGCAAGTGATGGCCGTTGCGTTGAATGGTACGGGCGGCTTCGGCGCGGCGTTCGGGATTCTTCGACAGCTCGCTATCTTCGATGAGCAGATCGGCAAAACCGAGAATCGCCGTCATCGGCGTACGGATTTCGTGACTCATGTTGGCCAGGAATTCCGACTTGCTGACGTTGGCCGCTTCCGCCTGTTGCTGCGCGGCCGCAGCCAGTTTGGCGTGTGCCAGCGCGGCTTGTTGCGAGCGGGTCAAACGTTCGACCATCTCATCAAACTCTTTGGCCAGCGTGCCAATCTCGTCACTGCGCCGAAAGTCGAGCCGTGCCGAAAGATCACCGTCGCTGCCGAGTCGCATTGAGTGTGCAGCCATGCGTTGCAGCGGGGCGACGATGCGCCATTGCAGCACAATCCACACGATGACCAGTGTGAGCAAACTACCGACAAACGCGCACGCGAGCGAGATACAAATGGAAATGGCCCCCTTCGCGGTTACTTCACGCGGGACGTTGACCGACAGCACCAAGGCAGGCCGGCCGTACAGATCATTCAGCAACGCATGGGAGCGCAATCGATTCGCGTCGTAAACTTGCACCAACGGCGAGCCCGCAATCAAGCCGGCACTGACAAGTTTTTTAGCGGCTGCTTGGTTGGCGAAGGTGGTCATCTCTAACGAAACGTGCATCCGCGCTGCCAAATCGGCGAGTTCCTTATCGCAAAAAAAACGCCCCATCACAATCGTGCCGCGACTCAGCGCGGTCCGTGCAGTGTTGGTCACTGGTCTGGCAACAAGCAACATCGGGCCTTGCCCGGTCAGCAGAATTCCTTGCTTGGCATCGTTGAGATCCGCATGCCTGTTGATCGGCCCGTTTGGATCCTGGAGCGCGGCGAAAAGTTCGGGCACTTCAATCGCCGCGAGCGATTCGAAATCGCGAACCTCACCCCAGATGACTTCCCCTTCCAGATTCAAAAAACAGATCAAATTCAATCGTGTGTTGCTGAACGACCCATCGACGAGGTTGCCTTTGAGAAACGTTTCGTTGCGATCCTGCACGTATTGGTAACTATCGTCCCAAGTGCCCCAGTCGTTAGCGACGTTCGAGATACTCTCGATATCACGCTGAATCGCTTCGACGCAGCGTTCTACATCGCGACGAGCGCCCTGTCGTTCCAGTTCCGCAAACGCCGGCATCACTACCAGCGACTGGACGGCGTAAGTCCCGGCCAAGAACGTCAGCGTAGTGACGATCAGCAGGCTCGCGATTTGCCAACGCAGTTTCATGGGAACAGGACGGAGCTCAAAGTAGCGGAAAAGCAAACTCAACAACGCTACATTGCAGCTGACGGCAGGATGGCGGCTGCGGACGCTTCGTACGGCAAGCCGCATGGCGAAGATGCGCGGAAATCAAGTTGGGGATGTGGCTAATCGGGCCTAGCGATTCGCTCGTTACAATCGCCCCAACCGCTAGCCGACCTGATACAGTGGACCTGACTGGTTGTATGCTCACCTTTTGATTATTTGCGCCCATGTACGACGCCTTTCTCCTTGTTTCCTTCGGTGGCCCGGAAGGGCCGGACGACGTCATTCCGTTTTTGGAAAACGTACTCCGCGGCAAGAATGTGCCGCGGGAACGGATGCTTGCCGTAGCCGAGCACTATCAACACTTTGGTGGCGTGAGTCCGATCAACGGGCAAAATCGGGAACTGCTCGCCGCAGTGGAGAAAGAGTTTCGCGAGCATGGCGTCACTCTCCCCGTGTATTGGGGCAATCGAAATTGGAATCCGCTGCTACCTGACACGCTCGCGCAGATGAAACGCGACGGAGTACAACGGGCACTCGGATTTTTTACCTCGGCCTTCAGTTCGTACAGCGGCTGCCGGCAGTATCGCGAGAACATCGCTGCCGCTCAGCAAACGGTTGGCGAAAATGCGCCTGCGGTGGAAAAGTTGCGGATGTTCTTCAATCATCCGGGCTTTATCGAACCCATGATCGAACGGACACAAGCAGCCTTTTCGCAAATTCCTGCCGATCGGCACGAAAAAACCGTGCTCCTCTTCTCGGCGCACAGCATTCCCCTGTCGATGGCGAATAACTGCGCCTATGAGACTCAGCTGCGCGAAGCGGCCCGCTTGATCGCCGAGGGCGTCAATCATCCGGCACATCGGCTAGTTTATCAAAGCCGCAGTGGTCCACCGACGCAGCCTTGGCTCGAACCAGATGTGGGTGATGTGTTGAAGGAACTCGCTTCTGGCGGCGATGTGAAAGACGTCGTACTGGTGCCGGTCGGTTTCATTTCCGATCACATGGAAGTCCTGTACGACCTCGATCACGAGGCACATGACATCGCTGGTCAACTCGGCATTCATTTTGTTCGCGCCGGCACTGTCGGCACCCATCCGCGGTTTGTGCGGATGATTCGCGAACTGGTCGAAGAGCGATTGCACGGCGCCGAAAAGCAAGCCCTCGGTAACCTCGGGCCCTGCCACGATGTTTGCCCCGTGGATTGCTGTAAGTACGAACCACGCCGACCGGGGTGATGGCGCTGAGAGGGCGACGCTCCGGCGAAGCCGTGTGGTTTCCCAAAATGCGGCCTGCGGGTCTGCGGTCTGCGGTAATCTTAGAGACCCAAGTTGTCCACCATCTCGCGATATCAACAGCACCGGCGGATGTGGGCTTCGCAACGAAACTTTCAACTTTTTGGAAATTTCGTTGTAAGAACGACAGGCCACCGGCAGTAAATCCAACGGCAGGAAAAAGGCAGCCAAACGACGTAAGCCGTTGCCGCGGAAGCGACAGCGACCAAAAAGCGTTGGTAAAGTTGTGCTTTGGCGCAAGGCTTGCTTACTTCTGCCGCGTGGAAGGTGGAACCATCCTCAGTCTGAACAGGGAGGGCCTGCTCATGTCGACCTTGAACCCGCTGAAGTTTGTCGGTGGTCTCGTGCTGGAAGTGGGTGCTGTCATTGCAGCACTGGCGATTCTCCCCGGCCTTGGTGGTTGGGTAGGCGGCGACTCGCAGAGGTTTTCGAGCACCGCAGCGGAATCGATCATTCCGAATCAGGTTTACTTCGACGCCAACTCGTCGCGCATAATCGACGAACCGACTCGCACCTCGCGGCCCACTGCATGGCAAAACGACTATGCACCAACCCCGCCAGTCACGCAGCAGCGGTTCGTCGAGAACACGCTCGATCACAGCAGCCAACGGGCGCTCGATGCTGCCGCCCGGCTGTGGAATCAAGGCGATCGCTTGTTGCCGCCGGATCTGCGCGTGCGGCGCGAAGTGCCGAACGAACAAAACGAACAAGTAGTTGATCGCAGCGTGGAACCGTTGCGTGAATATGCTCCGCGTGAAACGATGCAACGGCAGACAATGCCGCGTGAACCGATGCCGCGCGATCTCATGCCGCGGACTGCTGACTATCGCTTGGACGAAGACTACAGCAAGTCATCGTTCACAACGCCTGAATATCACCGGCCGTCGCACTATGCTCAGCCGTCTACCCGGAACGAATACACCCCTCGCCAACACAGTGCCCAAGAGCCACGTCAGCGGTTGTTCGGTCAGTACTAAATCCGCACAAATCGAAGTGTTCGGCCTCTCACCCCACGCCTGTTTCTTTAAAAAAGCCTTTCCGGGCATTTTCCGACTTAGATTCCACATGCTAAATCGCGGTCGAGACTGTCTGAAAAAATTGTGGTGCGGTGCCCGTTGTAGTATCCTAAATCTCGCTTGAGTTGGGGGTGGGACGCGAGAATTTGAGACGGCGGGCAAACTTCCTCAAGCAGAAAATGAACTAGCTCAGGGTCGAGTTGTTCGTAACTGGCTGAGGGACCACTGCGAATGGGCAGCAAGCGGAATCGCGTTTTCATTTCCTACCGCAACGACGACTCTGGTTCCACGGCAGAATTGCTGAGGGACAAGCTTGTTGATTTGTTAGGCGAAGAATTAGTCTTTTATGCCCCCCGAGATATTGATTTTGGAGACGAATTTGCCACTACACTGCAAGACGAGTTGGACCGCGCAGCCGTCATCGTTGTCTTGATTGGAAAACGCTGGTTCGAACCTGAGCCTCCCTACAATATTCGCCGCATCGACCGGAAAGACGATTGGGTACGAAAGGAAATAGCCTACGGATTAGCGCACAGCAAGGAAGTGAAGGTGATCACGTTTCTGTTAGAGGGTGCTGCATTCCCTTCGGACCCGGCAACCGCGAGCAAAGTACTCCCCGCAGACTTGCAATTGCTCGCAGATTTACACCACCTCAAATCCGAGATCGAGCATCGTATTCCCGACACTTTGCTGAGTCGCATCCAGCGTGCACTGCGCGAGGCTGGGGTCCCAGTTCCCAAGAAAGTATCGGGCAATCGATCACTTCCGCCGATGAATCAGCTCAGCCACCTCACGGTGGTGCTGCATGGTGGATATCAGCGACTGAAGCCGACACAAGCAGCCGCCAAGCGAGAGCAGGGCAACTCACTGTTTCACGATGCGGAGGAATTTGAGCAGGTCTTGGGGGCG
>CAYMWL010000148.1:0-4988 GCA_964394305.1 uncultured Pirellulaceae bacterium
TTGACCCCGTTACCGCGAGCGTCCCCGCAGCCACCGTGGTAGCGCCGGTGTAGGTATTGGCGCCCGCGAGTGTTTGCGTGCTCGTATTGTTTTTGAGCACGGGCCCCGAGCCTGAGATCACTCCCGAAAAAATCGCCGGTGCGGTGCTGTTGATTGTCAGGCTGCCGGAGCCCAGCATGACGCTGCTGCCGACAGCGCCATTCAAGGGGCCGACCGTTTCATTGCTGTTTGCCAGGCTCAATGTGGCCGAAGCGGCGACAGTGACTACCGAGGTATCGGGAATCGCATTGCTGTTGCCCGAACCTGAGATCGTTACATAGTCGATGAATGAAGTTCGATCGAGAACAGGTTCCAAGCCTTCGAATTGCAGCGTGTGGGCGCCGGCAGTGACGACCAGTCCTGGAATGGTGACCAGATTAAACGATGTGCTCGCCGCAGGAGTCACACTGGCAGCGATAATCGCGCCGTCCAAACGGACGTTGAAGGGATTCGGGCCGCTGCCGCGGGCTTCGGTTAGAAAGCGAAGTGTATACGTCCCCGCGCTCGAGAATGTGATGCTTTGCGAGAAGTTGCCGAGTAGCTGCACAAAGCCATTCTGATTTCCATTGACCAGGCCGGCGGGATTGAAACCGCCGCCGTTGCCATTGATCAATCCGCTATTCCCCAAGAACGTCCAAGTGGCTGCGGCGTTGTTATAAGAATTCGTATCCTTGGCAATTGCCGGAGTTTCGAAGCTGAAGTTGGTAATCGGCACATTCACGCCCGTCTGCAACGTGCCCGCATTGACATTCGTAGGTCCGCTGTAGGTGTTGATGCCGCTGAGCGTCTGCGCGCCAGTACCGATCTTGGTGATGCCGAGCGTCCCTGCCGTATTGCGAATCACGCCGCCGAAATCTTCGCCAGTGGCGTTGTTATCGCCAACGATCAACGTTGACGTGCCGCTAACGCCATCGACAACGCCTTGTCCAGAGAGACCATTGATAGTGTCGCTGAAGCCGTTGAGATTCAGCGTGCCGTCAATCTGCGTGAGGCCCGTGCCCGCTCCATTGGGCAGTTGATTGTTCGTGCCAAGATTCAACCGGCCGGGAATGCCGACGATCGTCGTACCTGCATAGTTATTCGGGCTGGCGGTTTGATTGTTGAGCGTCACGCCACCCGAATTCAAAATATCCAGGCCGTTGGGGCCGGTTAGTTGCCCAGTCAAAGTAACGGTGCCGCCGCTGGCAAATTTAGCGCGAGCCAGATTGGCATTAATGGTTCCCGACAGAGTGTGGCCGGTGGTATCAATCCGAAACGCGCCAAACACATCGGTGCCTTGGGCCGTGTTGACAATGATGTTGTTGACAAGCGTGTTGTTGGCGACCGAGTCGAGCAATATCTGCGCTCGGTCTGTTGCAACGGTTCCAATCGTGATCGAGCCGCGGCCAAACGGACTGCTGACAATTGCTCCCGGTGCGCCGACGGTGGTAATCAGACCGGTGATCCGCAGACGCGTGCCAGCGCCGCTGTTGAGCAGCACCAGTCCACCCGAAAAGGTATTGGGGCTGGTGAGCAGAAACGGCGTGACGCCGCTATTGGCATTGGAGAGCCGGAAGGTCAGCACTCCTGTTCCGTCCGTCACTAGCGCACTAATCGTGTTGGCTTGAGCGGATTCGGTAAATGCCGCGGCAGCACCGTTGTTGGTGATGGTATTCGTTGTTGCACTCGCGGCGACATTGGTGAAGCCCGCGTTGAATCCATTCAAATCGAACACGCCGTTACCAGACATGCTCAGCACGCCGAGCGAAGTAAAAGTGGTGGCTGTGCCATTGCGTAGCGTGCCTCCGCTAATCGTTGTAGCACCGGTGTAGGTATTCACGCCGCTCAACGTCCAACTGCCGTTGCCCGACTTGGTGACGCTCGTGGCGTTGGCGGCCTGGTTGGCGATGATATTGGCAAAGTTGTTGGCGCCGGTGTTTGTCCCCGTCAACGTAAACGTGCGGACGCCGCCGGTATCGAACCAGTCGGTGTTGGCGGTGCTGTAAGTAAACGCGAGGGTCGCCGCGGGCACACTGCCCGACGCATCGATTGTGCCACCTGTGGTTTGCACGCGGATTTGGCGGTTCGTGCTCTGAGGTGTGCTTCCCGTGTATTGCAACGTGCCGCTGCGGAAGACCAAGCCGATATTGCTCGCAGCCTCTTGGCCTGCAGTTCGGGCACCGAGACTACTCGGCACGCCGTAATCGGCGAAGGATGCGGCATTGAGAATGCCACCTTCCATCGCTGTGACGCCAGTGTAAGTACTGGCAGTATTGGTCAGGAACCAAGTCCCCGCACCGGTCTTGGTGAGGTTGGTTGGATTCGTGGCCTGATCGGGGATGATATTGGCAAAGATATTGTTGCCAGTATTCGTGCCGCCCAAGCGGAACGTGCGCGCGCCACCGGTATCGAACCAATCGGTGTTGGCAGTGCTATGCGTAAAGGAGAGTGTCGCCGCTGGCACGCTTCCCGATGCTTCAATCGTGCCCCCCGTCGTTTGCACTCGAATTTGGCGATTCGTGCTCTGAGGTATGCTCCCCGTGTATTGCAATGCGCCGCTGCGGAAAACAAGGCCGATATTTGTTGGCGCCTCTTGGCCCGCGGATCGTGCACCGAGACTACTCGGCACACCGTAATCGGCGAAGGATGCGGCATTGAGAATGCCACCTTCCATCGCTGTGACGCCAGTGTAAGTACTGGCAGTATTGGTCAGGAACCAAGTCCCCGCACCGGTCTTGGTGAGGTTGGTTGGATTCGTGGCCTGATCGGGGATGATGTTGGCAAAGATGTTGTTGCCAGTATTCGTGCCGCCCAAGCGGAACGTGCGTGCGCCACCGGTATCGAACCAATCGGTGTTGGCAGTGCTGTGCGTAAAGGACAGCGTCGCCGCGGGCACACTTCCTGAAGCATCGATCATGCCCCCGGTCGTCTGTACGCGAATCTGACGATTAGTGGATTGCGCTGTTGCACCCGTGTATTGCAACGTACCGCTGCGGAAGACAAAACCAATATTAGTGCTGGCCTCTTGGCCGGCCGTTCGGGCTCCCACGCTGCTCGCCACGCCGTAATCGGCAAGGGAAGAAGCATTCAGGATGCCCCCTTCCATCGCCGTGACGCCGGTGTAATTGCTGGCGTTATTCGTTACGAACCAGGTGCCTCCGCCGCGCTTCGTGAGGTTGGTCGGATTGGTCGCTTGATCAGTAATCAGCTGCGAGAACGTATTCGTGCCGGTATTTGTGCCCGTCAAAATGAGAGTGCGCTGACCACCCGTATCGAACCAGTTGATGTTCGCGCCAGAGTGCGAAAACGTCAGCGTCGCCGCGACAACAGAGCCAGAAGCGTCAATCGTGCCTCCCGTTGTTTGCACACGAATTTGGCGATTGGTGCTCTGAGCGACTGCACCTGTGTACTGCAAGGTGCCGCCGCGAAAGACAAAGCCAATGCCGTCGCCGGCCGCTGTTTCTTGCGCTAGAGTGCGTGCGCCAACCGCGCTCGCGACGCCGTAATCAGCGATGGTCGCCGCATTCAAAATACCTCCGCTGAATGCGGTCACTCCGGTATAGGTATTGAGCCCCGTCAACGACAACGTTCCCACGCCAACTTTCGTCAAGCCGCCGGGGCCTGAGATGATTCCCGAAAACGTCGTGTTCGCAGCGTTGCCCGCCGTCAGCGTGTTACCCGCGGTCAAGGTCACCGTCGGTATCGCATCAGTCGATGCCAGCGAAGCAACTTGTTCGTTAAAGCCATTCAGGCTGAAGTTGGCGTTGCCGGTCAAGCTCAGGCCACTGACGTCTGGAATCACATTCGGCGCAGTTAGGTTGAATGTGTTGGCTGACGTCGTCCCTTGCAGCGAAATTAACGGCGTATTAAACGCGGCGTCGAAGCTAGTAATGTTCACCGTATCGCCGCCGTTCACAATCACGGTCAACGAGTTCGTCGGCACCGCAAAATCCACCATCTCGCCGCCGGCGTTGCTGTCGATCCGCGTCAAACCCGCTGCGGCCACATCCGAAATGGTCACCGTCTCAGCGCCACTCGTAAACGTAAAGCTGCGATTCGCAGCATCCATATTGTCGGTAACCGGCTCCAATCCTTCGTAGTTGATCCGCCGGCCATCCACCGTGATTGAGCCGTCGTGCTCGTTGATGAATTCATAGTCAACATTCTCGAACGAACCACCGTTGAGCACGATTTGGTCACCCGGCAGCGTGCTGTTCTGGCTTCCACCGTAGAAGGACAACCCACCTTCTGGCACGGGATTGCCAAACGTCATGTCAAACGTCAGTGTGTCGTCTCCGGCGCCGCCGAAGATGAAAATCTGCTGGCTGGTAATGGCTTCCGCTGGAATCTTCAGCGTACGTTTGTCGTCACTGAGTTCGGCGCCCGGAATTCCCTCGATGTCGCCAAACGCCAGTTGCTGATCGGTGATGACAATGTTGCCTTGTTCATCTTTACCGATCTCAACAACGTTGTTGTGCGCAGTACCTGTAGCTCCGCGGAGTACCAGGTGTTTGCTGTATGGGGTTAAATACGCGGTTGGATTCTCCAGTTCGGTCGGCGCTCCAGGCGGAATCAACGGCTCGACGTTGACTGTCAAAACTGCCCGCACTTCGAGCGGTTCAAAGAACGATTGTCGACGCCGCTTCGATGAAGTGCGCTTTCGTTGAGTGAGTTTTTTCCACGGAGCCAACAGACGAGCGTACAGAGACCGGGAATGGCTCAACATGCGAGAGATACCAACGGATGGAGAGGAGGGAATTGATGAAGACCCACTGCCGCCCAACACCCGCTCGCAGCCTTGGTTCTCCGTTCCCACGAAACCAAGCCGAACAGAATGTTACGAATCTGGAATCTGCAGTGATTGTGAGGAGTATAGCGAGCGCTCAAAGAATTTCCAACGGTTCACTGGATATTTCGCGGCAAGCGGCAAATCACAATGCTCTTCGCTGCGAAAAGCATTGTCGCCATAC
>CAYMWL010000149.1:0-4417 GCA_964394305.1 uncultured Pirellulaceae bacterium
CGCCTACTGGCCCCCTAGCGAATTAAACCTTCACCTACAAAACTGAATCCTGCCCTTTTAGCGGCACAATCACCGGCGCGATGATCACCGGCGCGACAATGGGTTGCAGCGGATTGTCGCCGTAACGGACCACGCGGCCGCGGTCGTTCACTCCGACGAACAAACATTGGCTGCCGATTTCGGGCGCGGTGAGTTGATCAGCAATTGGTACTAATAGCATCTGATCAAAACCGGCGAGTTGCACGAGCAGGGCCCGCTCGTTTTTCTTGCCGGCGACGCTCCGTTGCACGGTCCCGAAGAACATGACGCCGGCGCCTTGGCGAACGACCTCTTTTTCCGCGAACTCGTTGAGCACAATGAATTGCCCGCCGTCGTTCCAGCGCTGGGAGTGCAGTTGCGCGGCGACACGATCGGCTTCTTTCACCAGGTCGTTCAAACGCTCGCCCAATGCGGTCTTCGCCGTGAAGTGCTCGGGCATGTTCGCCAGAGTCACTCCCCAAGCGATATGTTGCAGCCGTTCATAGTCAGCCTGTTCATGGACTTGCCATTTCAAAGCCCGCGCTGCATCGGACAGTTGCTTCAACTTCTTCGCCGATGTCTGCCAGGTGGCATCACGCACGCGGGCCTCGGCGAGGGCGAAACGTTCGAGCGGTTGCACTGCGGCGAAGCGGTTCATCTGTAAGGACTGCAGGGCGCTGATCGGTAGCGCGTAGCCATAATCTGACTGGCGATCGATCCAAACGTTGATCCCGATCACTTCGCCGCGCTCGTTGGCGAGCGGGCCGCCGCTGTTCCCTTCCGACAGCTTGGCCGTGTGTTGAATCCACGTTTGTTCGCTGTCGCTACTGGTGAGCTCGCGGACAAACTTCTGCAGCGGCGCGGGCAACTCGCTTGACTTCACCAGGCGGCTGACGCGGCCATCGTAAGCGGCGAACTCAATCCCTTGGGGATGCCCCCAGGCGACGATTGGTGTGAGTTGTTCGGCCTCTTGTTCGGCCACTTTCACCACTGCAAGTGACGATGGCGGCGCTTTCAATTGCAACAGCGCGAGATCGGCCTGTGCGTCGATTGCTGCATAACCGGCGACATCAAACACGCTGCCGTCGCGAAATCGAACTACCGCGGTCGTCGTTCGATTGGCCACATGCAAGCAAGTTACCAGCTGACCATCGGCGGAGACCACAAACGCAGTGCCGAGGATTTCGCGGCCAGCGGGCCCATCGGCTTCGATCAGCGCGATTCCCTCGCGAAGCTTGGCGATGGCAGGCGAGATTTTTTTCTGGAGCGACGGCGGCGCCGGTTCGTTTTCTGCTTGCGGATCGATCCCGGCTTTGGGGGGCGGCGTGGAGTTGATTACAATCGGTTCGTACCGCGGAGAACGACGACCCGCAACGAGCGCATCCCAATAGTCCCAGGGGCGAATGGCAATCGCTGCCAGAATGACTAACGCGGCGACCAAGAAGATGCGCAACCAGTGCCCGCGACGTGTGCGCTTCGGCCGCACTGAGTTCGCGGAGGTCGCGATGGCGGGCAGTTCAGCAGACTCGAGTTCGCGGGCGTCAGACATTTCAGCATCTTACCATCCGCGGCCAGCACTTTCGCTCGGAGTAGTCGGCGGTTTCAATGAAGAGGTCGTGCATTCAAACTGCGTTGTCACCGAGTGCCTTATCATGTTACGCCGCTGTTCCTTCATTTTGGTGCTGTTTCTGAGTAGCAGCATTCCCACGCTTGCACAAGAAGCGTCACGCGTTGGCTGGGACTTTGAACGGCAAGCGCTGAGCACCGAGTGGACCGCCGGTGGCAAGATCACCGCCGCACGGGCCATCGGCGAACTGGCGGAAAAGCCTAAGCCGATTCGCGCGGGCGATCTGGTGCCGAGCGGGCAAATTGCCACTATCGATGCCGAGGCCGGCTCATCGTTCGCGCTGAGGAAGGAATTGCCGCGCGTGCCGTGGGAGCTGGCGGAACGAATTTCGTTCTGGGTTTCGCGTTCGGCCGAAGAGGCCAGGCGGGATCCTGATTGCACGTTTGATCTGCTGTTTATCGATCCGGCGAGTCGCGTCGTCTTTTCCCGCCGCATCGTCCTCAAGGGGAGCGGTTGGCAACAAATCGAGATACCAACGCGCTGGATCGCTCCGGTTACGGGGCGCGTCGGTACTTGGTCCGGCGTGCAGTGGTTCGGATTCTCGTTTCGCGAGGAAAGTCATCTGGCCCTCGACGCGGTGCAAGCCGATTTCGCCGCGCGACCTAGAGCTGCAATGTCGCTCGACGAGATGCTGCCGATTGCGTTTCCGGGTGTGGCGCCAGCCGCCATCAAAACGGCAGAGCGCGAAGCATTCGTGATTGCCACGAATTCGACCGAATGTGAGCCCACTAAATTGGTCGATGTTCTGCAGCCCGTAGTTGTGCAAGTCGCCATGGATTTGCCGCTGATGGATGTGCCGGTACCGGCGAGGCTGTTGATCTTTGCCACGCGCGATGAATATCAAAAATTTCCGCCGCGTCTCGCCGAGAAGTACGGCAAAGAGGCAGCACAGCCGCAGAGTGATGGCTTTACGCTGTTAGGCTGGGCCACGAGCAACTGGGATGCAAAGCAGGGCATCCAGCGGCCAGTGTTCGTCCATGAATTCATTCATTCCCTGCTGGAAGCACGGCTGGGAATTGCCAATCAGGGAGAATGGCTTCAAGAGGGATTGGCGACGTATTACCAGCTGCATACGTTTCCGCAGAAGAACTTTGCAACGCTGGTGCACGCCAATCTTGCCACCGAGCAATTCGATCTGAATGCACTCACCAGCGGCAAGCCGATTGCCACGACGGCCTACTGGCAAGCGGCGACGCTCTGCAGTTTGCTGCTGCGTGATCCAGCGTATCAACCCAAGTTGAAAGCGTTGATCGCCGCCATTCAAAAGCAAGAGAGCACCGCTTTAGAACCGCACTTGGCAACGGTGCTCAAGACAAATTTTACGCTGCTAACCAATGATTGGCAGAAACACTGCCGCGAAGCGTGGCCGGTGAAACCGTAAATGTTGCCATCGCAACTAATCGAGCTTCACGACCTGGCCATCATCTTTGCCGGCCATGTATCCGAGCATGGTGGCATTCGCTGCATTGTTGAAAGTGCGCACGCTGCCGTCGACAAGCACGAAGTTCGTTGCGCCGGGATGCCAACTACCGAACCGTCCGGTGACGTTTTCGCTGAGGCCTTTGGAGAGAGGTGCGCCGGTTCCCACTTTGCGGTGCGAATGTCCTTTGTCACCGTTGTACGCCGGACCGTCTCCCTTGGTGGGATCGTTCAAATGCGAAGGGGCAGGAACCGGCCCGCCGCCGTTATAGATATGCTTGTCACCGATCAGCAGGGTGTTGCTCGTGCCGTCGGTGATTTCGCGGAAACTGGTACCCGCCTTGAACGAAGGCGTCCCTGCCGGGATTGCGGGACCACCGCTGTTGTTCATCAGGTTCCAAATGAGCAACACTCCATTGGCGTCATATCCTGGCTGCCAATAGTCGCCGCCGCCGACCGTAGAATCGCCTGTGCAGGCAGCGTAGTCGCCGACGATGCCGGTAGTGGCGGAACCGCCGTCCATGTTCTCATTCACAATTTTCGCGGAACTGGCGGTGCGGCGGCTGGGGCAATAATAGACAGGAACGCGCGCCTCTCGGCACTCTTGCAGTTGCGAGTTGTAAGCCGGGCCCAGCTTCCATTGGTTGAATAGCGCGGGCTGCTCGAGTTGCGGCAGAATTTGAGTCATCCAGGTGTAACTGGCATCGCGGCGCGAATTGGGCAACGTACCGTACGTGTCGTTGTAGTTGTGCATCGCCAAACCAATCTGCTTCAGATGGTTCAGGCATTGCGTCCGCCGGGCAGCTTCCCGAGCGGCTTGCACCGCCGGCAAGAGGAGCGCGACCAGCACACCAATAATGGCGATGACGACCAGCAATTCGACCAACGTAAAGGCCACCGGCTGACGACGAAACGAACCAAAGCGAACAGCGCGCCGCATCACGGGCACTCCTGATAAGATCGGAGGGAGAGGAGATCGCAAGTGTCAGCAAAAAATGCTGAGATTTGAAATAATATCAAAAGCCAGCGACGAGGGGGCTGATTTGCCTGCAGAGAATCGACGGATCACGGCAACCCGCAAGCCAATTCGCACTCTGGATTTGCGGCAGCTTCGCAGCCGGGCTGTGCAAACCGACTGGCTACGGTAAATTCGCTCCGCTCCACCTTCGACATCCACAAGGAGACCATTATGTTCGGAGTGCGATTGGCAAAATGGGGAGTTGCCTCGGTGATTCTGGTCAGCTTGTTTCTCGGCTGTGGCAGCAGCAAATATGTTCCCTTGAAAGGGAGTTTGCTGTTCCTGTTCCTGTCTGTCTTTCCTCTGCTGGCGTCGCTGTATGTATCTTTGGCGCG
>CAYMWL010000150.1:0-4269 GCA_964394305.1 uncultured Pirellulaceae bacterium
CCGATGCAGCCGACGGCAGAGGAAGGGCCGGATCCCGAGTTGATCTCGATGCAGCGGCGTTTGGCCCTTGGGGCGATTCTGACACTCCCCGTGTTTTCGATCGCCATGGGCGGTTTGGTGCCGGTGCCAGCTCTCGTGAAGTTTTTGCATGAGCACATGGCTGCACTCAACTGGCTGCAGTTACTCCTGGCTACGCCGGTCGTGCTCTGGTGCGGCTGGCCCTTCTTTGAACGAGCCTGGGTTTCGGTCATTCATCGCAGTCCCAATATGTTTACGCTGATTGCCCTCGGCGTCGGGGCTGCGTTTGCTTTCAGTCTTGCCGCGACCATTGCTCCGCAGGTCTTTCCCGCCAGCATGCGCCACGGCGGCGCGGTGGAACCGTATTTCGATAGCGCGGCCGTCATTATTGTGCTCGTTTTGCTGGGGCAGGTCTTGGAACTGCGGGCCCGGTCGCAAACCGGCGCGGCAATTCGAGCGTTGCTCGGTATGGCGCCAAAGACAGCTCGGTTGATCCAAACGAACGGCAATGAAATGGACGTGCCGATTGAACGCGTCCAAGTCGGCGACCGCTTGCGAATCAGGCCGGGCGAAAAAGTGCCGGTCGACGGCATGGTGCTCGAAGGAAGCAGCAACCTCGACGAATCGCTGGTCACGGGTGAGCCATTGCCGGTCGAAAAAACTACCGGCGGCGCGTTGATCGGCGGCACGCTCAATGGCAGCGGCGGCCTGGTCATGCGGGCCGAGCGAGTGGGTGATGATACGCTGCTCGCCAACATTGTTCGGATGGTGACCGCCGCGCAGCGCAGCCGCGCACCGATCGAGAAATTGGTCAACCGGGTGGCGATGTTTTTCGTTCCCACCGTTTTGGGCTTCGCATTGTTGACTTTGATCGTTTGGAGTTTATGGGGGAGCGAACCGCGGCTGCCAAACGCGATTTTGAACGCCGTCGCTGTGCTCATCATCGCTTGTCCGTGTGCGCTGGGTCTGGCAACGCCGATGGCGATTCTCGTCGGCACCGGACGCGGCGCGACAGCGGGGGTGTTGTTTCGCGATGCCGTGGCGCTTGAGCTGCTCCACACCACCGACACTTTGGTGCTCGATAAAACCGGCACGCTTACGGTCGGGAAGCCGAAACTGATCACGATCGACGCCGCAGCGGACGTTTCTGAGCATGAACTTCTTTCGCTCGCCGCCGGTTTAGAACGGAGCAGTGAACATCCGCTGGCGGCCGCGATCATCAAAGGTGCACAAGATCGCGGAATCGAGCCCGTCAAGGTCGGTGACTTTCAGTCAATCACCGGCAAAGGGGTGCGCGGCACTTCGGCTGGAAAAACAATCGCTTTCGGCAACATGGCATTGATGAGCGACGAAAACGTTAAACTCGGCGCCTGGCAAGATCGCTTGCAGCAGCTTCGCGCAGCCGGCCAAACGGTGATGATTCTGGCTCGCGACGGTAACCTGCTCGGCTTCCTTGGCGTGGCGGATCCGATCAAAGCGACCACGCCAGATGCACTCGCTCAACTGCGAGCTGAAGGGCTGCGCATCATTATGCTCACTGGCGATAGTCGAACCACGGCAGAAGCAGTGGCGAAGCAATTGGGCATGGAGGAAGTGATTGCGGAAGTGCTGCCGCAGCAAAAGGGGGAAGTCGTTGTCCGCTTGCAGCGCGAAGGCCGACGCGTGGCAATGGCTGGCGACGGCGTCAACGATGCGCCGGCGCTGGCGGCGGCAACTGTGGGCATTGCGATGGGGACCGGCGCCGATGTTGCCGTCGAGAGTGCCGCAGTCACCCTCGTGAAAGGTGATCTACGCGGGATTGTCCGGGCCTTCCGCCTCAGCCGGGCGATTTCGGCTGGCATTCGTCAGAACTTGTTTCTCGCATTTGTCTACAACGCGTTCAGCGTACCGCTGGCCGCATTGGGCCTGGTCAATCCGATGATCGCCTCGGCCGCGATGAGCTTGAGTTCGGTTAGCGTCATTTTAAATTCACTCCGGCTGCGAAAACTCAAATTATAAGGTGAGTACAACGGTTCGAGCGGGGCGTTTTCCCTAGCAGATCTTCGCTTTCCGCGTTATGGTGAGAGGTACTGGTCGTTCAACCGTTCCTGGGAATTTCTAGCTATGTTTCGAACCTTTCCCGCCTACATCGTCGCATTGCTAGTCGCGCTGGCGACGCAAACCGTCGTCGCGCAAAATCAGCAACAACAATGGCAGGCCCAACTCGCCCGCCTGCGGCAGCAAGGCCAGACCCCGAACATCCAGTGGGAAAATACCGAGTTGTCGGGCTCGATCAAGGCGATGTCCGGGGCGCTGGTGCAAGTGGCCGCGGCCGGTGGCGAGAACTGGGTCGTGCAAATCGAAGCTCGACCGCAAGATGTTGTCTTTCAGGGCTCGGCCGACCCCGCGTTCGTGAAGCCGGGCATGCTGGTCGAATTCAAAGCGAAAGTGAACAAAAAGGGCCAGGCCGCGGATCCCGTGCAAAGTCTGACCATCTTTACTGTGCGTGAAGGTCGCGGTGTGGGGGTGCAGGCCGAAGGTGGGCTGGCGAAGGGCGAAGCCGAGCTCTTCAGCTCCAAACCCGATGAACCTGAAAAGAAAGGCGCGCGCGCGAAGGGCGAAGACGATCCAACGTATCAAGTCGCCGGGCAAATCACCAAACTCAGCAGGCTGGGCGAAATGACGATCAACTGCGCGGGCACAACGATCAAAGCCGATCTGGCAAAGGATGCCAAGGTATCGGTTGACGTGAATCACCTGCAGTTCGCGCAAGTGGGCGACAAAGTCGAAATTCGTGCTCGGTACCCGATGGGACAAAAGGCCGCCGGCCAAGGTCTCGCTACGCAAATCACCGTGATGGGTGCCAAGCCGCTGGGCGAACCGAAGAAACGCATATTGCCCGGCGCCAAAACTGATGACGACGCGCCGAAGTTGGAAGCCGAAAAGAAAGAGTAGTTCGCAGCGCGCGATGGATGAAACTGCGTCGGGAGAAACGCTCAACCTGGCCACTGCTTATCACGAAGCAGGGCATGCTGTCGTCGCGCTGGCGCTCGGCAGAAATGTGCAGCGCGTCAGCATCTTGCCAAATCAATTGCGACTTGGGCAGTGCGAACTAAAAAAAGGCCGCGCAAAGCCCGCTCATGATCCCGTGGAAGTGGAGATTTTGATCTTGCTCGGCGGAATTGCTGCCGAAGCGTGCTACACGGGAGAATATGCCTGGGGTGGAGCACAGCAAGATCTGCGTGCAGTCCGTGCCCTGACCACGCAACGTGCCAGTGGAGAAAGGCATGTTGCACGGCTCGAACGACGGTTGCTGGATAAGGTTGAACATCTGCTTGCTGATCCAGCTATCTGGCGAGCCGCGGAATTGATCGCTGCCGAGCTATTGCGTTGTACAACCATTAGTGGCCGCGCGGCCAAACATTTGTTCAATCAGGCTGCAAGGCAATCGGAGTAATCCTTGAGCATCGCAGAACTCTTCAGCATCGAGCTGCCAGTCATTCAAGCGCCGATGGCAGGTTCGCAAGGAAGTGCACTCGCGGCGGCAGTCTGCAACGCAGGTGGCCTCGGCTCGTTGCCGGCTGCGATGTTCACTGCCGACGGCTTGCGAAGCGAACTCGCCAAGTTATGCGAATTGACCGACAAGCCATTCAATGTGAACTTCTTCTGCCACACTCCGCCGCGCATCGACGCAGTCCGCGAAGCGGCCTGGCGAGAATTGCTCACTCCCTACTATCGTCAGTTCAACATCGATCCGCATACGATTCCGCAAGGAGCAGGGCGAGCCCCCTTTAGCGAAGAGGCCGCGGCGGCGCTCGAAGAGTTTCGCCCTGCGGTTGTGAGTTTTCATTTCGGCTTGCCTGCGCCTGATTTACTCGAGCGCGTGAAACGAACGAGTGCCAAGATCCTTTCTTCGGCAACGACAGTGGCCGAAGCAATTTGGCTGGAACAACAGGGCCTCGATGCAATCATCGCGCAAGGGCTTGAAGCCGGTGGCCATCGAGGAATGTTCTTGTCGGATGACCTGACGACCCAAGTCGGTACCTTCGCGCTCCTGCCACAAATCGTGCGCGCGGTGAAAGTGCCGGTCATCGCTGCCGGCGGCATCGCCGATGCTCAGGGTGTTGCCGCGGCTCAGCAACTTGGCGCTGCCGGCGTGCAGGTTGGCACCGCCTATTTGTTTTGTCCAGAAGCTACGACCAACGCGATCCATCGAGCTGCTTTGCAGAATGCAGCGACGCGCCACACTGCGCTGACCAACGTCTTCACGGG
>CAYMWL010000151.1:0-3934 GCA_964394305.1 uncultured Pirellulaceae bacterium
CAATTTTCGCCTCGGCGCGAAGAGCAATTCACGCCAGGCCGTGAACGGTTACACTCAAACAGAACTCGAGCGAACTGGACTCGCCCGTTAGGGGCAGCCGTGAGAGATTCCGATATTTTTGTCTCCGCTTGCGCGCCATTGTTCTCTGCTCTTCGCTTCCTGAATTAGAAGCGCAGGCAGCTCGCCTGCTCCGCACCGAAGCAACTTTGGTTTGGGAGAGAAATGGCATGAGCAATTCACGTGAATGTCCTGAATGTGGTTCCTCCGATGTCGGTAGCAACAAGTTTGGTCACAAAGGGGATGGGGGGCACACATTACACGCGTTGTCCCATTCCGCCAAACACCACCCTATTGCAACTGCTGTTTTGGGCGCCGCGTACCTGATCGGAAAGGGTATCGACCAGATAACTCCTGCCTATTGTTGCCGCTCATGTGGCCACAAGTTCTCGTAAAATTACGCTAATCGAGCACCAAAAAGTGAACGGTATTTCTGGTGCGCTATTCAATGAGGTATTCCGTCGTATCACGAAGTCATTGGAGACAATCATGAGCCAGGAAAGATCACATTGGGCAAGACTAGGAGATGAGGCGCTGCGAACTGGGACCAGAAAGGTTCTGACCGCGACAGCCCCGGTCTGGGCTCCGGCAGTAGTGGCGGCCGTTCCGGCGGTCGCCGCAGTTGCCGCGGGTGCCGCTTTGACGATTGGTACCATTGTAGTTGTGGATAAGGTGATGACTCACATCACCAAGAACGACAAGGAGAGGTAAGGACCAGACTCGAAGTGACCAAATTCGCCGTTCGCTCGTGTAGCCTCAAAGGTAATCTTTATTTTTTGTTTGGAGCATTAGAAGATGTTTAGGAATGTCGCGATTCTATCATTTTTGTTGTTTTTCGCCGAGTTGTCCGCCGCCGTTGCCGACGATGCCGTCGACATTTTGGGAAGATGGAACAATCCGATTGGTGATGCCGCGTACATTGAATTCTACAAAGACGGCACTTTCAAAGAAGCTGCGGTCACGGGCTCAATTAAGGGAAAATACAGGTTCACGTCGATCAACACAATTGAATTCACCCGACCAGGAATTTTTTATGGCGAAATTGTGGAAGAGGTGAAATACAAACTGTCCAAGGAGTCATTTGATCGATACCCGTTTGGTTTCAGTCTCGGAGCACTTTCATATAAACGAGCCAAAATACAAGAGTAGCTGCCCGGTGTTCCGCAATGCGTTGCATCGGCCGCTGATTGAGTCGCCCGTCATATTTGGCGACTCGCCCGAAGCGGGGCTTCAGGCAACGTCGCTTGCTTTAGCGTCAGCAACTTCTCTTCAGCAGATTCCTCCACCTTCAGTTCATCCTTCTCCACCATCTTCCGAACATCTTCCGTGATCTTCATCGAGCAGTATTTTGGCCCACACATGCTGCAGAAGTGGGCGGATTTGAAGGTGTCTTGGGGAGGGTTTCGTCGTGGGGTTGGCCGCGCTTGACCGTGATGTTGATGGACGAAACGGCGTATGGAAGTCCCTGGTCGTTGTCGCCGCGAACGTTCGCGGTCGATACGACAGCCACTCGTCACTTGGACGGAGGAAACTTGTTGTGGGGCGACGGCCACGTCACCTTCATCGGAGGATCCGCTCGGCCGGTCGTTCTCGCCCCACTGGAATGAACCCTCGAATGTCACCGTGCCACGCTTCGCACTACGGACGGAGTAGGCATTGCGCCCTCGGCGATCTTAATCGCCGCGCGGAAATACGGGATCGGCCGGGAGGCCTGCAGTCGGCATCGCCCGGAATACACAGGGCGCAAATCGATGACCGAGGGCTTTGGTTACAAAGACCAAAGCTCTAAGAATGCAGTGACGCAAGTCATTGCAGGCAAAGAAAATACACCCAGCTGGGTTCGAACCAGCAGCCTTCGGTTCCGTAGGTCGGAATTCGCTTCGAGCTTTTTTCGCTCGAAATCGCCCACAAATCACGGGCTTTTGTCACCGCGTCACGCCTCTCTTGGCCGTTCCACGATTTCTATATTTTCGGATGTTTTCCAGGGTTTGCAACAGGTTCTGTGACGGAATCTGTGACGGGCCTGGCTCTTGCTGGAAACCTCCCGCCGGGCCAACATCAGCAGCAGAAGAAGGTTTTACGGTTCGACTGAACCAACTCGGCCGGATTGGAGTCTCAATAAGATCGGTCGACGAGCTAACGGTACCCCGCGGAGGAAGACGATGAGCACGGGAGGCATCACTCTTGAGGATCTAAAAGCGATCCCCTACTTCGACTCTTCCGCGTGGAAAGAGAAGCGGTATCTGAGCTGCCTTTCCTTCTACACGAAAGGAGAATGGCATTGCTGGCTGCCGGCCGGTGACAAGCTTTACAAGATGAATATGACGCCGGTGCAGGCGAACTACTTCGGGGATAGTCCGGAGCGCCCGACCGATCAGAGTTTCCAGTTCTTCCATCTGACCGAGCAGCGCGCGTCGTTTCCCGAGATGCGCCATGCGTCACATGGACTGTGGAACGACTTTCAAAACTTCGGTACAAGTCTGGCGAAGATCAGACTTTTCCACGAAGTATCGAAAGGTGAAAAGTACGAAACAGTTCGGTTCGTCCAAACGGAGATCGAATACATCCTCACTGTTGCTCGGGGAATCTATGACCTGCTGCAGGAAATGATCGCGTCGCATTGGGAACGCATTGAGCTATTCGATAAACCGAAAAACAAGAAAAAGCTCCCGAAGAGCTTCGCCGATGTCGTCTACCACTCCGTGAAGGTGCCGGTCGAGGGAGGCATTCCGGTGCAAAAGGAGGTACTGCGGACGTCGGAACAAATTCGGGATCGTTATGGCCTGCCTCAGATTTTCGCCGATTGGTATGCGGCACAAGGGCCATTCTTTGGATGGGTTCGAACACTCAGGAACAACATGGCCCATCGCGGGAGCGAATCAGTGCAAATTCTCTATAGCACCGAACGCGGTTTCGCCATTCCACGAAACGAAAGACATTGGGGCGAGCTCTACAACTGGCCGAAGGAAGTGGAACTACCGAACGAACTTGTTCCCATCCGCCCGGTTCTCTGCACGGTGATTTACAATGTGATCCGTGCGACGGAAACGTTCGCTCATGTGCTGGAACGAACGATTCAACTTCCCGCTCCGCTGTTTCCAGGCTTTCGGTATTACTCACGCGGCTTTTACGATCGCGAGCTGGATGAAATCCCGCGCGTCATGCATAACTCCTGGTGGTGCGATGCAGGGGCAACTCCAAAGCTCGCGTTTGATGAGCCGGTTCAGTCGCCGGTAGATGATACCCAGGCCAGGAATCCCTCATCCGAAGCCAAGGAAATCTTCCCGTGAACTCCTTCACGGAACGGACCTTCGGCTGGTCGCTACACCACCTCTGCAGTCGCATGAATGCGGGTCAGGCTGCTGTCCTGGACAGCATCCACAAATTCTTCGTCCGTGTCACCGTCCAATGTCGTCAGCACGCGAGCCGTAAAATACCCGGGAAGGTCCATCGGGCGATACGAATCTCCATCCACGACTCGCGTTCCGCTGATCATCCGCGGCATCCGCAGTCCATTGGACTCTACGATTTCCATGACCTTAGGCGAACGAGTGACGTCTTGCATCTTCTCGATTTGACCGTTGAGAAACCTGCGGTCCGCGGAATTCAGATCTTCGATCCGACCGAGCTTGGCCTGAACCATGATCGCTTTCCGAATACGGCCGCCCGGCCCGGTAATAGATGCCGTAATCACTAGGTCTGCGCCGTACTGGTGCTCTGCCGAGTTCGGTCCGCGGTCATCGACGACGGTTGAGGTGAATACCACCGAACCGTCGTTCCCATTGTAAGCAGTCCCTTCGATCGCTCGCGCGAGTGCCGCGACGGTAACCGTTCACGCTCTGGTGAGTGATGGGGCAGTTTGATGGTCGAGGTGGGC
>CAYMWL010000152.1:0-3746 GCA_964394305.1 uncultured Pirellulaceae bacterium
ACGTCCGGTGGTGTGGGAGGACGGCGGGGGCAACCCCGCCTTCTACCCGATTTCATGACAACACCCATTCCTCTTCACTGCACATCGTTTAGATCAACTCAATGAGTTGGGCGTGTGTGATTCTCAGCCGCTGAAATCGCCGGTATCGCTTCCGGCGGATCTGACCTAAGCTGAACTCCGGAGATATTGCGTGTTTGTCGAGGATCGCTGAAGTGCTGCTGGGTGTTAGTCGTTTTGGAGTGCTGGCGGCCCTTTGGGCAGCGATTGTCGCACCCGACCACAAGCAGATCCGAAGTGACATGTCGCTGGCGCTTGTCACGCAAGTACCGACAACGTGCAAGCGCGCAAGAGTGAGACAAGGTGAAACACAGAAATCAATGGAAAGAACGACACGGATCGATTCGATGCGCTGCCGGGAGGTAATGTGATTGAAATTAGAGCGCACAACGGAATGTGAGCCTGTCCGAACGGCGTCGCTCTCTGGAGTTTGCAGAAAGAATTGGAAAACGGCTTCAGCCATGGACATGCTCAATCTAGGTGGACTTGCCAAGAACGCCCTCGAAGAAGCACTTCGGGAGCGCGGGCATGCCAACGTTCTAATTGCGGGGAGAACGGGTGTCGGCAAAAGCACGCTCATCAACAGCGTGTTCCAGGGAAATCTCGCGACGACGGGTCAAGGTCGGCCCGTGACCCAAGACACGCGCGAAATCACGAAAGAAGGCATTCCTCTGTCCGTGTTTGATACTCGCGGCTTCGAACTGACTGGCACATCGACCATTCAATCGCTCAAAGACTTCATCCTGGAGCGCCATCGCGAGCGTGATGAGAAAAACCAGATTCATGTCGCTTGGATTTGTGTCGTCGAAGACCTGCGCCGAGTGGAACAAGCCGAGACCGACCTCACGGCAATGCTCGCCGAGTTCATGCCGGCCATCGCGGTGATTACCAAAGCTCGGGCGGATCAAGGCTTTCGCGCCGAAGTGCAAAAGCTATTGCCAGCAGCAAAAAATGTCGTCCGCACTCGTTCGATTCCCGAACAGTTCGACGATGGCCACACCTTGCCACCGATGGGACTTGCCGAGTTAGTCCAAGCCACAATGGAGCTTCTTCCTGAGGGACAAAAACGGGCTTTCGCGGCCGCGCAAAAAGCAGATCTCGCACTCAAGCGTCAGCGATCGCATTTGATCGTGGCAACGACTGCGTCGTCGGCTGCGGGAATCGGTGCGATGCCCGTCCCCTTTGCCGATGCGGCGATGCTTGTACCGATGCAAGTGGCGATGGTGGCCGGCATCACGGCCACCTATGGCCTGTCGTTTTCCGAGGGCTTTCTGAGTACGCTTGTCGCCAGCATGGTCGGGGGAACAGCCGCGACGTTAACCGGGCGCGCGATCGTCGGGGGGTTGCTCAAGCTCATTCCAGGTGTCGGTTCCGTCGTCGGCGGCGCGATCAATGCCACCACTGCGGCAGCTGTGACCAGCGCTTTCGGCGAAGCGTATATCGCCGCGCTCGATGCACTTTTTGCCCGGCACAAGGGCGAACCGCCCACTCAGCAGGAAGTACTGGAAGAAGTGCGGCGACGTTTCGCAGGCGGCGGCAATAGCTGATGTGGATCGTGCTTCCAGAAGGAAAGCCATGACAACCGCGGGCCGCTGTTACGACTGTTTTCGACCGACGGCGATGTGTTTTTGCGCCGCAATCCCCACGATCGACAACCGAACGGAAGTGCTGATCCTGCAGCATCGTCGTGAGCATTTCCACCGCTTCAACACCGCCCGCATCGTGCACAAAGGTCTGCGTAATTCTCAACTCTTGACCGACCGCACTGGCAACCTGGCCCAGCGCATACAACTCAAGCCGCGGGCCGGTCTGCTTTACCCAGGCCCCACCGCGACACTTCTGGCTGATCTGCCGATCGACCAGCGACCGGAGCAACTAGTGGTGGTGGACGGAACGTGGCATCATACGAAAACGCTCGTGCGTGATATTCCAGTGCTGCAAAGCCTGCCGCGATATCAGTTGGCCCCGACTACGCCGAGCCGCTATCGCATCCGCCGCGAACCGGATGCGATGTTCCTCTCCACGATCGAAGCCATTGTTGCGGCGTTGACTGAGTTGGAGCCGGAAACAGTTGGCCTGGAACGTCTTCTCCTGGCGTTCGAGACCATGGTCGAGACGCAGTTGGCTCACCCAGGCTCTGAGAATGGCGCCCGCTTTATCGCGCGCGGCAGCCGAACGGTTAAGAACATTCCACTCGCGCTTCATGGTGATCTGGCGAAGATCGTGGTGGCTTACGGGGAATGCGCGCCAGGCGAAAAAGGCCTTGGCAAGCGAGAAGCAGCGCCGCCCATTTGCTGGGTCGCGCGACGCCTGGCAGACGGTTCTGAGTTTGCCTGCACCCTGATTCCGCGCCAGCCACTGAGTGACGTCGTCCTTGGTCATTTGGAATTGACGAACGATCATTTTGCTGCCGCACTTTCGGTGACCGAAGCGAAACGACGCTGGGCCGCATTTCAACGCCCGGGTGATATCGTTGCTGTTTTCCAGCCTGGCACGGCCGAACTTCTCTCACACCTTGTCGATGGCCCCTGGCCCTGTCTCGTCCTTAAATCGATTGACCTCAAGTCACTCCCCGAGTCAGCAGACGTTGTTGAAGCGGCACATGAATTCGCTCTACTGAAGCAACCACTCGGTCGCGCGACGAAGCGGCTTACTGCAGCGATCAATCTGGTTCGAAAACTGAATGCAATCGTCAGCAATCGGCAACGTGGCGACGGTGTGCAGTTAAACCCGTAGCGCAATTTGCGTCTACGGCCCGGCGTTTCCCAAGTCTTGGCCGATATTTGGAACCGAGACGCCAGGCACAACCCTTAAAATGCAGCAACTGGCAGTCATCAGCGCATGTTCGTTTAATAACGGGTGCTGCCGTGCAAATTAACCTCAAATTCACCAGTCCTAACAAGCCGACGACGACAAGAACTTCGCCAGCGAATAAGCATGGCGGAGCACCGCTCCGCCTGAGAAGCGATGACGAACAAATCGGGCGCGCGCTGCGGCCCGAGATGGAGCCTTGCTCCATCGAATCAAAGGCAACCAAACTGCCAAAACAACGAGGCGTATGAGACCGCCATTCCGTTTTTAGACCGACCAAACCTTACTTCACCGGCCCCCAGATCTTCTCCAGCAACGCAAACGTCGTCGGGTCGTGGGCATTTAGTTCCGCTCGCACGAACGGAAAGAAGTCGTTCACGCCGAAGTACGCTTCGGTCGATTCGGCGAAGAATTCCTTGTGATTGTTCAAGCCGTAGTGCTTCACCTTTTTGCCTGTGTACAGCAGCACTTCTTCGTACAGCTTTTTCTCCTTCGCATGATCATACGCCGCGATGACCTCGGCGTTGTCAAAGCTGAGCACCTGATCGTGAAACGCATGGGCCAACTCGTGCAGTACGACGTACGGATGCTTTGCCCAGGTGTGTGCCTGGTACAAAGCCTTGGCGTGCGGAATGTGCACATGCTTCACCAGTCGCGGATCGTGCCTGTTGGCGAGCAGCCAACCGCGGTCCGGATGATACTGCATGCTCTTGAGGTTCCCCTGAAACTCCAGCCAGATCGGCAGCTTTTGCAATTGTTCGCAGCGTTCCTTCGGCACGATGTACTTCACACGCTGCAGATGATTCGCGAGCGCGGTGAAAGCCTGAGGTGCTTGGCTTTTTCTGGACAGTCCAACTCCTTATTTTCAGAGGAGAAGG
>CAYMWL010000153.1:0-3691 GCA_964394305.1 uncultured Pirellulaceae bacterium
GACTCCGCCGCCGACTCCGCCGACCGCGCCGCCGACCACGCCGCCGACTCCGCCGACTCCGCCGCCGACTCCGCCGCCGACCGCGCCGCCGACCACGCCGCCGACCGCGCCGCCGACTCCGCCGACCGCCACTGGCTGGCTTCGATTTCTTCACCAGCTGCAGCGCGAGCATGCAAGGCAGCCACTGTGGCGATGGCCTCGCGATTGATATCAGTGATCGTCAGCAGCCCAGATTCTTCAGTGAGCAGCCACGCGCTGAAGTGATTCAGAACCTTTGACAGATCAGCACCAACCGGGATTGCCTGCAAAAACCGCTCAGGCCATGCCATTGCGTCGGCTTCAGGTAAACCCTCGAACGTCGAGTCTTCGAGCAACGCGATTGATCGCGGGATGCCCATTTCGGTTTCGTAGCGAGCGTGCGGATTGCTGCTGCTTTCCACAGTGCAACCAACTGCACAGCCCTTGCCGTCCTGCCAATAGCCAAACGCCTGCAGCAAGTTCTCCTGCCTGCGATGCTCGCGGATACGCTCAATGCGCTCCGCCTTAAGTTCTTCTTTTCCGTGGTAAGCGATCATCATTTTCGATTCCCCAGGTAGCGCGCTACTCGCATTCAAATTCGCCGCCGCAAGCGCAAATCGGCAGGCCAACGTTTTCGATCCATTTCCGCGTGGTGCGGATCACAAAGCCGCATGATTCGTTGCTGCACGTGGCCTTGATCATTCGCGTGCCGTCCTTCTTGGCGGCCGTGGTCAACACTCGCGACCAATCAAGCGATGCGTGCGGATACTTCGGCAGCGGCTGCAGCAGTTCGGGGAGCCGTTTAAACAGTTCCTCACCCGCGACCGTGGCCGTCATCTTTCCAGCCAGGCCAACTTCCACCGCGATCCGGCGGAACTTCGATCCGTGGCCGGCGTCGATGCCAGCGCCCACGTGACAGAGTTCGTGAATCAACACGTCGGCCACGCGGTACGGGTTATCTAGCTCGGGGTGAATGAAGATTTCGAACGTGCCGTCTTTTGACTTCTCATGCGTCCAGCATTGGCCGATTGCGTGTTGCCCCTTGCCGCCGCGGCCTTTCGGGAAGCCGACGCCGATACGAATGTTCTTGGGGAGCTTTACGTCGATTGGCGCGAAAAGCTTCTCTTTGAAAATCTCGGCGGCGCTGTGCAGCCATTCTTCGCGGTTCATCGTGAGCCCGCCTTTCGTGGTCGCGGTGTAGTTGCTTGCTTCGGTTCCTCCGATGGAACAACGAAGCCCATGAATTTCTTGCACTTGGGGCAAAACGTGTGAACGCGGCCGCAGGGCAATTTCAGGCCCTTCGTCCATTCAGCCGGCAAGATGTGGAGTAGCGTGCAGTTCATCGCGTGGCCTCCGCAGCAAAGAACTGAAACGACATCAGCCGGCGGCCAAGCTTGCGAGTTTCAACCCGCATCCCTCGGCGGCCGGCATGAGTTGAGAGCGCCCGGCGAAAGGCTTCCATCGAGCAGTGGAAGTGCTTGCCTTCCCAGGCCCGATGCGGCTTGCCATCCGTCCAGCGATCCCACCGATAGTCGGCGGCTGCGGCTGGTTTTTCTTGGATGCTGTTTGACATTCGAAAAGCTCGAACTACTCTGCAATGCGATCAATCACGACAGCGATAAGGGTAGCAATAATGTTAACAAAAACAATAGCTGCTTAGCTGTTTTTGTTTGTCAAACGGGTTTCGCATTCGCCGCCGAAATCAGAAGATCAGGGAGGGCCAGCAGTTACGTCGGAAAAATAATTTTCCAGGGAGGCGGCAACGCCATGAGTTACGACAGAGAAGCAACCAGAAAGCAACCAAGAACGGTTGGCGAGATTCAGGAGCTCGAAGATCGCCTAGCAAAAGTGCAGCAGGATTTACGCGATATTCGGCTAAAGATGGGGCAAGAGAAAATAGAAACGGTCGACCTTTTGCTTGGAACATTCACGTTTCACCTGGGCAAACTCGAACCGCTGGCCAAACGATACATGGGAAAGCTTGAAGAGCAAATCGTTGTGCAGAAGGTGAAGAAGGCGCGCGAAGCAATCAAGAAAAAGTAGCCGCACGCGTTTGATTTTCAGTAACAGAAAGGGTAACATTCTGCGAACCTTCAGCCCCTGGCTTGTGGCGGTCGCAAGATGGTAACCCAATTCGAAAACCTGATGAGTGCCGCAGAAGTTGGCAAAGCACTTGGCATATCTTCCAACGCAGTTTGTAAGCTTTGCGATTCCGGTGAACTGTCGCACTTTCGCATTGGGGCAGGCCAGAAGAAACGCTACAAACTTCGGCCGTCAGTTGTCGAAGCGTACTTGCTGAAGTGCCAGGCCAAGCGACCGGCCGAGGTCGAAGCGAAGCCGGTGCGGAAGAAGCAACTGCAGGAAGTCGGCGGCTTCACTCTCTTGCGGCAGTTTGGCTATCGGGGCTAGGTTTCGGCAGCGGAATCGCCTGATTGGCCGCTTGCCGCAAATGGCTCTTCTGCTGCTCAAGATGCGCGTAGTGCATCGCGATCATGCGAACATTCGCATGCCCCACCAATTCAGCCACGGTGCTGAGACTCGCGCCGCCTTCGGTTAGCGCCGTTGTGATGTAAGTATGCCGGTGCGAGTAGCACACGGTTCCGGCCGGCAACTTCAGCCACTTCCGCAGCCGCTGCATGCGCTGGCCGAGGGCGCTAGTCGTCCAGGGCTTCCCTCGCGAGTTTACAAACAGCGGGCCGGATCGCGGGCGACTCAACAGAATGCGCGTCAGCGTTTGCATGCAGGGCGAAAGGTAGACCGTGATCGGCTTCTTTATCTTCTTGGCAGTCTTGTGTCGGCGCATAACCCAGGCGTCGGCGGCCGGCGTCACATTCTCCCGCGCGACGGCCGCCACGGTGCCAGGCCGCGCGCCGGTCAACCGCATGGCGATCATCACTTGGCGAAACGCGAGTTCGGTTTTCGACGGCCGCCGCGGCTTCTTCTTGCGATCGAGGGGAACGCGCGTCATCAGCTGCGCGTGCTGATCGTCGCTGATCATCGTTTCCCGCCGGCCGCCCTCGGGCATCTTGGCCTTGTCCAGCGGGCTGCTCGGGATGAGCCCTTGCTCGACAGCCCAGTTCAGCGCCCGCTTGATCGCCGCAGCTGCCCCGCGCCGTGCCCAGTCGCCCCACGTTGGATGAGAATCCAGCCAGGAAGTCAGATCGAACGTCTTCAGATCGCAGACCGGCTTTGTGCCGCAGACGTTGCAAAAGTTGGCGAGCTTCTCACACACGTGCCGGCGCTGCTTGTCGCTCAATCCGCCGACGCCGTGCCGGATGTATTGTTCGGCGATCACGGCCAGGATTACGGCCGGGGAGTCGGGCCGCGCAAGGGCCTGCCGTTCGTGCCAGATTTCAAACGCTCGCTTCTTGTCTTCATGCAGCTTGGTTTGCGACTTGCCGTCCGCGGTTCGAACGTACCAAGCCTTTCGCTTCGCCCAATAGAACGGTTCGCGCATGATGCCTGCTCTCTGGTGTGATCAAGCATTCTGCAGCCATGCCGCGACAACTTAGGTTCGCGCATCGCAAAAGCTTTTTTGGTGTCAAAACGGTGTCAGCGACGGCCGTTCATTCGCGAGCAAGCGCAAAGAAAAAGCCGCAACCCTTTGTGGTGTTGCGGCGGCACCGCCAGCACGATCAACGGCGACTGGTGGGAACTGACCAACACCGGCACC
>CAYMWL010000154.1:0-3363 GCA_964394305.1 uncultured Pirellulaceae bacterium
GCGCATGGTTGGTGACTGAAATCGAAACCGTGCCGTCGTCGCTGCCACCGCTGTAGCCACCGTAGCCAGGGCAGAGTACCGACCTGACCTGCGTGGCTTTATTTTCGGGCACTTTCTATGGTTGACTCCGAAAGACATCGGAAACCCTTGATTGTTGTTCATTGAACTGCCCCTTCTGCTCAAACTTAAAGTACATAGGGTGCCGCAATACCCACCGCCCTTGTCGCCGTCTTTCTACGAATAGGGCAACTTCCGCAAAGTCGGCCTCATCTTCTGCTGTAAACTCCGGCGCGCGGCCGCTGTAATTTCTAGCCTTACTAACGTAATTTCGCGCTTTCTGTGAAGTCGTAACTGACATCATATCGAGACTGCCATACGGTGGAAAATCGTAATACGCTCTCTTTTCTTCGTTCCGCGAGCCGGGAATAGACACAGTGTATATCCGCACAATACTCATATCGTTCCACACGATTGACACGACATTAACAAACCAGCGCTGGGGACGGGGGGCCAGCGCCATTGCCAAAACAAACGCGACAAGACACGCCAGTGAAATCATTACAAACAGTGCTCGCATGCTAAACTGAAACATTACAGCCATGCCTTCACAATGAATGACTCTTGTACATTGGCCAATTGGGCACTGGCAGTCGCCTGGACGTTATCAAATGGGTTCGAGGCACTTTCCACCGTTGCCTCTGCAGACAGGACGACATACCTTGCCATTCGCGAGCCCGCATAAACCTGAAATCCGTTCTCCTCCAACGAGAATGGCACATTGGATTGCTCGTCGGTAATCGGTTGGAAATCCCCATCCGTCCGAACGTCGCCATCTGGCATCACAATTTCCACAAAAGGCTGCAAACGCGCTTGTGACGATCTATCTACGTTCGGATCACCTGACACAAATGTTGCCATAAGTCCCGAAAGTGACGAGCCAACTCCATAAGCGCCGGCAACCGTCAACGGACCAACAATCACCGTCGCAGGGGCCAAAGCCCATCCGATGCCAAGCGCCGCTGCGGCGGAGCCAAGTAAAAAAGCAGTACTGGTGCTCGCACCATCTTGCCTGTCGATGGAAACATTGGAGCCCTTGAAAATGTCTGTATAAGCACTTCCCTGAGCTTTATCCTTTGCCATTGCCAATTCGCCAGGCCCAAGAATTCCCGGAATTGATCGACCGCCATAGGAGAAGAACGTGAATCCACCTATTTGATTACTCCAAGCAGTTGCATCGGCGCGAGTGTTTCCGCCGAAGGTGAGGCCGTCTATCAAGGAGGCGCTGGCGCTATAGGTAGCCGTTGTCGCGGTCGCGGTGCCGAAGTAATCCGCTTCAAGCTCTGGCTTTGTTATGACGCCGTTATCATCGTTACCGTTCACAGCGAATTGTTCGAATCCGGCGAGCCCCGTCCGATTGATATTGAACTCAAGAGTCTTCTGTTTGGGTGCAGTTGCGCTAATTCCCATATCAAGCGCAGGCACGTTGCTGTCATAGGCCTTTGATACCACGTCGCCTGGACTATCAATGGAGGAGTACAGTTTGATGGTCCTGCCTCCAGGTGTGGGTACGTCTGCGGAGACGACGAACCTCGCGTTCGTTGCTTCGCCAAACGATGTTCCCGCAAGAGCGTAAGTCGGGGAAAATGCCGTATACGTATCAGTGCTTCCATTGACGAAAGTCGTGGAGCCAGTGGAGTTGACTCCGTTTCCACTCACGATTCGAGTGCCCGCATCCCAGGAGCCAGCTACCGATCCATTGGCGTAAAACTTGACGTTTACGTTTGAAACAGGTACGGTAGCCCCCAAATTATTGACCTTGAACACTACAGGGATAGCGTAAGTCGCCTGTCCAAAAAGATAATCTGGAGAATCGACTACTTGTAATGAGGCGCCTTTCACGTGGACCTCATCTGACAGCGACATATTTGGATTTTCAAACACCAACTCGATGTCGTCAGACAGACTGATGCCATCGGACCGTTTGAAATACTTAACGCCCAAAAGCGTTCCCCATTCGACCGTGTCACCCAGCGACAATGGCGTGCCGGTCGAACTAAAGACGGCGAGTTTATTGCTGTCAAACACTAAAGTCGGGAGCGGGATGCCAGCAAGAGTGCTGCTGCTAACTTGTAGCATCTCGGTCACGCCAATAATTTCATTTCCCGAAGTAAACTGCGAGACCGGAACAACGATCCCTGGATCCACTTCAAGAGGTTCCTCGTTTTCGTCACCCCAGTCAACAACGTCCAAATCGACTATTTGAGTGCCTATGTTGACCCGGTCAGAGTCAACGACAAGTGAATCGGGATTGACAAGTTCGGCTTCGAGGAGGGTTTCTCCATGACCTGTGGGAGAGGCATATAGGGTGGGAATCGCTGCTGCATCGACAGCTGTTCCGGTCGCGAACTCCTGGGTGAGCGCAGAATCAAGATAGACCTTCGCAACAGCGTCATTGTAACTAAGCTTCACTTTCCAGCCTGTTAGCGTTGAAGCGTTGTTAAAGGTGACCAAGATGGCGCCTGGCGCGGATTTGTCCCCATCGCCATTGATGGCCAAAACCCTACCGGGGCTGGACTCCTCAACAGCGTTGTCGTCCTCCTGTATCCCTCCGTTGTTGTTTGAGTCGGTTTCAAGATTGATCCCGGGGTCATCGTTGAGGATAGTTCCTGTTGCGACTGTTGTCCCAGGAAGCGCTCCAACGATGTCAGCCAGCGAAACCGAGAAGTTCTCGTCGGGCTCACGCTTGATGTCACCGTTGACCTGCACATAAATAGTCTGCGAGGTTGCGCTTCCCGGATTGAACGTGACACTTCCGGTTGTTGATGCGTAATCATTGTCGGATATTGTGGCACTGCCATCGCTTGTGCTGTAGGATACGGAAACTGGCTCGGTGGGCGCCACGCTTAAACTAATGACGAATGCCGCCGATGTCTGCCCTGAGTTCCCTTCAGTGACCGAACTGCCAGAGATTGAGACCGTGGGAGGTGGGTAAACGACAACAGTGACCGTGCCTGGAGTTGTGCCGGAGTTCGTGCCCGAGTTAATCGTGCCGTCGGACACCGTGAAGTTGATGGTGTCCGTGCCCACGAAGCCCGCATTGGGAGTGTAGGTATAACTGCCGTTATTCGGGTCCATGACCACCGTGCCGTTGGCCGCGGCCGCACCACCGAAGGTGATGGTGTCGTAGTCCATGTCAAAGCCGCTCACCGATGAAGTCAGCACCGTATCGTGCAAGATATTCTGAGTGCTGGAATAAGCCGTGGGGGAAGAGTTGGTGACCGTGATATAGACGGTCCCGGTGGCAGAGGCGACGCCGTCATTCGCCGTGAACGTGAAGAAATCGCTCCCCACGTAACCGCTGTT
>CAYMWL010000155.1:0-3336 GCA_964394305.1 uncultured Pirellulaceae bacterium
AACCGGCCCCAATCCCACGGATCGGGCCAAACGGGGAACGAAGCGGAGCCTACTGCTTCGACCCTTTCCATGATCGCAAAATCCGTTTGCCAGCTCGAATTCGGCGAGCGTCTACGGCGGGTCGATCGATGCTTTTGAATCATCTGGTGCATTGAGTCCAACCAGACAGACACTCCGAGTCGAGCATCATATGGAAGGCGGTCGCGAATGTCAGTCGCCAAGTTGCTTGAGTTGCCCAAACGGGCTTTCGTCGAACGATTCGAGCCTTCCTGCCCGGCGTGAATTGACTTTTTCGAGTTCTGCTTTACCATCATTCGTCTCCTCTATACGGAGAGCGACCACGCTTTTTCGAAGCTTAAGCCCGCTCTCGGAACCTGCGCCAGCGGCGGCCAGCGGCTACCTAGCCTGTCACAGTCGCGGGACATACAAACGCGAATGATCAAGAACTGAAGAAAAATGATCACTTATTCAGTTTTTTCGAGCCGATCAGCGTTCTCCGTGATTGGCCCACCCGAATAGCTGGTGCCGGATCGCTGAAAGCACGAGACCATGGCCTAGAAGTGATTAGTCGCTTCCAGAAGGCTGCTTTTCCCCGAATTTATGGGCTGCTGTCTCGCGCCGGCGAATGCCGGGGGAAGGCGGTTTTGAAACGCCCGCTAATCGGTTTCGTTTTACGACGACCGTGATTGCTTCAGGGCAAGCAACAATTGCCCCAGCGATTCCTGGAAGGCTTCCCCCTCTCGAATCACCTGATCCAGTAACTCCAGCTTGGGAAGCGTCGCGGAATCTACCGCCGCGGCCGGGCTTGGCTCGTGAGTCACCGCCGCGAATCGGTACCCTGACCGAACCCGATAAGCCTTCCCCTCCGGGTCATAGAACCAAGGAACGCCAGCCAACGAAAGCGTTTGCAGGATTCGGTGAACAGTACGCCGTGAGCATTCAAGTTCTGTGGCCAGTGCGTCCAAGTCCCACCTTCCTCCTCCCGAGATCAGTTGAAGTGTTCGGACAACACGACTCAACCGCTCACATTGCCGTAAGCGGCGGTCGGCGTCGGAACGAGACTTTTTCGCCATGAAGCTGCCCTTGGTTTCTGGCAGCAGCATGGCAAGCGTCATTGCCAACTGTGGGTCACTTCCGGATAAGCACTGCCCTGAGTGCTTCCCTGCCGAAATATGTTCCTCCGTGTTTGGGGCGTGTGACCCACTGCTGGCATAGCTCTTGTGTCCACTTACTCACCGGTCTTGATGTGGTCGAGTAGCTTCGGTGACGCCTATAAGAGTCGGCTTTGACCACTCGCCCATTAGTTGTCAGAGCCAGCAAACGAGGAAAGTCACGAATGACGATGATCGCCTGCCCATACTGTGCGAACCCGTTGATGGATGATGGAACGTTCGCAGGCCAGGTCGTCTTTTGTCCTCGATGCAGAGGGCAAATTCAGATGCCGGGAATGGCCGCCCCACCAGTTCCACCGCCGATCGCTCCGGCAGTGTCTGGGTTTGAAGTGGCGTCGACTGGACCAAGTTTGCGGTCTTCCTACCGGCAGAACAAACGGCAATCAGGACCAAACCCTATTGTTCTCTGGGGAGCTGTGATTCTCTTTGCGAGCACCGTTGTGATCGCAGCCGTGTACATCGCAGCAGATATGAACTCTGGGCCACAGCAAACAACAGCGTACGACGAGGGATACGAATGGGGCCATTCATTCGGTGAACTTGCCAGAAACAACGGTTCTGGCTTTGATCCTGACGGGAGTTTTCAAGATCAGGCAGTTACGAGCGGCGTGGTCGAGTTGCAATCCGAAGGAAAACACAAGGGCTACATGCCCAAAACAGGAACTCCAGAATTCGGTGATTGGCGAGCTGGATATTATGCCGGATATAAGTCCGGCTTCGCTGGCCATCGATAAACCAACCCGAATTTCATTTTCGAAATTGGGCTAAGTTTGAAAACGCGTCTGATTGTATTGTCGATTTGCGTAAGGATCGATAACAAAATAATAGGCGCTGCCCCGGTGGCGTGACCAAGGGCAGGGAAGGATGACCGTGATCCGTTACTTCTTGTTGAGCCGGTCATTGAGCCAGAACGGAAAGCAGATCACGTTCAGCAAGGCGATGATGTTCATGCCCCGATAGACGGGCACGATGCATCCGCAAATGATGAAGTAGAGGACCAACCATCGCAGCCAATTCAGGCTGCCCCAGTCGCCCAGCACCAGAGTCATCACATCGGGGTGTAACGGGTCGCCCTGAACAGCACCATCTGACACTTGAGCTAGCAGGAATGAACAGAACCGCATGGCAAAGGTCCTTGAAGAAGTTGATGAATGTGCGAGGTGAGGCCGACGGCGGCTTTCTCCCTGTGGGCCTCGTGTGGAGCCCTAAAAATATCGAGCCAAATTTTGGTCGAGCACTGTTCTGTGAGTCGCTAAAACGCGCCGTATTGTCATGAATGATGGACGGTTCACTTTGATCGTGTGCGTTTCACAGATCCGAGTTCTTCGTGGTCGTTTCAGCACTGGGCTACAGTTACCCACTGCCATTGGCAGTGGGCTGGAACGATCGGGACTCAGTTGCGCGAGCGATCATGTTCGTGCACTCTCGATCATCGTGATCCACTTCAGTGTGTTGAGTGGATCATCGATGCCGTTCGCACGTGCTTCACGAACCCGTTCGGTCGAAACGTTGAGGTAGGTCGCCAAGTCCTTGACGCTTACCTGGTGTGCTTTCATCAACCGACACAACTCATCGCCGGTAATCTGGGTTGGGTGGCCATTGGTGGGCAGGGAATTACTTTCGCCTGCCTCGGCACCAGCCACTTGGCCAATCGCTCCGGCCTCCACCGCCGAGCACTCCGTCACTGCTGATATTGGCATCAACTGTTCTTCGTTGCTGTCGAGCCAGATGACCCGGCAGTTCTTCGTGCCCCGACGTTTTACGCGGCAGAATCGAACGCTGGTACCATCAACATGCTTTGCAAATCTCATCAGCCTTCTCCTTGTGAATGGAAAACACATCAACTCACCTGACCCCGTATGAACCACTGTGGGTGGCGGAGTTGACGGACTCGGTTGATTCACAATTCGGGATCTGAAAGGCAGGTCGAAGGCCAGCGGATTTGTTCCGCATGAAGTCGTGGAGTTCCTTAAATCCGGGGAATTGACGAGTGTAAGCGTACAGCTGTTCCCACGTTTGCCGCCGGAAACGGTGGCGTAGATCTGGGAGTAACAGTTGGCGGAATTCATCTTCGATCTGTTCTTCAAATGACTGCCGTACAAGGTTGGCATGTAACCGTTCACGGCCTGGCGTGAATTGCTCTTCGCGCCGAGGCGAAAATTGG
>CAYMWL010000156.1:0-3196 GCA_964394305.1 uncultured Pirellulaceae bacterium
CGATGCGGGAACCGGTAGGGTGCGCTTCAGCGCACCATGAGCGGGCGGGTCGAGCCGGGCTTTTTCAGGTTTCGCTAATTGAACGTTGAAGTCAAGTTTAGCGGTTGATTTCGAAGCCGAAGTTCAAACCGGCCATGACCACGCTTTCGGTGTTGTCGCGGATATCGTTGCCGCGGCCCACGCCGTCGGCCATGTCGAAGACCGTCAACCCAAAGCGGAAGCCGATGTCGCGAGTCAGAGCATAGGCCGCTTCGCAGCGAACTTCACCACCCCACACAAACTCGTCGCTGCGGTCAAAGGCGCGGGCCTTGTTCTTGATTTCATAGATCACATCGGTGCCGTTGGGATCGCCATAGTTGGTCACGACTTGTTCTTGATTACGCGTCAGGTATTGGAAGTTATGGCAAGCGAATACCCGAACTTCGCTCGACAACCGCCAGTGACCCTTTTCGTAGAAGTGACGGAAGCCGAGGTGACCACCGAACATGTTGTTTTCGAACACCGCCCGATCGCGAACCAGGATTTCGACCGGACCGTCCGGCGTGGGAAAGCCCAGGTCCGGGAAGTTGTCTGGATCGAGAGCATAGCGACCGTAGGCATCCTGACCGTAGAAGTCCTTGAAGACCATGTAACGGGCACCGACGAAGGGTTCGAGCGTGCCGCCGAGGTGAAACTCCTTTTTCCGCCAAACCTTGTTCAACTCGATGTTCGAGTAGCGAGCCGAGTTGATCGTGGCAAACAAATCGTAATGCCGCGGGTTACGATCCTGCAGAATGGGATCGACATCCGGCGGGATGTCGTCTTCGTTGAGGCGATTGATCCGTTCTTGGCGAACGTGCAAGCTTTCGGCAGGGCCCGCGACGTGTGTATGCGATGCATACCAGCCGTGGTCGTCTTCGGTCATGTAACCGAAGTCATAGCGGTTGCCCCAAGTAAAGTCGCCGTCGTAACCGGTGAGCCGGTCGCCGGTGAAGCCGAGCAAGCCCTGGCCGATGCCGTTCGGCAAGCGGATATCGCCGTTCAGAGCGATGCCGAAGTCCTGCTCGAAGCCGACCCGATTGATGGGCCGCTGCGACGGACGTTGCACGTTCCAGTACAAGCGGGTGTAATCGAAGAAAAAGCCGATGTTCGGCGGATCCCCGCCACCGTAGTCCGACGCGTCGAAGGGCGCGAAGAACTGCAAGTCCGGACCGAAGTGGTCGGGCTCGGTGAAGGGTGACCAACGTTCGAGTTGAACGCTCGGTGCTGTCTTCGGCATGGCAGGCGCTTCGGCTCGCGCGTTCGTCAGCGTGCCGGTGAAGGCCAGGCCGAGTGAGGCGAGGATCGCCAGGAACCACTTCTTTGTTCGTTTCAGCGACATAGTTTATGCACCTTCGGAGTTCGGTCCGTTGGCTTTGCGTCCGGGGGTACAGGACGTTCCACGCGGAAACCTTTTTTCCGCTCGTGACGGTAGTATCGGATGCGCCTGACGCAGAGATTGAGTAAACGTGGTAAAGGATTCCGAGAATTCCGGTTCTGCGGCCACATTCTTCCCAGGACAGCAAGATCGACAAACCCTGCCCGCTACGCCAGCATTTCCCCCGGTGGAGCCAAATGGCCCCTGAATGAATTGCCGCAAGTTGCCAGGGCGCGTATACTTTGGCGCTGAGGGCGCGATTTTTCGCCCGTTTTGCCAGCGAAACGACTGCTATCGCCTGCCCTTTCCCCGAATGGTTGAATCCCCGTTTTTCAGGACGCTGCGATGCGTGCTTCTTTGTGGTTGACGGCTGTCTTGGTTGCTAGCGGTTGGTTCAGCGGCCTGGTTTCTTCGCTGGCCGCTCAGGAAGCGAAGCCCACGCCAACAACAACCGAACAAGAGTCGGCAGCGGAAAAGAAGAAGGCAGCAGACAAGAAAGAACCCAAGGAAAACTTCATCCGCGTCGTGCGGAATGACAAGGGCTCGCCGCTGTCGATGGATACCGCCATTGCGACGTATGTATCAGCCGCCGATGGCAAGCATCCCGATGTGACGATCGACCTGATTGGCGCGGTGCACATCGGTGAAAAGGAATACTACGACGCGCTGAACACCAAGTTCGAAGCGTACGAAGTGCTTCTCTTTGAATTGGTCGCGCCGCCGAACACCAAGATTCCCAAGGGGGCCAAAGGAGGCTCGGCCCATCCGATTGCCGCGCTGCAAAAAGGAATGCAATCGATGTTGGGGCTGGAGCATCAGTTGGAGTGCGTCGACTACACGAAGGACAACTTTGTGCATGCTGATATGTCGCCCGACGAATTCAGCAAGTCGATGAAGGACCGCGGCGAAAGCTTTAGCCAGATGTTCTTGCGCTCGATCGGCGCCGGCCTGGCGCAGCAAGCGACGGGCACTTCGGGGACCAGCGATTTCGAGATGCTGTCGGCGTTGTTTGCGAAAAATCGGGCTCAAAAGCTGCGATCTGCGATGGCCGGGCAGTTCGAGAACATGGAATCGCAAATCATGTTGTTCGACGGGCCCGAGGGTTCGACGATTCTCACCGAGCGCAACCGCAAAGCCTTTGAAGTGCTCGCTGAGCAGTTGAAAGCCGGCAAAAAAAACATCGGCGTCTTCTATGGCGCAGCCCACTTGCCCGACATGGATAAGCGCCTGCTCGCCGATTTCGGCATGAAGCGCAAAGGGGAGTTGACCTGGGTGAAGGCCTGGTCACTGGGAGAACCAGAGAAGAAGTGATCGGGAGGGCGAGGCTCCCGCCGAGCCGCCGCGGCGAAGGTTGCGAAAGACAACCATCCCAGGCTCCGCGGGTGTTTGATCCGGCTACTCCTATTCTTCTTGCTCGGCTGCTGCTGCGTCATATCTTCCTGCTTGAAGACGATAACTTCCCGCGGATCGTTTTCCGGGCGGGGCAAACTCTGTTCGTCGCGGCGGCTCGGCGGGAGCCTCGCCCTCCCGGGATTCACGCGCCTCGCCTCGCCTCGCCTGGAGGGACTATCCCAACCGTTTTCCCTTCGCTATGCTCATCCGCGGTCGCGGTGCGCGCGTTTGGCGGTGCGAAGCATCACGGCGATGGTCCTAACGCAAAGTGCTGCGACTCGGCAGCCGTGGACTACCGCTTCAGCTTTTCTCCCCAGATTGCCCAGCTCTTGTGCATGGTTGCCAATGAAGCGGGCAGCAGCGGCATTTAACGACTTCTGCAGATCTTTTTCGTTCGGCAGCAAGTTG
>CAYMWL010000157.1:0-3087 GCA_964394305.1 uncultured Pirellulaceae bacterium
GTCGCCTGCCTCGCAAGGTTCCGTGAGCGTAAGGGTGAAACCTGATCCGAGAGCCGGATGCGGGCAATTCGCACGTCCGGTTCGACGAGCAGGAAGTGGAAACGGAGCATGGTGTGGCTAGTGAGGCACTGGCAAACGAAAGAGCCAGCCACCGATAGGCCCCACCTAAACCACCGTGCCACTTCTCGACTCTACTTGAACCGTCGTGAGTCGCCGGGCTGGCAACCCGGCGACTCGTATGACCTGCGACCTTCGATGTCGATCACGACGTATGCAGAAAGTCGTTCAGCCGCTTGCCAATGAGTTTTCGTCGTTCGGCCAGAAAGTCATTATACCGATCCAGCTTCAGTAGTTTCGGATCGATAGGAATACATTGAGCCGCAAACGCGTCTTCGCCGGCCTTTTCAATCAGCGCCGGAAAGTAGTCTGCCGGCGATTTATCACTGATCGCGCGATTAGTCTTCCCGCCGATAAAGGCGAGGTTCGCAATGTCGTCGGCCTCGCGGGTGGAGTACGAACCCTTGAGCAACGCCTTCGGAAAGAGGTGGTGAAATTGAAGGCGGTGCTGTGCTCCAGAATGATCGAGAGCAATTGCCAAGTTGGATTTCCAGTCCTTCGCACCGGCAGAGCGGAAAGCGAGAAACATGGTCTTGAAGAACGCGCTGCGTTGATTGCGTCCCTCAAGTTCGTCGGGCGACACTTCCAGCACACCCACCTGCAGACGCAATCGGTCGATCAATTCGTTGACGCCCCCGCCATCCCGCAGCGTGGCAAGGTCCTGGTCGAGCAACGTTTCGCTGGAACCACGCGAGTAACGCCCCTTGGCGTTCGCGACGAGAACCCAGTATCGCAAGCGATCCGACTCCTTCGCCGAGATGTGGTAATCGCGTTTGTGGCCGTAGTAGCCCAGCGCCGCGAGCAGAAACGGCGACGACAAAAGTGCGGGGCTGTCGATGCCGACATTGTTCTTCAAGAAGTTGGTCGCGAACTCCATGCCTTTGACGCTTTCGTTCCAGCCGAGTTGCAACGTGGCTACCGGTATGGTGTTGACCGTCAAGAAGCGAGATTGGCCCGTGGCGAAGGCAACCAGGTTTTTGAGGTGAAGCCCGAGGTCAAGCTCGAACCCCTTCTTGGCGCATTGGTCCTGGAATCCTTGAAACGTCTTCAGGGCACCACGCCATTTTGCGGTGATCTGCGCGAGAGCCAGATCCGAACTACGCAGCTTCGCGCCCAGGGAGTTGACTCGCACGAATATCTCGGTGACCTCGTCGTAAGAAAGCTTTCGCTCGAGTACATCCATGCGATAGACATATTTTCGAATGCTTCGCAGCCGAGCAAGCCGTTGGCTGTACTTCTTGAACCGAGGATCGTTGACCTTCTCGATTCCAGCACGTTCGAGGAACGGAGCATCTTCGTCCGTCTTAAAAACTTCAGTCACCTTGACCCATTGGGGTAGCTGCTCAAGCTTCTTCGTCGCCACCACAAACGTCATCTTGTTGAATCGCTGCTGTAGCTCGTCCTCCGTCGAATCAGCTTCGTCGTCCGTGCCGTCGTTTTCGTCGTCGTCGTCATCGTCCGCATCTTCGTTCACTTCCGTTACAACGGCCAGCTCGTCGGGGTGCTCCAGATTGAAGAGCAATTCAATTGGCCGCTTACGCCCGCGCACGGCGACGGGTTCGCCGCGAATCACAGCCGAGAGCGATGTCAGGCGTTGTTGGCCGTCGAGCAGCAGACGAGTGCTCTGATATGGATTCTTCTGCTGCTGGACGGCGAACTCTTGTAGCGGCACCGCTTCATCGGTTTCCCACAGCAGAATCGCTCCTGACGGATAGCCTCGATAAAGCGAATCCAGCAGATCGCGGACTCGGGGTGAGCGCCACACATAGCGACGCTGCATTTCCGGCAGGCGCAGTTCACCCCGTTCGATCATGCCGACCAGCTCTTCGACGGTTGCTTCCGCTTTTGCCATATCGCCCCCTTCGGTTTAACTGCAAGCGTAGAGTTGCCAAGCAAGCGACATGCCAGTGGGAATCGACGAAGGTTGATTGACCGCCGCGCTACCCTTCAGTTCCTGCTGGCCTGCCGACCAGGCCGCAATCGGCTTCGGGAAAGACATCTCCAATTTGTCGCCTGCAATGAACGATGAGCATCAGAGCCACGCAGATCTTTATCAATTCGACGAGTTGCTGATAGCGTCGATTCGACCATCAGTTCGGCCGGCCGCGAAGCAGATGGAACGAATCGCCCACAGGGAACTTAAGGCACTAAGTCGCCTGAGTTTATCAAAGTGTGAATCGCGGCGATAGCAACGGTAGAGTTTCAAAGTTTGGGTAAAGCCTCACGCTAGATGGCTTGCTGAGGGCCGCGATTGCTGGCTGATGTGTGACTTGCCGAGTTGATGCCGCGACCTCTAAAAACGAAGGAGCATGAACATGACAATAAACGAACTCATCGAACGTCTGGAGGAATACCGCGACGAGTTCGGCGACATCGAAGTTCGCCTAATGACTCAGTCGCATTACCCGTTCGAGAATACGATCGCCGGCCTTGCCTCAGACGCGGAGATCAATGCAGCCGGCGACGAAGAAGATCCTGAAGACGACGGCGACGTGGATGACGACGACGTTCTCTACATCGTCGAAGGCCAGCAATTGGGTTACGGAACCAAGCGGGCTTGGAAAGTCGCTCGGTGAGGCCGAAATGACTTCGCGGCCACGTTCGGCCGCTCCGCCGCCCACGAGGCCGCCCGTCGCGGCCTCTTCTTACGGTTGGACCGTTCGTCCGACTCTCCCCACGACGCCAACGTTGGCCGCCCGTTTGCGCCCACGCCGCCTGGAGCCTGGCACGTTCCGCGACCCGCTTTCAGGGTCTAAACCCAACGAGGTTGTAAACCCAAAGGGGTCTGTTAAACGGAGAGCGCGAGAGTTTGGGCGCGAGATTGGACCAAAAGCGGGTCTGGTAGCGCTCTCCGCATGAAAACGGAGAACTCTCGGCACACATCACTGTGGACGTAAGTCGTTACGCGGCTTGCGGAAATCGGGTAGAAGGCGGGGTTGCCCCCGCCGTCCTCCCACACCACCGGACGTA
>CAYMWL010000158.1:0-3080 GCA_964394305.1 uncultured Pirellulaceae bacterium
GCCGCACCACGTTGGCCAGATTGGTGAAGCGTCTAGTCGTTTTGACGGCTACGGGGATAGTGACATTATCGCAAATCTTGCGAACCATCTCGACCAGTTTCGTTTCGATCGCATCCGCCGATTCTCGAGGATCGGCAATAACCGGCTGAACGTTCAGTTCGATCGCATCAGCGCCATACGCTTCAATCCGCCGCGCGAAATCGAGCCATTCGCCATCGCAATAGCCGTTCAAGCTGGCGATCACGGGAACAGATACGAGACGCTTGGTTTCTTGAATGACCATCAAGTATTTGTCGGGGCCGGCATTGTAGATTTGTGGATAAGGATCCAACTCGTCCGGGTCGATGAACTGTTCCTGGAAAATAGAAGGCAGCACCACTGCGCCCGCACCGCAAGCGACCATCTGCCGCACAGACTCCGGCTCCATGGTTAATGGACAGGACCCCACGATGACAGGCGAGTTAAGCGGAAGCTGCAAGTATTCGCAAGCAGTTTTAGTTACCATTTCATTCACCTAAAAGGGTGTTTCGATTAAAACTGGACAAGTCCATCCAATTTAGTATGGTCGATTGATCGCCAGCGTCAATTGCTTGCCGAGTTTCACAGGGCTGTGGGGCACAAAAATGAAAACGACCAGCTGTTACAACCGGCCCAACCGTTTGGCCGAATCTGTCCTGGGCAGCGAGCAGCGCGGTACCAACTTGTCAGCGACAGATCGGCCGCAGCCGGGCGATGGTCGATGAGCCGTCCGCACAAGATCATTTGTTGGTAGTCATCTGCGGGCCAAGTTCCTGGAAAATCTCCACCCAGGACAGCCAAATCGCATTCTGAATGGAGGCCTTGCCGGTCTTTTTGAGCTTTGCAAGTTCTGCCGGAGATTCGTCAGGCCAATGCCCAATCCAGCCGTGGGCGAATTCCCGGCTCTTGAGCAGGAAGTCGCGTTCGTCGTCCGGGCCACAGCTCAAGGGAAATGTTTCGCCGATTACGATCGGTTTACCCCAATCGAACTTTTTGAGCAGGGCGATCTCCTCGTCCACCTTGCCGCTCTTCGGATACAAGTGCGGAGAGACAAAGTCGAGCTCTGCAGCCGCTGCTTTGTAGGCGCTCGGGAAGGGAAGCATGCCCATGGTGATCAGATGATTCTTGTCGTGTTTGCGGATGGCGGCCACCATCAACTTCGTCCACTCGCGGAAGACATCGTCACCGTTGCGTTCGCCCGGACTCAGGCTTAGACGCTGGCAGAATTCCACATCACCCATCCGGCCCATGTACCAGCCGTCCTCCGGCTTTCCCACTGCGCCTGGTTCATTCACCAGGTCGTACGCAAACACCGCCGGACTGTCCGCGCAAGCGCGAGCGATGGTTTCCCAGAAGAAGGCCTGCGTTTGCCAGCGATCCTGCTCTGTTAACTTGTCGTACCAGGCTACCCGGTCCTTGATTCTGTAATTGGCCAGCCCGGTGATCTTCAGATGGATGCCGGCTTTCTCGGAGATCTTGAGCAGCTGCTTGATACTGTCGATTCCCTTTACATCGACCTCTTTGGGGCCGGTCAGAATGCGAGGCAATTCGGGATGAATTCTCGCCACGGTTGTCCCGGCAGCTTTCATCTCGGCAAATTCCTGTTCCACCCGCTGCGGATCTTTTACCAGTCGTGCCAAGATGTCGACCGAGGCGTAGTTGTGCCCCCACGGGACAAAAGCCTTACCGGACGGATGCAGGATGAACCCCTTGTTGCCCGGCGCTGCCTTCACGGTCTCTAACTCAGTTCCGCGGGCCTCGCCGGTGTCCGGCAAGGCAGAAGCTGCAGGCTGAGTCGCTGGACGTTCGATCGGTTTCTCGAATAAGAACTTCCAGGTCCACTCGGGATTCTTGAGAACCTCGGCGTTCTGCTTGACGTGATAGCCAAGTCGCATGCGGGACTTGCTGACCTCGACCACAAAAAAGCCCTTTTCCGTTTGCCCTGTGTTAACAACGTCAAGTGGCTTCTCTGCCCCTTCCGGCTTCCACCTCCGTACGCCGGTTCCTGTATGGCCATGAAAGAAGGCCACGACATTGTAGGGCTCAATCGCTTCGTAAAACGCTGTCCAGTCATCGAGTACCCACCAATCAGTATCGAATCCACAGTGGGCCGAGATAATCACCGGCCGGCCGCTATCCGCCACACGTTCCGCCAGATCCTGCTTCACGAAACTCAGCGCCAGTTGTGGATCGTGCCAGGGAAGGGAATAACGCACCTTGGCATTCTGCTTGTCGGCCGGATAGAGATTCGCCTGGATAAAATGCACGCCCTCCCAGTCCCAGGAATAATGCAGGCCGTTCTCCGAAATTCGCGAAATGAGCTTCTTCTCCAGCCGCTGCACGTTTCGCTTCTTGATCTCGGCCTGCACGCTGCGACGCTGTCTCTTGAGAAATTGTTCCGGAGGTCCATCGTGGTTTCCCCACCCTTCGAAGACCGGATACTTAAGCAAGCCGTCGCTGCCATCGAGCCCAAAATGCGACGCGAATGCCCGCCATTGGATTTCGGTCTCGCCCGCCTTGTCGCCGTCGTCGATCAGATCGCCCAGGGCCAGCACCCCGCGCGGCTGGCCGATTTTTCCGCCGCCGAGCTTCTCCGGCCACTCGGCTCCCGGCAACTCGTTCATCCGCCTGATAGTCAGCTCATTACGGTCATTGCGCTCTACCTTTTCCACCGCTTCGTAATGCGAGTCCGAAGTGACGAGGAAGGTGAAGGCCTTTTCTTGTGCCCAGGTGGCGGAAGGCCAGCCCAGCAGCAGAATCAGGAGGCCTTGCGCGAGAGTACGACTGCTTTTCATCAGAGCAAGTTCCGGCAACTGGAGGGCGGTTCAGCCGCGCTGCGGCGTTATCGCAATCCTAAATGCCTGGCCGGAGGAAAGCGAATCCAGTGCGCCAAGTAACTTCCTTCCCGTTGACCTTAATGGCTTGGGCGACGGTCTTAATCCCTGTTGGCTGATAGGCGTCCCGCGGTCCATCGGCACTCCCCGCGGGCCACATGACGGGATCGGCGTAGAGGTCGTCCATGTCTTTGTATTGCTGCTTCAGCCGGGCCAGTTTTGCTTTTA
>CAYMWL010000159.1:0-3071 GCA_964394305.1 uncultured Pirellulaceae bacterium
GGATACAATGCAATGGGAGGGCGAGGCTCCTGCCGAGCCGAAGACGAAGCGTCAGCGAGGCGAACTCTCCCACTCCTCTGCATCCTCTGTACTCAGGGGAGAGGGTTGGGGTGAGGGGCTCGCGGAGTGCGGAGTGCGGAGTGCCCGCGCCATAAAAACACCTCCCGCGGAACCTGGGCATGCTGGACAGCGTTCCCTCGCCGCCGCGGCTCGGCAGGAGCCTCGCCCTGCCCGCATGATTCGCGGAGTAAAGCGACTACCTTAACGCCGAAGTAATTTGTCAATTTACTTGCGCGGGCAACAATAGAAATTGAATGCGGTTGCATCGCCAATCACGCGACGCGCGAGACCGGCTGTGATTGCGATACCTTGGGCTCGCGTGGAGTGCAGGGAAAATGGAAGCCAGTTGTCATGTTGCTTCGGAATTGAAAGCCGTGGACGAAATCGTCCACGCCCTCGACGTCACCATCCGGGAATCGGCCGCCGAGCCGTCGCCGGAAGCCATCTCCTGCGTCAAGCACGGCGCGGAGTTTTTAGAAGATCATCTCCGCCGCTTGTTCCGCTTGGAGGAAAACCACGGGCTGCTGGAGATCTTGCTCCACATTCATCCCGAGTTCGCGCACGAGGTCGACCGTCTGCAGCACGAACACGACGCCATCCGCAGTGAAGCCCACCGACTGGTGCTGCAGCTGGAAAATGCTTGCGAGCCAACCGACGGCGAACTGCATGACATCCTTGAGCAGCTGCGGCACCTGATCAGCCGAATCCTGAGCCACGAACATCATGAAACCGCGGTGCTGATCGAATCCGTCAACCGCGACGGTGGTGGCGAAGGTTAGTCGTCGATCGCTACGCGCGCGATGAAGCGAGGTTGCGCAAAAGAAGTTTGCCGGTACGAGTGTTCAAAACAAAGTGAGCGCTCGTTTACCGTAATCAATATGAAGTATCCGGCCGGATAGCAGCCCCGTGCCGAGCAGCGGAATTCGGCCTTCATTCGCAATGACTTGCAGCGGCTGAATCGTGCCCAACCATTCCAGGTAACACAAAAAGGTCTCCAGAACGACCTTTTGTCCGTCGGCCAGAATGGCCTCGGTTTCGACGAGAGTTTCCAATTCAAGTCGTTGAATCAACTCGCGGGAGAACACCAAGTGACCGTCGAACGCCGTGTCAATCCAAGTGACCACGTTATCCGGTGCGCTGTTTGGCGATTTCCGAACGCCGATTTCCAACAGCGCGCGGTTTTGACCGTCAACTGTTCCAATCACTGTGAACAGGCCCCCAAATGAAAAGCTGCTTCGTGTCCGATTCGGATCACAAAACTCTTGCGTTCAGGAAACGCCTGCTTGGCTGCCAGCGCCGCGTCGATGAACGCATCGCCCAAGTAGCACGACTCGGAAATGGGTTCAATCGCGACAAAGCGGTCGCGATCCGATTGCTCGAAGCCGGTTTTCCACTTGAGTTCGTATAGCCGGTGAGCTTGTTCCGCGAGTGTCATGCGATACTGTCCCCATGTTGGAAGTTGTCACTTCTCATCATGAGTTTACCGCGATTCACCGTCAGAAACTACGCGCGGCTGGCCGTCTTCGCCACGTGAATCTGCGCACGGGCTTGGGCGACCTGGCGGTCGCGGATGGCGAGGAGTTCTGGCGTGTTGACCGGCTTCTTCATGGCCGATTGGAGTTGAGCTTGCGCGACCGCTGCGTCAAGCTTGCTCGCGGGCACGGCCTTGTTAGTCAAGACAGAGACTACATCATCGACAACCTGTACGAAGCCGCCGTCGATGTAGAAGTGCAGCGTCTTCGCGGCGGTTTTGATTCGCAGTTCGCCGTAGCCCAGCCGGCCGATAAGCGGGCTGTGCAACGGAGCGATGCCGATTTCGCCGTCGTACAACGGCAGCGCGACGAACTCCGCCTCTTGTTCGAGAACGGTCGCTTCGGGAGTGACGACGACGACTTGGAGTAGCTTGGCCATGATGGAATTCTATCAAGTTGCCCGCTGAGGCAAGTGAAATGGAGATTCCATTTCACTTCCTTCGTGCGTGGCTCTTTTCGGAGTGACTACTTCTTCGCCGCTTTCTTGGCTTGCTCTTTCGCTTGTTCTTCGGCTTGTTCGATCGGGCCGACGTACATAAAGGCATCTTCCGGCAGGTGATCCCACTTGCCCGAGCAGAGTTCGTCGAAGCTGCGGATGGTGTCGGCAACGCTCGTGTATTCACCGCTCTTGCCAGTGAAGACTTCGGCCACGTAGAACGGCTGCGACAGGAAGCGTTCAATGCGGCGAGCGCGATGCACGACCAGTTTATCTTCTTCGCTTAATTCATCGACACCGAGAATCGCGATGATGTCCTGCAGTTCTCGGTACCGTTGCAAAGTCGTTTGCACGCGGCGAGCGACAGCGTAGTGCTTTTCGCCCACGACTTGCGGATCGAGAATCCGGCTCGACGAAGCGAGCGGATCCACGGCAGGATAAATACCTTTTTCAGAAATCGAGCGCTCGAGATAAAGGAACGCATCGAGCTGACCGAACGCGGTAGCCGGAGCAGGGTCGGTCGGATCGTCAGCGGGGACGTACACGGCTTGCACCGAGGTGATAGCGCCCTTCTTGGTCGACGCGATCCGTTCTTGCAGCGCACCCATTTCCGTGGCGAGGGTCGGTTGGTAACCCACCGCGGAAGGCATACGACCGAGGAGCGCGGACACTTCCGAACCGGCTTGCGAGAAGCGGAAAATGTTGTCGACGAACAGCAGCGTGTCCTTACCGGTCAAGTCGCGGAAGTATTCGGCCATGGTGAGGGCCGAGAGAGCGACGCGGAGACGGGCGCCTGGTGGTTCGTTCATCTGGCCGAACACCATGCAGGTTTGTTCGATAACCGAACGGCCGGTGTTGCCGATCTGGGCTTCCTGCATTTCGAGCCACAAGTCGGTTCCTTCGCGGGTTCGTTCACCCACGCCGGCGAACACCGAGTAACCACCGTGCTTGCTGGCGATACGAGCGATGAGCTCGGTGAGAATAACCGTCTTACCGAGACCGGCACCGCCGAACAGACCGGCCTTACCACCGCGGACGAACGG
>CAYMWL010000160.1:0-3047 GCA_964394305.1 uncultured Pirellulaceae bacterium
TTCCTCGAACGAATCCTCTGCGGATTTTCCGGCGATTAAGATGCGATTGCCCTGGGCGGCGGGGTGGCACAGTTGTTGTTAGGGTTCGCGCAAGTGTGCAACTGGCCGTTCCAGTGCCGTGGCGGGTACACACTCGGGTTCGCAATGGGGCATTCGGCGGCCTTTTGGCAAAGCCCTGTGCTTCCGCTCGGCGGTGGTTCTCAAAGTGATTTGCGAATTGAATAAAACGATGCCGAGCGCTTGGTAAAGGATCGCACTTGGCGAACCTGACGAGCGCCAGCACGATAAGCAGCTCGGACATTCGTCGGCCCCGCTTGACAAATTGGGTTTGCGGGCGATAATGCACAAAAGATCACATTCAGGCCCTGGCGATTTGCGCGTCGGAGGGTTCGTTGTTGCTGCGCGGTGGGTTTGCTGGGGCGTGTGAATTGGCGGGCATTGTGGCAGATCGTTATCAGTTCGCTATCAAAAGCGTGTTGATAACGCCAGTGATAACATCAGCCGAGGGAGAAAGAGGTATGAACCGCTATCGAGGGGTTATCGAGCAACAAATGCGTATTGCGGCGCAAATTCTTATGCAATGGATGGTTGCCGCGATTTCGAACAATCGAACTATGGTTCGAGACGTTATCAAAATCTCCGCGGCAAATTCTGCAAGTGTTTTGCCTGTAACGCTTTGCCGCTTTCCAGATATTGCCAAAAGTGTTATCAAGCAACCCCCTGATAGCTGGGGCGACTTGCCGGCGTTGCTTGGTCGACGCTTTTTATGTTGTGAGGGTGCGGGGCGGCCTGGGGAGAAATAATTTGTGGACATTGTCATTCCCTTTCGCCATTCGGCTCACGAGGACGAAGAACTGCGGTATGTGCTGCGGAGCGTCGAGCGGAACTTTGCGGACGCGGGCAAGCTGTGGATTCTCGGTGATCGGCCGGCGTGGCTGACGGCGGATAAGCGAGTCGTGGAACATGTCGGGCACGAATATCTGAGCCGGCCGTTTCGCTTTCGCTTGCCCGTGCGAAATCAATTCTTGCTCGCGTTGCTCGGATCGTTGATTCCGGGTTTGTCCGCAGATTATGTCTGGATGTCCGACGACAACGTGTTATTGCAACTGGTGGACGTCGGATTGTTGGCCCAGGTAAGAGCGCTTGATGACCCTGCAAAACTGAAAACCCGCGGCGGAGGACTTTACAAAGACGCCCTCTGGCGGACGATCGACACGCTCGGCCGGCTCGGATATCCGGCGCTCAATTATGAAGCCCACATCCCGCATGTCATGCAGCGGAAATGGGTCTGGGAAGCCTATTGCGAGTTTGAAAACTTCATCAGTGAGGACCGGTATTACGGGCTGTTGCTGTTGATTGCGGTTTTTAACTACCGCATGAAACACGAACCATTTAAGCCAACTTGGCTCTTGGAGGAAGGGAAGTTCATTGGTTTCTATCCACACGGAGTGACAGGGATACCACAGGAGAACGCCGACCGAAACATACCTGGCTTGCCTGTGGGATCGCCGATTCCGCCTACGCCGCTACTGCTGACAGAACAGATCCGGGCCTTATGTGCTGGCAAGACCTTTCTCAATTTTGACGACGCGTCATTCACGATTGCCATGCACCAGTTTCTGGATGAGGAGTTCCCCGCTGCCAGTCGCTTCGAGCGAGCCGAAGATATCTCCGGCGGCTGGGTCGAATTGGAAATTGAATATGACGCCAATCTGCTGGTGAACGATCTGAACCAATGGTCTTCAACCTGGCCCGACATCATCATGCCTAGCCGCCAGGACTTTTCCCGGATTCTTAATCAACTGAAGCTAACCGGGGAAGGAGTTGAAGTTGGCACCTTCCTAGGAGAGTACGCCGAGGTACTGCTCCAGTCGTGGGAGGGAAAGAGGCTTCACTGTGTCGATCCCTGGACGGAAATGTTCGGCGAAGGCGACTACTACGACATCAACAACGTCCCTCAGTCGCAGCACGAACAAAACTACGCCGAAACGCTGCGTCGCCTCAAACCGTTCGGGGCCCGCTGTTCGATCCTGCGGATGACGTCGGCCGACGCTGCTACTCAATTCGTCGATGGATCGCTCGATTTTGTCTACTTAGATGCCCGCCATGATCGTGCTGGTGTTGAAGAGGACATCAAACTCTGGGCCGCGAAAATTCGCCCCGGCGGCATCCTTTGCGGCTACAACTACCTCGACGGGGTGCTCCCATCTGGCCGATTTGAAGTCAAATCCGCGGTCGACACGTGGGCTCAGCACCAGGGGCTCGAAATCAGAACTTCCGGTGAACCTGTCTGGCGCTCATGGTTCGTTCGGATACCAGCGGTGAATCATTGACGAACGATCGATTTTGGTTGGTGCGGACGTTATTCAATCGCATCCGAGAGCGCGCGGAGAATGTTTTTGTTACTGAAGGTGTCGGTTCCTTGCACCGCGTCTTTGAACTGTCCCGCAATTCGCCGGTGTGGCTTGTCACGCCGCCTTGCGACTGTAGCTCTTCAGCAACCCACCCAATCGCTCCGAGCACCGAACTTCGTCGAGCGGTATCGCATCAACTGGCGTCGCCATCCGCTTCGTGATCAGCAACTCGTTTTCGATCCCTTGACCCTGATGCGGCCTCTCAGTGTGGTAGTACTCCAGATATTCCTTGCAAACATGATCCATGTGCGACTCGCCGAAGATCACGAAACGGTCGAGGCACTCCTTCTGAATCGTCTCCGTTCCGTGAACGTTCGCGGAACGGACACCATTCTGCAGCGTGTAATTCGTCAAGTTGCTGGCGTCGGCAGTCAACGCAGAAACGTCGACGCCGGCCAGCATGCCGAGAAACTCCACGGTATACGGTCCGCCGGCTGAGCCGGTGACGCTGGTGACGAGCATTGAAAAGGGGCCAGGGCTTTGGTTCTGGAATTGGCTCTTCTGGCACCGGTTCCGGCTCTCGGCAGCCTGGGGAGTCGCATGGTGGTTCGCCCATGCAGCCGGGCGAGTTGCAAGTGGGTTCCTCGGCCGGTGGCACGCCGCCCGGATCGCCAGCACCCAGGCCGGGATCGC
>CAYMWL010000161.1:0-2994 GCA_964394305.1 uncultured Pirellulaceae bacterium
CCTTCGCGGTAACGAGCCCGCCAGGGGTACTCAATAATCAAGATTGACCTGCCATCGGGATAGACGTCACTGACACGCACGATGAAGTCAGTGTCTTTCGCGGTCGATGACACGTACAGCTCAGCTCGCACTCGTCCCGTCCATTCAACTGGTTCGGTTAGCGGCTCTGTCGAGAATGTTCGCACGTCTGCTTGCTTCTCGAAGGTGCGAGCGTCTTTGGCTCCCAGGAAAGCAGTTCCGGGCATCTCCATCGGCTTGAGCGGATCGCTTGTGAAGCTCGTTGAACCCTTCTCCTCTTTTGAAGCTTCTGCAGACAGTTTGCCCTCTGCTGCCAAGTAAAGCGGCTTTATCGTTGCAGCAGGTGGCCAGTCGTCCGCCGTTCGCCATTCGTTGCCAGGAGCACCTTCCTCGCCCACGGCTCCCTTGACGTAGTACCGGACCTTTGGTTCTTTCTCGACGCCGTTGTCTTTGCCTTTGAGCCAGTGGTCGAACCAGCGAAGCATGTGCTCGTGCTCGGGCCAAACAGCGTTCTCCGGGTAAACCAGCTCACCGACTCGGTTCCCTTTGTTCAGACGTCCATGCAGCCAGGGGCCGATTACCAGCTGCTGTTTGCCGCGAGAGTTCGGGCCACCGTGCTTGTTGCGACCTTGGAAGCTGGCAATCGAGCCTTGATTCATGAAGTCGTACCAGCTGCCGATGGTGAAACACGGCACGTTCATCTGGTCGAAGTGCAGCGAACAATCTTCCGCACGCCAGTAATCGTCGTAGTGAGGATGCTGGAACCACTCGGCGAGCAGATCACGGTTATCTTGCGGATTGCGACATACCTTTTCGAGAGCAGTGAACCGGTTGGGCCGCGTGATGCCGCCGATTCGATAGCCTTCCTGGAACAGGCTCAGCCCCGTGTCGACCATGTACTGACACTTGAGGTGCGGCGGCTGCGTGACGGCCAGAAAGTTCTGAGCAAAGCCGCCTTGTGAGCTGCCGAAAGTGCCGATGTTGCCAGTGGACCAGGACTGCTTCGCCAGCCATTCGCACGTATCGTAGCCGTCCTTCAGCTCACCCCAGCCCAGTGCCCGGTAGCCGACCCATTTACCCTCGGACAGATGGGTGCCCCGGAAGTTGACCAGAGCCACGACATAACCCACTTCCGCCAGCCTCGCAGCAGCCTTCCTGGTGGCAGCTCCACGAAGGTCGGCATACCGCTGCTCAAACACCACCGGCCAAGGACCGTCGCCTTGAGGGAAATACAAGTACGCGGACAGCTGCTTGCCGTCACGCATGGGTATCATCTCGTGACGCTCGGTAATCGGGCCTAGATCAACGGGCGGCTGAGCATGGCTGGAGAGGGGGCAGACGAGCAGTGTGAAGGCCAGCAAAAGGAGGCCTGCGGGTAGGTGTGCAAAGGGCATGGCGGGGGTGCTCAGGGTATGGCTGCGAGGGGCAACAACACCATCGCCGACCAAGGGTGCCGGGTCAAGTTTTGCCAGGCAAGATCGTATTGAACGAGGATGTTCAGGTGGTTATCGCATGGTCCGCCGTGATGCCAGTCAGGCAGGATTCGCGGTGTCAGCGGAGTGTACAGAGCCGCTCTTTATCCTGACGGTTGCACACGCGAACAGGTCAAGCGGCGGCTGCTAACGTAGCAGGCTGGTCTGCACTCGAAAGGCCGATTGTATTTAATCGCTCGCTCGCACCGGACCAGTACTGGGTAGTGGCACATGGTTCCCAGCCCGTGGTGAATTGGTCTGAATGACAAGGTAAGCAGGCGTCAGAATCGCAATCTGGCGACGTGCTGCTGCCGTCCAATGAGTGCTCTTTGACAGGGGCAGCATTTCAGGCTAGGAGCAAGGCCAAACGTCGTTTTGCTTGTCCGCCGGTAGCGTCTAAAAGCGATTCCAGCGGTGGCTGTGATTCTGAAAATCGACCGCCCGGGTCGCCGTCGGGCTGTCATTAAGTCGAACATCGAACTGGGGCTCAGAGACATCCAATGGCCACTTCAGTATCATGCAACACTCCGCTGTCGGCCTCGTCCACTGGGGCGTTTACGACCACGCCGACCTGATCCTGACGGGGCGTCTTAGAGCAAGAACGCAGGGCGAGCGGACGACTTTCCTAAGCTGCTGCAGAGGAGTATCGGATGGGGCTAATCGATGTACTTGCACAGTTCGGTTTCGACACCAAGCAGACCGCTCGAATGGTTCGCCATCAGGACAATCGCAAGGGCATGGACTTCGACGAGCTACTGCGATCCGACCAGTTCGAGGAGTATCAGGCGTGGCAGGCGAAGCCGGTGTATGGCGATGCGAAATTGGTCGTTTCGTTCGTCGGTGATGGTGGTGGCCGAGCTCGGTTCTACGGCGTTTATCAAGTCGCTGGCCACAAGACAGTCCCACGGTCGGAGCTGCCAGAGGATGTCCTGTGGATATGGAAAGAGGCCCCTGAGCACCACTACTACACGCTGAAGCGACTGCCGCAATTCGATCTGCTCGTCGATGAACTCGTCGTAAAGTGGAAAAGTGAACGGCAATGGTTCCAGCACTTGGATAACGTCGCGGTGATTGCATGCCCTCCGCTGCAGAATGCCGATTTGATGACGTGGTCTCTACTGTTCCGCGAGGGAGCGGTCTACGAAAGTGTGATCGCTGCCCGGCGGCGAAGTCGCCTTGCCAGGGAAGCATGCCTCAAGCACCACAAGGCTGTCTGTGCCGCGTGCGGGCTCTCTTTCCCGGAGCGGTACGGTGGACTGGGCGAAGGGTTCATGCACGTCCATCACCGCCAAGAAGTGGCGAGTAGAGACGGGGAGTACGAGATTGATCCGAAAACAGATCTCGTGCCGATCTGTCCGAATTGTCACGCGATGCTGCACTGGAACACGGATTCGCCGAGGAAAGTTGAGGAGCTGCGGCGGTTACTCAAACGATCGATTTGACTGCTTTAGTTTGTGGGTTCATGCAGCACATTTCGGAGTGTAATTGACACGCGACGTTGCCG
>CAYMWL010000162.1:0-2876 GCA_964394305.1 uncultured Pirellulaceae bacterium
AATTTTCGCCTCGGCGCGAAGAGCAATTCACGCCAGGCCGTGAACGGTTACGCCGATGCACCCAGCGCAGCCAGGGATGATATCACGCCAAACGCCATGCTGACTTTTTCCTTCGTGACAGCCCATCCTATACCAGCTATTGCGCTCGCAACACCGTAGTTCCGCTGAGCGTCGAGGTTATCGGCCTTGGCGCTCAGCGACACTTGCGCATCTGCCAAGAACCCATTATGCACTTGCCCCTTATCTTTGCTTAAATCCATAGCGAGTTCCCCAGGCATGAGGATTCCCGCGTCGAGCGTTCGAGGTCCATAAGAAATGTAGTAACTCCCGGCCAGGGTGGAAATGTTACGCACCACGACGGTTCTTCCGTAGTCCAAGGTCCCAACGTCGGTGAGTGAACTTGTCGCACCCCCTGGAAAGGTGCCCCCGGCCGCCGAGAAGTGCCCATCGCCGGCAGATTCATCTTCATACTCTTGAAAGGTCTCCCCGCCTTCCTTTGCGAAGTACTGGACCTTACTGGCGAATTCGACATCGAACGTTCGAGCCCTGCCCTCTGACCCTGCTCCGAGATCGACGGCGTTTGCGCGTTTGTCCATGAAGGATCCGACTTTTGCTCCGGCGTCGGGAGCGAAAGGCGATACAGCACGAACTAGCCGGATCACGCCTGGCGCCAGCTCCTTCTCCACGAATGCCTCCATGGTGAAGTAAGGATTGTTTAATAGCAATTTTCCTTGATTTACAAACGTGTCAAACCAACTGGTGTCAATCGACTGAAAAGTCCCTGAGGAAACAAAGGCCGTATACTGCTCCGAACTCCCGTTGCCCCGCGAAGGTCCGTCTCCTGCCACAAAGCGACTGCCGACATTTGCGCTCGCCAGGACGTCGTTATACTTCTTTGGGGAAAAGTCTTCCTCGTGACCAAAATAGTACTGGTAGCGGAAATCGGTAGAGATATCCGACACGCTGACGTTGTTCGTTTCACCACCACCAGAGGTCACCGTAAACTTCACGGGCGTTGCATACTGCGCCGAGGCGAACAAGTAACTGGGGACCTGGTTGATGGTGAGGGCCACGGGCTGTTCATGAACCCAAGTCTTGGTTTCGATGGATCCAATGACGCTCTTGACCTTGATGTCCCCAGCGTCCTGACCGCGCGCCTCGATGTAGATCGTGGAAGGAATGCTTCTAACTGCCTCTCCATTGGGAATGTAATCAGTGTTGTTGGGGTTCCAAACGTACCTCTGAGCCGTTTTCCAGGCCTGATAACCACCGGGAACTTCCAGCGTCGGGGACGGCGCCCATGCGGGAAGTCCGTTCACTCGAATGACGACTGGAATCAACTCAGGATCGTCCGACAAGCCCCCTACATAGCCTTCGTTGGATTTGTCAGTGCGTTCCAGGTTGTCTTGGACCAGATTCCTATTGGTGTCATTTTGGTTAACGGCAATAAGTGCGCCAATATTATCATCTTGTTCTTCAATATTATCGCCGAGTTTACCAAAATCCAGGTCAATTTCAGCGACATAAACCATGAGTGTGTCGAACACGCTGGCGCTCGCATCTCCCTTCGCGGCATCTAAAGTCAAAGTCACGGTTTCTGACCCATACAATGAGGTTGACGCCGCCGCGTAGACCGTAGTTGGATATGAGCCCAGTGCGTCCCAAGACGTGCCCGAAGTGATGACCGAGCCCCCCGTGGAAGAGTCATAGATCGTGATAAAGACGCCCGGATAGGTGAGCGTGAGAGTTCCGGATGTTGCACCGCCGATGCGGCGCGACACTGCAATCGGCGTGCGCGGGCGATCTGATTCATCCGGGCTGATGACGAGGACTACGCCACGACTGTCTTCCAGGGCATCGTCGGAGCCGTTCATCTGGCCGTTGAAGTCCAAATCGCCAGTCAGGTTGGCAATGAGTTCAATCTTGGTTACATCGGCTTGCGCTAACGCGCCCGTGGCATCGGCGACGGTGTATTGAAACTCCGTGCCGAGCGAAAAGACGGTGTTTGTGGCCTCGCCCGGATATTCCGCCGGCCAATATCGAACAAACTGATTGCCATACGCATCCTCGACAATCTGCGCCGTTGCACCACTAGCTGGTGAAGTCACCGATACAATGGTTAGCTCATCACCTTCATCGGGGTCGTAATCGTTGCCCAGCACGTCGATGTCGACGTATTCATCCCACGGTTCCGGATACTCGAACACGTCGTCGTTGGCCGCGACTGGCTCGGTGTTGGTGACATCGATCGAAACCGTGCCTTCGCTGCTGTACTGCGCTCCATCGTGTGCTTTGAACGTGAACGAATCGGAACCGGCATAGGTGAAATCAGGCTCGTACACATATGTGCCGTCGGCATTGAGCGTCAGCGTGCCGTGGCTGGGACCAGTAGCGACACTGTACGTGAGCGCATCGTCGTTGGCATCGCTGCCGGTGACCGAGGAGTTCAGCGTAAGCGTGTGTAGCACCGTTTCGGAACTGGTATTGGCCGTGGGAACCGTGTTGTAAACGTCAACGGTAACCGTGCCTGACGTCGTGCCCGAGTTCGTGGGCGAGTTAATCGTGCCGTCGGACACCGTGAAGTTGATAGTATCCGTGCCCACGAAGCCCGCATTGGGAGTGTAGGTGTAGCTGCCATCCGGATTCATAACCACAACACCATAGCCCGCGGCCGCATCACCGAAGGTGATGGTGTCGTAGTCCATGTCGGAGCCGCTCACCGCTGCCGTCAGCACCGTATCGTGCAAGATATTCTGAGAGCTGGAATAAGCCGTGGGGGAAGAGTTGGTGACCGTGATATAGACGGTGCCGGTGCCGGAGCCGACGCCGTCATTCGCCGTGAACGTGAAGAAATCGCTCCCCACGTAACCGCTGTT